>CBJLMA010000199.1:0-1536 GCA_966424035.1 uncultured Sphingomonas sp. | reverse complement strand
GTGATGAGCTGGATCGAGCTTGCAATCTTCGGGTCGAAGGTCGTGCCGAAGCCGCTGATGCTTTCCGGGACGATCACGCCGTTCAGCCGGTACTGGATGTTGGCGTGCTCGTTGCGGATGTGAATCGTGCCGTAGCTGTCCTGGACGACGCCCGGCGCCTGGAGCAGGGACTTGTTGAGCGTGAGATTGGTTCCGCCGGGCTGCTTCTGAAGCGCCTCCTGGTTGAACGTATATTGGCTTGCGCCAAGCGACGGAGTGATTGAATCGCGGGCGATATCGAGCCGCCGGCCGGTGATGACGATATTGCCTGTTGGCCGATTCTTCTGCGCTGCCTGGCCGTCGGTGACACTGGTTTGCTCGGACGCGGCCGCAGCCGCACCGCTCGTCACGCCCGGACCGGCAGCGGATGCCTGCTGCGCGACCGCGGGCGAAAATGGGAGCGCTGCAGCAATCGCCGCATAAGAGATGCGTTTCACGGGATTTGGAACTCGCTGAGGAGAGTGGGTCGTGCGCGCCTAGAGCCGATGATACATTGTCGCAAGATGAACGGCCGGTGAAATGGCCGCTGCGTTCGACCAAGCGTATTTGAGTTCCGACGGATCCCTCGGCTAGGCTTGGCGGATGGGCGGCCATTCGCATCATCACCACGGTCATGAGCATCATAGCCATGATGATTTCAGCCGCGCCTTTGCGGTCGGCATCGCGCTCAATGGGGCAATCGTCCTTGTCGAGCTGGTCTACGGCTTTCTTGCCAATTCGATGGCGCTGATCGCCGACGGAGGTCACAATCTGTCAGATGTGCTTGGACTGGTGGTCGGCTGGGCCGGCGCAGTCATGGCCAAGCGCTCGCCCTCGCCGCGCTTTACCTACGGGCTGAAGAAGGCGTCGATCCTGTCAGCGCTCGCGAACGCTCTGTTCCTGCTGATTGCAGTTGGAGCAATCGCAGCCGAAGCGATCCGGCGGCTGTTCAATCCCGGCCGAAGCGACGCGCGTGCAATGATCATCGTCGCGGCGCTCGCAATCTTGATCAATGTTCTGACGGCATTGCTGTTCGCCCGCGGGCGCAAGCGCGACATCAATGTGCGCGCCGCCTTCCAGCACATGGCCGCGGACGCCGCAGTGTCGGCAGCGGTCGTGTTCGCTGGCTTCCTCATCCTCTGGACCGGGCAGGAATGGGTCGATCCGGTGATGAGCCTTGCGGTCGCGGCGGTCATTCTATGGGGCAGCATCGGCCTGATGGGCGAGTCGGTCGGCATGTCGCTGATGGGCGTTCCGAGCGGGATCGAGATCGATGAGGTCCAGCAAGCGCTCGGAGAGCTCAGCGGGGTCGAGACGGTCCACGACCTCCACGTCTGGCCGTTGAGCACCACTGAAACCGCGCTGACCGCGCACCTGGTTGCACCAGACGTCGTCTCGACCGACACGCTGCTGCAGGCAGCCCGCTCGATGCTGCACGACCGCTTCCATATCGAGCATTGCACGCTTCAGATCGAACGCAATCACCTCGAAGATACCGACTGCTGCTGATGAACGTCA
>CBJLMA010000198.1:0-1549 GCA_966424035.1 uncultured Sphingomonas sp. | reverse complement strand
GCATGTTCTCAGCGATCGATCGAACTCTGCCGTCATAGATGGCCGCTTCCGGAAAAGCGCCGCTTTCGACCGGGAAGAAGACCATCAGATGCGATATGCAGCTGTGGACGATGTGCAGCTGGACTCCGTCCAAAGGCTCGAGGCTGAACGCGGCTTCGCCGACGGCAACGCAATTTCCGACCCAGGTGCGCTCGCGAATTCCCTGTTGTAGTCCGGAAACCACGGCCTCACCGGCAACTGGCAGACGCGCGATCACTGGCAGGCTTTCGACCATCTCACGGTCCGACCGTAGCTGCGAATCATATGCGGCGACGACCGCAGTTCGGTCCTGCAGAGGGAAGATTCCAATCCATCCGTCGCGAAACGCCGAGATCTGGCTGAACGCCGGCGTCGGCTGCAGTCGTTTGCCCGATACGGTAATCATTCGGTCGCATGGCAGCCATTCGCGCCACGATTTAAGGTCGGTCCCGGGCAGGCGGCCGATCAATGCTGCTTCGATTCCCGATGCGTCGACGAACAGGTCTGCCTCAACCCGCTCGCCGTTGCTGAGTGACAATGCCTGGATGCGCTCGCCCTCAAGCTCCACCGCAGCAATGGTCGCGGCCTGCATTGCGACGCCGCGGCGCAGCGCGATCTCTTTCATCAAAACCGAGTAGCGCCGGGCGTCCAGATGATAGCCATAGGTTGCGCTCAACGGCTGGTCCAAATCAGCCGCGAGCCTCGGAACTCGTCCGGTTTTCGCGACCATTGCGCCGAGCGAGAAGTTCTCGAACTCAGTGCGCAATCCCTCCTGGCGACCCTTTATCCAATATTGCGTGAAGTCGAGGTCGCTGCCGGGCGGCGGCTGATCGTCATAGCCGTGGATGAAGGGAGCGCCTGGCCCCGACCAATTCGAGAAGCGCTGCCCCACCATCGGAACACCGTTGCAGGCTCGCAGGACCAGATTCTCGTCGAGGCGCAGTTGGTCATGCAGCCCCTTGAGCGGGGGAACCGCTGAATAGACATCCGGGGCTTGAAGCAGGCTCGGCAGCTCAATCACGCGGACCTCGACGCCCGTCCGCGCCAACATGTGGTGAATGGCAGCGGCCGCCATCCAGGCGGGCGCGTCGCGTCCGACGACCACCACTTTCTCTACTCGTTTGGTCACAGCCGCATTTCAGCTTTGAGTTCGGCGGGCGGAGCCGACTCGCAATAGCGCTCGACGACCCTTTCGTGCCTCGACATCTCCTCCACCCGGTCGCGAATGTCGGCGCGGAGATTTTCGAGGTCGGAGATCAGCCGGTCCTGCGGCTGAAGGTCGGCGGCTGGATGGTAATTCTCCGGCAAGAGCCCCTGTCCCATAAACACGCTGAGCCAGCTCGGCGGACTAAACAACCCATCCCTATATTCCTCGATGATCCCGCTGTGCCGGAAAAGCGCGATCTTTCGCGTCAGGCTTTCGGGTACTTCCATCGATCGGCAATAACGCCATAGCTCGGCATCATCGCGGGCGCCGAGATGGTAATGGAGGATCAGGAAGTCGCGGATACGCTCATATTCGAGATCGATC
>CBJLMA010000197.1:0-1680 GCA_966424035.1 uncultured Sphingomonas sp. | reverse complement strand
TTGCGTGGTTCGACCGGCAGGGCCTTGTGAGCCTCGCCGGCCATCACACCGCGTTGAACCGTACCGGAAACCGCCGTGGTACGTGAACGTATGCCCGGTGGTGTGAGAGGGGGAGACCGTGAGGAATCCCCCTACTCGATTTTGAATGCCCGCCTGGAGCTGTTGCGGCCGGGGATTTTAATGGTTGGGCGTCGCGCCTTCGCGTTCAGCGAGAAGGCGCTGGAGAATATCCGAGGAATTTTCCGAGCGCCTCATGCACATAGGTCCGTGCGGAGCCGACGATCATTCCAACATGGCCTGAAGATATGGCAACGACTTGGCCATGAGCGGCGGTCGGGGGCGGAGCGATCAGGTCACGCTCTGCAGTCAGATGCAGCGAGGCTATGGAAAGCCGGTCGGACATCCGAACGTCGCCGACCCGCCAATGGCCCGAGCCTGGCAAATCCTCGCCGAACAGCCCTTCGACCAACTCCAGTGCTGCTGGATAGGGCAGGGGCTCGCCCTCGTTTGCCCATTCCTCGAGTTCGACGAATCGGCGTGCCTCTGGGCTTGCCGGATCGCGCCGACCGAACTCGGCGAATTTTCTGACCGTCCTCTCGGGGTCAAGCGACCAGAAAGCGGCCTGAAGCACTTCCATCGGGAGCGCGCCAAGGCTTTTCGCAGCTGCTCGGGAATGGCGCCACATGTCCTGGAGCGCGCTCTTCGAGCTGTCCGGGTAACAAGCGAAATGCCATGGCGCAGCAAGGGTGACCAGGCACTCAACATCGATCAGATTGGCTGCTGCGATCGCCATGGTCCCGCCAAGGCAATAGCCGATCAGCGCGACGGGTTCGCCGATGCTGCGCAGCAACGGCAGCAGCAATTCCTCGATATGCCCGGCGACCGACAGCTCCGACCGTTCCTCCGCCTCGCCCCAGTCGAGCAACAGTGTGCGTCGACCCATTCGCGCGATCGCGCCGGTCAGCGATACATGCTCGTCGAGATCGAGGATTCTCGGCGGGTTGATGAGCGAGGGCACCAACACTGCAGGCGGCCCGTTCCCGCCATGGTCGCGCAGCGCAGTCCCACGCACGCGGCCGATTTCCGCTTTTGGCGCCGGGCGGCCGTGCCTCGGTGCTTGCTCATAAGCGCGCAGCCCAGCGAGAGCGTCTGCGGCAAGCTTTGGATCGCGCGCCGACACCTCCCGTACCAATTCGAGAAACAGGGGCAGTGGCCGTGGCGCGCGTTCATGTTGCAGTGCAGGATACTCCGGTAGTAAGCCTCCGCTGGCGTTAGGAGAGCTTTTCATGGCCAGGTCTTCGGGCAAGGTAACGATCAAGAAGTACGCGAACCGGCGGCTTTATGACACCGAAAGCTCGACCTACATCACGCTCGACAGGCTTGCGCAAATGGTGCGCGAAGGCCGCGAGTTCGAGGTCGTCGATGCCAAGAGCGGCGAGGACATCACACGCCAGGTCCTGACCCAGATCATCGTCGAGGAGGAAGCGCGCGGCACGACGATGCTTCCGATCAATTTCCTGAAGCAATTGATCGGCCTCTATGGCAATTCAATGCAGAATTTCGTGCCACAATATTTGGAAGCGGCGATGGACGCCTTCCAGCGCAACCAGAGCGCGGTCAAGGATGCATTCAGCGGCAACGTCTTTGCCGACCTCGCCAAGCGCAACATGGCGATGTTCG
>CBJLMA010000196.1:0-1685 GCA_966424035.1 uncultured Sphingomonas sp. | reverse complement strand
TGGACATAATTCGACGAGCGGCGGCCAGGCAGCCGTCGCCGCGGAATGAAGGAAAACCATGGCCATTGACGTTGAAGTCCCCGGTCTCGGGGAATCGATCACCGAAGGAACTCTCGCTCAATGGCTGAAGAAGCCCGGCGAGGCCGTCGCTGCTGACGAACCGATTGCCAGTCTCGAGACTGACAAGGTCAGCGTCGAGGTCCCTTCGCCGGTTGCCGGCGTGCTGACCGAGCAGCTGGTCGAAGAGGGCGACAATGTCGAAGTCGGGGCGGTCATCGCGCGGATCGACGAGAAAGCGGCGGCTGGAGCTGCGGCCGCTGCCCCTCAGGCGCCAAAAGCTGATGTGATCGCGGCTGCTGCAACCACCAATCCTGCGGGTGCGGGCGAGACTCCGGCGCTGCGCGGCGATGCGGGGGCGCCGGTTGCGGAGCTGGAGCGCGAGGACGATCATGTCACGACCCTGTCACCGGCAGTGCGTCGGGCGGTACTCGAATTTCATGTCGACCCGACGAAAATTCGCGGAACCGGCAAGGATGGGCGGCTCACCAAGGACGACGTGATCGCAGCTGCAGAGGCACAAAAGACTGCCCCGGCGCAGCCTTCGGCGAAAGCGCCGTCGGCTCCTGCGCCATCGGCACCTGCTCCGCAGATCAAGGCTCCTGCTGGTGCGGGCGAGCGGCGCGAGGAACGCGTGAAGATGACGCGCCTGCGCCAGACTGTCGCACGGCGTCTCAAGGAAGCGCAGAACACCGCTGCAATGCTGACGACGTTCAACGACGTCGACATGAGCGCAGTCATCGACGCCCGCAGCCGCTACAAGGATCTGTTCGAGAAGAAACACGGGATCCGCCTCGGCTTCATGGGCTTCTTCGTGAAGGCATGCGCACTCGCGGCGAAGGACGTGCCCGCGGTCAATGCAAGCATCGAAGGCGACGAGATCGTCTATCATGATTATCTCGACGTCTCGATCGCAGTCTCGGCGCCCAAGGGCCTCGTCGTGCCGGTAGTCCGGAACGCAGACCGGATGAGCTTCGCCGAGATTGAGAAGTCGATCGCCGGGTTCGGCAGGCGCGCCAAGGAGGGGACGCTCGGCATCGAGGACATGCAGGGCGGCACCTTCACCATCACCAACGGCGGCGTATTCGGCTCGCTTCTCTCGACGCCGATCATCAACCCGCCGCAGTCGGCGGTGCTCGGCATGCACCGTATCGAGGAGCGGCCGGTTGCAGTGAAGGGTCAGGTGCAGATCCGTCCGATGATGTATCTCGCTTTGTCCTACGACCATCGGCTGATCGACGGACGCGAGGCGGTGACCTTCCTGGTGCGCGTCAAGGAAGCAATCGAAGACCCGACTCGGCTGTTGATCGACCTTTAGGCAGCGGCGCTGAAATTCGGCGACAGGTCCTGCGCGAGCCGCTCGGCCGCACCGGTCAGCACGGCCTCGTGCTGGTCGACGCGCCATGCTGAGGTGCCAATCAGCAGCCGGCTGAAGTTGCGCCGAGTCGCGAATGCGGAGTCGAAATAGACGCGGTTCCCGGATTCGAGCATACGCCCCGCGCGCGTTCCGGTGAGCATCATGCCCTGCCACGCTCCGAAGCTGTGCATCAGATTGACCACGAAACGGCCAAGCAGCGTCGCCAGCAACTTGGGGCGCTCGGGTTCGAGCATTTCCGGGCAGGCCTGAC
>CBJLMA010000195.1:0-1772 GCA_966424035.1 uncultured Sphingomonas sp. | reverse complement strand
AGCGGGCAAAGCACCGGATCGACATGCTTCGGCAGGAGGTTCAGGACTATTACGGTCACTTCCGGGTGACACCGGATCTGATCGAACTGAGGAATCTGGTCGAGGTCGCCGACCTCGTCATTCGCTCGGCACTGGCGCGCCACGAGAGCCGCGGCCTCCACTACACGCTTGACTATCCCGACTTGCTGCCGGAGGCCCGGGACACTGTCCTGGTGCCCTAGGTCGCGGAAGTGATCCCAAGCACACAGGCGCTGCGGCCCGCTTCGGGGCGCTTGGCCAGGGACTGATATTCTGCGCGCATTTCGACCAGCGTCTCGCGGGCGTCTTGAGGGCAATCGCCGGCGGCAAACTCCCGGTCGATTGTTGCAAGCTGCACCTCAATCACTTCATTGAACTCCTCGTCGCGCATCAGCCCCATCTCCAGCGCAATTTGCCATGCGGCGCGCATCGAAACCGTGGTTGCTCCGGACGCTGCGTTGAGCTCGATCTCCCCCAAATTCGGCAACGAGGCGCCCTCCGGCCCGCCGCCCTCCATCCTCCGCGCAATGGCCTTGCTCCAGCGACGGTCGAGCTGAGCAAGTGCCACGGCTTGGGCGCGGACCCTTCTCGCCTCGGGATCAACGAGCCGTCCCTGGTCAAGCACTCGCTCCGCCTCCTCGCTCGTGTCGCAAGCGTAACCCGGCGTCTGGACAAAGGCCTTCAAGTCGCTCTCGGCCGAAGCGTCAGCCCGCGAGTAATGGAATGGCACGCTTCGGCACGACAGCGGTCGGCGCCCGTAGATCGCGCAGCGGCTCCCATGAAGAGCGCTGCAAGCGCGATGTTTGGTGTCGAGCGCAAGCGCCGAAATCATCAAATATTTCCTATGTTCAACCGCTCGGCCGCCGCGCGAGAGCCGCGCCGGATATTCGCGTGCCGCAAAAGCCGAAAGGAGCCTCTTCTTCTGGAAGAAGAGCGCAGCCGCATTTTCGCTTCCTCCATTGAGCTCCAGATAATCGGCCAAGCCGCACGGAAACCAATAGAGTCGAAACATGAGCCTAAAAACGAAGGTGTCGGCAAGGGCCGCCGCTTCCGACAGTTCGACTTCCGGCGAACGATTGCAGCACTTGCCGCATGCCGTGCAGGAGAAGCGTCCTACTGCTGGCGTCACTCGCAACTCCCAATCGGCTTGGTCAGAATTCCAATCCATGGCGCTCGATCAGCAAGCGCTCGAAAGTCGCTTCCGGTGAGCTTAGATTGCGGCTGACTTCCCTCCCGCCGCCACCCTGCTAAACCGCTTGTGCTCATGTCCGACGCCGCCACTCCACCCGTCCAGAATCACCTCTACCTGGTCGACGGGTCGAGTTACATCTTCCGCGCCTATCACCGTCTTCCCCCACTTACCAATCGGCACGGAACGCCTGCGGGCGCAGTCTACGGCTATACGACGATGCTGTGGAAGCTCGCCGATGGGCTGACCAAGGCCGATGGGCCGACGCACATGGCGGTTATCCTCGACGCGTCCGAGCACACGCATCGCAACGAGATGTACGACCAGTACAAGGCCCATCGGCCGCCGCCGCCGGAAGACCTGGTCCCGCAATTCCCGCTGATCCGCGTCGCGACGCGCGCCTTTTCAATCCCGTGCATAGAGGAAGCCGGGCTTGAGGCGGACGACATCATCGCCTGCTACGTGACGGCGGCCAAACAGGCCGGCTGGCGCGTGACCATCGTCAGCTCAGACAAGGATCTGATGCAGCTGATCGACGAGGATGCCGGGATCGACATGCTCGATA
>CBJLMA010000194.1:0-1955 GCA_966424035.1 uncultured Sphingomonas sp. | reverse complement strand
ATCGACATGAAGGACGGGATCACCGCCATCACCCAGGCGATGATCAACCTCAAAAAAGCCGGCTTCAGGCCGAGGCGCGACATTGTCGTGCTGTTCACCGGCGATGAAGAGACGAATGGGATCGGGGCCAAGAAAGGCGCGAGCGAGTGGCTCGAGCTGCTCGGTCATCCCGAATTTGGGCTGAATGCCGACGGTGGTGGCGGCGGATTCAACCCCGATGGCTCGCCCGCCGGCTTTTCGATGCAGACCGCTGAGAAAACCTATGCGAGCTATACCTTTGCGGTTCGCAACCGCGGTGGTCACTCGTCCAAACCGCGCAAGGATAATGCGATCTACAGCCTTGCGCATGCCTTGGATAAGCTCGAGGCATATCGCTTCACGCCGAAGCTCAACGAGACGACCAGGGCATATTTCACCGCGCGGGCGAAGATGGACAAAGGACCGCTCGGCGATGCGATGCGTCATTGGCTCGCCAATCCCAACGACGGGGAGGCAGCCGACCTGATCGAGGCTAGCGAGAGCGAGGTCGGCCTCACCCGCACGCGCTGCGTTCCGACGCGACTTTTCGGCGGCCATGCCGACAATGCACTGCCGCAGCTCGCAACGGCGATGATCAATTGCAGGATTTTCCCCGGCGAAGATCCGAATGCGGTCAAGGCCGAGCTCGAGAAGATCGTCGGGGACCCGACAGTCGTCGTCACCCGCAACGACGATTATGTCGCTTCGCTGGCATCGCCGCTGCGTCCCGACGTCACAGGCGCCTTCACGAAGGCTGTGCAGACGCTCCATCCGGGCATGCCCGTCTTCCCGGAGATGTCGACTGGTGCGAGCGACGCGCGGCCGTTCCGGGTGGCCGGTATTCCAGTCTATGGCACGAACGGCGCCTGGGTTCAGGTCCCGACAGACTTTCGCGCGCATGGCAAGGACGAAAGGATTCCGGTCCAGTCGCTCTACGACAATGTGGTGCATTGGCAGCTGATGCTGGAAGAGCTGGCAGGCAAATAGGAGATTATCATGCGCTTACTTGCTGCGCTTCTGGCCGCCGTAATCTCAACCACTGCGACCGGCGCAGTCGATCCACGGACAGTTCCGACCCAGCTCCCGCCGGCATGGCAGGCGAAGACCCGTGAACTATTCAAGCAGGCGATCGAAATTCCAAGCGTTCACAATCGTGGCCAGACGGCGCGAGTTGCCAAACTGCTCGCCGATCAGTTCCGTGCTGCCGGCATCGCGCAATCCGATATCCACGTCATGCCCTATGAGGCGCTGCCCGGCGACCAGACGGTGGCGTTGATCGTCCGCTGGCGTTCGCCCCACGCGACCAAGAAGCCGATGCTGATCCTTGGCCACATGGACGTGGTCGAGGCCAAGCGCGAGGACTGGAAGTTCGACCCCTTCATCTTCCGCGAAGAGGGCGGTTACTTCCTCGGCCGCGGGACGAGCGACATGAAGAACGGCGACGTCGCGACGACCATGGCCGCAGTCAAGTTGATCAGCCAAGGGTTCAAGCCCGACCGGGACATCATCTTTTTCTACAGCGGCGACGAGGAGACTCGCGGGGTCGGCGCGACCCTTGGTTCGACCAAGTGGCGCAATCTTACAGACGCCGAGTTCGGTCTCAACGCCGACGGCGGATGCGCCGCCTATGACGCGAATTTCAAACCGCTCGGCTGCGGCATTTCGATCGCCGAAAAAACATTCCAGACCTACTTCTTCACGACCCACAATCCGGGCGGGCACAGCAGCCGGCCTCGCCCCGACAATGCCATTTACGAGCTTGCCGATGCGCTTGAGAAGCTGCGCAACTATCGCTTCCAGCCAATGCAGAACGACGCCAATCGGGGCTATTTCGAGGAGCGCGCGCGGCAGGAAGGCAATAGCGCGCTCGGCGCCGCAATCCGCCGCTGGCTCGCCAATCCCAACGATGGCGAAGCTGCGGATATCGTCGAAGCCAG
>CBJLMA010000193.1:0-2001 GCA_966424035.1 uncultured Sphingomonas sp. | reverse complement strand
GTCGGTCAATTGGTGATTGAGATCGAACGGATCCTGCCAGTCGAACGGCAGGATGGCTGGCTCGGCCACTGCAATATCCCCGCTGTGAATGAAGATGCGGCGGCTATTAGCTGTGGTGCGTCGGAGGCGCCACCCCTCGGCTCATTTGCCCTTTGACGCAATCTTCGTCCCAGTGGCTCCGCCAAAGCTCTGCTTGAGCGTGAGTTGGAAACTCAGATGACGG
The DNA here is from genome assembly GCA_966424035.1 of uncultured Sphingomonas sp. Taxonomy (GTDB): domain Bacteria; phylum Pseudomonadota; class Alphaproteobacteria; order Sphingomonadales; family Sphingomonadaceae; genus Sphingomicrobium. The sequence continues at coordinate 1,778 of CBJLMA010000193.1, read as the reverse complement.
TCACGATCGCGATATTCGTGAATCGCTGCGCTTCCTTGTGCCCGGTTGGGGAAGAAGATCAGCCGATCCCGCGCCGCATGGGTGTTGAGCGCATTGTCTACGAGGAAATTGATCGCGGTCCGCGGTGATGGTCGGTATTCGATGAAAGCCGTCATGTAGGCGCCGCGGTTGAGGTTCGTATCGAACTCGTCGGTTCGGTAGAATGTGAACCGCTGATTGTCGGTCAGATCAAAGCCGTAGGAGAATGAGCCTGCGTCGCGCCGCACGTTCAGCTCCCACTGCCATGCCGGAAAGAAGCCGCTGAACTTGCGGGGCCGATGCGTGATCGGGTCGTCGACGCGCGTACGCTGAATGGTGCCGTTGAACTTTGCCCGTAGGCCTCTCCACAAATTGCTCAGCGGTGCATCGAGCGTCAGCGTCGCGAAGTCGCGGTTGCCGGTGCCGAGATTTCCGGGTGCATCGAACGCATTGCCTTGTTCATCGAAGATGAGAATGCGGTCCTGGAGCAGACTGATGAGGTCGTGTCCGATGTCCAACTTGAAGAGTCCGTCGCGGAACAGCGGATGTTCCAAGGTCCCGCGGAACTCCCACGCGCGCTGTGGCTGCAGATCGGCATTGCTGCCGTTAACCCGCCTGGCCGACAGATCGCCGAAGCTGATGAAATCGTAGAAATCGAGCTGGGCAACGGTACGGCGAACGGAGAATTGAGTGTGCCAACCGCCACCCGGTTTCCAGTCGAGGGTCAGATTCGGCTTCAGGAACTTCAGCGTGCGATCGGCTGTGGCATCGCCGCGCACCTTGAGGCTCGAGAACTCGTAATTGACGCCGCCGTCGATCCGGAGCGACGAAGATAGCGTCTTGCCGACGTTCACATAGACTTCTGCGCGCTTCTCCTTGACCGTCGCATTGGCGATCGGAAGATTGATCGGCACGCGGTTTCCATCTTCGTCGATCGCTGCGAGGCTCACGTGATCGTCGAGCGTGTTGAGCGCGGCTTCTGCCCCCGCTTCGAACGAGAAGCCGAACAGGTTTGAGCGCGTCCAGCTGACGCGCCCGATGGTTTCATTGCGCCGAGCATTGATGAGCTGCTCAAACCCACCCGTTACGGGCGCATTGTCGGACAGCAACCCGCTTCGCCCAACATAAGAATCGAGATCGTGGCGTTTGCGCCGCGTCGCGAGCGCCACGAACTTGATCGCTCCGCCGGCGAGGGGACGCGTGACGTCGCCGCCGATCTCAATCAGCGGGTCGCGATAATGCTGAAACAGATTGTCGTCATGCTGCACTCCGTCAGCGGGAGCGACGCGGTTCCTTTGGAACAGGTCGAAGCGGCTCGGCTGCCAGCGCGCGTTCAAACGGAACGCATCGGCTGATCCCCTCTCCAAAGCCCAGCTGGCGGACAGATAGGGGTCTTGATTGAAATAGATGTTGTGCTTGCGGCGGAACTCCACGAGCTGGCCGGTCGCCGGGTCGGTCAGCGTATCGGTGCCCTCCTCGAATTGCTTGCCATTGCTCCTGCCGTTTCCGCCGGACAGGTTGATCGTGGAGGCGCCGCGACGGATTACTGCCGATCCCGAGATATCGCGATTGACATAGCCGGTGGACCAACGCTTGGCCGCGAGGCTTACATTGCCGTCGATCCCCGACTGCTGCGACAGGACGATATTGAGGACCTGGCTCTTGCCTGCATAGTCCGAGCCGTAGAGGTCGCCGGGACCCAGTTCGACGCGAATGACCTGCTGTGCCGGAATTCGTGCAAGCGTTACATCCACCGTTTC
>CBJLMA010000192.1:0-2021 GCA_966424035.1 uncultured Sphingomonas sp. | reverse complement strand
CCCCGACCTTCGGTTTACAAAACCGCTGCTCTACCAACTGAGCTAAACCGGCTGCGCGGCTGCCTTTGGGTCAAAGCACGCCGAAGGTCCAGCCTTCGGTTTGCGCGATGTGGGCGGTGAGGCCCTCCGGGTCAAAAGCGCGCGGCTCGGTTATCACCAACTGCCGCATGCCCGCTGCGGTCACCAACGCATCGGTTTGGTGGTCATTGGGCTCGAAGCGAAGTCGTGCAGCTGGGCAGTCCAGCGCTTTCAGAGCCGCGTTGAGCTCCGCGCGGCTCCTTAGCTTTACGTCGGCGAGGCCGGCCCGGCGCAGATAAATGCGGGTGTAGATCTCGACCACCACACTGCTGCGCTGTGGCAACGGATCCATCGGCCAGATTGCAACCTTGCCGTCGAGGCGGTGGAGAAGTCGCATGCCGGAGAAGCTGGCTTTGGCGACCTGGGCGGCGCCGATCGCGTCATAGGTCGAGGCGATCTTGCGGCCACCTTGCGCATTCAAGCGCCGGTCGCATTGGCGAAAATGCATGAATGCTGCCTTCACTCCGTCGGCAAGGCCGAAATAGAAGTGTCGGCGGTGCGCGACCTCGAGAAAGCTCGCCGCCCCCAAATCCTCGTCGCTGCTGACGCGGTCCACATAAGCCCAGAACTCACGGGCGGTTTTCGGCACATCCGGTTCGCCAGGGAGATATTCGCCGCGTTCGATCAGCGGCGGCACCGAACTGAAATCAAAGCCGAACAGGGTCGGCTCCCTTGCCGCGCGCTTGAGCAGCCAATCGAGCACTTCCTGCCGCGACCAGATATGTCCCGGCCGGATGAGCCGAGGGGCCGAGGTTCCGCGCGCTTCAGCGATCGCGATGCCCTTGTGCTTCTTGCCCTTTGCGCCCGACCAGTCGACGGCGACGTAACTCTCGAAGCGTCTCACCTGCGCTTGCGGGGACGCGGCTTGGGCTTTGCAGCGACCCAGTCTCGCGCCCGTTCGATCAGTTGGCGCACGCGCTCCGGATCCGTCGATTCATAGCGAACCAGAATGCCTTCCCAGCCTTCGTAATGCGGCGTTTGCCAGAAAGTGTCGGGATCGGTGGTCTTCAGCATCTCGATCGTATCGAGGTCAATCGCGACACCGAATGACGTGTTCGCCTCATGGCTCGGGAAGAGGAAGGCACGGCCGTTGGATGCAACCTTCACTGCCGGCTTGCCGTAGCTCGTCCCAAGCTCCGCTTCGGGAAGCGTCAGCGCGAAAGCGACCGCCTCGTCGAAGGTCATCTAAACCAGCGGCGGCTGCTCGTCGGTCGGCGCCGGAGTCCCGCGGATGCGCCGTGGGGGCGCGGGGCGTGGCGGCGGTCCGAAGTCGGCCCAGCGCTCGAGGATGCGCGCCGCCGCGTCACGCCCGCCGAGGCCGAACGCAAGGGCGGTGGCGACCGCTGCCGAGCCCAAGATCAGGCCGAAAGCCATCATCACGATCGTATCGGCAAGCCCCATGAAGGTCAGGCCGATTGCGGTGAACAGAGCGATAATCGCATATCGCACGATCGTCTGGGCGAACCCGCCTTCGCCCGTCCCGCTGCCGACGAGATTGGCGAGGATCCGGGCGAGGAAAATCCCGACCACGATGATCAAGGTTCCGAAGATCACCTTGCCGCCAAGCTCGGTCACCTGCGCGAGGAAAATCGCGACCGTTCCGCCGCCGAGCTGGCTCGCAGCTTCGATCGCAGCTGCAAGGATCACTGCGATCATCGCGATATTGGCGATAATCCTCGACGGGAAAGCGGTAGGCGGAAGTACTCCGGTCGATCGGACCGCGTCGTCGAAGCCGGTCGGCGGAAGGACCGCTTCGATGATCGTCTTCAGGAACCGCCCTGCAACGAACGCAATTCCGATCCACAGCGCTGCGGCGAGCACGTGCGGTATGGCTGCGAGGATCTGGTCGAGCATCGCGGTTGCAGGCGCCGAAATTGAAGTGATCTCGAGCGCCTGGAGCGCGGCGATCGCCACTGGGATGATGATCAAGGCATAAACGAGAA
>CBJLMA010000191.1:0-2027 GCA_966424035.1 uncultured Sphingomonas sp. | reverse complement strand
TCGGCGATATTCTGGACGTCGCGCACTTCGGTTTCGCCGCGCCGGACCTCGAGCAAGGGATTATATTTCGCCGAGCGGCCATCGGTCGGATCGAACAGCAGGCAGTGTGAGAATCGCGACCGCCAGCCGGCCGTCAGCTGCCAGTTTTCGCCCTTGATATCGTGGATGACGGCCGAACCGGTCCAGCCGAGGAGCGTCGGAACGACGAGACCAACCCCTTTGCCGCTCCTGGTCGGCGCGAATGCAATAACATGTTCCGGACCGTCGTGCCTGAGATAGGAGCCGTCCCTTTCGCCGAGAAACACTCCGGCACTGCCCAACAGGCCAGCTCTTTCGATCTCTGCAGTTTCGGCCCAGTGGGCCGACCCGTAGGTCGTGACATTGCCGGCCTGGCGTGCGCGCCACAAAGAGCCGACGACCGCTGCGCCGCAGCCGAGGAAGCCGCTCGTGGCGGCGAGCGCACCAGCCTTGTTGAAGAGGCGCGGCGCATAGGCATCAAATTCGTACCACCAGACGAATAGCTGCCACGGTCGATAAAGTGGAAAGCCGCCAACGATCAGCCATGGACGACCGAGACCACCCTGGTAACCGAGCATTGAGGCAGCCCACTGCGTCGCGGCCCAGACGCCAAGGATCATGATCGCGAAGACGATTGCGATCTGTCCGATGAGGAGCTTGGTCGGTGTCATGCCCGCCTCCGCGCCCGGCCCGGTGCCGGCGCTTGGAGGATTGAATGGAGGACGAGCGAAGCGGGCGGAATTGCGCTAGAGACGCAGAATGACGCAGCGGACGGAATCTCGCTGCAACAGTGGAGACGAAGCTTCAGGCCTCCTATCGTTCGATCGAACGCACTCGCTCGAAGCTCCAGCTGACGCCGTCCGAGCGCGCGATTCCCGCAACCTCCTTGCCGATGCAGCGCTCGAGCATCGGTCGCCAGGGTACCAGGGTGAAGTCGCGGCCGGAGTCGATCAGCGCGAAGCGGCCCGAGACAAGGTCGATCCGGCGCAGGAGGGTTCCGCTGACATGATCGGACTCCGCGACAGGGACATAAGCAAGCCCCAATTCGCGCGACAGCCCGGCCGCAGCTGCCGCAAGCTCCCGCTGACGAAGCGCCGCGAGCGCACCGGGCCTGAACCGCAGTCCTGAATCGGTTTCCTCGGCCCAGCCCTCGCCCACCAGCCACTCGCGCCTCGCCGCCATGGCGTCGATGAGCTCGGCCCCGAAGCCGCTGGCTCGAACCGGTTTATTTTCCTGCTCGGCAAGGCGCCGATCGAGCCAGGTCGCGGCTTCGCGATGCGGAAGCGTCGAGAGCGGTGCAAGCGAGAGGACTTGGATTTCGACCCGAGTGCGACCCGCGCGCGTCTGCTCCTGGGCGAACGCGTCGTCGGCGTAGGATTGATCAATCTTCCAAGTGCCGTTTTCCGGGAGCTCGACGTCCAGGCCGGCGCCATCGGCTACGGCGACTTCTGCAATGGTCCGGCCGGAGGTTCGCGCGGAAGGCTGACCGGCGGTCAATTGGACGATTCCATTCGCTGGAAGAGCATCGATCGCGTCGGCCTCGCCGACAGGCACATAATGCGCGCGCCCGTCTATCGCGTCGATGATCACATAATAGCGGCCTTCTTGCTCGTCATGGAGACCGTTGCCGACGAGTCGACCGACGATTTCTTGCCGAGAATCCTCATCCCGATGGAGCAGGATATGCGCGGGCATTCGCTCTATACCCGCGTTTCTCAGCGCGCACTGGATTGTACGGATGATCTCGCCGCGTTCGCTCAAGTGCCGCAGCGTTGCGGTAAGATCGCCCGCCAGCTTCCAGCGGCCGTCCTTGAGATCCTCGGCGAGACCCATCGCCTCAAGCTTCCTGAGCCGTCCGTTGCGGACGGCATGCCAAAGCGGATCAGGATGGCGGCTGATGATTATCCGCTCGGCGGCGGCTTCGCTCTCAAGCCTGTGATCGACCATTGTCAGGCGTTCGGCCTCGACGTCGCGCCGGAGCAGGGCTGCAATTTCGAAATCCTGCCTGG
>CBJLMA010000190.1:0-2068 GCA_966424035.1 uncultured Sphingomonas sp. | reverse complement strand
TCGCAGCGCATGAGCTCAAGCCGGACGAGGCACAGGCGCGTGCAGTCGAGGCCCTCGACAGGCTCGCCGGAAGCTTCGCCGGCCAAGGCGGCTTCTTTTCGCGCTTGTTCGGGCCAAAGTGGAACGGTCCAGCCGGAGTTTTTCTCTGGGGAGGCGTCGGCCGCGGCAAGTCGATGCTGATGGACCTCGCCTTCGAATCGATCGACCTGCAGCCAAAGCGCCGCGTCCACTTCCATGAGTTCATGCTCGAAACCCATCAGCGCCTGCGCGAAGCGAGGCGCCTGCAGCAAGGCGACCCGATCGAGCCGGTCGCCGAGCAGATCGCTGGCGAAGCCAGGCTGTTGTGCTTCGATGAGATGCAGGTGACGAACCCGGCAGATGCAATGATCCTGTCGCGGCTGTTCGGGAAGTTGGTCGATCAGGGTGTGAAGATCGTCACCACGTCGAACCGTCCGCCGCGAGATCTGTATCTCGGCGGCCTCAATCGCGAGCTGTTCATCCCCTTCATCGAGCTCATCGAGCACAAGATGGTTTCGGTTGAGGTAAATGGGCCGACTGACTATCGCCTCGAGCGCCTGACCGGGGTCGACGTGTGGCACGTGCCGAACGGGCCCGAAGCGACGGCTCAGCTGAGCCGCGCTTTCTTCCAGCTGACCGATTATCCGGTCGAAGATCGCGCCAAGGTGCCGTCCGAGGACATCGACGTCGGAGGCGGACGAACTCTGCACGTGCCCAAGAGCCTCAAGGGTGTCGCCGTCTTTTCGTTCAAGCGACTGTGCGGCGGCCCGCGAGGCGCCTCCGATTATCTCGCAATTGCGCGGCGCTACCATAGCGTCATCATCGTCGGCATCCCGGTGATGGGGCCCGAGATGCGCAACGAGGCGGCGCGTTTCGTCACGCTGATCGATGCGCTTTACGAGCATAAGGTCAAGTTGCTCGCCGCAGCCGATGCCGAACCCTCGGCGCTCTATCGAGCGGGAGACGGGAGCTTCGAGTTTCTGCGCACCGTCAGCCGTCTCGAAGAAATGCAAAGCGCTCAATATCTGGCGGAAGGGCATGGGACTGACCATGATTGATCGAATATTGCGCTGGCTTCTCCTGCTCGCGTTCGTCCTTTCGCCCGCGACCGTCCGGGCTGAGCCCGTCCTCGCAAGCGCCGACATGCGCGACGCAATCGACTTGGACGGTCCGTGGAACTGGTCGATCGATCCCTATCGCGAGGGTCTCGCGGGCTTTCATGGCGGCGAGGCGGGACCGGGGCACCGGCGTTACGAAGAGATCGACACGACCGCAGCGATGCGGGCGGATTCCATGGCGCTGTACGAATATGACATGGACCGTTCGCCGGTCGTGCACCTGCCGCAGTCCTTCGTCACGCATTCGGCCGACATGCGCCGCTACAACGGCCTCGTCTGGTATCGGCGCCGATTCACCGTCCACGCGCAGCCGGGCAAGCGCGCCTTCCTGCGCTTCGGTGCAGTCGATTATCACGCTTACGTCTATGTCAACGGCAAGTTCGTCGGCGAGCATCAGGGCGGCTTCACCCCCTTCGCCTTCGAGGTCACGGATCTGCTCCGCGACGGGGACAATCAAGTCACTGTCGGTGCGGATTCGGAGCGCACCGCAGCCGACGTTCCGCCGGTCGTCACTGATTGGGAGAATTACGGCGGGATCACTCGGCCGGTTGCGCTCATCCAGGTTCCTTCGACCTATATCGACGATGCCTGGGTCCGGCTGACCCGTGACGGTCGTATAGCCGCAAGCGTGAAGCTCGACGGAGCCGAAGCAGCGAACCGCGAGCTGCGGCTGAAGATTCCGGCGCTTGGCCTGACCATCGCCGGCCGGACAGCGGCGGACGGGACATGGACCGGCTCGACGCGTGCGCCGCCAGGCCTGCGCCGCTGGTCGCCTGACAATCCGACACTCTATGACGTCCGCGTCGAAGCCGGCGACGACGTGTGGAAGGATCGGATCGGCTTCAGGACGATCGAGGTCCGGGGACAGGACATCCTTCTCAACGGCCGCCCGATCTTCCTTCGCGGAGTGAACATTCACGCCGAGGAATTCG
>CBJLMA010000189.1:0-2190 GCA_966424035.1 uncultured Sphingomonas sp. | reverse complement strand
GGTGCATGACCCACCAGATCAAGGCCTGCGAGCTGAACCTCGTGGGCTATGAGGACGAGGAGGATTAGGGCGCCGGCTTCTGGAGCTGAGTCCCCATTTCCCTGAGCTCGGAGCCACGCTTGGCGAACTCGGCGTCGCAACTCTCACCGATTTCCTTGAGATGCGAATTGCCGTCCATCACCGACGCCTGCTTGCGCACTGCGTCAACGAGGTTGAGTCCGGGCGCGCCAACTGCGAGCTTGCCCATGTAATACATCAAGCCGAGAGTGGCCCCTTCCTTCGCCTTGCCGTCATTGGCTGTAGCGGCCCGATCGGTAGCAGCAGCAAACAAGATGAAGCACTGGACATCCCTCTGCGAGGAGTCCGAAAGCGGGGCGCTTGCAGCGGAGCTGATCGGAGCCGCTGCAGCGAGCATGGCGGCGCAAGGCAAGAGCGATAGTCGGATCATTGTCCCCCCCGGGTGAAGCCGACCGGCAACTGGCCGCTTCAGCAGCTTTAGTCCAGCGGCAAAGAATGCTTCCGGCGCGAGCGGCAGTCGGCAACAAATCGCCACCCGCTTCGACCAATTGACGGCCGACCTCTAATGTATTTCCTCAACGCGGCGCACGCCCGATTTCACCAGCTGGTCGTCGATCTGCGCTATCAAGCGTTCGACGCCCGCCTCGTCCTTCGCCTCTGCGCGTGCGACCAGCACGTCCTGGGTGTTGGACGCCCGCAAGAGCCACCAGCCGTCGCTCGTGCTGACCCGTACGCCGTCCGTTGCATCGACCGTCGCGCCGTCGGAGCGGAGGCGGTCGCGGACTTCGCCTATGATGGCGAATTTACGGCTTTCGTCGACCTGGAAGCGAAGCTCGGGAGTGGCGACGGCCTTCGGCATCGCGTCCTTCAATTGCGTCAGACTCATGCCGCTCGCGCTCACCGCCTCAATCAGCCGCACCGCCGCATAGAGCGCGTCGTCGAAGCCGTACCACCGGTGCTTGAAGAAGATATGGCCGCTCATTTCGCCGGCGAGCGGTGCGCCGGTCTCCTTCATCTTCGATTTGATGAGGCTGTGGCCGGTCTTCCACATCAGCGGTTGTCCGCCGAGTTGGGCAACACGATCAAAGAAGGTCTGGCTGGCTTTTACGTCGGCAATGAGGGTCGAACCTGGAAGCTCCTTCAGCACCGGCTCGGCGAGTATCATCAGCAGCTGATCACCCCAGATCACCCGGCCGTCAGCGTCGATCGCGCCGATCCGGTCGCCATCCCCGTCGAAGGCGATGCCGAAGTCGAGCTGCTTGTCGGCGACGAGTGCCTTGAGATGATCGAGATTCTTTTCGACCGTCGGATCGGGATGATGGTTGGGAAAGCGGCCGTCGACATTCGTATAGATCGTGAAATGCTGCCCTGGCAGCCGCTCCACCAGCATGTCGAGGATCGGCCCCGCGGCACCGTTTCCGGCGTCCCAGCCGATTCGGAAAGGCTTGCCCGAGAAGCCTTCGAGCAGGCGATTCACATAGGCCTCGCGGACATCGACCTCTTCAACGCTTCCGTTGCCATCGGTCCAATCGCCGGCGGCCGCGCGCCGACCAAGCCCCTGAATCTCCGCACCGAAGACCGAGCGGCCCTTCAGCAGCAGCTTGAACCCATTATAATCGGCGGGGTTGTGGCTGCCCGTGACCTGGAGCCCGCCGTCGACGTCGAGGTAATGAGTCGCGAAATAGAGCATTGGGCTTGGGCCCATGCCGATCTGAACAACGTCGACTCCACCCTCGGTCAGGCCGCGAATCAGCGCGGCTTCGAGCATTCCGGAATGAGTCCGTCCATCGCGGCCGACGGCGATCCGCCGCGCGCCTTCGTCGGCGGCGATAGCGGCATAGGTACGTCCGAGCGCGTAGGCGTCGCGCTCTGTCAGCGTGTCGCCGACGATGCCGCGGATGTCATATTCACGAAGGATTGTGGGATTGAAACGGTGGGTCATGGATGCCGTCGCTCGATGAGGTTGATTCGTGGCGTCATTGCGAGCAGCGCAGCGACGAAGCAATCCACAATAGGCTGGAGCGGTTTCAGAGAGATTGAAGCTTGGCTCGGGGCTGCTTCAGCGCGCCGCGGAGCAGGCGACGTCTGCGGCATGATGCGTACCTTCGAGGCAGCGTAGCTGCCAACGTCGTAGAATGCTGTTCGATTCAATCGAACTGCGAAACGATCTAG
>CBJLMA010000188.1:0-2228 GCA_966424035.1 uncultured Sphingomonas sp. | reverse complement strand
ACGCCGGCGTGCTCGAGCGTCGCAAGGAAGGCAGCTGGGTCTTCCTGACCTTGGGCGACGAGGAGCGCGTCCGGCCATTGTTCGCTTTGATCCAGGACTGGGCGGATCCGGCAACTCAGACGTATTTCGCAGCCGATGCGGCGCGCACCGAATCGATCCGCGCTGAACGTGCCGAGGCCGCCTCGCGCCATTTCGCAGCAATTGCCGAAGTGTGGGACCAGATCAGATCGCTTCACGTCGCCGAGAGCGAAGTGGAGCGCGCAATCGATCGCGCCTTGAGCAAGCGGCCGCTTGGCCGTTTGGTCGATATCGGCACCGGTACGGGACGGATGATCGAACTATTTGCTCCCCGCGCCGCACACGCGATCGGCATTGACCGCTCGTCGGAAATGCTGCGCTTGGCGCGGGTGAAGCTCGAGGCCGCAGGCATTCAGTCGAGTCTGCGTCAGGGCGACATGTACGCTTTGCCTCTCGCTGACCGGAGCGCCGACAGCGTTCTCATCCATCAGGTGCTGCACTATGCGCATTCACCGGCCGCCGCCATCGCCGAAGCTGCGCGCGTGCTCGCCCCGGGCGGCACGCTGCTGGTCGTCGATTTCGCCGCGCATGACCGGGAGGAGCTGCGCGAGCGTGATGCGCACATCCGGCTTGGCTTCGACGACGAAGTGATGGCCGCTTGGTTTGCGGCAGTGGGGCTGAAGCTCGATCAGGTTCAACATCTCGAAGGCGGTGAGCTGACGGTCACCCTTTGGCGAGGCGTCAAGACTGCAGTGCCGCAGCGGAGGGCCGCGTGAACGCCCTCGAATCCTTAAGGCGGCACCTGCCTCTGTTCGCCGAAGCGCGCGGCGACATTCATGTGAGCTTCGAATTCTTCCCGCCAAAAACCGAGAAGATGGAGCAGACGCTGTGGGAGTCGATCAAGACTCTCGAGCCGCTGCACCCGCGGTTCGTATCGGTGACTTACGGCGCCGGCGGCTCGACGCGCGAGCGCACCCACGCGACCGTGGAACGGATTCTCAAAGAGACTTCGCTCATTCCGGCTGCGCATCTCACCTGCGTTGGAGCATCGCGCGATGAGATTGATTCGATCGCCCGCGACTATTGGGCGCTCGGCGTACGCCATATCGTCGCGTTGCGCGGCGATCCGCCCGAGCCGGGATCGAAGTACGAGCCGCATCCGCAAGGCTATCGCGACGCGATCGAGCTGGTTGCGGGACTCAAGCGGGTTGCCCCATTTGACATCTCAGTCGCAGCCTATCCGGAAGTCCATCCGGACTCATCCTCGCGGGCATTCGATCTCGAGAATCTCAAGCGCAAGGTCGACGCCGGCGCCGACCGTGCGATCACGCAATTCTTTTTCTCCGCCGACTGCTTCTTCCGGTTCCGCGACGAAGCGGCTGCAGCCGGCATCGATGCGGAGATTGTCCCCGGAATTCTTCCGGTATCCAATGTCGCGACGACGCGACGCTTCGCGCAGTCCTGCGGCGCGACGATTCCGAAATGGCTCGACGATCTGTTCGAAGGGCTGGACGATCTCCCCGCCGCGCGCCAGCTCATCGCCGCCACCGTGGCCGCCGAGCTTTGCGGGCAGCTCTATGCCGGCGGCATGAGATACTTCCATTTCTACACGCTCAACCGCGCGGAGCTCAGCTACGCGATCTGCCACCTGCTCGGCGTAAGGGCCAAGACATGACAGCTTCCCAACATTTTCGCGCCGAAGCAGCGAAACGCATCCTCATCACTGACGGTGGGTTCGGGACCGAGATCCAGCAGTGGAAGCTCGACGAAGCCGCTTATGCGGGCAAACTCGGACTCGCTCGGGACCAGAAGGGCAACAACGACATTTTGGCGCTGACCAAACCGGAGGTGCCCGGTTCGATTCACCGCGCCTATTTCGAGGCCGGTGCGGACATTGCTTCGACCAACACCTTCTCGGCGAACCGGATCAGCCAGAGCGATTATGGAGCCGAGCATCTCGTTCGTGAAATCAATCTGGCGAGCGCGACTCTGGCGCGCACGATCGCCGACGAGTTCCAGGCAAAGGATGGAAGGCGCAGATTCGTCGCCGGGTCCCTGGGACCGACCAACAAAACCCTCTCACTGTCGCCGGACGTCAATGACCCCGGATATCGGGAAGTCGATTTCGACCAACTGAAGACCGTGTATCGCGAGCAGATCGATGCACTGGCCGAGGGAGGAATCGACTTCATCCTGATCGAAACCGTGTT
>CBJLMA010000187.1:0-2272 GCA_966424035.1 uncultured Sphingomonas sp. | reverse complement strand
CTGCCTGAGGAGCGCCTAGGCTGGATCCAACTTCAAGGAGGTCGACCAGATGAGACTGCTGCTTCTTGCATCGGCAACCCTCGCCGTTGGAATGGCTGCGACGGTTGGGGCGCAGCAGCCTGCGAAACCCGTCACCCGCACCGACTACATCAAGAGCATCGATGCCCGGTTCAACATGATCGATGCCAATCACGACGGCAAGATTTCGAAGGAGGAAATGGCGGCCGAACAGCAGCGCGAGCTGCAGCAGGCAAAAGTCGCGATAGCGAAGAAGATGGAGGATCAGTTCAGGCAGCTCGACACCAATAAGGACGGAAAGCTCAGTCTCCAGGAATTCATGGCCGCTGCGCCGCCGGTCCGCACCAGCGAAACCCCCGACGAGTTGGTCGCGCGGCTCGACACCAACCATGACGGCAAGGTCAGCGCTGACGAGTTCCGAGCGCCCGAGCTTGCCAAGTTCAACCGGATCGACACCAACCACGACGGGGTCGTGTCGCCCGAAGAGCTCAGGGCTGCTCAGGGCAGGAAGTGAGCGGGCCTAGCGCGCGGCCTCCGTCCAGCCTAAGGACGTCTCTTCCCTGGGGAGCCGCTGGTGCGCGGCTGAGATGGGCGCAGCAGCGCCGGACCCGTCGAACCTGATGCCGTTGATACGGCCGTAGGGAGGAGTGTCCAACATGGCCGACGCGCCAGCACGTACCGAACTCAAAGTCACCACCGGGCCAATCCGCGGCTCGCGCAAGTTCCATATCGACGGACGTGACGGCGTCCGCGTCGCAATGCGTGCCGTCGACCTTGAGTCATCATCGGGCGAGCCTCCGGTGGTTCTCTACGACACAAGCGGGCCCTACACCGATCCGCAGCAACGGATCGACATCATGGCGGGCCTGCCCGAGCTTCGCCGCGAATGGATCCGAAGCCGCGGCGATGTCGAAGAGGTCGCTCAGCGCGAAATCCGCCCCGAAGACAATGGGCAGCTTGGCCCCGACCGCTCCGGCGGTGTCCAGCCCTTCCCCAAGGTCCGCAAGCAAGTCCTCCGCGCCAAGTCCGGTGCCAACGTCACGCAGATGCACTACGCAAGGCGCGGAATCGTCACTCCAGAGATGGAATATGTCGCAATTCGCGAGAATCTCGGCCGCGAAGTCGCGCTTCAAATTGCGGCTCGCGACGGCGAAAGCTTCGGTGCCGCAATTCCCGATTTCGTCACCCCCGAATTCGTTCGCGAGGAAGTCGCCCGCGGCCGAGCCATCATCCCCTCCAACATCAACCATCCTGAATCCGAGCCGATGGCGATCGGCCGTAACTTCCTGGTCAAGATCAACGCCAATATCGGCAACAGCGCCGTCGCGTCCGATGTCGCTGCTGAAGTCGACAAGATGGTTTGGGCAATCCGCTGGGGCGCCGACACGGTCATGGACCTCTCTACCGGTCGCAACATTCACGACACGCGTGAATGGATCGTTCGCAACTCGCCCGTGCCGATCGGCACCGTGCCCATCTATCAGGCTCTGGAGAAGGTCGGCGGCATTGCCGAAGAGCTGACGTGGGAGATCTATCGCGACACGCTCATCGAGCAGGCCGAGCAGGGCGTAGACTATTTCACCATCCACGCCGGCGTGCGCCTGCCCTACGTGCCGCTGACCGCAAAGCGGGTCACCGGGATCGTCAGCCGCGGCGGCTCGATCATGGCCAAATGGTGCCTCGCCCACCACAAGGAAAGCTTCCTCTACGAGCGCTTCGACGAGATTTGCGAAATCATGAAGGCCTATGACATCGCCTTCAGCCTCGGAGACGGCCTGCGTCCCGGCTCGACCGCCGATGCCAATGACGAAGCCCAGTTCGCCGAGCTCTACACGCTTGGCGAGCTGACGAAGAAGGCCTGGGCGCACGATTGCCAGGTGATGATCGAGGGACCCGGTCACGTGCCGATGCACAAGATCAAGGAGAATATGGACAAGCAGCTGCAAAGCTGTGGCGAGGCACCCTTCTACACCTTGGGGCCGCTGACTACCGACGTCGCCCCCGGCTACGACCATATCACCAGCGCGATCGGCGCCGCGATGATCGGTTGGTTCGGCACTGCGATGCTCTGCTATGTTACACCCAAGGAGCACCTCGGCCTCCCCGATCGCGACGATGTGAAGGTCGGCGTCGTCACCTACAAGCTCGCGGCGCACGCGGCCGATTTGGCAAAGGGCCACCCCGCAGCGCGTCTGCATGACGATGCGCTGAGCCGCGCCCGCTTCGAGTTCCGCTGGCGCGACCAGTTCAACCT
>CBJLMA010000186.1:0-2416 GCA_966424035.1 uncultured Sphingomonas sp. | reverse complement strand
TCCCAACCCTTGTTCACTTCGCCGACGATCTGATCTTTGGGAACCTTCACGTCGTCGAAGAAGGTCTCGCAAAAGGGCGAAGAGCCGCTGATCAGGAGGATCGGCTTGGTTGAAACTCCCGGCGTCCGCATGTCGAACAGAAGGAAGCTTATTCCGCCCTGCTTGGACTCCGTCGAGGTGCGGACCAGGCAGAAGATCCAGTCGGCCTTGTCGGCATAGCTGGTCCACACTTTCTGGCCGTTCACGAGCCAATGATCGCCCTGGTCCTCGGCCTTGGTCTGCAAACCGGCAAGATCCGAGCCCGCGCCCGGTTCAGAATAGCCCTGGCACCAGCGAATCTCGCCGCGCGCGATTTGGGGGAGATAGTGTCGCTTCTGCTCTTCGGTGCCGAACTTAAGCAGCGCCGGCCCGAGCATCGAGATTCCGAAGCTGGTGAGCGGCGGCCGGGCGCCGATCCGTTCGAGTTCTTCCTTGAGCACCGACGCCTCGGCTGGCGATAGGCCGCCGCCACCATAGTCATTCGGCCAGTGGGGCACCGTCCAGCCGCGGCCAGCCATTATTTCGACCCAGCGACGCTGTGCATCCGACTGGTAGGTCCAATTGCGCCCGCCCCAGCAGATGTCCGACTCAGAGTGGATCGGCTCGCGCATCTCCGGCGGGCAGTTTTCCTCGAGAAAGGCGCGTGTTTCAGTGCGAAATTGGTCCAAATCCTTCATCGACGACCTTCCGCCTGACGGGGAAACTTGTCCCCCGCCGTTTTTCTCGACCTCTGGTCGATCGCGCCAATCACGCCGACCAGATCCCGACCAGCGCAGCGATCGCGACCAGTAGCAGCAGGAAATTCATCGGCACCAGCAGCGCGCGCGGGATTGGGCGAATGTCGGGGTGCGGCGTCACCGGTATTCCCCTCAGCTCGCGCCAGACCGCAGCGACGAGGCAGAAGCCCGCGAACAGGATCAGCACCGTTCCTGTGAGTTTGCCGACCGATTGCGGCAGGATGTCCTTCACCAGCGCTCTCGCGCCAATCCCCGCGGCAAGCGCGGCGAGGGCGGTACGCACCCAGGCCGCATAGGTCCGTTCGGCCGCGAGCAATGTGCGGTCGCCGGCGAGCACCGTCCGCCGGTCGGCATTGTCGGTCAGTTCGCTGCTGGTGCGCTCGAAAGCCTTGGCGCTGCGCTTGATCTCTGCGGCATCCTTGCGGAGCTGCTTGCTGTCGCTCGCGGCAGGGTTGTCCATCGGCGATCTCCTCGTGCGGGCGGATAGCGTTGGACAGGGCCTCTCGTCCACTTGCAAGCGTGTAAGCAGCGGCCTAGCTCCGTTCGCCGGAGACCCGCGATGGAAGATGTGATGGACAAGCCGACCACCAGCCCGATCTCGACCCGCAAGCACGGTGACGTGCTCATCATATTGTCCAACAACCCACCCGTGAACGCGCTGTCCACGCCAGTCCGGCAGGGGCTTGTGGACGCGATCGCCGAGGCGGAGGCCGACGCCGAAGTCAAGGCAGTGGTGATCGCCTGCGAGGGCCAGACTTTCTTTGCCGGTGCGGACATTACCGAGTTCGGCAAGCCCCCGCAGCAGCCTTGGCTCCCGATAGTCGTCGATACGATCGAGAATTGCTCCAAGCCGGTGGTCGCGGCGATCCACGGAACGGCGCTGGGCGGTGGTCTGGAGGTTGCACTTGCCTGCCATTATCGCGTGGCAGTCCCGTCGGCGAAGCTCGGGACACCCGAGGTCAAGCTCGGACTGCTTCCCGGAGCGGGCGGAACGCAGCGGCTGCCGCGGGTTGCGGGCGTCAAGAAGGCGCTCGAAATGTGCGCTCTCGGCAATCCGATCAGCGCCAAGGAGGGGTTCGCTTGCGGGCTCGTCGACCGCCTCGTCGAGGGCGAGCTGATCCCGCACGCGGTCGGCTATGCCGAAGAGGTGCGCGATGTTCGGCCGCTCGCCAAAAGCTCGGAGCGGCCGGACAAGCTCGACAGTTGCGACCCCGCGGTCTTCGAGGAGTTTCGCGCGGCCAACGCGAAGAAATTCCGCGGATTCGAGGCGCCTCTCAAGAATATCGAGGCCGTGAAGGTCGCCTGCGAGAAGCCGTACAGCGAAGGCGTCATGGAAGAGCGCAAGTTGTTCATGGAGCTGATGAGCGGCACGCAGGCGAGGGCGCAGCAATATTTCTTCTTCGCCGAGCGCAAGGCTGCCAAGATCGAGGGACTGCCCGAAAACAGCGAGCCGCGTCCGGTCCGCAGGGTCGGAGTGATCGGCGCCGGAACCATGGGGGGCGGAATTTCGATGAACTTCCTCTCGGCCGGGATACCGGTGACGATCGTCGAGATGAGCCAGGAAGCGCTCGACCGCGGCACCGGTGTGATGCTGCGCAACTATGAAGCGAGCGCTGCCAAGGGAAAGCTGACTGCCGAGC
>CBJLMA010000185.1:0-2418 GCA_966424035.1 uncultured Sphingomonas sp. | reverse complement strand
ACCTCACCGGCTTGTGGCTTCCGAAACGCGCTCCTATGCGGCGAACCCAAATGGACGAGCCCGCGATCCGCATCGAATCCCTGTCAAAGACCTACGCCGGCTCGAAGGGCGCCGAGCCCAAACGTGCGCTCGACGAGGTCAGCTTCGACGTTCCGCGCGGCCAGATCTTCGGCCTGTTGGGCCCCAACGGCGCGGGCAAGTCGACCTTGATCAATATCCTCGCCGGGCTGGTGATGAAAACCAGCGGCAAGGTCGCAATATGGGGTTTCGACATCGACGAGCATCCGCGCAATTCGAAGCGCTCGATCGGCGTCGTTCCGCAGGAAATCATCTTCGATCCCTTTTTCACGCCGCGCGAGACTTTGGAGATCCAGGCCGGCCTCTATGGAATTCCGGCCACGCAGCGACACAGCGACGAGCTGCTTGCGGCGATGCACCTAGCCGACAAGGCGCATGCTTATTCGCGCACGCTTTCGGGTGGAATGAAGCGGCGGCTGCTGGTTGCAAAAGCGATGGTCCACTCGCCGCCGATCCTGGTTCTCGACGAACCGACTGCAGGAGTGGACGTCGAGCTTCGGCGACAACTTTGGGACTATGTGCGCAAGCTCCATGCGCAGGGCGTCACAATCGTTCTCACCACCCATTATCTCGAAGAAGCCGAGGAGCTGTGCGACCGCATCGCGATCATTCACCACGGCCGGGTGATCGCCAATGAACCGACACGCGAACTGGTCGCAAAAGCGCAGGAGAAGGCAGTAGTCGTCACGTTCGATCGCGACATAGCCACAGTCCCGACCAATTCCTGCTTCGAGAATATCGCGCTGATCGATGAGCGAACGCTCGAGATCACCTATCGCAAGGACAAGGTGAACGCCGGGCAGGTGCTCGCATCGCTCACCTCAGAAGGGATTGGAATCGTTGACGTTTCGACCCGTGACCCGGACTTGGAAGACGTGTTCCTGAGCCTCACTTCGGCTGCTCAGGAAGCCGCGTGAAGACGACCTGCGACGTCCTCATCGTCGGCTCCGGCGCGGCGGGTCTGACTGCGGCCCTCAACCTTGCCGAGAGTCGAACAGTTGCAGTCATTGCAAAGGGCGCGCTGAGCGAAGGGGCGACGAGCTGGGCTCAGGGCGGGATTGCTGCCGTGCTCGAGGAGGGCGACAGCTTCGAAGCCCATGTCAAGGACACGATGATCGCAGGTGCTGGGCTCAATGCAGCAAAGGTCGTCGAACATGTCGTCGAATCGGCGCCGCGGGCGATCGGTCACCTGGTCGAGCTGGGGGTTCCCTTCGCAAGCGAAAACGGTGCGCTTCACCTGACTCGCGAAGGCGGTCATAGCCACCGCCGAATTGTCCACGTCGCCGACGCGACCGGCAATGCGGTCCAGCAGGCGCTCGAAGCGGCGGCTGCAAGGCACCCCAACATCACGCTCGTGCCGGACATGGCCGCAATCGACCTGGTGACCGGCCGGCACGCCAGGCAATTCTCGACCAGCGGCGCGGTGCACGGCCTCTATGCCTACAACCGCAAGAAGAAGCGCGTCGAAACGCTGACTGCGAAAGCGACCATCCTCGCTACTGGAGGAGCTGGGCGGGCCTATCTTTATTCAACTGCGCCGCGTGGTGCGACAGGCGATGGAATCGCAATGGCATGGCGAGCCGGCTGCCGCGTCTCCAACATGGAGATGATGCAATTCCACCCAACCTGCCTCTATAATCTGGAGGTCAAGAATTTCCTGATTACGGAAGCCGTCCGCGGAGAGGGCGGACAGCTGAAACTTCCGCTGGGCGTCAAGGGCGGCGGCGAACGTTTCATGCCCCGTTTCGACGAACGCGCCGAGCTTGCCCCCCGAGACATAGTCGCCCGCGCGATCGACCATGAGATCAAGCGGCTGGGACTCGACTATGTCCACCTCGATATTTCGCATCGCGACGCCGATTTCGTCCGTGCGCACTTCCCCAACATCTACGACAAGCTGCTGGGCCTCGGCATCGATATCACCAAGGAGCCGATTCCGGTCGTTCCGGCGCAGCATTATACCTGCGGCGGCGTGGTGGTCGACCTTGACGGCCGGACCGATGCCCCGGGACTCTATGCGGCGGGCGAAGTGACCCAGTCCGGCCTTCACGGCGCCAACCGCCTCGCCTCCAACAGCCTGCTCGAATGCCTGGTCTTCGGCGAAGCTGCGGCGAAGCACATTCTCGCGAACTTCGCCGACCTGCCGGATGTTCCCGAGATCCGTGCCTGGGACGAAAGCCGCGTCACCGACAGCGACGAGGAGGTGGTTATCGCCCAGACCTGGGGCGAGATTCGGCGCTTCATGTGGAACTATGTCGGTATCGTCCGAACGACCAAGCGGCTCGAGCGGGCAAAGCACCGGATCGACATGCTTCGGCAGGAGGTTCAGGACTATTACGG
>CBJLMA010000184.1:0-2476 GCA_966424035.1 uncultured Sphingomonas sp. | reverse complement strand
GCGGGCGCTTGCCCAGCCAACGGCTGCGGCCGGCCTTGGCCAGCGTCTGGTTGGCGTTGTCGGGGTTCGACACCGCTCCAACGGTCGCCATGCAGTCCGAGCGCACGTAACGCTGCTCGCCTGAATTCAGCCTGACGATCACCATTCCGCGGTCGCGGCCGACGACCTGTACATAGGTCCCCGCAGCACGCGCGATCTGGCCGCCCTTGCCGGGCTTGAGCTCGACATTATGGACGATCGTGCCGACCGGCATCTGGCCGATTTCCATCGCATTGCCGGGCTTCACGTCAACCTTCTTGCCGGCGATGACCTTGTCGCCCGGAGCGAGCCGCTGCGGAGCGAGGATGTAGGCCTGCTGGCCGCCCTCATAGGTCACGAGCGCGATGAAGGCCGAGCGGTTCGGATCATATTCGAGGCGCTCGACGGTCGCCGGCACGTCCCAGGTCCGCCGCTTGAAGTCGATCGTGCGATACTTCTGCTTGTGGCCGCCGGCGATTCCGCGCGAGGTCACATGGCCCTTGTTGTTGCGGCCGCCGGTCTTGCGCTTGCCTTCGGTCAAGGCCTTGACTGGCTTGCCCTTCCAAAGCGCCGATTTGTCGACCAGGATCAGGCCGCGCCGGGCCGGCGAGGTCGGCTTATATTGCTTGAGTGCCATTAGCCGCGGACCCCTTCGGTAATGTCGATCGACTGACCCTCGGCGAGAGTGACGATCGCCTTTTTGACATCCGAGCGCTGGTAGGGACGGCCCTGCCACCGCTTCGACTTGCCCTTGGAGACGATGGTGTTCACATTCTTGACGGTCACGCCGAACAGCGCTTCGACCGCCGCCTTGATTTCCGGCTTGGTCGCCTTCGGAGCGACCTTGAACACCACCGAGTTATGCTCAGACAGCATCGTCGACTTCTCGGTGATGTGCGGCGCGAGGACGATGTCGTAGTGGCGCGCTTCCGGCGCCGCTTTCTGCGGCTTCTTAGCCATTGATCCGGGCCTCCAGCTTTTCGACCGCGGCGCGGGTCAGGACCAGCGTCTCGTGGCGCATGATATCGTACACGTTCGCCCCAACCGCCGGCAGCAGGTTGATGCTCTCGAGGTTCGACGAGGCACGGGCGAAACCGACGTTCAGCGCATCGCCGTCGATGACCAGCGCGCTCTTCTTGAAACCGAGCTTCCCGAGCTGCGCCTTCAGGCTCTTCGTCTTCGCTTCGGAAACGTCGAGGCTGTCGAGAACGATGAGATTGCCTTCCTTCGCCTTCGACGACAGCGCCATTTTGAGGCCGAGCTGACGAACCTTCTTGTTGAGGCTCGAAGTGAAGACTCGGGCGCGCGGACCATGGGCTTTGCCGCCGCCGATGAAGATCGGAGCCCTGCGGTCGCCGTGGCGAGCCGTCCCGCCGCCTTTCTGACGTCCGAACTTCTTGCCGGTGCGTGCAACGTCGCTGCGCTCGCGGGCCGCCCGCGCCGGAGCACGGCGGTTGACCAGCTGCCAGGTGACGACGCGGTGAAGGATGTCGGCGCGCGGCTCGACGGCGAAGATCTCGTCGTTGAGCTCGATGTCGCCGCCCTTGCCGGCGTCGAGGGTCTGTACCTTGACCTTCATCTTAGCCTTCCTTGCTCTCATCGGCTTCGGGCTTCGCCTCGTCCGACTGAGCCTCTTGAACTGCTTCTTCAGCGGCGGCGGCCGCGGCTTCCGCCTCAGCGGCGGCGCCGGCTTCCTGCTCGGCAGCGATCGCAGCGACTTCCTCGTCGCTCGGAAGCGCCGGGATCTCGTGGACAGCGGCCTCATCGACGAGACCGGCCTCGGGCACGTGAACTTCTTCTTCCTTCAGCGCTTCGAGGATTGCCGCCGGATAAGGCGCAGCATCCGGACGCGGAAGCTTGATCGCGTCGCTGACCGTCAGCCAGCTGCCCTTGTGCCCGGGAACCGAGCCCTTGATGAACAGCAGGCCGCGGATCGGATCGGTGCGGACGACCTCGAGATTTTGCTGGGTGCGGTTCCGGGCGCCCATATGGCCGGCCATCTTCTTGTTTTTGAAGACTCGGCCCGGATCCTGGCGGTTGCCCGTGGAACCGTGCGAACGGTGCGAGACCGAAACGCCGTGCGTCGCGCGAAGGCCGCCGAAGCCCCAGCGCTTCATCGCCCCGGCGAAGCCCTTGCCCTGAGTGACTCCGGCAATGTCGACCAGCTGGCCGGGAATGAAATGGTCGGCGCTGATGTGCGCGCCAATATCGAGCAGTGCGTCTTCAGCGACGCGGAACTCGGCAAGCCTCGCCTTGGGCTCGACTTCGGCCTTGCCGAACGCAGCGCGCTGCGGCTTGGCGACATTCTTCGCCTTCGCCTTGCCGGCGCCGAGCTGGACGGCGGTGTAGCCGTCACGATCCATTTCACGACGGCCGACGACCTGCACCTCGTCCAGCTGCAGGACGGTAACCGGCACGTGCCGACCGTCCGCCTGGAACAGGCGGGTCATTCCGACCT
>CBJLMA010000183.1:0-2491 GCA_966424035.1 uncultured Sphingomonas sp. | reverse complement strand
CCGGAGCATGACATCCTCGAAGTCGACAATGCCAAGGTCCGCGCATCGCAGATCAGTCGGATCGGGAAGGTTCGGGAGAGCCGCGATGAAGGACAAGCGCGCGCCGCGCTCGACGCGCTGGAGGAGGGTGCGCGCGGCGACGAGAATCTGCTGCGCCTGAGTATCGAGGCGGCGCGCCTTCGCTGCACTTTGGGCGAAATTTCGGACGCGCTCGAGCGAGCGTTCGGTCGTTACCGGACCAAGCCTGAGCCTGTGCGTGGAATCTATGGCAGTGCGCGACAGGATAGCCGATGGAAAATGGCCGAAAGGGGCACCGGGGCGGTCGCCAATCGTCTCGGCCGCAAGCCGAGGATCATGATCGCAAAGATGGGTCAGGACGGGCACGACCGGGGCGCAAACCTGGTCTCGTCCGCTTTCACCGACCTTGGCTTCGAAGTGATTCCCGGACCGTTGTTCCAGACTCCGCGCGAGACGGCGCAAATGGCGGTCGACAATGATGTCGACGTGGTCGGCGCAAGCTCGCTCGCCGCTGGCCACCGGACGCTCATCCCGGAAATGATCGAGGCGCTGAAGGACTTAGGGAGAGCCGACATCAAGGTGGTCGCGGGCGGCGTCATCCCGCCGCAGGATTATGCGATGCTCCGCGCGGCGGGCGTGCAAGCGATCTTCGGCCCCGGCACGAATCTTGCCGACGCTGCCGACGAAGTCTTGCGTCTGCTCGGCCACAACATGCCGCCGCTCGACGAGGCGGCGGAGTGAAATTCACTTGCGTATGCGCTGGCCATCGCTCGGCCATGGAGGCTGCGGAGTGAATAGCGAATCCGGCGGCAACTTCACGGCCATTGCACTGATGATGCTGGTTGTCGGAATGGGCATCCCCGTGACTGCGGCGCTGAACGCACTACTCGGCGCGCAGATCGCCAGCCCGGTTGCGGCAAGCACGATCCTGTTCGGCGTCGGTTTAGTCCTGACCGGGCTTATTTTGGCGGCTGTCGGCTTGCCGCCGGCAAATGCATTCCTCAGCGTTCCTCTCTGGTCGTACGCTGCCGCACTCGGTGTCGTCTTTTATGTGCTGTCGGTGACCTGGTCGGCGCCGCGGATCGGCGTTGGCAACGCCATCTTCTTCGTGCTGCTCGGGCAGCTGATCGCGGCTGCGACTATCGATCATTTCGGATTGTTCGGAGCGCTCAGGACGACGCTCACGCTCAAGCGAGCGATAGGCTTGCTGGTCATGGCGCTCGGCGTCTACCTCGCCAAGAAACCGAGATGAGCCGAATGTTCAAAAAAATCCTCATCGCCAATCGTGGGGAAATTGCGTGCCGGGTGATCCGCACGGCTAGGCGCATGGGCATCAAGACCGTCGCGGTCTATTCCGATGCCGACGCGCGCGCTCCGCACGTGAAAATGGCCGATGAATGCGTGCGGCTGGGCCCGCCGCCTGCGTCAGAATCCTATTTGAAGGCCGAGCTGATCATCGATGCCTGCAAGGTGACGGGTGCAGAGGCCGTGCATCCCGGCTACGGCTTCTTGTCCGAACGCGAGAGCTTCGCCAAGGCGCTCGAGAATGAGGGGATCGCATTCATTGGGCCGCCGGCAAAAGCGATTGCCGCAATGGGCGACAAGATCGAATCCAAGAAGCTCGCCAAGAAAGCCGGCGTCAACGTCGTCCCGGGCTATCTCGGCGACATCGCAACCACCGACGAAGCGGTCAGAATAGCTTTAGAGATCGGCTTTCCGGTGATGATGAAAGCCTCGGCCGGTGGCGGGGGCAAGGGCATGCGCCTCGCCTGGAACGAAAAGGATGTGCGCGAGGGCTTCGAAGCGACGAAGCGCGAAGGATTGAATAGCTTCGGCGATGATCGCGTATTCATCGAAAAGTTCATCGAGCAGCCGCGGCACATCGAGATCCAGATCCTTGGCGACCGCCATGGCAACATCCTCTATTTGGGCGAGCGCGAATGCTCGATCCAGCGCCGTCACCAGAAGGTGGTCGAGGAAGCGCCGTCGCCGTTCGTGACTCCCGAAATGCGCAAGGCGATGGGAGAACAGGCCGTGGCCCTTGCGCGGGCGGTCGGCTATTATAGCGCGGGCACGGTCGAGCTGATCGTCTCGGGCGCGGACCCGACGGGCAAGAGCTTCTACTTTCTCGAAATGAATACCCGGCTCCAGGTCGAGCATCCGGTGACCGAGGAAGTGACCGGCCTCGACCTCGTCGAGCAGATGATCCGCGTCGCTGCGGGCGAGAAGCTCGCCTTCAGGCAGGATGACGTGAAGCTTGGCGGTTGGGCGGTCGAAACGCGGGTCTATGCCGAGGATCCGTACCGGCACTTCCTGCCGTCCACCGGAAGACTGGTTCGCTATTGGCCGCCTCGCGCTACGCTCCTCTCGAGCGAGCAGGACGCTCCAGAACCGCGCGTCCGCGTCGATGACGGCGTTGCCGACGGCGGCGAGGTCAGCATGTTCTACGACCCGATGATCGCCAAGCTGGTCA
>CBJLMA010000182.1:0-2538 GCA_966424035.1 uncultured Sphingomonas sp. | reverse complement strand
GGCCCGGGGAGCCACTCCGCTTTTCGCCGAGTTTCGCTGAGATGCGCAAATCCCCGGATGGAGCGCGTGGCGCCTTCACCAGCGAGTTCCCTCTCAAGCAGATGCAGAACGTAAGCGCCTGCGCCATATCCCACCATGGGCAGCGCGCCTGTCGGATCGCCGATCTTGCCAGGGAAGAGCTGGCATGGAAGCGCGACATACATTTCGGGAATCATGTCGTGGTCGGCAGCAGATTTGGCCACGATCCGACTTAACATCGCGTCGGCAACGGCCCTTCTCCCAACCCGGCGGTCAAGCTCAGCTAAGGCAAGATCGACGAACAGGAACTCCTGGCGTTCGTACCAATATTCGAAAATCCTGGGATCGGTGTAGGTGCTGCGGACGCGCCGATAGCCGCCCGAGACCAGCTTCAGCAGCTCCATCCTGTCGAGAGTGTCGCGGATCACTCCTGGGTCGCGGACGATTCCGAAATTGATGATCGGAATGAGCGCTCCATCAATGTCGTTCTTGACGCCTTCCTCGAGCGTCCCGTGGAGCCTTCCGTCCCGGATGAATGCCGCGCGAAATCCCTTTTCGAGCAGCGCCTGCGTGTCGAGCGCCTGCTTGCGCGCAAGGTCATCGCCAGCACGTTCGGCGAGTTTCGCAAATTCGCGCAGGCCCACGATCGCCATGGCCGTCGAGAAAGCGAAATGCTTCTTGTCCTTCTGCCGCTCTTCCCAAATGGATGTGTCGGCGGCGACGATCAGACCATCGCCATATCTCTCCAGGTTGGCGATCAAGGGCCTGGCGATGAAGTCGCGGGCAGTTTCATACAATGGCCCGCGCCAGGTGGCCGCCTTGAGCAAAGACCGATCGTCATATTTGTTCAGATATTCGCCCAGTGCCCAGAGCGCTTCGCCCCAGTCATCAAATTCGATGTTGGTGCTGCCCTCCTGTGTGAAGAAGGGCTCCTCGGCGCCGTTTCCCCAATAGCGCACGACCGAGATCTGATAGTCGGAGCCGTTCACCTGGGCGCGCATTTTTCCCGTCGGCCGGGCATTGAAATAAGCAAGGATCGCAGCCCGCGCCGCCGAGCGATGCCCCATTCGCGCCAGCGCCACCGTGGCCCACGACATGTCACGAACCCAGGGCGTGGAATAGACATCGGGCAAAGCGGCGACGATGAGTCCGTTACCGTGCCTCTCGGCGAGGTTCTGCTCGCGGCTTTGCGCGATACGGAGCATCGTCTCGCTTTGCCGCCAGAGGTGGAGCTCCTTCTCGTTGGCAAAGTGAACGGTTGGCCTGACGCGCCATCGTTCGAATTCAGAAATTTCCCGCCGGACCAGTCCTCCGACAGGCAGGCCGGCGCGCCAGCTCAGAAACTCGCGGAGGGCCGCCCGGGCTTCGCTGTCCTTGCGCAGCGAAATCAGTGCCCATCCCGGACTCGCCGCCAGCGGCTGGTCCGCAACAGCCTTGCTTACCTTCGCCAACGGAACCAGCAGCAGCGACTCGTCGATGTCGTTAAACTGCAACAGCTCAACCCCCGCGGCGTTCAGCACCTTGCGTGATCGGACGGGCCGGTTCCATTCAACCTGCCAAGCTGCACTGCTGGGCGACGCAGCTACGAGGCTGATGATCAATGCCGGTCGTTCGAATCCGAACGGCATGAAGAAGGTGCCGGTGCCATCGGCACGACGCAGGCGGATGACCTGCGAGTCGGAAACATAATCAGCCGTGCCGGCTGGCGCTCGCCTGCCCCAGCCAAGTGTCTTGATGAAATTGGCCGTCTCGATCCCTTCGCTCAGCGGATTGGCAGGATCGGGCCGGACAAAACTGTACGGATGTGGGTAGAATTTCGTTGCCGTTCCGCTCTCAGGCGCAACCACAGCGAACCCAAAACCATTGCCGGTTACCAAATGAGATGCCCCTGCCGGCAGGCAGAGCGAAAACCACAGGCTGGCAGCCGCAAACAGACGAATTGCATTCCTTGTGATCGACGCGGGCATTAGGAGACTTATGCATCGCTGCGCGCAAGTCTCAACGGCATCGCGCACGCCGGTCGCGGTTCTCGCTGACGACCGCGGTGAGTGAAGGAGACGCGCCATGGATCGATTCGCGGGCGGCTGCCTTTGCGGAAAGGTGCGGATAGTGGCGTCGGGACACCCCTACCGGATTGGTCTTTGTCACTGTCTCGATTGCCGCAAGCACCATGGAGCTCTTTTCCACGCTTCGGCGATTTTCCCGAAAGATGCAGTGACAATCGAAGGCGACACGCGCAGCTATCGGGGCCGGTTCTTCTGCCCCGGCTGCGGCTCGTCGGTTTTCGGACGCACGGGAGATGAAGTGGAAGTGAGTCTGGGATCGCTTGATGCTCCCGACCAGCTGATCCCGACCTATGAGCTTTGGACAATCCGTCGCGAATCCTGGTTGCCGCCGTTCCCGCTCAAGCGACGGTACGAGCGCGATCGCGAGTCGGCGGATCGGTCGGAATGAAGAAACTGCGAGAACGAAGCGGCCGGGCTGACAAGCAGACCGACCGCTCCGGCGAGGCGTGTTCGT
>CBJLMA010000181.1:0-2619 GCA_966424035.1 uncultured Sphingomonas sp. | reverse complement strand
GCCCGGTGATCACCGAAAAGGCCGGTACCGTGAAGTACCAGGACCTGATCGAGAATCGCACGATGACCGAACAGCTCGACGAGTCGACGGGGATCACGCAGCGCGTGGTCATCGACGACACGACCAAGTCGAAGAAGGAGTCGCTGCATCCACGCCTGACGTTGACGGGCGAGAAGGCCAAGGAAGCGGGTGTCTATCGTCTCGCATCGGGCGCGATCATTGCGGTCGAGGACGGTCAGCAGGTCGAGGCGGGCGAAGTGCTTGCACGCATGCCGCGGGAAGCCGCGCGTACGCGTGACATCACCGGCGGTCTGCCGCGCGTCGCCGAGCTGTTCGAGGCCCGCAAGCCGAAGGAGAATGCGATCATTGCCAAGGTATCGGGCAAGGTCACCTTCATGCGCGACTACAAGGCCAAGCGTAAGATCGCGATCGTACCCGACGATGGATCGGAG
Source organism: uncultured Sphingomonas sp. (assembly GCA_966424035.1). Lineage (GTDB taxonomy): Bacteria > Pseudomonadota > Alphaproteobacteria > Sphingomonadales > Sphingomonadaceae > Sphingomicrobium. The sequence goes on along the minus strand of CBJLMA010000181.1, from coordinate 2,167 downwards.
CCCGTCGAGTATCTCGTACCGAAGTCCAAGATGATCGAGGTTCAGGAGGGCGATTATGTGAAGCGCGGCGACAATCTCGTCGGCGGTTCACCCGATCCGCACGACATCCTCGAAGTCCTCGGGGTAGAAGCGCTTGCAGAATATCTCGTGAGCGAAATCCAGGAGGTCTATCGACTGCAGGGCGTGAAGATCAACGACAAGCACATCGAGGTGATCGTTCGCCAGATGCTGCAGAAGGTCGAGATCACCGATGGGGGCGACACGACGCTGCTCGCCGGCGAGCAGGTCGACCGCCAGGAGATGGACGAGACCAACGCCAGGCTGACCAAGGGCCAGAAGAAGGCCGAAGGAAAGCCGGTGCTGCTCGGAATCACCAAGGCGTCGCTGCAGACCCGCAGCTTCATCTCGGCGGCTTCGTTCCAGGAGACGACGCGCGTGCTCACCGAGGCCGCGGTGCAGGGCAAGGTCGACACGCTCGAAGGCCTCAAGGAGAATGTGATCGTCGGACGGCTTATCCCGGCGGGCACTGGCGCCGGCATGAACCGCCTGCGGGTAGCGGCCTCCTCGCGCGATACTGCGCTGCGCGCCGCCCAGCGGCGGATGCAGGAAGCGCTCATCGCGCCGGATTCGGCCGAGGAGCTTCGTGCAGCCGAGCTCGCGCGGTCCCCGCGCGAGGACACCGGGACCGGCGACGATCCGCTCGGCGAGGTCGTTCCGAGCGGTCACGGCCTTGATGCCGACGCTGGCGACTATCTGCAGGATTAGTCGCGCTTGGCCTGTCGCTGAGACAGGAAGAACGATTAAGCCAGGCCAAAGAAAAAGCCCCGCCGGAGTTTCTCCGGCGGGGCTTCGTTTCATGAATCGGACGGAGCTACTTGCAATAGCCCGTGTTGATCGTGTTCTCGGTGCAGTTGGCGACCGAGCTGACGTCCTGCGCAGCGCCGCGAACGGTGTTGCACGCAACGACGAGCAGGCACGCACCAACCAACGCCACTGCGGCCAGCTTCTGAATCATCATCCTTCCTCCGTTAACCATCCGGAATGACAATGAATCACCGATACGGCTGAATGTCTACTGACTGTTATCTGCAGCCCTGTCCGTTTATCGTATTCTGAGTGCAGTTCGCGACCGAATTCACGTCGCGCGCCGCGCCGCGAACCGTGTTGCACGCCGCAAGCACCAACGCGGTGCCGATCAGCACGACGGTTGTGACTTTCTGAAACATGGTCGTCCTCTCCTGGTCTGACGTGAACCAACGCTGCGCTCCCGAAACCGCTCCATGAACGAGGCAATTTGCGGCTATCCGTCACCAACCGGGTCAGACTGCTACCGGCGCCGAAATGTGCGGGTGCGGATCGTAATTTTCGAAGGCGAAATCGTCGGATTCGTAGGCGAACAACCCTTGTCCGCGATCCTTGATCACCAGCCGCGGCAGCGGCCGCGGCTCGCGAGCCAGCTGGAGGCGCGCCTGTTCGAGATGGTTCGAGTAAAGGTGGCAGTCGCCGCCCGTCCAGACGAACGTGCCGGGTTCTAGCCCGCATTCCCGCGCGAGCATGTGGGTCAGCAGCGCATAAGAGGCGATGTTGAACGGCACTCCGAGGAAGAGGTCGGCGCTGCGCTGATACAGCTGGAGATTGAGCCGGCCGGCGGCGACCTGCGTCTGAAAGAGGCAATGGCAGGGAGCGAGCGCCATCTTTGAAATTTCGCCTGGATTCCAGGCAGTGACGATCTGACGGCGCGAATAGGGATCCTTGCGGATCAGCTCGACGAGATTGGCGATCTGATCGATGTGCCCGCCGTCGGCACTTTCCCAGTCGCGCCATTGCTTGCCGTAAACAGGTCCAAGGTCGCCCTGCTCGTCCGCCCATTCGTTCCAGATGCTGACCTTGCGCTCGTTGAGCCAGCCGATGTTGGTATCGCCGCGGAGAAACCAGAGAAGTTCGACGATGATCGACCTCAGGTGAAGCTTCTTGGTCGTCAGCAGCGGGAAACCATCGGCAAGATCAAACCGCATCTGAGCCCCGAACCACGATAGGGTGCCGGTGCCGGTGCGGTCCTGCTGCTCGACTCCGCGATCGAGTATCAGCTGCATGAGATCGAGATATTGGCGCATCGCCTCACATCTCTAGCACGCCTTCGGCCGCCTCCAAGCGCCTCTTCGACTGC
>CBJLMA010000180.1:0-2638 GCA_966424035.1 uncultured Sphingomonas sp. | reverse complement strand
CATTGGCGTCCATCCACAGAGCGCTAAACCCCGAATGCCCGTTCAAGTAGGTTGCGGACACTCAAAGAGGATCGTCGATGATCTCTCGCAGCCGCCCGATTTGATGCATGCGCTCGTGCAGAATTGCGACGAAGCCAACCTCGCCGGTGCTGAGGACTTTCCAGTAGACGAAGTGGTGCTCACACTTCCCGAAATATCCCCCGACTCCAAATTCAGCAGGCACGGCTCGCCAAATGACGTTCTTCTCTGAGACGTCGGAAAAGTACCGGAAGAGGAGCCCAACGTAGCGGTCAGCCTGATCTTCGCCGAACTGAGTGGTGGTGTATTCGTAAATCTCGTCGAGCTGTTGGTCGGCGTGCGGCCCGAGAAAATAGCTACTCACGCGCGCGAGCGCCGAGCTCGATTGCGTTTAATCACGTCTGCTGCGGTGATGCGTCGATAGTCAGCGTCTGGACTGGCGAACGCTCTCTGGAGCTCTGCCTTGAGCCTCTCAAACGCTTGCTCCTCAGCTTGCTTTTTGTCCTTCCGGATCAGATCGCGGACGTACTCACTGACATTGTCGTACGCGCCATGTTCACCGACGTTCGAAGCGACAAACTCGCTGAGCGCACCACCGACGCGAACGTTCAACGTCATCGGTTTTGTCATGATTCTGATTCCTGCACCGTGTCCACAATATAAGTGAATATGTGGACACAAACAATAGCCGAAAGGAGCGCAGTGGCGCTGCTCTTATGTCGCATTTGGTCGGAATCTGCCGTCAACCAGTTGGTTGAACGAATGTCCGATTGCGGCAAACGCGGGACTGCTCGGCAACGGCTTGAAGGGGCGCATTTCGGCCGTTCAGTTCCAACGCGAACGAAGGACTGTTATCGGGCCGATCTGGACCGGCAGATCTAACGACCGCTTCCGGGACGATCTAATCGCAGACGTACATCAGCAATGGGTGATTCGTTCTCCCCCGGCGAATGGCGCAGGCTTCATTGCCTCCACGGCGAAAGGACAAGATCCCTGTTGACCAACGCACGGATGGGCCAGCCGGGCCGGACGGTGATCGTCGGCTGAATGTCGAGCTCGCGGGACGTGATCTGGTCCCCCGCGTGGGCCCCACTCTCCTGTACGGCCTGGCGGAGAGCCCGGACAAGATCGCTCCCGCTGCCGCCCAAGCTAAGCTGGGTGGCGACGCCGAGCAGGGTCGAAAGACCAATTCCCTTGAGCAGTTGCCAGGTGTGGCGGTCGACGCGGTCTGCAACTCCGGAATAACCGGACGCATCCGTTGCAGGCATATGGTCGAGCTCGACCGATGAGCCATCGGGAAAGACGATGCGGTTCCAGATGACCAAAGCGCGCCGCTGGCCGAAGGCAACCACGCTATCGTACTTGCCGACGAGCCGCGCCCCTTGTGGAATGAGGACCCATTGGCCGCTCGCGCTGTCGCGTACATCCTCGGTCACCTGGGCGAGGACCATTCCGGGAAGGTCCGAATTGAGACCCGTAAGCAGGCTCGCGGGAATCACACTTCCGGCGCTCAGCACCCACGGCGAGACCGGCTTGGTGGGTCCGCGCGGGCTCGAATCGCCCGCGCCCGAGCGCACGAAGTCGATTTTGTGCTGCTGGCTTGCCGGGACCGCCGGCCGCTCCGGCTCGTCGAGCCCGGCCGGAGCTTCGGCTGGGGTCGGAAACGCCTGGGCTTCGTTGGGGCGGCCTCCCCCAAGTTGCACCATGACGCCCGCCGTTCTCGCGGCCTCCCGCGACTCCGCGGCGCGTTGGTGCATGAGATCCGCTGCAGACTGTGTGTCGGCTGCAGCTGAGCCTCTTCCGGCAGCCGTTCCAAGACTTCGCTCATGCTCGAGGATCGGCCGTCCGAGGTCGCCCGGCAGCGGCGGGCCGAGCCGCGGCACTTCCCCATAATCTTTCGGCAGATCGCCAAGGCCGTCGGGAAGAATCCTGGCCGCAGCCTGCTCGGAATTGTCGACCGTCGGCGCCAACTTGCGAAATGTCGGCGGCTCGAGCGCGACCCAGGACAGGGCGATCAACGAGGCCGCTACGGCACCCGTCAATCCGACGATGAGACCGCGCTTGAAGCGCAGTGCAGGACGCGGTTTTCCGCGAAGGACGAGGGTCTCGGGATCTTCCTTCGGCGGCGGCGTTGACGATGGGCGTTCCGGTTCGCTCATGCCGGCCTCCGCTGCCGCGTCCCGGCGCTTTCGTTGCGGATGCGCACGACTTTCTGGTGCTTGCCGCCGAGGCGCAGCTCGGCTGCCGCGAATAGACCGTCGACGATATAATAGCGCCCCTTGAGCCGGTAATTGGTCAGCTCGGCCTTGCCGTCGGCGCCGGTCACGAACAGCGGCGGCGCTTCCCCTTCCCCAATATTCGGCGGAAATTCGATGAATACCTGATGGCCGTCATCGAATGCGCGCACCGGCCGCCAGGACACATTGTCGCCCTCGATCCGATAGTCGAAGTTCAGTTGATCGACCGCGATGCCCGCCGCAACCGGCTCGGGCGGGAGCGCGGCGGGAGCGCGCGCGATGGCCAGCCCGTCTCCGGGATAGCTCCAGGACAGGGCCGCAATCGCAGTCCTCTCGGTGCTGACAGCCTCGACATGGTAGATGCGCCGGTCGGTCGCGATGAC
>CBJLMA010000179.1:0-2768 GCA_966424035.1 uncultured Sphingomonas sp. | reverse complement strand
CGCATCAACACCAGTTCTTCGGCCATTGTCGGATGGAGCGCGACGGTCGCATCGAAATCGGCCTTCTTGAGCTTGCCCCTCACCGCAATCGCAGCGGCCTGGAGGATCTCCGGAGCGTCGGGTCCGATCATATGGACTCCGACGATCCGGTCGGTCGATCCGTCGACCACCAGCTTGTAGAGCGAGCGCTCGTCTCGGCCGGCGAGCACATTCTTCATCGCCCGAAAATCCGACGTGTAGGTCTTCACCTGGCCGAGCCGGTTGCGCGCTTCGCCTTCCGTCATTCCGACGCCTGCAAGCGGCGGATGGCTGAACACGGCCGATGGGATGCAATTATAGTCGACCTGATGCGGCTTGTTGCCGAAGAAGGTGTCGGCAAATGCCTGGCCTTCGCGGATTGCGACCGGCGTAAGCTGAATTCGATCGGTCACATCTCCGACAGCGAACACGGACGGAACATTCGAGCGATTGTCCGCATCGACCTTGATCTGACCTTTGTCGCCGACTTCCACTCCCGCAGCCTCGAGACCAAGTCCCTTGGTGTTCGGCCTGCGGCCGGTGGCGAACAGCATCTGGTCGGCCTCGATATCGTCGCAGCCGGTCATCGATACGTGCAGCGTTCCCCTTTCTGCTTTCTCGACCTTCTCGACCGTCGCGTGGAACTTGAAATCGATCCCCTTGCGGATTGAGATCTGCATCAGCCGGTCGACGATCTGCTGATCATATTGGCGAAGAATCACGTCGCTCCGATTGACCAGCGTCACATGAGTCCCGAACTGGTGGAAGATGCCGGCGAACTCATTGGCGATATAGCCGCCGCCGGCAATCACGATTCGCTTCGGCAGCTCCTTGAGATGAAAGACCTCATTCGAGCTGATCGCGTGCTCAATGCCTTCCATTTCCGGCATCACCGGGGAAGCACCAGTTGCAATCAGGATCTTGTCGGCGGTGACTTCCTTGCCGCTCGCGAGCCGAACCGAATTCGCCCCGGTCAGCTCCGCGCGCTCGTGAAAGATCGTGACTGCGTGATTGGTCAATGTGTCAGTGTAGGCGCCCTCGAGCCGGCCGACCTCTCCAAGGACATTGTCGCGCAGCGTCGGCCAGTCGAAACGCTTGTGCGGCACGTCCCAGCCGAACATCGCGGCATCATCGAGATCCTCGGCGAAATGGGCGCCGTAGACGAGCAGCTTCTTGGGGACGCAGCCTCGGATCACGCAGGTGCCCCCGACCTTATGCTCCTCGGCGATCGCGACGCGCGCGCCATAGGCTGCGGAAACGCGCGCCGCACGGACGCCGCCGGAGCCTGCGCCAATCACGAAGAGGTCGAAGTCAGCCATTCATAATCTCCAGCAGCGCGCCTTTTCGCCAAGCGGACGGCGCTTCACCAATCACTATTGGACATGGTTCCAATAAGCGCGCTTATCGTCCCTGCGGCTGCAACCATATTGCGCGCTGCTTGAAATCGGTCGTGATCAGGAAATGTTTCAGGATCGACGTGCCGATGTTGAGATCATCGGCATTCGGCTGATCGTCGATTGCAGCGCGGATGTTTGGGAAGGACATGCCGGCAAGTTCGAGCCGCTTCAGGACGACGATGTCGCGCATCAAGGGTCCGCCGATCCCGCCGCCCCGCTCGCGCGTCACGGTCCTGAGGTGGAGGCGATTGGCCACTGCACGCGAAATCAAGGGCTGGCTGCCGTTGCCGAGGTCGAATTCGGCGTTCAGCTCAAGTCCGTCGGCAATGGCCGGAATCGATTCGACCCCGGCGTGCCGCGTCAGCGGGAGCCGAACGCCGCTGGGCCTGGCTTTGCTTCCCGCTTCGATGAGGCGGTGAGGAATGTCGATCCTGAGCCGGGCTGCGTCGAACAGCCCGCGGCCAAGGACCAGCTCGGTCGGTCGCTTGATCAGCCGCTTCGACAGGTCGGCAAGATCGGTCACCACGACCGCATCGGGATGAAGATCGACGCCAAGTGCCCGGATGGCTACATTTTCGACGATACGCGCCTTCGCTTGCCCCCCGGATCCGCGGATCGTCTGCGCACTGCCCTGCGGGAGTTTGGCTCTTGCCGCATAGGCAGGATCGACCAGGCTCGCTTCGGCCGCGCTGTCGAGAAGTGCTTCGGTCGGGACGCCGTTGACCTGCGCGCGGACGAAGAGGCGGCCGTTGTAGAACAGCAAGGGATCTGCCGACAGCGGCGCGCTCGCGGCGAGCAGCGCAGCAGCCGCAAGCAGACGGCTCAAATGCCTGCTCTTTCCATCAGCGCGCGGGTCGACGGATCGAGGCTTTCCTCGTCAGCGCCCTCGGCAAGCTGGCGGGCGATGTCCTTGCCGAGCTCGACTCCGAACTGATCGAACGGATTGGTCCCGAGCAGCACGGCATTGGCAAAGGTACGATGCTCGTAAAAAGCGATCAGTACTCCGAGCGAACGTGCATCGAGAGAGTCGAGCAGGACGGCGGAGCTGGGCCGGTTGCCGGAATAGGAGCGCTGCGGATCGTCGCTCGCCCTGCCCTGCATCAGCGCCGCAGTCTGCGCGAACGCATTGAGCAGGAGCAGGCGGTGGTGCTCGGGATCTTGCGCGTCCTCGGCCTCGCGAACAGCGACAAACTCGACCGGAGTAAGGATCATTCCCTGGTGGAGGAGCTGGAATACGGCATGCTGGGCATCGGTGCCGGTACCGCCCCAGGTCACGGGCGCGGTCGGGTGCTCGACCAGCTTTCCATCCTTCCTGACGGACTTGCCGTTGGACTCCATCTCCAGCTGCTGGAG
>CBJLMA010000178.1:0-2787 GCA_966424035.1 uncultured Sphingomonas sp. | reverse complement strand
TGGTGATCAACCCGACCGAGGCGCTGGTCTCGATCGATATCAACTCGGGCCGGTCCACGCGCGAGCACAATATCGAGCAGACGGCATATAATACGAACCTCGAGGCGGCGCAGGAGATTGCCCGGCAGCTCAGGCTTCGCGACATGGCCGGTCTCATAGTGATCGACTTCATCGACATGGAGCAGTCGAGCCATGTGCGAAAAGTCGAGAAAGCCATGAAGGAGGCGCTGAAGAACGATCGCGCGCGGATCCAGGTCGGCCGCATTTCGAGCTTTGGCCTGATGGAAATGAGCCGTCAGCGGCTGCGAACGGGCGTTCTCGAAGCCTCGACCAAACCTTGTCCGCATTGCGAAGGTACCGGCCTGATGCGCACGGCCGCCTCGGCTGGCCTGTCGGCGCTGCGGATCCTCGAGGACGAGGCGGCGCGTGGACGCGGCGAACGCATCCTCTTGAGGGCCGGAAAGGAAGCGGCCGTCTACATGCTCAACAAGAAGCGCACCGAGCTCGCCGACATCGAGCAGCGCTACGGCGTGAGCATCGAGGTCGTGATCGACGAGAGCTTCGAAGGCGCGCGGATGACCGTCGAGAGCTCGGGTCCGCGGCCGGTCGCCGCGCCGCGCGCGCAGATGCCGGTCGAGGAAGAGGAAGTCGAAGAGACGTTCGAGACCGAGGAAGAGGAAGAGGAGGCCGAGGCCCGACAAGTTGCGCCTGAAGGCGAGCGCCAGGGCCGGCGGCGCCGGCGCCGACGTCGCGGCGGTCGTGGACGAGGACGACGTGAAGGCGGCGAAGGCGTCGAGGCCGGCGAAGGGATTACCGCTGAAGCGGCCGAGGAACCGCAGGCCGAAGAGATTGAAGCATCCGCTGCGGAAACCGCCACCGAGGAAGCTCGCGAAGGTGGCCGCCGTCGCCGTCGGCGTCGCGGCCGAACTGGCACCGCTGCTCCCGATACGGTCGAACCTGACAGCTCGCCGATGATCGAGCGGCCCGTGGCTGAAGAGCCGCCGATCGCAAAGATCGAAGCTGCCGAAGAGCCGCAGCCTGCCGCACCCAAGCGCGGGCGCCGCAAAAAGGTCGCAGCGGAAGCCGAAACAGCTGTGCCCGAGCTGGCACCGGCCGACGCTCCACCTGCCGAGCCGGTCGACGAGCCGGTCGACGAGCCGGCACCGGCGAAAAAGGCTGTGCGCAAGCGTCGTTCGAAAAAGGGCGAAGCGGCTCAGGCCGAAGACGAAGCTGCCCCTGCTGCCGAACCGGTGCCAATGCCCGCCGCCAACAATGACACAGCGGAGGAGCTGGAAGGCGAGCCGCGGCGCGGATGGTGGCAGCGGACCTTCGGGTGATCGTTCCGTAAGCCCGGCCTTTCATGGCCCGTTCAGCGGCAAGGATGGTAAGCGCGTGAGGATGAACTCGCCGCTCGCCCGCTTCGCGCGCCTGCTGATGATGGCACTCATCCTAGCGACTGTGGCCGTTCGTCCGGCCTATGCGCAGCAGGACGACTCGGGCGGTAACGGTCCGTCTGCGCTCCGCGACAGCGAAACCGAACTGCTGTTCAAGGACGTATCCCGGCCGCTGATCAAGGCGGCCGGCCTCGAGCCCAACAATGTCGAGGTCGTCTTGCTGAACGACCCCGAAATCAACGCCTTCGTCGACCGCGGGCAGATCGTCTACATCCAGTCGGGCCTGATCCAGGCCGCGGACAATGTGAACCAGCTGCAGGGCGTGATCGCGCACGAGCTTGGCCACGTTGCCGGCGGCCATTCGATTCGGCTCCAGGAAGGGGCCAAGGAAGCGACCGGGATTTCGATCGCCACCATGGTGCTCGGCGCGCTTGCCATCGCCGCTGGGGCCGGTGACGCAGCAATGGGCGTCATGATGGCCGGGCAGCAGGCCGCGATGGGCAAGTTTCTCGCGTTCACCCGAAGCCAGGAAGCCACCGCCGACGCGTCAGCAGTCAAATATCTCCATGTCGCAGGGATCAGCGGCAAGGGCATGCTCGACTTCTTCGCCAAGCTGCAGAACCAGGAATATCGCCTCGCGATCTACGCAAAGGACAGCTACGACCGCACCCACCCGCTCTCATCGGAGCGAATTCAGGCACTCGATCAGGCGTTCAAATCCGACCCGGCCTGGAACAATCCGGTCGATCCGCAGCTCGAAGCACGCTTCCAGCGTGTGAAGGCCAAGCTGTGGGGCTTCGTCGACCCCAAGCAGGCGGTGATCAAATATCCCGAAAGCAACCAGAGCGTTCCCGCTCATTATGCGCGCGCCTATGCTTATCATGTCGGAGGCTATCCGGATAAGGCCAACGCAGAGGCTGACGCGCTCCTTGCGAAGGACCCGCATGATCCCTTCTTTCTTGAGCTGAAGGGCCAGATCCTGCTGGAAGGGGGCAAGCCGCGAGAGGCGATCGCGCCGCTGCGCGAAGCCGTCCAGCGATCGGGCAAGATGCCGTTGATTGCGGCGATGCTCGGGCATGCATTGGTCGCGACCGAGGATCCGAAAAACTATCCCGAGGCGAAAACCGTCCTCAAGGAGGCGGTCAACCGGGACAATGAGGACCCGTTCGCCTGGTATCAGCTGGGTATCATTTACGACCAGGAGGGCGATCAGGCCCGTGCCGCCCTGGCTACCGCCGAACGGAGCAATCTCGAAAAGAATCCGAAACTTGCCTATGCGAGCGCGCAAATGGCGATGAAGGGCATACCTGCAGGAACGCCTGATTACCTGCGCGCCCAGGACATTGCGATGGTATCGCGCGCCGAGCTTGCTAAGAAAGACAAGAGATACAGG
>CBJLMA010000177.1:0-2836 GCA_966424035.1 uncultured Sphingomonas sp. | reverse complement strand
GTCGCTGCCTGTCCAAGGCCGAGCGGAACCATGAAGGTCAGCGCTGCGAGCTGCAGTGCGACGGCGTGCGCAGCGACCGCCGGCGCTCCGATCCAGCCCATGAAATAAGCTGCGAGTGCGAAGACCCCCATTTCCAGCGCCATGGTCAGGCCGATCGGCCCTCCAAGCCTTACCATCGCGAGGATGCGCTGCGCATCGAACCGCCACCAATGACCAAATAGATGGAACCTGCGGAAGCTTCGGTCGATCGCTGTGACGAGGATCAGCGCGCCGCACAGGATTAGCCAGGTGAGCGTGCTGCCGAGCCCGCCGCCGACGAGTCCAAGGCGCGGGAGACCCAGATGGCCGAAGATCAGCGACCAGCTGAGGACTGCATTGACTGCAATACCGGCGAGGCTGAGCCAGAGCACGACGCGCGGCCGCTCGAGCGCCGAGACAAAATTGCGCAGCAACTGAAACGTCAGCCAGGGCGCTGCACACCACATATATGCGCGCAGGAAAGTCTGGCCCTGGCCCGCGAGTTCCTGCGAGATGCCAAATGCGCGCATCATCGCGCCCACGTGCCACAGGAGCAGCCAGTAGGGAGGAATTGTGAGCGCGATCAGCCACAGGCCGGCACGGAAGGTCCGGCGAACGTCGCGAACGGCATTGAAGCGCTGGCCAAGTGCAGTTGCAATCATCGGCGATGACGCAGTGATCAGCCCGAACAGCAGCAGGTTGAAGGTGAAGGTCAGATTCAGCGCCAGCGTCGCCGCCGCCAGCTGGCTTGCACCGAGCCGCCCCATGAGCAGCACGTCGGTCGCCTGGATAAGCTGCTGTGTGAGATTGGCGAGAATCAGCGGCCAGGCGAGCGTCAGCGTGGCGCGCAGCTCCTGCGTCCAAGCATCAGTGCGGTCCTTCAGCGCAAGATCTGCGACAGCTTTCACTCGACGCCATTGCGGTTTGCGAAGCTCGCAAGCAAGTCGGGGTCGCAATGGGGACCGTTCTAGGCTAGCAACACGCCGAATTTATTTGAGGCACTCCTAATGAAGTTCGTGCGCGCGATCTGGAAACTGCTGGTCGGGATCAAGGACGCCCTCGTCCTTTTTCTTCTCATTCTGTTCTTCGCCGGGCTTTATGGCGCGCTGTCGGCCCGCCCGGCGCCGATCCGGGACGGAGTGCTGGACCTCGACCTCAACGGAAGCGTGGTCGAACAGCCGGCGCGGCACCAATGGTCGGACGTCGCCGGATCGCCGCGAGTCCAGGAATATCGGCTGCGCGACCTCGTCGCTGCGCTCGACAAAGCCAAGGACGACGGCCGCGTCAAAGCGGTCGCGCTCGATCTCGATGGCTTCTCGGGCGGTGGGGCAACTGCGATCGGCGATCTCGCGGACGCCGTTCGGCGCGTGCGCTCGGCGGGCAAGCCGGTGGTCGCTTACGCAGTCGGCTACACCGATGCCAGCTATGCTTTGGCATCAGCCGCTTCCGAAATCTGGCTCAACCCGCTCGGCGCCGTTCTGATCTCCGGCCCGGGCGGGTCCAACCTCTATTACAAGGGCCTGCTCGACAAGCTTGGGATCACTGCCAATGTCTACCGCGTGGGTGCCTACAAATCGGCGGTCGAGCCTTTCATTCGCAACGACATGTCGCCGGAAGCGCGGCAGAATTACATCGCCCTCGACGCGGCACGGCTCGAGACCTGGAAGCAGCAGGTCAAGCAGGCGCGGCCGAAGGCGAACGTCGACCTGTTCCTCAGCAACATGAACGGCGCAGTCGCAGCCGCCGGCGGCGACATGGCCAGGGCCGCGCTCCAGGGGGGCCTCGTCGACCGGATTGGCGAACGCTCCGACTTCGAGGCGCGGCTCGCTTCCCTCGGCGGCGGCGAAGGCAGCGGAGGCGCGCCGTTCAAGCAGGTCAAGCTCGGCTCCTATGTGGCGGACGTCGTCAACCGAAACCCGACTGGACCGATCGGCATCGTCACCATCGCCGGCATGATCGTCGACGGCAAAGCGGGTCTTGGAACGGCCGGCGGCGACACGATCGCGAAGCAGATCGAAGACGGCATTCACAACAAGGGTATCAAAGCGCTCGTTGTCCGCGTCGACAGTCCCGGCGGTTCGGTGCTTGCGTCGGAGCGGATCCGCCAGGCGCTGCTCGAGGCGAAAGCCAAGAAAATTCCGGTCGTGGTCTCGATGGGCAGCGTCGCTGCATCGGGCGGCTACTGGGTCTCGACTCCGGCCGACTTCATCTATGCCGAACCTTCGACCATCACCGGGTCGATCGGCGTGTTCGGAGTGATCCCCAGCTTCCAGGGAACCCTGCAGAAGCTTGGCGTGGGGGCTGACGGAGTGAAGACGACGCCGCTGTCCGGCGAACCCGATCTGTTCAAGGGTCCGTCGCCTCAGGCAAGCCAACTGATCCAGACCGGCGTCGAATCCATGTATGGCCGATTCCTCGGAATCGTTGCCGCTTCCAGGCACAAGACGCCGCAGCAGATCGACCAGATTGCTCAAGGGCGGGTCTGGGACGGCGGGACTGCGCGGCAGATCGGCCTGATCGACGGTTTCGGCGGTGTCACCGATGCGATCGCCAAGGCGGCGCAGCTTGCGAACCTCGGCAATGAGCGGAGTGTCCGCTATCTGGAGCCACAACCCAGCTTCAAGGACCAGCTGATCGAGGCGCTCGCCAATCAGAATGATGACACAGCAGCGCCGGCAGATGCCTTCTCGAGCCTCGCGCGCGAGCCGGAACAGCAGCTTGGGGCGCTTCTGGCGGAGGTTCGCTCGATCGTCTCCGGCCCGAGCATTCAGGCACGCTGCCTCGAATGCCCGCCGATTGCCCCGGCTCGGGTCGAGCC
>CBJLMA010000176.1:0-2869 GCA_966424035.1 uncultured Sphingomonas sp. | reverse complement strand
CACCTCGTTGTCGCCGAGGCGCAGACCGCCGGCGTTCTCGAGGAGGACGAGCGCGCGATGATCTCGGGGATCGTTCGGCTCGCCGATCGTCCGGTGCGGGAGGTCATGACTCCAAGAACCGAGATCGACTGGATCGACGTTGGCGCGTCCGCCGAGGAAATTCGCGACACGCTGCTGGAGACGCCGCACAGCCGGATCCCGGTTGCCGACGGTGCGGTCGAGAATATCGTCGGGGTCATCCAGACGCGTGACGTAATGGCCGCGCTGCTCCAGGGACATTCGATCGATCTCAAGCGATTGTGCCTCGCGGCGCCGGTGATTCCCGATCTGATGGACGCGATGGATGCGCTTGCCGTCCTTCGGGCCGCCGACGTGCCGCTCGCGCTGGTGCATGACGAATATGGCCATCTTGACGGAATCGTGACTCCTGGAAGCATCCTCGCCGCTCTCGCCGGCACGTTCGCGCATGATGTGGAATGGGGCGAGGAGCCGCCGCTGGTTGAGCGCGATGACGGCAGCTGGCTCGTCTCCGGCGCGGCGAGCGCTGACCTGCTTGCCGACCGGCTGGGCGTCAACCTGCCAGAAGATCGCGACTATTCAACCGCGGCAGGCTTTGCACTGTCGGTGCTCAAGCACCTGCCGGACACTGGCGAAAAATTTCGCCATGACGGCTGGTCCTTCGAGATCGTCGACATGGACGGTCGCAAGATCGACAAGCTGATTGCTTCAAGGCCGCGCAAGAAGCCGGCGGAGAACGAAGCGGAGGCGGTAGGTTAGGGCGCCGCCTCTGAATTGCTTTGGCCGGTCGACTGAAGGCACTCGGCGAAACCCTGCGCAGCTTGGCTACAGCCCGAGCAGCCAGACGGGAACGAGGGCCGCAATGAAGGCAGCAATCTGCAACGCTGCGACGGGAAGTCCGGCTCTGAAGTCGCGGCTCAGCCATCGCAATGCAAACCAGCCAAGGATCGGCAGCTGACCGGCCATCAGCAATTGCCAGATGTGCGCACCTGCATTTTCATCCGGTTGAGGTTTTGCCGCACCGATCGCAATTGCGACCAGAACTACTCCCAAGGCAGCAATTGACATGATTATCGGCGCGATCGCGCTCGGTTTGCGCACCAGAATTGCGATATTGCCCGAGTAAGTCTTCATCGCCTCGGCTCCTGATTTTTGGGAATGCACCAAGTGCTCAATCAATGCCGCCCTGGCGACATCGACCGCGTCTCGCCAGTCGCAGCCATGGCTGAGGAGTTCGTCCAATTCGTCGCCGTAGCGACTGCGCCATGAGGCTGGATACAAGCGAATGAGCCAGTGATGGCGAACGTCCTTCATGCTTGCGCCAAGCGTCCGGCATTATGGACGAGGATCCGCTGAAGCGTTGTCATTTTGATCGCAAATGCCTGCTGTCCAGGCTGCGTCAGCCGATAGGGCTTGCGCCTGTCCTGCGCTGGAAGAGGCTCGATCCAGCCCTGCTGCTCCAGGCGCGCGATTGCCCCATAAAGCGTGCCTGGCCCGAGCCGAGTGCCGCACATCTGCTGGATGTCGTCGAGCATTGCATGCCCATGCTTCGGGCCGTCCGCCAAACTTGCGAGCACGAGAAACTGCGGGTCCGAAAAATGGCCTCCGGAAGGGCCGGAGCAAGCATCGATTCTACTACGCACGGCGTAGTAGTATCAGATTGTGCGCGCCGCCACAATCTTTGAGGTCAGAGTTTCCCGAATCGCTGCTCAAAGCCGTCGACGTCTCCCCTTGCGAGATAGTCGGCCTGTTCGGCAATCCGGTCGCGGGCAATCCGTCCGCGAAAGGCTCCGAGCTGTCCGTCAAGCCGCTCGATCTCAGTCGGAGTCAGATGCGCCAGCTGCTCGAATCGGGTGATGCCCAGGCCATGGAGCGCTTCCGCAAGCTTCGGACCGACGCCCTTCATCCGGCAAAGATCATCATGCGGCTCCTTCTCGCCGTCGAGTTGCCGATGAACCGGGGCCCTCAAGATGTCGCCAGTAAGATCGCTGGTTGCCGCCGCCGCTTCGCCGGCAATCCCGCGGCCCTCGGCCGGGCGCCGCTGGGCCATGTGCGGCCGCATCGGAGTGCTGTCGGTCAGCTGCACCCGCTGCTTCGGTCGCAGCAGGAGGAACGCCAGGAGAAGCGCCACAAGGATGGCGACCAGCCACCAATAATCGCGGATCAGATCCATCTAATCACCAGCTCCATTGCGCATTGTACCGACGTCGAAGCTCCAACAGATAGGCGAGCAGCAACCCGGAAAGAAACCCCAGAACGCTGACTGCGATCCCTTCGAGGATCAGCGGCGGACCACCGCCGGTTGATGACCAGCGCGCGCTACTGACCCCCGGAACATCGCTTATGACTCTCACGAGCTCGCTGCGTTGGAAATCGTCGGCAGGCCCCGAGAGCGCTATTCGCCGGGTGAGTGGTCCATGGTGCAGGCGACCCTGGACCTGGGTCATTTCCCAATAATCGAGCGTCGTGCGAACGTCGCGTTCGACCTCGCTCGAAAAGCGGTCCGCGGCGCCGAGGGGCCCATGCCACAGCGCAGCTGCGCTGATCGACGCTAGAACTCCGCCGACGAGAAAGGCGTTGCGGCGACGACGGGGCGGCCGGATGAGATCGGGTTCGAGAGGTCGCTCGCGCACCCGCACGACCTTCGCGCGGAAGCCGCCGGTGGCGGCGATCACGCCGAAGATCAGCCCTGCGGCGAAGGCCGGCCAGAAATAGGTCCACAGCGGGCTCATGCGTGCTCGCGCGCGAGCTCGCGCCAGCCGATGTCGCGGCGATGGAAGCCGTCGGCGAAGTCGATCTGGTCGACCGCGCGATAGGCGCGCGCACGCGCTTGTCCGAAAGTATCGGCGAC
>CBJLMA010000175.1:0-2885 GCA_966424035.1 uncultured Sphingomonas sp. | reverse complement strand
GCCGGCCGGCTATGACGCGATGGCGAGCGTGATCGAGCCGATCCTGAGGAAGATGATCAGGCGGTAGCCGCGCTCATCGCAAGCGCGATCGCACCAAGAGGTCCGGCGTTCGATCCGAGTTCGGGTGGGCGAATATATGAGCAGCCGTCGGGAAGCAGCATATAGCCGCTCAGACTCTGCTCGAGCATCGAATTGACGCGTTCGATGAGATGCGGCTGCCGGTCCACGACTCCGCCGCCGAGCGCGATTCTCCGCGGCGCCGCGGCGCAAACGATCACATGGCACAGCTGCGCAAGGGTCCAGCCGACCGCTTCCCACACAGGATCATTGTCCGGCAGCTCCGCGAATGAGCGATTGCCGAGCCGCGCCCTGAGCGCGGTTCCTGAGGCCAGCCCTTCCGCGCAGTCACGATGATAGGGACAGGAACCGGGAAAATCGTCCCCGGCCAGTCGGGCAGTGCGGATATGCCCAAGCTCCGAATGTGCAAAGCCCCGGGTAGGCTTGCCATTGACGATCAGGCCGACGCCGATCCCGGTTCCGACGGTGATGTAGGCGAAGTCCTGCATCCCCCGGCCCGCACCCCATCGCATCTCGGCAAGCGCCGCGCCGTTGACGTCGGTGTCGAAGCCCATCGGAACGCCGCACGCCCGCTCCAGCCGCAACGCGACGTCGGTGTCGCTCCAGCCCGGCTTGGAAGTCCGCACGATCTGGCCATAGCTTGCCGACTGTTCATCGAGGTCGACGGGACCGAAGCTCGCAATGCCGAGAGCGCTGAACCCATGGGTCGACCGCCATTCGCGTAGAATCGCCTCGATTGGCCCGAGCGTTTCTTCCGGCGCGATCGTCGGAACGACCTTGCGGTCGACAATATCGCCAGGGCCCCGCGCGAGGATCGCGACGCATTTGGTACCGCCGAGCTCGACCCCGGCGTAAACCGGATCGTTCATGCGGCGTTGGTTGCCGGCTGTGCAGCGCAGCAGCTTTCAATGAAAGCGGCGTGCGAAGGAAGGGAATCGACGCGATGCTTGATCGCGCTTCTGATCCTCGCGAGCGTCAGCTGCAGCTCGTCCTCCGGCATAGTATCGGCGATTGGATGGTAGGACTCCGGCGTGAGACCCTGCCCGTAGAGGACCGCGAACCAACTGGTTTCGCTGAACAGGTCGCCAAGGACCATGTGTGCTTCGCCCCGTTCCCGAAAAAGCTCGAGCTTCGCCGCGAGTGACTCCGGCACCGACATGTTCCTGCAATATTCCCAGAAGGGCGTGTCGTCGCGATCGGTCACCTTATAGTGGGCAATGATGAAGTCCCGGACATGATCGTAGAGTACGTCCATTTCACGATTGTATTGATTGACCAAAACCGGATTCACCTGACGCATTGGGAACATCTCGAACCATTTCATGATGGCCACTTGGATCAGGTGGATGCTGGTCGACTCCAGCGGTTCAAGGAACCCGGACGAAAGGCCGACCGCGAGGCAGTTCTTCACCCAGCCTCGCCGGCGCTTGCCCGCTGTAAAGCGGAGAATCTTCGGATCGGCCATGGGCCTGCCGTCGAGTCGCTCGAGCAGCAAGCTCGAGGCCTCGTCTTCCGAAAGATAAGCATCGCAGAAGACATAGCCGTTGCCCGTCCGGTGTTGCAGCGGAATGCGCCACTGCCAGCCGGCCTCGCGCGCCGTCGACCGGGTGAACGGTGTCGGGTCCTCGACGCGCTCGCACGGCACCGCCGCGGCGCGATTGTTCGGGAGCCAGTGGCTCCAGTCGTCGAACCCTGCTTCGAACACGCCCTCGATCAGCAATCCACGGAAACCGGAGCAGTCGATGAAGAAGTCGCCCGCGACCCGCGAACCATCGGCGAGCTTCACGGCCTCGATATAGCCCGTCTCCGGATTTTGCTCGACGCTCACCACCCGACCCTCGCGACGGACGGCGCCGCGGCGCTCGGAGTAGCGACGGAGGTAGGCGGCGTAGGTCGAGGCGTCGAACTGATAAGCGTAGTTGATGTGCGGCAGCTGGCCGTCGGCAGATGCTTGTGTCCGTGCGAACTTGCCTTGTCGGGCCGCCTCGGCCTCCGCGATGAAGCGCGAGCAATCCGGGTCGCCGCCGTGATGCACCCATCGCAGCCAGTAGTTCATGAAGCCGACGCCGCCTTTGATGCCAGCGCCAAATAGCCCGAACGGGTGGAAGTAGCGGCTTCCGGGACGCCGCCAGTCGACGAAATCGATGCCGAGCTTGAACGTCGCGTTCGTTTCGCGAACGAATTCGTCTTCATCGATTCCGAGAAGCGCGTTGTACTGCATGATCGGCGGGATCGTCGCCTCTCCGACCCCAACGGTTCCGATTTCTGCCGATTCGACAAGCGTGATCGAATGGTTGTGCGTGCCGAACACCTTGGAGAGCGCGGCCGCAGCCATCCATCCTGCAGTGCCGCCACCGACAATGACGATGTCGCGAATCTGTTCAGGCACCTTGAAGGACCTCCGGCTGAGCTTGCGGCTTTAGATTGATCAGGAAATCGTCGACGGGCGGCATTGAGCCAACCAGCGCATGGATGTCCTGCAGTCGTTGGTGCACTTTCGCGATATGCTCCTGCTCGGGCAGCAGGTCGACCCGCGGATCGTAGCTTTCCGGCACGAGCCCATGCCCCAGGAAGAGGCTTGCCCAATTTTGAGCGTCGAATGCCTCGTTCTGGTACAGTGACACGTCCCCGCGGGCCGCGAACAGATCAATCCTCGATTGCAGGCTGGGGCAGCAGGGGACGTCGCGGCATCGGTCCCACAAGACATCGTCGAACCGGCGGTTGAGCTTGTAATGTGCCGCTTGAAAATCGCGCATGTTCTCAGCGATCGATCGAACTCTGCCGTCATAGATGGCCGCTTCCGGAAA
>CBJLMA010000174.1:0-2911 GCA_966424035.1 uncultured Sphingomonas sp. | reverse complement strand
GCGATGAACAGCGCGTGCTCGTCGCCCCGTGGGTCGCTGCCGAAATGACCGACCTCCTGCAATCGGCGGTCCTGTCCGGTACCGGCCGCGCCGCCCAGATCGGGCGGCCGGTTGCCGGCAAGACCGGCACGACCAGCTCGAACAAGGACGGCTGGTTCGTTGGCTTTTCGAGCGGTCTCACCACCGGGGTGTGGATGGGCCGCGATGATGCCCGCGCGGTGGCTGGTCTTCAGGGTGGCACCGCGCCGGCCCGGGCGTTCCACGACTTTATGAGCGTCGCTGTCGCTAATCGACCGGTCGAGCAGTTCGAGACTCAGGTTCCAATGCCGGATTGGCAGCTGACCCCGGAGGAGGAGCTGTACGGAGACCAGGCGATTGACGCCAATACGAGCGCGCCAATGGTCGATGAGAATGGAATGCCGCTCGGCACTCCTCCTCCTACTGAACCAGGGACTGCGCAGCAGCAGCCGACGAACCGGCCCGAGGGGACGGCCGAACCAACCCAGCAGGAGCTGGATCAGGCCTTTCCCCCGCAACAACAACCGCAACAGCCCTATCCGCAGCAACCGTCTCGGCGACCGGCTCGCCAACCGCCGCAACGCCCGCCGCAGCCCGAATCAACGCCTCCGGCCGACACGCCGCAACCGCGGCCCTATGCGACGTAGGGCGATCTTCGCTTCGCTGAGGCCTGCTCCGTAAAGGCGCGCTTCAAGCGCCTTGAATTTCACGCTGTGGTCCATGTGGACGAGGTGCGCGACTTCGTGGGCGACGACGTAGCGACGGACATCGGGCGGGGCCAAGATGAGGCGCCAGTTCAAACGAATTCGGCCACGCGACGAGCAACTGCCCCAACGCGAACCGGCGTCGCCGACGCTGACCGAGGATGCCGTCACTCCCGCGCTTTTCGCATATTCGGCGACTTCGCCCGACATCACGCTAAGGGCGCGTCGCCTGAGGAAGAGCTCGATTCTGCGGGCAATCCCGGCTTCGGAACCGCCCAGGCGCAACTGACCATTGGCGAGCAGCGGCGTACGCGGAGCCGACGGATCCCAGATGATGCGAACATCCTCGCCCTCGAGCGGAATGAGCGCATCTGGCTCGAATGGTTCGGCGGGCTCGGCACGCGCAAGCTGTGCCTCGATCCAGTCGCGTTGGTCTAGCGCCCAGGCCAAAGCGCTGCGCCGGTTGGTTCGCCAGGGACAAGTCAGTTTCAGGCTTCCGCTGGCTTCGTCGAATTTGAGACGCAGGCGTTTCGCGCTCTTGAGCGGCCGAATTTCGATCGGCGCTGGGAGCGCGGCTTCGAGTGCTGCTTCAGAGCGGCCGGTCGACCACATGATATTCGAGCTCGCCGGCATCCTCTTCGCTGACCGTCCAGCCGCGCGTTGACTGTCCCGCCTCGTGCACAGTCTCGCGGCTGCCCGAGATCAGATAATGCCAATCGGGCAACGGCTCGCCGGCGGCCCGCAACCGGTAAGCACAGGTCTCGGGGAGCCAGTCGAGCCCGCCCAAATTCCTGCGGTCGAGCTTCACGCAATCGGTAACGAGCTTCATCCTGTTCTTGTAGTCAAGGCAGCGGCCATTGCGACGATCGAGCAACTTGCAGGCGACATTCGTCGGATAGAGCAGGCCAGTCTCTTCGTCCTCGAGCTTGTGCACGCAGCAACGACCGCAGCCGTCGCACAGCGCCTCCCACTCACCGCTGCTGAGCGTCGAAAGCGGTTTTTCCCAAAATGAAGTGGAGCCGTTCATTTGAAGTCGAGCCTTGCTCTGCTAAGCGACGTTGATCAAGCGGGGTTATGAGGCATAAAGTCGTGAAACAGCTTGGTTTTGCTTTAATTCTGACTTCCATGCTGCTTACTTCGCCAGCGGCGGCGCAATCACTTTCGACCCCCGGATATGATTTCGTCGAAGCGGTTAAGAAGAGCGACGGTGACAAAGCGACGGAGGCCTTGTCCGGCCATCCGTCCGGAATCATTGATACCAAGGATGGTGAGGGCAACACCGGGCTGATCATTGCGATCAATCGCAGTGATGAAGCGTGGACTGGTTTTCTCCTCAACAAGGGTGCTGACCCGAATCTCGCCGGCAAGGGCGGCGATACGCCGCTGATCGCCGCGGCCAGGGTTGGCTTTCAAAATGCGGTCGGCTGGCTGCTCGGCCTGGGGGCGAAGGTCAACATGCCCAATCGCATGGGTGAGACCCCCTTGATCATCGCCGTCCAGCAGCGCGACACTCCTGTCGTGCGCTTGCTGCTCAATGCCGGAGCCGATCCCGACAGGGCAGATCATGCGGCCGGATTTTCTGCCCGTGACTATGCAGCGCGTGATCCCCGGGCCCGCGACATCCTCAAGTTGATCGAAGACAAGAAGCCCAAGTCCTCGGCCACGGCCGCTAAGTAAGCTCTCCCAGCGAAGGATCCACCTGGGTCGCGAGCCGACGCGCAGCGCGCCGCGCGAAACGCAGCAGCTCCGCCTTGCGCCGGGCGGGCGGGAGTGGTCGGTGAGCGGCTTCACGAACAACTGCAGCGTCGTAGCGGTCAGCGACAATGAGGCCGGCGTCGTTGGGCAGGTAACGCTCTTCCTCCAGGATCCGCGCCAGGTGCGGCGGAACGGCCCAAAAGAAGCGGTCGCAGTACCCAAGATAATCGGTCCATTTGCAGTCGCCGAGGAGATCGGCCCTGGCCACCTTGATTTCGACGATGGTGAATCCGCCCTTCCCGTCAATGGCCATCAGGTCAGCGCGCCGTCCGTTGGGCAGCGGCATCTCGCATACCGCAAACAGGTCCTGGCGACAGAAAAGGCGCGTTACGCCCCGCGCAACTTCGGCGGCAATCGGAGGAGTATCGGTGAAACAGGGGGACTCGGCGATTGCGGCCATGGCTCATCTAGAACAAAGCGTGGCCAAAAAGAAA
>CBJLMA010000173.1:0-2915 GCA_966424035.1 uncultured Sphingomonas sp. | reverse complement strand
TTCGACTGCAGCCGCTTGCCAGAACTGAGGCTCGAGGCCGGAGGCGGCCCAGCAAGCTTCAGGCGCTGCAGGGCTTGATCTTATCGGGCGCCGGGCGCGGCCCGGCGAGCTCGAACGACATCAGGTAGACATCCCCTCCGGTCAGCACGCTAAATTTCACCGGCTGCATGCCCAGAGCCGCAAATTCGCATTTGAGCTCCGCTGGCGGCATGCCGTGCTGCTTCACGGGACGGTTGGCGTCGACGACGATTACCAGTCCGCCGGGCTTCACGCCTTCGCGCATGTGCCACAGGAATGCGTAGGGACTGGCAACCTCGTGATACATGTGGACAAGGAAGATGCGATCGAAGGACGCCGCCGGAAGCATCGGGTCGTCAGGAGTGCCTAGCTTCACTGCCACATTATCCAGACGCTCGCGCTGCACACGATCGCTGAGCGCATCACGAACTTCAGGCAGAATATCCTCGGCAAGCACGCGACCCTTGGGCCCGACTACCCGTGCCAGGCGCACCGTATAATAGCCCTCGCCGGCGCCGACATCCGCAACCGACATGCCGCGCTTGACGCCCGCGAGCTGCATCACTTCTTCTGCTTCGCCGAGGCGATCGCGCGCATCCTCTGTCGAAAAGGCACCGCCGACGATTGGCGCGACGTCGCGATGGGCCGACGGGAAGCGTGGCTCAGATGGCTGCGCGCGGCAGCCGGCGAGGAGGAATGCAAACAGGAAAATCTTGGTCGGTGCAGGGACACGAGCAAGGATGCGAAATGGCGCAGTGGAGGCTCCCGGCAATGGTTGCCCGGCCTGCGCCGGAGCGGATCTCCTACTCCACATCCTCGACCTCGACCGTCTCGCCAGTCACGCGCTGCGAAAGGGCCGCGGCCATGAACCGGTCGAGATCGCCGTCGAGAACGTCACCGGGGCTGGTCGAAGTGACGCCCGTTCGCAGGTCCTTCACCAGCTGGTACGGCTGAAGCACGTAGGATCGAATCTGGTGTCCCCAACCGATGTCGGTCTTGGCGGCATTGGCAGCATTGGCCTCGGCCTCGCGCTTTTGCAGCTCGGCCTCGTAAAGGCGCGCTTTGAGCTGCTTCATCGCCGAGGCCCGATTCTTGTGCTGCGAGCGCTCGTTCTGACAAGCGACGACAATTCCCGTCGGAATGTGGGTGATGCGTACGGCGCTGTCGGTCGTGTTGACATGCTGTCCTCCCGCGCCCGACGAGCGATAGGTGTCGATACGCAAGTCTTTTTCCTCGACCTGCACGTCGATGTCCTCGTCGACCTCGGGGTACACCCACACGCTCGAGAAGCTGGTGTGCCGGCGTGCATTGGCGTCATAGGGACTGATGCGCACCAGGCGGTGGACGCCGCTTTCGACCTTCAGGTTGCCATAGGCATTCTCGCCCTTGATCAACAGCGTCGCCGACTTGATTCCCGCTTGTTCGCCAGCGTGAAAATCAATCGCCTCAACCTTCATCCCGTGCCGCTCAGCCCAGCGTGTGTACATGCGCTGGATCATCTCGGCCCAGTCCTGGCTTTCGGTACCGCCGGCGCCCGCATTGATTTCGACATAGGCGTTGTTGGCATCGGCCTCACCCGCGAGCAGCGCCGCGACCTTGTCGCGATCTGCGCGCTCGGCGAGCTCGGCGAGGCTGCGGACTGCGTCCTCGACCAGAGCCTCGTCGCCTTCGCTTTCGGCGAGCTCGATCAGTTCCGACGTGTCGGCAAGCTCGCGCTCAAGGGTGCGCGTCGCCCCGATCGCTTCCTCGAGCCGTCGCCGCTCGCGCATGACCTCCTGCGCCGCCTTGGGTTCGTCCCATAAGGTCGGGTCCTCGACCCTCGCGTTCAGCTCCTCGAGTCGCTTCAGCGCCCGGTCCCAGTCGAGGAAGCGGCGCAGAAGCGCGGTCGCGGCATTGATCTGATCAATATGGGCCTGCGCTTCGGCGCGCATGGTCAAGCTCTCTTCAAACTAAGTGTGGCCCAGCCCCTATTAGAGCGAGTTCTGCGTTGGCAAGCCAGTTGACGGATAGTTGACTGTCGGCGGCGGGGGCTGCTGCGCTGCATTCTTTGCCGCCTGGCTGGCCGCCTGACGCTGTTGCTGGGCCTGCAATTGCTGTTGCAGCGCCGCCTGGATCGCCTGTTGCTGCTGATCGGAATTGTACGGGTCCCCATTCGAGCTTCGAATCACCCGCTGCTCCTCCGTCTGCGGCTGAAACGCTTCCCAAATGATCTCGGCCTTGGGATCATCGCCCGTCGGAAACTCGCCGAACACCGGCTTGCCGCTGGCGCGATCGATGCGCACCCAGCGGATTCCCGGAGGAGCCACGAATGGCACCTTGGGCTGGTCCTTGAGCGCGGTCAGCGCCCATTGCTTCCAGATCGGTGCAGAGATTCGCCCGCCCTGAGCCCAGCCGCCCAGGGGCCTCGGCATGTCATAGCCAAGATAGACTCCAGCGACGATGTCGGGCGTGCCACCGACGAACCATACGTTGGTCGGCCCTGACGTGGTGCCGGTCTTGCCGAACAATGGCCGGTTGAGATCGCGCAGGATCGTCGCCGTGCCGCGCTGGACCACGCCTTCCATGATGTGGACCATCTGGAACGCCGCCATCGCATCGAGCACTTGGCGCGTGCGGCTCGGCGGACGTGGCATCGCGCCGCCATCCCAATCGGGTGCGTTGCAATTGCCCATGATCGTGCAGCGATTGTCGGTTCGGTAGATAACCTTGCCGTTGCGGTCCTGCACATAGTCGATCGTCGTCGGCTTCACCGATCGGCCCTGGTTGGCGAGCTGGGCATAAGCGTTGACCAGGCGCAACACGGTCGTATCGCCGGCGCCGATCGCCACCGGCAGGTAATTTTGGAAATCGCCGACGCCGAGGTCGTGCGCGGTCTTAATGATCTTCGGCATGCCGGT
>CBJLMA010000172.1:0-2954 GCA_966424035.1 uncultured Sphingomonas sp. | reverse complement strand
TCTCGAGCGCAGTCACATAGGTTATCGGCTTGAACGCCGAACCGGGCTGGCGCAGCGCCTGGATTGCCCGGTTATAGCTCGACCCGACGACATCGAAGCCCCCCTGCATGGCCATCACCCGGCCGGTGTGTACCTCCTCGACTACCATGCCGCCGGAGACTTCCGGTACCGAGCGCAGCGCGTAATTGTTGCCGGCAATCTGCTTGACGATGATCACCATTCCGGGAGCCAGGAAATCGAAGGCTTTGCCTCCGGCGGCGCGCTTGGGCATCGCTGCATCCGCGGCCGACAATGTTCCGCGCGAACCGTTGGCAAAACCGATCACTGCTTGGGTATCGCCCTTCTGCAGCACCGCCGCCTTGAACCAGTCGGGATAGCCGGTTCCGACCGGTGCGGCATCGAGCTGGGCCGCCCAATCCTTGGACAGATCGATCTTCATTCCAGTGTCGGACCAGCTGCGCCCGCCGTCGAACTTGACCAGTCCGTCGCGCAGCGCCTGAGCGGCGGCGTCCTGCATCGTCGGGTCCATCGAACTTCGGACCCACAAGCCGCCGCCGTAGAGGCTGTCTGGCCCGTCCTTCACGTCCTGTCCGAACTTCTTGATCAGCTCGCGCCTGACTTCCTCCATGAAATAGCCGCCCTGCTGACGGAATTTTTCATTGCTGCCGTAGCGAATGGTGCCGAGCGGCGTTGCGTCGGCCGCTTTATACTGCTCCTCGGTGATGTAGCCGTTGCGATACATCTCCCGAAGCACATAGCTGCGGCGGTCCAGCGCCTTTTGCGTTGCACGCTCGGGATCGTAGTTCGCCGGCGCTCGCGGAAGCACTGCGAGATAGGCCGCCTCCGGCAAGCTCAGCTCGTTGACGTCCTTGTCGAAATAGGCTCGCGATGCAGCCTGAATTCCATATGCATTGCGGCCCAGGAAGATCGAGTTGAGATAGAGCTCGAGGATTTGCTGCTTGCTCAGCGTGTCCTCGAGCCGGAAGGCCATGATCGCTTCGCGGACCTTTCGGCCGACATTGTAACTGGAATCCTTCAGCAGATATTTTGCGACCTGCTGAGTGATGGTGGAGCCGCCCGGGACCCGGCCATGCCGTCCGATATGAGTCGTATAGTTGAAGACGGCCTTGATGACGCCGCCATAATCGAGCCCGTGGTGCGAGAAGAAGTCCTTGTCTTCCGCAGAGATAAAGGCGTGGACTACGAGCGGTGGGACTTCGTCATAGGACAGATCGACGCGGCGCTCCCGCGCGAAAGTCTGAACCGGCGCTCCGTCAAAGCCGCGGACATTGGTCGGAAGCGGCGGCTGATAGGCGAGCAGATATTGGGCAGAGGGCAAAGTGCTCGCAAAATAGATCCAGACCGCAGCAAACAGGACGAACAGGGCCGCAGCCGCCCAGGTGATGCGGCGCACCCATGCATTCTCCCACCATGGATCTACCCATTCGTGCACCCTGTTGTTGAATGCGACGAGGTCGGGCAGCGGCCAGTCGGGGACGTTCAGACGCTCGAACTTCATTTACGCCAAGCGTCTAGCCTGTCGGAAGGGGCGCGGAAAGCCGGTTAATGTCTGGAACGCGCTGCAACATCCGCTTCTATCGCCTGAGCCAGGGTCAGTACGATCTTGCCGCGCTCGTTCGGGTTGCGCAGCATCAGCTCGTCGTCGGCGTTGCTAAGATAGCCCGCTTCGAACAGCACTGCCGGAGCGTCGGCACGGCGAAGCACATGAAAGGCGGCGAAACGGTGGGGATTGGGCCGAAGCTCGACCCGTCCCGCGGCTTTGCTCACGAGCCGCGAAGCTAGGCCGGCCGAGGCGCTCATCTGCGACCGCATTGCAAGATCGGCGAGTATCGTTTCGACCGAGCCGAAGCCCGGAGTCTGATCGGCACCCGCATTTTCCCGTGCTGCAAGAGCAGCGGCTTCCGTATCGGACGCGACGTCGGAGAGCGAATAGACGCTTGCGCCGCGGGCCAGAGGATTTCCCGCACTGTCGATATGAATTGAAACGAACATTGCGGCATTCAACCGCCGGGCGACTGCCGCCCGATCATCGAGCGTCAGATAGCGGTCGTCGTCGCGAGTCATTGCCACGCGGACGCGCCCGCGCTTTACCAGCTCGTCGCGGAGCGTCTCCGCGAGCGCCAGCGTCAACTCCTTTTCGCGAACTCCGCCAGAAACGCTGATCGCTCCAGGGTCGCGTCCTCCGTGACCGGCATCGATCACCACTATTGGTCGGCCGCGGGCGATCGGCGACGCGTAAATCCTGTCACTCGCCGGCGGCGGAAGATTGACCATGAGGCTAGCCTGAGCCGCAGCATCGCTCCCGCGTCCCACGAGCGCAAAACTGATCGCAGCTGCAGCTACTGCTGCAGCTCCGATGCCGGCAATGGCCCCGCGCTTCGCCGCCCCCCGATTCATCGCCCTCGGACAAGTCATTGAACCCAAACGCTATGTATCATGCGGGAGGGTTAAAGCGAAATTGCCGTGTCGACGCAAAACCGGAAAAGTTTTTCTCAACCGTGACCCTGGACCGCAAATTTGGAGGCCGGTTGCGGCGCGGACTCGGTGATGCTAACCGCTTCATTGATCTTCGGCAGCCGCCGGAGAATTCGCGTCGCGGCCAGTGCGATGGACCGCGGCTCCACGAGGTTGACGCTTGAATGACGCCACAGAACGCCCATCGTCCGCTTACAAATGAAGCGGCGGGCGCGTTCCCTGCACTGAGGTGCGGGATGGCCCATCGAGCAGAGGCGCTTTCCATTCATCCCGCCTTCGCCCGTCGCGAGGCGATTAATTTTGCGCGCCGCAGCGCTATTTCGCTGCGCAGGCGCGCCCGGAGAATATTCAATGTCCATGCGCATGCTGATCGATGCGCGCCACCCGGAAGAGACCCGGGTCGCGGTCGTCAAGGGAAACCGGATCGAGGAGTTTGACTTCGAATCCGCCGAGCACAA
>CBJLMA010000171.1:0-3009 GCA_966424035.1 uncultured Sphingomonas sp. | reverse complement strand
CGGGTGACCGCTACGGTCATCCTGTCCTTGCTTGCACT
This sequence comes from uncultured Sphingomonas sp., assembly GCA_966424035.1. Taxonomy (GTDB): domain Bacteria; phylum Pseudomonadota; class Alphaproteobacteria; order Sphingomonadales; family Sphingomonadaceae; genus Sphingomicrobium. The sequence continues at coordinate 2,971 of CBJLMA010000171.1, read as the reverse complement.
CGCCTTGGTGAGCTTCGCGCTGGTCAGGCTGCTTGGCCTCTAAAGCCCACGAGCTCTGACAGTTCGCCACCTGGAAGAGCCGCTTCGCAGGATCGACGAGGGGGCCACAGGCGACGAATAGCCATGATCACTGCGGCATTTCTACGTGCCCTCCGAAGCCGAACCGCATCGCGGAGAGGAGCTTGTCGGCAAAGCTGTCGTCGGTTCTGCTTCGGTAGCGGGCGAAAAGTGCAGCGGTCAGAACGTTTGCCGGAACCGATTCTTCCATCGCTGCATCGACCGTCCATTGGCCCTCGCCGCTGTCGGCTACCCGTCCGGAAAACTGCTCGAGGTCATGATCGCGCGCAAGCTCAAGTGCGCAAAGGTCGAGAAGCCAGGAGGAAATGACCGATCCCCTGCGCCATACTTCGGCGACATCGGGCAGGCTGATCGTAAAGCGCTGATCCTCGGCAAGCTTTTCGGACGCCCGTCCTTTGAGAATATCAAAGCCCTCCGCATAAGCCTGCATCAGGCCATATTCGATCCCGTTGTGGACCATCTTCACGAAATGACCTGCGCCGGCTGGGCCGACGTGAATGTAGCCTCGCTCGGCGCGGTCATCACCGCCGTCGCGCCCTGGGGTCCGTGATACCGTGCCGTAGCCTGGCGCGAGCGTGTCAAAGATCGGATCGAGCATGTCGACGATCGGCTTGTCGCCACCGATCATCAGGCAATAGCCGCGCTCGAGGCCCCAAACACCGCCTGATGTCCCGACGTCGACATAGTGGACGTCCCTTGTCGCGCATTCGCCGTGGCGGCGAATGTCATCCTTGAAGAAGCTGTTTCCGCCATCGATGATGACGTCTCCTGCCTGCGCGATGTCTCTCAATCTCGCGACCGTTTCTTCGGTCGGTCCACCGGAAGGCAGCATTACCCAGAAGATCCGGGGCGACGCGAGTTTTGCGACGACCTCCTCAAGTGAGCCCGCGCCGATCGCACCCTCGTTCGCAATCTCGCGGACACTCTCCTGGTTGCGGTCGAACGCGACCACCTGATGCCCGCCCCGCATCAGACGCCGGGAAATGTTCGCCCCCATTCGGCCAAGACCAATCACTGCTAGCTGCAAGCGCGCTTCTCCCAAGACACAATTGGTAGATGGATGGCTCGATCAGCCTCCAAGTCAATGTCGATCGGGTAAAATTGGTGAGGCTGACGGTCTTACTTCGACGTATCGCCTTCGGACTGCCTTTTCGTAAAATCGATAAAGGCGCGGAGCGGCGCCGGCAGATGGCGCCGGCCGGGATAATAGAGAAACGGTCCGGAAAAGCTCTCCCACCAAGGTTCGAGCACCGGCTCGAGCGAGCGGCTTGCAAAATATGGGGCGAGCAGATCGTCGAATGAATTGATGATCCCGAGGCCAGCGATCGCGCAGCTCAGCAGCAACTCCCCGGCCGCTCCCGGACGGACGATTAGCTGCCCCGGGGGATCGACACGAACAATCTCGCCGTCCTTCTCAAACTCGAATGGAACAATCGACCCTCCCGAGAAACGCGTGCGCAGGCAATTGTGATTGAGGAGGTCGCGCGGATGTCCGGGCCGGCCGTGCACGTCGAGATAGGCCGGCGCAGCAGCGGCGGCGAAGCGCTGCGTGCGTGGACCGATTGGAACGGCAATCATGTCCTGCTCCAATCGCTCGTCGTAGCGGATCCCCGCATCGGCGCCGGCCGCGAGCAGGTCGACGAAACTGTCTTCGGCGGTGATTTCTAGCCGAATGTCAGGGTAGGCTTCGAGGAACGGCACGATGATCCGCGGCAGTACGCTGCGCGCGACGTTCGCCGGTACGTTGAGGCGGAGGGTCCCCGCCGGCCGATCCCGGAAGGCGTTGACTGCATCGAGCGCCGCCTCGACTTCGCCGAGCGCAGGCGCAAGCCGCTCGAACAGGCGCTGACCGGCTTCGGTCGGAGCGACGCTCCGCGTAGTGCGGTTGAGGAGGCGAAGCCGCATCCGTTCCTCCACCCGCCTCACCGCATCGCTGAGCGCCGACGGAGAGCTTCGGCTGCCTCGCGCAGCTTCGCGAAAGCCGCCCGCGCGGACCACGGCGGCGAAGGCCGAAAGGTCATCTAGCTCGCTTGCCATTGTTCGTAATCCTGCACAGCCCGTTACGATTATAGCTGCTTATCACGCATTACGTCGGCTTCGATATGGCGAATTGCAAAAAGGAGAAATCGATCATGACGGACATCAGCGCTGCTGGAACCTTTCGCCTCGGCGACCGCCGAGTGAACCGCATCGGCTACGGCGCGATGCAGCTTGCAGGCGTGGGTGTATTCGGCCCGCCAAAGGATCGCGAGCAGGCGATCGCAGTGCTGCGCGAAGCGGTCGCGAGCGGTGTCAATCACATCGATACCAGCGACTATTATGGGCCGCACATCGTCAATGAAATTATCCGCGAAGCATTGTCGCCCTATCCCGACAATCTCGTTCTGGTGACCAAACTCGGCGCGCGCCGAGGCGACGATGCGTCCTGGCTTCCTTGGAACAAGCCCGATGAATTGGCTCAAGGCCTCAGCGACAATCTTCGCAATCTTGGTGTGGAGGCGATGGAGGTCGTCAACCTGCGCATCATGGGAGCTGTCCACGCTCCGTCCGAAGACTCGATCGCGGGCCAGGTAGAGGCAATGGCCGAGCTTCAGCGCCAGGGCCTCTTCCGCCATTTGGGGCTGAGCAATGTGACCCGGCGCCAGATCGAAGAAGCGCAGTCGATTACGCCAGTGGTTTGCGTTCAGAACCATTACAATCTCGTGCGCCGCGAGGACGACGGGCTGATCGACTGGCTGGCTGGGCAAGGCATCGCCTATGTCCCATTCTTCCCACTTGGCGGTTTCTCGCCGTTGCAGTCCGAAGAGCTGTCCGGCATTGCCGCAGAACTGGGTGCAACGCCTATGCAGGTGGCGCTTGCCTGGCTGCTCCAGCGCTCGCCCAACATCCTGCT
>CBJLMA010000170.1:0-3010 GCA_966424035.1 uncultured Sphingomonas sp. | reverse complement strand
TGTCGTCTCCGTCGGCAGTGCAGGAATTCCCTGCCGGCAGGTCGCTCGGTCGCTCGCGGCGCATCGTGTTCGAACTGGCAGCATTGTTCAGCCTGGACTCGTTCGGCAGCGGCTTCTTCGTCCAGTCGCTGCTCGCCTTATGGCTGTTCAAGACTTTCCATCTGTCTGTGCTCACCGCATCGTCGATACTGTTCTGGATGGGCCTTAGCTCGGCCGTGTCATATTTGATTGCAGTTCCGATTTCGGAGCGGTTCGGGCTTATCAATACGATGGTTTTCACCCACCTCCCTGCCAACCTCCTCCTCATTCTCGTTCCGTTCGCTCCAAGCCTGCCGGTCGCAATCGCACTGCTGGTCGCGCGAAGCGCTTTGTCGGAAATGGATGTCCCCACCCGAACCTCCTACGTCATGGCTGTCGTGAGGCCGGAGGAACGGCCTGCGACCGCAAGCATAACGGCGGTCCCGAGAAGCTTGGCGAGTGCGCTCAGCCCGCTGCTTTCCGGCTATCTGCTGAGCATATCGGCGTTCGGCTGGCCGCTTCTGTTCGGCGGCTCGCTGAAAGCGGTCTACGACATTCTCCTGCTCGTGCGATTCCGCCACGTCAGGCCGCCGGAGGAAAGCTGATGCTGCACGATCGCATGCGGTTCGGAGATGTGCCGTGAAGCCTCTCATGATCGTATTGCTGATGGTCCTTGCGGGCAGTTGTTCCGCCGACGCGCAAAGCTTCGATGCCCATGACGCTCGTTCGCCCCTGCATCTCATCCGCGTGATCGACCTCCCCGATGTGAAAGGCCGCATCGACCACATGGCATTAGATGCGGCCCGCAATCAGCTGTTTGTTGCTGAATATGCGAATGGCAGCGTCGACCAGGTCGATCTCGCGACGGGCAAGGTGGTCGGTCGCATCACCGGTCTCCACGATCCCCAGGGTGTTGCATGGCTTCCGGCACAGCAGGAGATTGCGGTCGCGTCCGGCGACGGCACGCTGACCTTCTATCGGGGGACCGACCGGCGGCTCGTCGCCGCCATCAGGCTTGGAGATGATGCGGACAATGTTCGGGTCGATCGCCGTAATGGCAAGCTCGTCGTCGGTTATGGATCCGGCGCCTTGGCGCTGATCGATCCGGGGACACACCGCGTCGTTCGGCAAATGACACTGCCCGGGCATCCTGAGGCGTTCGAGCTTCTTGGGTCAAAGCTATTCGTGAACGTACCCGATGCGCACAAAATCATGATCGGCGACGTCGATCAGGGGCGGGTCACGGCAACGCTCGGTACTGGCCTCCACTTCGGCAACTTTCCAATGGCGTCCGACGCTGCTGCGTCGCGAATTGCCGTCGCCTATCGAGTTCCCGGCACCCTAGTGGTTCTGGACGCCCGTTCCGGCGCCAACTTATTGTCGACTCCGATCTGCGGCGACGCCGACGATCTTTACTTCCGATCCGGCCAGATTGTCGTCGTCTGCGGAAGCGGAGCCGTTGAACTGGTTGATGAGACAGGGAAGCATATCAGCATCACGACGGAGCGCGGTGCGAGGACCGGACTTCTGGACCTGAAAGCCGGCAAGCTGTTTGTCGCGGTACCCGCGCGTCTCAACTCGGCAGCGATCTGGGAAATGGTATTTCGCTGATCGGACTGATCGAGGCGAGGCTCCTAAAAATCTACGGCAAGATAGCCCGTTACTCGCCGTCCCACATCCACTTTGAAGCCGCCGCCGCTCGTAAGAACCCACGAAAAGCGATCAGTGATATTGTCGACCAATATTCGAAGCTGGGCATTCAAGCGATAGAGGCGGAAGCGGTAGCGCGCGCCAGCACGAAGGATCGTCCGCGGTGGAAGGCTGATGGCGTTGCTGGCGCTGGCGATCCTCTTGCCGTCATGATCGAGACCGAGATCCACCGACACGCCATCAAGCTTCGGCGGGAAATATTCTCCGCTCAAGCGGAAAAGACGAGGACTGCTGTTGAGCGGTCGCTTGCCGATCCGCCCTAGGTTTACCGCCTCCCCGGTAACGCGCGCGTCCAGAAAGACCGCGCCCGCGACGATGCTGAGTCTGGGCGTAATCGACCCCGTTGCAGAGATTTCTACTCCCCGATGCCGCTCCGTTCCCAAGGCCATGAAAACGTTGTTCGAACCGAGGTTGAAATAGGGCTTTCGAATGTCGAACCCCCCGGCAATCAGTTTAAGGTTGTCGGTCAATGACAAGCTGATCCCGCCATCGACCTGATGCGTTCTTGCGGCAGCGAGCGCCTCTCCGCGATTGGCTGCATTGTCGGGAGCAATTCCAGTCTCCTCGAGCCCCTGGGTTACTCCGGCAAAGAGCGCTAGCCGGCGGCTGAGCTCAAACTCAAGATTCCCATAGTACAGCAATGGGGAGGCTTTTGTGCTTGCCGAGCCATTGCCCGGTTGATCAAAGATCTTGCGATAGCCGGTCTTCTGAAATCCAAGCCCAATCTGACCAATGCCGGGCCAAAATCCCTCGTAGGCAAGTCCCGCGGTGACCTGCCGGACCCGATCACGACTTTGGCTGGTAAACCCAAAAGCGGGCTTCGGAAGCACTTCGGGCACCTTCACATTGGTCTCGCCAAAGTCGATTTGTTCAGATCCGCCAAACTCGTTTTCGCGCTCGCGCCCCCGGATGATCAAATGGACAAGATGTCGGCGCGGACCATCGTCGATCCTGTGGGACAGGCGAAGCTCGCCACTCGTCGAGCGTGTTCCTTCGCGAGGGTCGGCGGTGATCCTATGGTCTGCCGAGCCGTCGGGCTGAACATTGCGAAAGAGGTCGGCGTAGTTGCTGTAATCCAACACGATAGATCGAAACAGGCCTCCTCTGACCACCCACCCATGACCGAGTTCGACGTCGGCAAGCAGACCGCTATTTGTAATGTGGTGCTCATTGGTCTCCCATTTCTGACCGATGAACTTGCGGATCTTTAGCTCAGGAGGCAGCCACGCGCCGCCGACGGTCAGCACAGGCTGTGCTTCGACGTCTTTCCCGACGATCTGGG
>CBJLMA010000169.1:0-3020 GCA_966424035.1 uncultured Sphingomonas sp. | reverse complement strand
AGCTCGGCTGACAGGGCCAGCAACCCGGCTTTGTTGACCAGATCGATCTTGTTGAGTGCAATGAACAGCGGCTGCTGGCGTTGCCCGAGCGAGCCGATGATCCGCTCGACGTCGGCCTTCATTCCCGCAGCCGCATCGACGACCAGCAGGATCAGATCCGAATCCTGCGCGCCGGTCCAGGCCGCGGCCACCATCGCCCGATCAAGGCGTCGCCGGGGCTCGAAGATGCCGGGCGTATCGACGAGCAGGATCTGGGCGTCGTCATGGATTGCAATGCCCATCAGCCGCGATCTTGTGGTTTGGGCCTTGGGGCTGACGATTGCGACCTTCTGGCCGACCAGCGCATTGACCAATGTCGACTTGCCGGCGTTCGGCGCGCCGATCACCGCGACGAAACCCGCTCTCGATTTACCTTCGGTCATTTCAGCTGCGATAACAAAGCTGCAGCCGCAGCGGTTTCCGCCTCCTGCTTGCTGGTGCCTTCGGCGGTCGCTTCGCCGAGCGTCGCCACCGATACGCGAACCGTGAACCTTGGCGCATGATGTGCACCGGTGCGGCTGACCACCTCATAGACCGGGGCTTTGACGCTCTTTGCTGCTGCAAGCTCCTGAAGCGCGGACTTGGGATGCTGTGGAGCGCGCCTCTGGCTCGATACGTCAGGCTCCCAGAGCTTCAGAATGAACCGCTCCGCAGCGCCCATTCCGCCGTCGAGGAACAAGGCGCCGATCAGCGCCTCGACGACGTCCCCGACCACGTTGCCGCTCTGGCTCGCGCCATCCTCGCGCGCCTGCTTGCCGAGCCGGATCAGAGCCGGGACGCCGATCTCCCGCCCATTCTCGGCACAGGTCTCGCGATCGACGAGACCGTTGAAGCGCTTCGAAAGATTGCCTTCCGGCTCGTTCGGATAGCGCTCGTAAAGCGCGTGAGCGATGACCATTCCGAGCACCCGGTCGCCGAGGAACTCGAGCCGTTCGTAGCTGTCGCTGCGGACGCTCGAATGGGTGAAGGCCAGCTCGAACAGGCGAATGTCCTTGGGCTCGTGCCCGAGCTTGTCGCGAACGAATGCGGCAATCTCCCCGTTCATTTCTGGGCGCCGGTATAGCCGTTGCCGATCCGGCGGACGCGCAAGGCCGTGAACCAGGTCCAGGGTTCGATCCACGACGCGCTGCCGTCGGTCGACCAGAAAGTGAAGGACGCACGGCCGATCAGATTCTCGGCCGGGACCATGCCGATGCCGCCTTCGAATGTCGGGAACCGGCTGTCGAGGCTGTCATCCCGATTGTCGCCCATGAGGAATATGTGCCCCGGCGGCACGGTGGCTGCGGGAAAATCGTCGGCAACCCCATGGTCGACCTGATCGAGCACGGTATAGCTCGGGCCTCCGGGCAGCTTCTCGAGATAGGCCCGATAGAGGCACGATGGGCGCTCGCCGAGAATTGCGATTCTCGGCTCTGATGGCGGAGCCGCCCGGCACGGGCTGTTGGGACTGACTGGAATCAGCGCCGGCGGAAGCGGCTGGCGCGCCACCGGACGGCCATTGAGGATGACCACCCCGTCGCGGACCGCGACAGTGTCGCCGGGAAGGCCAATCACCCGTTTGATGAGGTCGGAGTCCTCCGCCGGATGGCGGAATACGACAACGTCGCCGCGCCTCGGCAGGCTCGCGAAAATACGGCCCCGCAGCGCAGGAAAGCCGAACGGAAAGCTGTAGCGAGAATAGCCGTAAGGCCATTTCGAGACCGCCAGATAGTCGCCGATATAGAGCGTCGGCAGCATCGAGCCCGACGGAATGTTGAATGGCGCCGCGACAAGGCTTCGGAAAAGCCAGGCGAATATTGCGACGCTGAGGATGAAGCGAAGGAGCGAGCCGGCGCTCTCCTTTTTCGCTTCATTTTTGGAGCCCGCGGTCGAGCGACTGCGGCGGTAAGATCGCACGGCCATCCGCATGCTTGTTTCCGCCCCGGCCGAATAGGTCAAGCCGGGCTGGCAAAACACGTGTCCGGCACTATGTGCGGCGGCAATGACCGAACCATCAATCAAACGGCTGGACGAGCTTTTCGCCGCCGAACCCGACCGCCTGAGCCGCCTCAGTTTTGAAGTCGCCTCGATCTATTTCGACTGGTCGAAGACCCATCTCGATCAAGCGCTGATCGGCGAGTTCCTGACCCGCGCTGAAGCAATGGAATTCCGGGCCGCGCGCGAGGCGCTGTTTTCCGGTGAAATCGTCAACCCGAGCGAAGGCCGTCCGGCAACGCATGTCGCGGAGCGCGGCAGCGGCGCACCCGACGATGTCGATCTCGCGACTGCCAGGCGGCAACGGATGCGCGCGCTGGTCGATGCAGTGGAAGCCGGCGCCTTTGGTGATGTTACCGGCATCTTGCATATCGGCATCGGCGGTTCGGTACTTGGGCCTGCCTTGCTGGTCGATGCGCTGGGAAGGCGCGCGCCGGCCTTCAATGTGCGTTTCCTTTCGAACATTGACGGTGCAGCCTTCGATGATGCGGTGAAGCCGCTCGACCCGGCAACGACCCTTGTCGTTGCCGCCTCGAAGACCTTCACCACGTTGGAAACGCTGACGAATCTCGAAGCCGCACGCGCCTGGCTCCGCGAAGGCGGTGTCGAGGATCCCGACGGCCGCGTCATTGCAGTGACCGCAAAGCCCGAAGCAGCGCTCGCCCAAGGCATAGATGAAACCCGCATCCTCCAGTTCGGTGAGGGTGTTGGAGGTCGCTATTCATTGTGGAGCTCGGTCGGCCTGAGCGCTGCGCTCGCGCTCGGCTGGGACGCGTTCGAGGCCCTGCTCGAAGGTGCCGCCGAGATGGACCGCCACTTCCGCTTCACCGAGCCGGCGGCCAACGTGCCGCTGATCGCAGCCTTCGCCGATCGGCTTTATGCCGAGCAGCTTGGCTGCCAGACGCGTGCGCTTTTCGCTTATGATGAGCGGCTCCGGTTGCTGCCTTTCTATCTCCAGCAGCTGGAGATGGAGTCCAACGGCAAGTCCGTCAGGAAGGATGGAAAGC
>CBJLMA010000168.1:0-3024 GCA_966424035.1 uncultured Sphingomonas sp. | reverse complement strand
ACCAGCACATATTCATATTCGGGCCAGTGGCTGATCTCGGCCGCTGCGCGTGACATGCGGTCCGCAATCACTCCGTCGCTGTCGGTGCCGCGGCTCTTGAGGCGCCGCTCGAGCTCTTCCATCGAGGGGGGCAAGATGAAGATCGAGACGAGATCCTCGCCCATCGCCGCCTCGAGCTGCTGGGTCCCTTGCCAATCGATATCGAAAAGGATGTCGCGGCCCCTGCGCAGCGCATCCTTCACCGGTGCCTTTGGAGTTCCGTAGCGATAGCCGAAGACCGGAGCCCATTCGACGAACTCATTCTTCGCGACCATTCGGTCAAAGCCGGCCTCGTCCACGAAATGATAGTCCACATCGTCCACTTCGCCGGGGCGTTTGGGGCGGGTCGTTGCCGATACGGACATCGTCACTTCTTTGTCCGCGTCCAGCAACATGCGCGCGATAGTCGACTTGCCTGCACCGGAGGGGGAGGAGAGGACGATCAACAGGCCACGCCGCTGACGGGTCGGCTGGTCGGTCGAGCTTGGATCATCGAGGTCCATGGCCGCTCTTGCTTCGGCCGAACCGTGCCCGTCAAGCGATCGAATGGTGCAGCGCACAAAAAATGGCTTGAAATGCTGCATCGCAATGCTTATTGTGCACTGCAACAAATTTGGAGGATCTTAGTGATGGCAGACGAAACCAAGGTTGAGGCCCCGGCGGTAGCAGAAGCTGCAGCCGAAGCTCCGGCCAAGGTTGCGGTAGCGCTAGCCGAGACGATCGAGACGGTCGCCAAGGAGAGTGTCAAGACTGCAAAGCGCGCCCGCGCAGCGACAGCCCGCCGCGTGAAGCGCGAGGCAGTCGCGGAGGTCGCAATTCGTCGTCCCGCTCGCAAGGTTCGCAATGCCGCACGCAAGACTGTTCGTGCGGCCAAGGAAAGGAAGAAGACCGTGACCAAGAATGCTTTCAACGGCTTCGACGCCGTCCCCGCCTTCGCGCCGTTCCAGTCGATCCTCGCCGAGGCGAATGAGCGCGGCCAGGAACTCGTCAAGCGCAGCCAGAAGGTGGCCGAAGAGCTTGCCGACCTTGCCCGCGCCAATGTCGAGGCGGTGGTCGAGGCCGGCCGCGTCGCCGCCGAAGGCGCGCGATCGATCAGCCAGGAAGCGGTCAGCTCCGGCCGCGAGGGTTTCGAGCAGGCCGCGGACGCGATCCGCTCGCTGGCCGAGGCCAAGAGCCCGACGGAATATCTGCAGCTGCAGAGCGAGTTCGCTCGCGCTTCGTTCGACCGTGCAGTCGCCGAGAGTTCGCGCCTCACCGAATCGTTCGTGAAGCTCGCCGGCGAGACGTTCCAGCCGATTTCGAATCGCGCGTCGGCCAATGCCGAGCGCTTCAACACCCTCGTTGCCTGACCCTCTCCCCTCCTAAGTCAGGGCAACGATTGTCGGCGGTCGCTCCTTAACGGGGCGGCCGCCATTTTTTTACCGATTTGCTGCCTATTGCTGGCTTGCCGCGTTTTTGCGGACTGCCATATTTTAGGGCGAGATGATTCCAACACCCATCAGGATGGCCAATGGCACCGGCGATGACGGCCTCGACGAGATCGAGACCGGCGTTGCGACGCGCACGCGGCCGAAGACCAAGAAGCCGTCGAACTACAAGGTGCTGATGCTCAATGACGACTACACGCCGATGGAGTTCGTCGTTCTGGTCCTGCAGCGCTTCTTCTCGATGGGCATCGAGGACGCGACTCGCGTGATGCTCCAGGTCCACCAGCAGGGAGTCGCCGTGTGCGGCATATTCACCTACGAGGTGGCCGAGACGAAGGTCACTCAGGTGATCGATTTCGCACGGGAGAACCAGCACCCGCTCCAGTGCACGCTCGAGAAAGCCTAGGCGAATAGCTGGAGCAGAGGCCCCGTTGCCGACGAGCCTGGTCGCGTCGGGTTCAAGGCCTGACCTTCTGGATTCTTGCGCAACCGTCCCCACCGGCTAAAGCCCAAGCGTGGACAGCATCTGGATCAAGGGCGGCAAGCGCCTCAAAGGCGAAATACCGATCAGCGGGGCAAAGAATGCGGCGCTGGCGTTGATGCCCTGCGCACTTCTCACTGCAGAGAAACTGACGCTCACCAACCTGCCGCGGCTCGCCGATGTCGACACCTTCAGCCACCTGCTCAACATGCTCGGCGTCTCGACCAGCATCGCCGGGGTCAAGAAGGGCGAGTTCGGGCGGAAAATGACGCTTCAGGCGGACGACATCGTCTCGAGCGTTGCGCCCTATGACATGGTTCGCAAGATGCGTGCCTCGGTGCTCGTCCTGGGACCGATGCTTGCGCGGATGGGTGAAGCGACCGTTTCGCTGCCTGGAGGCTGCGCGATAGGCGACCGGCCGATCGACCTTCATCTGAAGGCGCTTGAATGCATGGGTGCGGAGATCGAACTTGCCGCCGGCTATGTGAAGGCCATCGCGCCCAAGGGCAGGCTCCCGGGCGGTGACTTCAGCTTTCCGGTGGTCTCGGTCGGAGCTACCGAAAATGCGGTCATGGCGGCGGTGCTTGCAAGGGGCAAGACGCAGCTGTTCAACGCTGCGCGCGAGCCGGAGATCGTCGATCTGTGCAACCTGCTCGTGGCCATGGGTGCCAAGATCAAGGGTATCGGCTCTTCGCATTTGATCATCGATGGGGTCGAGGGCCTGAACGGTACGACCTATGAAGTCATGCCCGACCGCATCGAGGCTGGCAGCTACGCCTGCGCTGCAGGAATCACCGGCGGGTCGATCGACCTGATCGGTGCCAGGGCCGATGACATGCAGGCGACTCTCAATGCACTCGCCCACGCCGGCTTGGTGGTCGAGTTCCACAACCGCGGGATCAAGGTCAGCGCCAATGGTGGATTGAAGCCGCTCGCTCTGTCGACCGCCCCGTTCCCTGGCTTTGCAACCGACATGCAGGCCCAGTTCATGGCGATGCTCGCGCTCGCCGGCGGCGACAGCTTCCTCGAGGAGACCATCTTCGAAAACCGCTACATGCACGTGCCCGAGCTTCGGCG
>CBJLMA010000167.1:0-3025 GCA_966424035.1 uncultured Sphingomonas sp. | reverse complement strand
CAATTCGACGCCGACCGGCTGCTGAGCTTCTTCAACCGGCCGTTCGCGGTGATGAGTCAGCTCGACCCCGACTGGCTTTCGGAGAACCCCGAATTCGATCGGGTAATCGAGCGGATGCGCGACGAACAGCGCTTGCCGGAGACGCGCGACTTCCCGGCCTGGAAGGAGGAGCGGCGGGCCTGGTTCACGAGCGCCGACGAGGTCATTGAGGAAGAGTGGATGCTGCCCAACGGCGATCACATCCGTGTCGTCGCCCAGCCGCTCCCAGATGGCGGCCTTCGCTTGTTCCTCGAGGATCGAACCGAGCAGCTTCGCCTGGCCTCGGCACGGGATACCCTGCTTCGTGTTCGTGCAGCGACATTCGACAATCTCTATGAAGCGATCAGCGTCTTTGCGAGCGACGGTCGTCTCTACCTGTGGAACCGCCGTTTCCTCGAGGATTGGGAGCTCGACGAGGAATGGCTCGCCGCTCACCCACGGGTCGACGAGCTTGTGCCGGCGATGGCCCGCAAGCTGGTCAATCCGACGGCCGCTGCGCAAATTCGCGAAATGGTCCGCCAGACCACGAACGAACGCCAATCGGCCAACGGGCGGATCTCGATGACCGATGGGCGGCACTTCCAGTTTGCCGCAGTGCCGCTGCCGGACGGCAATGCGCTCTTCACAATGGTCGATGTGACCGACTCCACTCGTATCGAGGCAGCGCTACGCGAGCGCGCGACCGCGCTTGAGGAGGCCGACCGGGTGAAGACCGATTTCGTTGCCAACATGAGCTACGAGCTGAGAACTCCGCTGACCTCGATTGGCGGCTTCGCAGAGCTTCTGGGTGGCGGCTATGCGGGTGAACTGACGCCGAAGGCTCGCGATTATGTCAGCGCAATCCTGGAATCGGTTGAGCGACTGTCGAAACTGATCAACGACGTGCTCGACCTGACGACGGGCGACACGCGCGGTGTCGCGCTGGAAAAAGAACGGGTGGATATCGCCGGCCTCTGCCGCGCGGCGGTGGAGACTGCAAAGCCAAGGGCAGCCGAAAAAGCGCAGAAGCTGGAGGTTGAGATTTCTCCGTCGGCCGGCCATGTCTTTGGCGATGCCCGGCGGCTTCGCGAATCGATCGAGCATGTGCTGCAAAACGCGATCGCCTACACCGATCGCAAGGGCAGGATTTCCCTCACTGCCGATGGCGACAAGCGGCAGGCGGTCATTCGCATCCGCGACAACGGTTCGGGGATCGGGGAGGAGGACCTGCCTCGTGTATTTAACCGGTTCGACCGGGTTGCCGAAGCGGGCGTGCGCGGTGAAGCGGCGCTGGGCCTTGGCCTGCCACTGACGCAGCAGTTCATCGAGGCGCATGGCGGAACCGTGGAGCTCGAATCGAAGAAGAGCGAAGGCACGGTCGTAATCCTGACGATTCCACGCGGGACCCGATGATCCTGAAGAGTGAGGAGGAAACGGCCGCAGTCGGCGCTGCGCTTGCGCGCTTGGCGCGCCCCGGCGAGGTGATCACCCTTTCAGGGCCGCTCGGCGTAGGCAAGACGGCGCTCGCCCGGGGCTATCTCGAGGCGCTCGGCCATGAGGGAGAGGTTCCCAGCCCGAGCTTCGCCATCGTTCAGCCTTATGAAGATCTGAATCCGCCGGTTTGGCATGTCGATCTGTACCGGATTGAGCATGCCTCGGAGGTTGAAGAGCTTGGGCTTGATGCTGCGGCCGATGCCGTACTGCTCATCGAATGGCCGGAGCGCGCAGCCAGTGGGACCTGGCCGAGCACGCTCGAACTGTCGCTCGATTTCGCCCAGGATGGCGAGAGAATCTTGACAGCCAAGGTGCCCCCGTCATGGGAGGGGCGATGGCCTCCCCCTTGACTCCGCCCTCGATTCAACCGCCGGCGCATGCGCCTGATTTCCTTGCCTCTTGCGGCTGGGGCGGGGCGGAGATTCTGCCGCTTGCCGGCGACGCTTCGTTCCGCCGCTACTTTCGTGTCGTGCACGGCAATCGCAGCGCAGTGCTGATGGACGCCCCACCACCTCACGAGGATCCGCAACCGTTCATTGCCGTTGCCGAATGGCTGATCGGCAGGGGCCTCAGTGCGCCGGAAATTCTTGCCAAGGACCTCGAAACCGGGCTGCTCTTGCTGGGAGACTTTGGCAGCGTTCGGCTCCGCGAGACGTTGGACGAGGATCCGAAGCGGGAGCGCGATCTATACGAGCTCGCGACCGATGTTCTTGTCCATCTGCACTCGCATCCGCCGATGGCAGGGCTCAAGTCGCATGGCCTCGATCAATGGCTCGATGAGCTAACGCTCTTCACCGACTGGTATTGTCCTGCGGTCGGAGCGAAGGTCGATGTCGATGCTTACCAAAAGGCATGGCGTCAGGTCCTTGAGCCGGTGGCGAATGATGGTCTCGGTCCCGTAACGGTGCTGCGCGATTACCATGCCGAGAACATCATGCTGATCGAGGGTCGCGACGGAATCGCCCATTTCGGGCTGCTCGACTTTCAGGACGCTCTGGCGGGGCATCCGGCCTACGACCTTGCCTCAGTGCTTGAGGATGCGCGCCGTGACGTGTCGCCCGCGATCGAGCGTGCGATGATCGATCGCTATGCCGCAGCGACTGGCCATCGAGACGATTTCGAGCGTGCCTATTGGAGCCTTGCGGCGCAGCGCAACACGCGCATTTTGGGAGTCTTCACGCGGCTGTGGAAGCGCGACCACAAACCCGGTTATCGTCGTTTTCAGCCGCGCATGTGGGGCCTGCTCGAACGTGACCTTGCGCAGCCACACCTCGAGCCCGTTCGCAACTGGTTCGATTTGAACATCGCGCCAGAGTTTCGGCGTGAACCCTGGAAGCAGGCCGCGTGAGCCAGGCAAAGAAGGCGTTGCGGCTCCGCGCCGAAGTTCCGGCCGAGGTGCCTGCCACTGCGATGATCATGGCTGCGGGTCTGGGCAAGCGAATGCGGCCCCTGACTGCGACTCGACCCAAGCCGCTGATCGAAGTGAGCGGCAAGGCCCTGCTCGACCATGTGC
>CBJLMA010000166.1:0-3028 GCA_966424035.1 uncultured Sphingomonas sp. | reverse complement strand
ATTGCTGCCGGTCATATGCCGAGCCCTGGCTAGCTCCTCGCGTTGCTTGCGCAAACGCTCGCGCCTCAGCGCGCTTCGGCGTCGCAAGGCGAGGTCAGTCCAGCGGCCCGGCGAGAAATGACGGCCGAGAATTCGCGGTCGCCATCTTGCGAAGCGCGCATAATGGCGTTTGGCCCACAAGCTGGTTTTCAAAATGAGCGCCAGCCCGGCGCCGGCAAAAAAGATCCCGCCGGGCCCGGGAATCGGTCCCACGACGAGAGCCAACAGGAGCAGGATCACTCCAAATAGGAAGAGTCCCCACTCGACCACGGGATTGTCGAGGAACCTGCGCCATTTTTCCCGCCGTTCCATGCGGCGCGATTTGGGCACGGTGTGCTGTTCGCGCAAGACGCTTCCCACGATGCTCCGCAGCCGGGCAGCTTCTTCGCGCCGGGTCGGGGGACGCAAGAGCAGTGTTGGGCGCCGCGAGACAAGGACTGATGGGCTCGGGGAGATTCGCGCTCGCCTTACCGTTGGTTAGCATCCTCCTATTAAGCGGGTCCCCAATCGGGACGGCACCCTAGTCGCAACCGCCCAGACGGGGGCCCGCTATTCGGCCTTCGGCCAGTCCGCTAGAGAGGAAAAGGAAATGACGCCGATCGATTGGGCCCTTCACCCGCTCCGACACTATGCGGACTTCAATGGACGAGCCCCGCGTGCCGAATATTGGTGGTACACGCTCGCGACTGCAATAATCGGACTGGGACTGGATTATCTTGATCGGCTGGTCGGGGGATCAGTGATTGGCGTTTACGGCCCCCTATCGCTCATCTTCACGCTTGGGCTCCTCGTCCCCGGCATCGCCGTAGCTGTCCGCCGGCTGCACGACATCAACCGCACCGGCTGGTGGATTCTCCTCGACCTGTGGAGCTACGTGTTCGTCATAGCGGGTTTCGGCAAAATTTCGCTCGAAAGCGCGATCAAGGGACTCAGTCCGGCGCCCGCACTCATCCTCATCATCACGGTGCTCCTTGGCGCAGTGATCATGCTCGTTTTCATGGTCACGCGCGGTTCCGATGGCCCAAACCGCTACGGCCCCGATCCTTATGGGCCGAACCAGCTCGAACAAGTTTTCGCCTAGACGCTAGTCCGCGTCCTCCCGGTGAAGGACCTTGTTGGCGATCTGCCGCGCAGTGTCCGCGATCACATGCGCGGCGTCCTCGTCCTTTGTCATCGAGAACATGAACTGCTTAGCCTCCTTGAGGCTGATGTGCGGCGGCAGGGGCGCGATTTCCTTGTCGGTCTTCACTTCGAGCACCACAGGCCGATCGACTGAGAACGCCTCTTCCCAGGCATTCCCGAGGTCCTTCGGGTCGTCGACATATATGCCCTTTAGTCCGATCAACTCGGCGAAGCTCGAATAGCGGACATCCGGAATGGCCTGGCTCGCATCGTAACGCGGGCTGCCGTTCATCACCCGCTGCTCCCAGGTGACCTCGTTCAAATCCTGATTGTTGAACACGCAGGTGATGAGGCGCTTGTCCGGCCAGCGATCCATATATTTGGCAGCGGTGATAAGCTCGGCCATGTTGTTCATCTGCATCGCGCCATCTCCGACCAACGCCACGACCGGTCGGTCAGGATGCGCGAACTTCGCGCCGATGGCGTACGGCACGGCCGCTCCCATCGAGGCAAGACCGCCCGACAGCGACGCCATTTGCCCCCGCTTGACGCGATAGTCGCGCGCGTACCAATTTGCGCACGATCCGCTGTCGCTGGTGACGATCGCATTGTTGGGCAGGCGAGGGGACATTTCCCAGACGACGCGCTGCGGGTTTACGGGGTGCGCCTTGGTCTTCGCGCGCGAATCGAGCGTCTCCCACCAGTCGTTGAGCCAATCTTCGATGCGGCTTCGCCAGCTTCGATCGGTCTTCCGTTCGAGCAGTGGAAGCAGGCGTTTGAGCGTCTCACGTGCGGTGCCGTGGAGATTCACTTCGCACGGATAGCGAAGCGACAGCATCGCCGGGTCGACGTCGATTTGGACCGCGCGAGCCTGTCCGCTCTTCGGCAGGAACTCTGACCATGGAAAACCGCTGCCGACGATCAGGAGCGTGTCGCATCCGTTCATCAGGTCCGAGCTCGGTTTGGTTCCCAAAAGACCGATGCAGCCGGTGACAAACGGCAGGTCGTCCGGCAGGATCGACTTGCCGAGCAGCGCCTTGGCGACCCCAGCTCCAAGAGTCTCGGCCAACTCGATCACCTCGTCGGCGGCGCCCAGCGCCCCTGCGCCGATCAGGATCGCGACCTTCTCGCCCGCGTTGAGGATATTCGCGGCCTTTTGCAGGTCCGCGTCGGACGGAATAACCATCGGCCGCGAGTAGCCTGGCCCCGAGCGTGTGAAGCCATGCAGCCGCTTGGGCGCCTCGAAGGCATGTTCCTGCACGTCTTTGGGGATCACCACCACCGAAGGGCCCCGGCGCGAAATTGCCAGACGGACTGCTCGATCAATGACGTGCGGCAGCTGCGCGGGATGGGTGACCTCCTGCACATATTCGGCGACATCCTCGAATATCCGGTCGAGGTTCAGCTCCTGCTGATAACTGCCGCCGCGGACGGTTGATTCCGCCTGCCCGCAGATTGCGAGCACTGGCATATGATCGAGCTTAGCATCGTACAGGCCGGTAATGAGGTGCGTTGCGCCAGGCCCGCCAGTGGCGAGGCAGACGCCAAGCTCGCCAGTGAACTTCGCATGCGCGACAGCCATGAACGCGGCCATCTCCTCATGCCGGGGCTGGATGAAATCAATCGTGCCGTCGCGCTGCAGCGCACCGATGACCCCGTTGATCCCGTCCCCGGAATAGCCGAAGATCCTTTTCACGCCCCAGGTCTTCAGTCGTTCAACGAAGAAGTCCGCTGTCTTCATGGCTGCACCCGCACGTTCAACATGTTGAACGGACAACGCGGGTCGCGCAGCGATGCTCCCTTCGCACAGTAAAGTGGTGCCCCTGGTCCGACTCGAACGGACACTCCGGTGAAGGAACTCGATTTT
>CBJLMA010000165.1:0-3163 GCA_966424035.1 uncultured Sphingomonas sp. | reverse complement strand
AGGCGAAGGGCACGAGCCGGCCACTTCGCCGTTGGTGCGCCAATGGCACTCGACATTTTCCTGTTCCTCATCGGCCTGACCCTTGCAGGCCTGACCTTGCGCGACGTATTCGAAACTGTCGTTGTGCCGGGCGGAAGCCAGGCATTGCTGAAAGTCGCCCGCAGGCTCGTCTCCGCGCTTCTCCCGCTGTGGAAATATGCGCGCGGCCGTCGCCGGGGGCTATCGCGAACTTTCGCACCGCTCGCCCTCGTGCTGTCGTTCGTGATCTGGATGAGCCTGCTGGGAATCGGCTTCGGGCTGATGGCCTATGCCGCCAGCGGCGAGTTCCAGCCGCCGCTGCACGGATTCGGCGAAGCCGTCTACGTCGCCGGCAGCTCACTGGTGACCGTCGGCCTCAGCCAGGTGAACCCGATCGGAGCCGGTCGCTGGATCGTCCTCACCGCAGGCTTCTGCGGCCTTGCAGTGATGACCATGGCGGTGACCTATCTCTTCGAGGTCCAGAACAGCATCGCTCGCCGGGACACCGGCTTGATCAAGTTCACAACCTCGGCCGGGGACCCGCCATGCGCACTGAGCCTGCTCGAGCGGTTCGCCAAGCTTCGCGATCAGAGCGAGCTGGCACTCGTACTTCAGGAAGGGCGCAACTGGTGCGCGACCGTCCGGCAGAGCCATGCTGCGCATCCGTCGCTGATCTCGTTTCAATCGCTGAGCACGCGCGCCGGTTGGCCGGCCGCGCTCGGGGCCTTGCTCGACCTCGCGCTGATTCTCGAACTATGCCTCGACGACCAGCGGCTCTACGGCCCTGCCGTCTTGCTCGGCGAGGAGGGGATCCGCATGGCGCGCGAGCTTGCGTTGGTGATTGGCCTCGCGCCAAAGTCGGTCTCGCCCGACGAAAAGCTGTTTCGGCTGATTGGCCGGCGGCTCCGCCGGGTCGGCTATACAGTGCACCGGCGCCCTGACTTCAAGGAAATGGCGCGGCGACGCGCCGACTATGCGAGCTGCGTCGACGCCCTTGCCGATCATCTCGGCGAGCCCAGCGCAGTGTTGCTGCGAACCTAGCCATGCTCCGCCAGCTTGCGCTCCCAGGCGAGCGCGTCGGCGACAATTCGGTCGATATCGGCATAGGCCGGGCGCCAGTCGAGGGTCTCCAGCAGCCGCTGGTTGCCCGCGACCAGCTCCGGCGGATCGCCGGCGCGGCGAGCGCTCATCACCCGCTTGATCGGATAGTTGGTCAGCTTGTCGGCGGCGTCGAGTACTTCAAGCACCGAAAGGCCTTTGCCGTAACCGCAGTTCAACACGAGATTGTCCTTCGGTCTGGCGATCAGCCGTTCGAGCGCCGCCACATGCGCTGCGGCGAGGTCGCTGACGTGAATATAGTCCCGGATGCAGGTGCCGTCGGCTGTCGGATAATCCGTTCCGAAGACCGCGACATGGTCGCGCTTGCCGACCGCCGCTTCGACCGCAATCTTGATCAGATGGGTCGAGCCCTTGCCGATCTGGCCGGTCCGGCCCTCTGGGTCGGCGCCCGCAACGTTGAAGTAGCGAAGCGCGCCATAGTTGAACCCGTAAGCCGCCGAACAATCCTCGAGCATCCGTTCGGTCATGAGCTTGGACGCGCCGTAGGGATTGATCGGCTGCTTCGGATCCTCCTCGAGGATCGGCACCCGCTCGGGGGCGCCGTAGACTGCTGCGGTCGAAGAAAAGAGGATATGCTTCACACCCGCATCGACCGCGGCGCTGATCAGGCTGTGCGTGGCAAGCGTATTGTTCGCATAATATTTGAGCGGCTGTTCGACCGATTCTGGTACGACGATCGATCCTGCAAAATGCATGATCGCGCCGATCTTCCGCTCGTCGATTATGCTGTCCACTAGCACCCGC
Source organism: uncultured Sphingomonas sp. (assembly GCA_966424035.1). Taxonomy (GTDB): domain Bacteria; phylum Pseudomonadota; class Alphaproteobacteria; order Sphingomonadales; family Sphingomonadaceae; genus Sphingomicrobium. The sequence continues at coordinate 1,282 of CBJLMA010000165.1, read as the reverse complement.
TCAGCGATCGAGCCCCGATAGAAAGGCACGTCATCCGGGACAAGGAAGCGAGTGCCATTGGACAGATCGTCGATCACTGCGACATCCCAGCCCGCATCCTTCAGGGCGAGAACGGCGTGGCTTCCAATATAGCCGGCGCCGCCGGTCACCAGGACAGGGACTTTGCTCATGGAGTGCCCGCTAGACCCGGTTTCAGTTAAGTGGAAGCCCGCGCCGGCCGTGGCCGGTGTTTGCCTCATTCGCACCGTCGCACTATCAGCCGCCGGAATTCTATCCTAACCGGGTAAGCGCATGGCATTCACGATTTCGAGCTCGTTCGACGCGGGCAATATCCGCGTGGTCAAGCAGGACTGCGACACCGCCGACCTGGAGATCGTCCAGGACCATATGAGCGACTTCTACCAGTGGTTCTATTTTCGTGTCGCTGGCGGCGCCGGCCGCGAGCTCACGCTGCGGATTACCAACTGCGCCGGCTCAGCCTACCCCCATGGCTGGCCCGATTACAAAGCGGTCATGAGCCTCGATCGCGAGGAGTGGGTACGCATCTCCCAAACCAGCTATTCGAACGGCATTCTGACGATCAAGCTCACGCCGCCGCAGGACCTCGTCTGGATCGCTTACTTTGCGCCTTATTCGATGGAGCGGCACCACGATCTCGTGATCCAGACCGCGGCGCTGCCGGACGTCGGCTATGCCTCGCTCGGCAAGAGCCTCGACGGGCGGGACATCGATTGCCTGACGATCGGCCAGGGGCCGCTCAATGTCTGGCTCTACGCCCGACAGCATCCCGGCGAGAGCATGGCCGAATGGTGGATGGAGGGCGCGCTAGAAAAGCTGACCGACGATGACGATCCGGTTGCGCGGGTGCTGCGCAGGGAGTGCACCTTCCGCGTCGTTCCCAATATGAACCCCGACGGATCGCATCGCGGACACCTCAGGACCAATGCGGTGGGCGTAAACCTCAACCGCGAGTGGCACGCTCCCTCGGCCGAAAAGAGTCCCGAAGTGCTTTGCGTCCGCAACGCGATGGACCAGGCTCCGCCGGACTTCGCGATGGACGTCCATGGAGACGAAGCGATCCCGGCCAATTTCCTTGCCGGATTCGAAGGCATCCCGTCGATCACCGAGCGACAGCAGATGCTGTTCAATCTCTTCGGCGAGACGCTCGAGCGCCTCTCGCCCGACTTCCAGCGCCAGAAGGGCTATGAGATCTCGTCGCCAGGCGAGGCGAACATGTCCATGTCCACGACCCAGCTCGCCGAACGCTACGGCTGCGTATCAA
>CBJLMA010000164.1:0-3233 GCA_966424035.1 uncultured Sphingomonas sp. | reverse complement strand
TGTACGGCGTGATCCCGCAGGCGCTGGTCGACATTGAAGTCGCGCATCCGCGCCTGACCGAGCTCCACACCGTCGCGAACATGCATGAACGCAAAGCCAAGATGACCGACCTTGCCGACGCCTTCCTTGCGCTGCCCGGCGGCATCGGGACGCTCGACGAACTGTTCGAAGCATGGAGCTGGAACGCACTTGGCTATCACAACAAGCCGTTCTGCCTGCTGAACGTGGAGGGATATTGGGACGGCATGATCGCGTTCCTCGACCATGCGACCGAGTGCGGCTTTCTCTCGCTTCAGCGCCGGGCGCAACTGCTGGTTGCGCAAACTCCCGAAGAGGCGCTGGATTTGCTGGACGAAGCCGCAGCAGCCGCTACGCAGGGCATGATCTGGTAAGAGGGCGCGTTCGAGCCTTTTGGGGGAGGGGCTTTTTTCGATGAATCAGAAGCTGCTCGGCATTGCCGGGATCGCAGTCATTCTCGGCATTGCATTCCTGTTGTCGGCGAACCGCAAAGCGATCCGGTTGCGCGTTGTCGGTGCGGCATTTGCGCTCCAGGCCTTCATTGCCTGGCTGGTATTGTGGACGAGCTGGGGCCGGGCCGGGATCCTGTCGCTTTCGGCTGGGGTCGCCGACCTACTCAGCTATGCGACCAAGGGAACCGAATTCCTGTTCGGCCCGAGCGAGGCCAATCCGCTGGCGCACAGCTTCGCGATTGCCGCTTTGCCCGTGATCATCTTCTTTGCGAGCCTTGTTTCAATTCTCTATTATTTGGGAGTCATGCAGCGCATCGTGCGCTGGGTTGGCGGAGCGATCGGCTGGGTGACCGGAATCAGCCGGGTCGAATCGCTATCCGCGGCTGCCAATATTTTCGTCGGCCAATCCGAATCTCCGCTCGTCGTCCGACCGTATCTCGCGGCACTCCCGCCCTCGCGTCTTTTCACCGTGATGTGCGTCGGAATGGCAGGCGTCGCGGGGACGATTCTCGCAGCTTATGCGAGCCTGCTCGGCGCGCAATATCTTCCCTATCTCCTCGCGGCCGCCTTCATGTCCGCGCCAGGCGGGATTCTGATGGCCAAGATGATCATGCCCGATGATCCCAAAGACACGGATGCCGCCGAGGACGCCAAGGTCGATGTGGCGGAGACGTTCGAAGAGGGCGTCAAGCCTGCGAACATCATCATGGCTGCTGCACAGGGTGCGCAAACCGGTGTGAAGCTCGCTGTCGCGGTCGGAGCGATGGTGCTTGCGTTCGTCGCCCTGGTCGCGCTCGCAAACGGCCTCTTAGGCGGCCTCGGCAACATCCTCGGAATTCCGGGTCTCAGCTTCCAGCGGCTGATCGGCTATGTCTTCGCGCCTGTCATGTTCCTGATCGGCGTCCCATGGCACGAGGCCGGGACTGCTGGCGGGCTGTTCGGCACCAAGCTCGTGCTCAATGAATTCGTCGCCTTCATCGACCTGGGCAAGATGGACGCTGCGACGCTGAGTCTTCGCAGCCGCGAGATAGTCACGTTCGCGCTTTGCGGCTTCGCCAACTTCAGCTCGATCGCGATCCAGATGGCGGTGACCGGCGGCCTCGCGCCCAACCAGCGTCCGATCATTGCCAAACTCGGAGTCCGCGCCTTGCTCGCCGGCAGCCTCGCCAACTTGATGAGCGCAGCGCTTGCGTCGCTGATGCTGCCCTGACCCTTATTCCTTTGCTAAGACTGGCCCATGGCAACGCTTAGCGCCGACAATATCGCGTCCGTTTCGCTGAAGGATGCTGATCGCGACCCCGAAGATTTTGCACAGAAGCTCGGCAGGAGCTTCGAGGAATATGGCTTTGCAATCGTCGCCGACCACGGCATTCCTGCCGAGCTGATCCATCGCGCGGAAGAGAAAGCGAAAGCCTTCTTCGCGCTGCCTGAAGAGGTGAAGCGCAAATATCTCATCCCCGGCGGCGGCGGAGCGCGCGGCTACACGCCGTTTGGGATCGAGACGGCCAAAGGCCTGAAGGCGCACGATCTTAAAGAATTCTGGCACGTCGGCCGCGATCTTCCACCGGGCCACAGGTTCCGCGATCATATGCCCGACAATCTATGGCCGTCTGAGGTGCCGAGCTTCAGGGATACGTTCCAACGGCTTTTCGCAACGTTCGACACGGCAGGGCTCAAGGTGCTCAGGGCCATCGCGCGCTATTTGAAGATCGACGAAGATTATTTCGAGGATGCGGTTCGCGACGGCAATTCGGTGCTTCGCGCGCTCCATTATCCGCCGCAGACGGAACCCACAGGCGAGCATATCCGGGCCGGTGCGCATGAGGACATCAATGCGATCACGCTTCTGCTTGGCGCCGAGGAAGCGGGCCTTGAGCTGCTCACCAGAGACGGCCGCTGGATTCCGGTATCACCAAGAGCCGGCGAGCTGGTGATCAACATCGGCGACATGCTGCAGCGGCTGACCAACGGCAAGCTGCGCTCGACAACGCACCGTGTCGTCAATCCGACACCTGAACGAGCGAGCAAGGCGCGCTACTCGATGCCTTTCTTCCTCCACTTCCGCTCTGATTTCCTGATCGAGGCGCTGCCCGAGACGCTGCCAGCGGGCGAGCAGGCGAAGTGGCCGCCGATTAGAGCCAACGACTACCTCCAGGAGCGGCTGCGAGAGATTAAACTGGTGTGATGCTTCTGCCGGCGCTGGCTGCCGCGCCGCTCCAAAATCCTGAGATAAAGCGCATCACCGATGACGCGAATCAGTACGAGGTTAGTGGCAACAGCAACGGCGTTCTCCCTCCCCAAGATTGGCCGTTCAACGATCTTCGCTGGATGTTCCAATCAAATTAGCCGGACCGAAGCCGAACGGGATCAGCTCGCCGATCCTGTGGCGCTCGACCGCCGAACCGTCGCCGCTGCCGCATAGGATCTCGATATCGCGGCCGCCGAGCTGCGCTGCTTCGAGGATCGCCTGGCGGCAGCCACCACAAGGCGTGCAGACGAGATCGCTGCTGCCACCGACCACCGCTATCCGTTCGACACGGCCCAGTCCGAATTGATGCTGGGCCGCCGTGAGCGCGCTCTGCTCCGCGCACAACCCAAGCCGGTAGCAGGCATTTTCCATGTTGGCGCCGGTCACTACCGCCCCATCGACCGATTGAATCGCGCACCCGACATGGAAGTTCGAATAGGGTGCATAGGCCTTGGTCGCCGCCGAGCGCGCCAAGGCCAGAAGCTCTTCATCTGTCATCAATTCGACCTTAGACA
>CBJLMA010000163.1:0-3242 GCA_966424035.1 uncultured Sphingomonas sp. | reverse complement strand
ACGATTGCGCAGACCAGCTCTGGCGCTTTGGTGGCGGCATGGTTCGGTGGAAGCGCAGAGGGGCGCCCCGATGTCGGCATCTGGTTTGCTCGAAAGACGCGGGGGCATTGGAATTCTGCAGCCGAAGTTGCGAACGGCGCCCAAGCCGATGGCAAACGCTACCCGGCCTGGAACCCAGTCTTGTTTCAGCAGCCACACGGTCCCCTGGTCCTATTCTACAAAGTGGGGCCCTCGGCAGACCGCTGGTGGGGGATGGTGATCAGCTCCACTGACGGTGGCCAGACATGGAGCATTCCGAAGCGACTTCCGGACGGTCTGCTCGGGCCGATCAAGGATAAGCCCGTCGTGCTTCCTGATGGAGCGTTGCTCTCAGGCTCCAGCACGGAAGCCGGTGGTTCCTGGCGCGTTCATTTTGAACTGTCGCAGGATCGCGGAGACCATTGGAAAGTGATTGGCCCGGTGGACGAAGGCGCTGGGTTCCAAGCGATTCAGCCGACAATTCTGCTTTTGCCCAACGGCCTCATCGAGGCGCTCTGCCGAACGAAAGAGGGGGTCATTGCAATGACCTGGTCCGCGGACGAAGGGCGAACGTGGACACCCCTAGCGGCGACCGAACTCCCGAACCCGAATTCGGGTATCGATGCGATCACGCTCGCCGACGGACGGCTTCTCGTCGTTTATAACCACTCGGCGCATCTTCCGAACTGGTCCGGACACGGAAATCGATTTCCGCTCGATGTCGCGATGTCCGTCGACGGGATCAAATGGAAGCATGTGCTGACGCTTGAAGACGAGCCGCACAGTCGGAACTCGGCGTCCATCCAGACATCGCCACCGACGCAGGAACAGCAGCTTGCAGCCTTCGGCAACGAGGGGTTTTCCTATCCCGCGGTCATCCAGACTTCCGATGGTTTGGTACACGTCACCTACACGTGGAATCGCAGGATGATCAAACATCTGGTCATCGATCCGCGAAGACTCTCCTTGGAGATCCCCGCTCGACAGCATCGGCAACGTCATTAGATGCTAGCCTCGGGTCAATCAGGTCGGGTGGTCGCTCGTGCGTTGCTCCCCCGAAGCTGTCGAGATCATCGCGATCGTCGAGCAAGGGCGATTGTCGGCTCCGAGTGGCCGGCGCCATTCGCCTTCCTCTCAAGCCTCCTCGCGACCTGGACTCGCGGATCCATCACCCGACGCCACAGCGGCGGAAAGAGCGCAGTCAAAAGCGCTGCGGCGTAGCCCGATGGCAGCTCGGCCGCGCCGGCGAGCGCTTCCAGTCTTTCATATGGCCGCGTCGTCCGCCGATGATGGTCGCTGTGTCGACCCATGTTGAACAAGGCGGCATTGTTCATTCGCCTAATGCTGTTCCATGAATGCCTGGGAGCAAGCCGTTCGGGTCGGCCGTTCGCCGTCATCCTTCTCATCAGGCCATAATGGGCCACGTAATTGAAGGTCTCCAAAAGGGCTACGGCAATGATTGCCACAAGGATCAGAAAAACGAGCGCGCGAAGGCTGACGAGCGCGACCGCCAGCAGGAACGAGAGTTCGATCACAAGGTAGGCGACGACACGGTTGCAAAATCCGAACGGTGGATTTCCGGCGCGCCGGGATCGCCGAACTTCAAAGCTCCAGGCTTCGCGGAACTGGCCGACGACAGAACGCGCCAGGAAGGCATAGAGTCCCTCGCTGAGACGAGCGCTTGCCGGATCCTCGAAAGTGGCTGCGCGGCGGTGGTGTCCGTAGACGTGGGCGATCCGGAAATGCATGTAAAGCACGCTTGCCAGGAGCATGAGCCCGAGCGCCCGCTCGCGCGGCTCGCGGCTATGGATCATTTCATGAGCGGCGACAAAGCCGAACACGCCGGTCGTGAATCCTGCCGAAACGGCTAGCCCAGCCGCTTCGACGAACGTGGTTGAGGGCCGCGCCACCTGAATTGTCGCCCAAGCTGTCGCAGCGAGCTGCAGGACGATGTAGAGTCTCGGCAGCCAGCGCGCGACCGAACTATTCGCCGCATCGCCCTTGTCGTCACCCAGCACCGCGTCCAGCCCCGCGAGGCATAGCAGGGTTGCCGCCGCAGCCATGAACGTCCACGCTCCGCCAAGCCACCCACCCGCGGGTAGGAGCGCAAGGAAGATGAAGGGCGTGAGAAATCTGAGCGGCACCACCGCGCCTCCTCGAGATTCTGTCCCGCTTCACGGCGAAAACGTTCACCCATCTCGCACGTTGCCTCCTTTCCAATGAAGATCGCTGCAATCCCCCAATCGGCGCTCGAATGGATCGCGCTTAAGTTGGAGCTTGCGCCTCGTGCCCTTGTCGACACGCATGCGGCGATGTTGCTCGCACGCACGGTCATGGCCGGGAACAGCCTCAACCTGTTCGACGCGCTTTCGGCCGGACCGCTGACCGCCCAAGAGACCGCAACGGCGATTGGCGCAGCTCCAGCTCCTACCGCTTTGCTGCTCGATGCTCTTGCGGCATGCGGCTACCTTCGTCTGCGGGATGGGCGCTTTTCGCTCACGCGGCGCTCGCGCTCATGGCTGCTCAGCTCCAGCCGCTCTTCGGTGCGCGATAAGCTCCTGCTGCAGGTCGCGGAATGGAGGTGGCTGGAAGCATTGGAGGAGTTCGTGCGGAGCGGCCGCCCGCTCGACTTCCACGACTCCATGCCACCCGACGAACGGGAACTTTACCACCGCGGCATGCGCGCATTGGCGGGGATCGCCGGGCGCGAGGTCGCGAGCAATATTCGCATTTCGAGGGGCGCCCGCCGGATGCTCGACCTGGGCGGCTCGCACGGGCATTTCGCTGCCGAAATCTGCCGCCGCCATCCCCAGCTCACGGCCGAAATACTGGATCTACCGGAGGCAATCGAAGCGGCTTCGCCTTTGCTCGCAGCCGAAGGCCTGGGCGGCCGTGTCGTCCATCGCCCCGGCGACGTCACAACCGCCGATCTTGGGGCTGAACAGTACGACCTGGTGCTGATGTCGAACCTGGCGCACCATCTCGATGCCGGTCAGAACCAGGAGCTTGCGGCGCGCGCGGCGCGCGCATTGAAGCCGGGAGGAGCGTTCGTCATTCAGGAGCCCGCGCGCGCCGGGCGGCCGGGGCAAATGGGTCAGGTTCCGGCGCTACTCGGCCTCTATTTTGCAATGCAGAGCCGGCCCGGCGTTCGCACGTGGACGATCGAGGAGATGGCCGGCTGGCAGCGTTCGGCGGGCCTCAGGGTGCGGCGCGCCAAGCGGCTG
>CBJLMA010000162.1:0-3255 GCA_966424035.1 uncultured Sphingomonas sp. | reverse complement strand
GCGAGCAAGGGCTTCATCGACGAGGTGATCATGCCCCATTCGACGCGGCGTCGCGTTGCGATGGGGCTACGCAAGCTCCGCAACAAGCAGCTGGAGAATCCGTGGAAGAAGCACGACAATATTCCACTTTAGATCGTCTATCAGACGAGGAAGAGGCGGAGCTCGCGGCGCTGGTGGCTCGGATCGAAGGCGTCGTGGAAGGAGTCTCGCGTGCTTCTCCAGCCCCACGCCGCCCGCGCCTGTCCGGGAAATGAGCACCTACACCGCAACCATCCGCTGGAGCGGCTCTGACGGGGGCGACTTCGCCAAGGGACAATATAGCCGCGCGCACGAATGGGCGTTCGACGGCGGCGCAGTGGTCCGGGCCAGCGCGAGCCCGCATATTGTGCCTGCGCCCTGGTCGGACTCGACCGGCATCGATCCCGAGGAAGCATTTATCGCATCGCTCTCGTCATGCCACATGCTGTTCTTCATCGACTTCGCGCGGCGCGCAGGGTTCATAGTCGAGGAATATGTCGACCAGGCCGAAGGCGTGCTCGAGAAGCGCTCTGACGGCAAAATGGCGATGACGCGGGCCACCCTGCACCCGCGTGTAAGGTGGGGCGCTGGTCCACCAGACGAACCGACCATCGCCGATCTCCACCACCGGGCGCACGAAGCCTGTTTCATTGCCAATAGCGTCACGACTGAAGTGACGGTCGAGCACTGACCCGTAACCGCGCTTGATGCCGGTCCACCTTCCCTTCTTACGGCAAATAGGGGAGATCAGCCGACTGAAGGGCCGGATCATGGAGTGACCAAATGAAACTGGGCCGCCTCAATCATGTCGGTGTCGCGACATCCTCGATCGACAAGAGTCTCAATCTTTACCGCACCATGTTCGGCGCGGAGCCGCACGGGGAACCGTTCGACCTTCCGGCGCAGGGCGTCCGAGTCTGCTTCGTCGACACGCCCAACAGCCAGATCGAATTGATCGAGCCGCTCGGCGAGAACTCGCCCATCGGGAAATTCCTCGAGAAGAACCCCCTCGGCGGGCAGCACCACGTCTGCTTCGAAGTACCCGACATCCATGCCGCAAGGGCCGAGCTCGAGCGCAAGGGCGCCCGAATTCTGGATGAGCCGCGGATCGGCGCTCACGGAACCTTAGTCTTCTTTGTGCACCCCAAGGATATGGGCGGAGTGCTCACCGAGATCATGGAGACGCCGAAAGGAGCGCACTGATGCGGACCGAGCGAACCGTCCTGAGGATTGGACGAGCGAGCGGTTCGGTGAAGGAAGTACCGATGCGCTACAATGCATCCCACCAGCGCGGCTACCGCTGCTTCATCGGCGAGCATGCCGACGCGCCCGAGCGTATCACTGAAGAAACTCCGCGCAGCTTCGAAGGGAGAACCCTGTTCGACGCCCTTGCAGAATATCGCAAAGCGATCGAGCCCGACGGTTGGCGGCTTCTCCACGCAGTTGCGCGGCGCGACTGCTGGCCCAAACCCGATGAGCTGTTTCCTGTCGTTCAACAACTGACCCCGGGAGTGGAAGAAACGCAAGCCATCAATGGTTTCGAAATGGCCGAATTCGATCAGGTCACGTCTCTCGTCGAACAGCAGCGCGGCTTCCAACGATGGAAGCGAAGCCTGTCGCCAGTCTACGAAGGCCGTGTTCCGCCGCGCGCGGCTCGTGACCATGACGGGCCGGGCGTGGCGTTCGGACCGCTCGCGCGACTGGCTGGTAGGATACTCTCCCAAAAGGACGAGTGAAGCGATCGCGAGTCCGGCCGCTTCGCTCAGTTTGAGGTTAAGATTTCAACACGCTAGTGCTCGCTCATGCGCGACAGGCAGAGCAAGCAGGATTGGGAGAAGCTCGCGGAGAAGGAGAGCCGCGGAAAGGATCTGTCGAGCGAGACCTTCGAAGGCATCCGCCTGGACATCGTCTACGGGCCGGAGGACGCCGGCGGCATCGAGAGCGGCTTCCCCGGTATCGCGCCCTTCACCCGCGGCCCGTACGCAACCATGTATGCAGGCCGCCCGTGGACCATCCGCCAGTACGCCGGTTTTTCGACCGCCGAGGAATCCAACGCCTTTTACCGCCGCAACCTCGCCGCGGGGCAGAAGGGCCTTTCGGTGGCTTTCGATCTCGCAACCCACCGCGGCTACGACAGCGACAATCCGCGCGTCGCTGGCGATGTCGGCATGGCCGGAGTTGCGATCGATACGGTCGAGGACATGAAATTGCTGTTCGACGGAATCCCGCTTGGCGAGATGAGCGTCAGCATGACCATGAATGGTGCGGTGCTCCCGGTGATGGCATTCTTCATCGTAGCCGGCGAGGAACAGGGCGTGCCGCATGCCAGGCTCACCGGCACGATCCAGAACGACATCCTGAAAGAGTTCGCGGTCCGCAATACCTATATCTATCCGCCCGAAGCTTCGATGCGGATCGTTTCGGACATCATCGCTTATTGCGCTCGCGAGATGCCCAAGTTCAACTCCATCTCTATCTCTGGCTACCACATGCACGAGGCGGGGGCGACGGCGGTGCAGGAGCTCGCTTACACGCTCGCCGACGGCATGGAATATGTGCGCTGCGCCTGTTCCGACGGGCTCGACATTGACGATTTCGCGCCGCGCCTCAGCTTCTTTTTCGGCATCGGGATGAACCTTTTCATGGAGGTCGCGAAGCTCCGTGCTGCGCGTACCCTGTGGTACCGGATCATGACCGAGCTCGGCGCCAAGAAGGACGAGTCCAAGCGCCTCAGGACCCACTGCCAGACGTCGGGCGTCAGCTTGACCGAGCAGGACGCCTATAACAACATCGTCCGCACGACGATCGAGGCATTGGCGGCGGTGCTTGGCGGAACGCAGTCGCTTCACACCAACAGCTTCGACGAAGCGATCGCGCTTCCGACCGATTTTAGCGCGCGCATCGCCCGCAACACGCAGCTGATCCTGGCGGAAGAAAGCGGGATTACCGCAGTCGCCGACCCCTTGGGCGGGAGCTGGTACGTCGAGAAACTGACGCGCGAACTGGAAGAGCGCGCCTGGGAGCTGATCCAGGAAGTCGAGGCGCACGGCGGAATGACCAAGGCGGTGGCCGAAGGGCTGCCCAAGCATCGTATCGAGGAAGCCGCCGCTGCGCGTGCGGCCAAGGTCGACACCGGTGAAACGGTGATCGTCGGAGTCAACCGCTACCGGCTCCAAAATGAGCCGGAGCATGACATCCTCGAAGTCGACAATGCCAAGGTCCGCGCATCGCAGATCA
>CBJLMA010000161.1:0-3291 GCA_966424035.1 uncultured Sphingomonas sp. | reverse complement strand
ATCCTCCCCCGGTTCGATTGGTTCCGGGCATCGGTTGTACCGACTAAGAAGAGGCACGAAACGAACGCGAGACCTCGTAGCGAGGCCGCGTCCGCTTGCTGGAGGCGCATATATGTGTGACCTCCGCAGCCGTCAACCGGCTTTTTTGCAACTTTGTTGCAGTTTGCCGTTCAGCAAGCTCAGAACGCCGTTCGGACACCCTTCGCAGTGGCTCAGATAATCGCGCACTGAGCTTCGTCAAGTACGGCAAGCTGCTGTTTTGAAAAGCTTTATCTCTGATTGCTCAAGCGCTTTGGATATAGGCGCGCATCGCCTCAGCCTCAGCTTCGATCCGCTCCATTCGGTGCTTCACCAGATCGCCGATCGATACGATTCCCCGAATTTCGCCATTCTCGACGACCGGCAGATGCCGGATTCGGCGCTGAGTCATGAGCGCCAGAGCAGCGAGGACCTCGGTTTGAGGATCGGCCGTGATCGCCGGCGAGCTCATCACGCGCGACACCGGCCAATCGAGAACTTCCGGGCCATGCTCGCGCAGACAATAGATGACGTCGCGTTCCGACATGATTCCCGCGATTCGCCCGCTTTCGAGCACGGGCAGCGCGCCGATTCGCTTCTCGCCCAGGCGCCTGACGGCGTCGAAGACCGTGGCTCCTCCAGCGATTGTTTCCACCGTGCTGCCCTTGTCGCGAAGCACCGATGCGAGGGTCATGGTTGTCCTCCCAGACTCGCCGCTTGTCCGCCTTGATAGTCCCACTTCGCGCGGCCAAAGGGAAGCTCAATGCCCCGACCCGATCCGGTTCCGACTCCGCGCTTTTCGACGAAGCGGCGTTTTTTGAGGATTTTCCGGCTATTGGTCCTGCTCTCGATCGTCGTCGCGGCGATTGCGGTGATCCTGGTCACGCGCGGGCAGGGACCGGTCAGCATCCATCTGGTGATTGCGACCTCGCTCGGGGTCGGACTTACGGTCCTTCTCGGCACCTCGCTGATGACCCTGGTCTTCCTCAGCGCCGAAAGCGGCCACGACGAAGCCGCAGCGCCCCATGTTCACGAGGAGAATGACAAAGAATGACCGATCTCGAACGCGCGCCGATCTTGCGGGTCATGCCTGGTCCTGCGGACATCAATGCCAATGGGCACATCTTCGGCGGCTGGGTCCTCTCTCAAATGGACATTGCAGCGGGCATAGTCGCTTCGCAGCGCGCCAAGGGCCCGGTCGCGACGGTGGCGATCGAGGCGATGGAGTTCATCGCTCCGATTCACCTGCGCGACCTGATCTCGGTCTATGCGAACGTCGAGCGGGTCGGAAGGACGTCAATGGCGGTCAGAATCGAAGTCATCGCCCACCGCGATCTCGGCGCGACCGAGGTCAAGGTCACCGAAGGCGTCTTCACCTTCGTCGCCCTCGATGCAAATCATCGTCCAAGGCCGGTGGACGGGGCCTAGTCTCCCCTTTTCTCCTTGCGGCTGGCTAGCCGCTCGATCGAATAATCGAGGGCCAACCGGTCGTTTGCCGGAACAAGTGCACGCCAGAAATTGCGACCGTTCTTCACACCAAGGCGCCGGCTTGGATTCACCAGCCGTTGCTCGCCAAAGACGCGTAGCTCGACTTCGACAATCGATGGCGCCGAGCGCGCATTGGCGAGCTCGATCCTGTAGCGGCGCAGTTCCCTGTCGTCCTTCCGCTCCGCGTCAATACGCATTTGCGTGTAGGTCACGTCGGGGCTCGCCCCGACATCGAGCTCCACCTCCTCGCCCACGGCCTTATCGTCCATGTGCGGTTCGCCGAGGAGCATTGGCCGTGCGTCCGCAGTTTCGAAAATCGCGACGCTCCCAGAGGGCAAGGGGAGCCCAAGACCACGCGTTTTCAAATTCTTCATGCGCAGCCGGATGGCGACCGGCTGCGGTTCATTTGCCTCTCCGCTCGCATCGCGAGAAAGTGCATAGACGCGCTCATAGGGCACTCGATCCTTGATGAGGAAAGCGACCTGCTTCTGAGCGTTTGCGGCAACCGTCACCGGATCGGGGATTCGGTACAGCTTGAGATCGCCAAGCTCTTCCTGGACGGCAAGGACCGGAGCTGGCGATGCCAACCTGGCTTCCGGAGCCCGTGAACCGGTGACGACGATCTCCTGCGCCTCCATGAGAGCGCGCGCGGCGGGCGGCGGTGGAGGAGCCGGCGGGATTTGGGCCATGTCGCTGGTCGTGCCAGCCGGCCAACATTCAAGGCGCACTTCGGGCGAAACTGTTTCGGCGCGGGCATCATCCCAATCTTCGTCCCGGTTGGGTTTGCCGGCTACGACCTGCGTTCGGGCTGCCGGGAAGCTCGAGTCATTGCCGTTCGCGAGTGTCAGCCATGCGAACAGGTCGAGCGTGCCGCCGGTTGGAGAAATTGAAGCAACATAATTGGCCTGCCAATCGAACTGCGTTGCGAGATAGGAAAGACGAACCGTTGCTCGTGCCGGCTGCGCTGCGCTTGCGCGGATCGAGAGCGTGGGCTTGTCCGAAAGCCCTTCAGTTACGCTGCCATGGACCAGGGTTTCTGGCATTCCAGTGCAGCTCAGCGCCTCGATACCCGATGGCGTCTGGAGCACAATTCCACCTGGGCCCGAGCGGATGATTGCCTCGCTTTGCGTGACCTTGCCGGTCTTGCGATGTGTGCGGCGGATGTGGACCTGGCGCCCGAGCTCGGACTCGATGAGCGAGCCGGGCGAAAGGAGCCGCGCATCGTAATTCTTCTCCGCCGGTTGCCGGGGCAGTCCGCTGATGATGACGCTTTCCGGGACGAGCGTGTCCGCGACGCCCTCGAACCGAATGTCGCTGGATCCGGCAGGCAGGTCGATCGTGCGGGTCTCGGTCACCAGCGCATAGCCTCCTAGCCATGCAAGATTCATCTCGCCGTCGAAGGAGCGGCCGGGATCGCGGTAGAGCGTGACCGAAACCGAATCCGGCGCGGCCGATACGACGCGTTGCTGGGCCGCGGCCGAGGTCAGAGGCGCAATCGCAAGAGCCAGGAGGGCAATATTGCGCATCGGGCGCCTCTGTCAGTATCGCGTGTCGAAGACTGCAGTCAGGACGGTCTCTCCGTTGGCCGGCACGGTGACATGGTACAAGCGCTCGTCCAGCGATCGCTGCGTCCCCGGAACGGTCTCACTGACCACCCGCGTGTCGTGGAGCCAGGAACGGTCAAGGCCGGCCTGCAGCAGGTCGACGGTGACCGGGGCGGGCCGTGCATTGCTCAGCGTGTAGGCCATGGTCGTGCGCATGTAGACTGGACTCGCATCGAGCGTG
>CBJLMA010000160.1:0-3300 GCA_966424035.1 uncultured Sphingomonas sp. | reverse complement strand
ACCCTCGTCGTAAGCTTGGAAGGCTTCTGCTCTACCATTGAGCTACACCCGCTCGGTTTGCGCCCAATGCCATCGGTGCATCGAAGCCGTCAACCGGCAGGCATTCGGCTTTGGGCGTTGACCCAATGGGATCCCATACGTTAGGACGCGATTCGCATGACGAACCTGGTCGCCATCGCTGCAACTCGGACCGCTCACCTTTGGTGGTGGCGCGGCGCGACGCTTGCGGCGCGATGGCGCGACTGATCGACTAGCACCGATCATCGATTGCCCGCCCGCCACTCGGCGGGCTTTTTGTATCCAGGAATTGCTCATGACCATTGCTACCGTTCGTTCTGATCCTAAGAACGTCCAACCGGGGACTGAACCGATCGACGTTCCCGTTCCCAACCCGCTTCCGAGGCTGCTCAGCGGCGACGATCTCTCGATCGAAGATTCGCAGCATCTGTTCGAACGCCTGGTTCTGGGGCGTCTCGAACCAGCCGAGATTGCGGGAATGCTGATCGCGCTTCGAATGAAGGGCGAAACGACCGAGGAAATGATCGGGGCCGCCCGTGCCTTGTGCGCCGCCGCACTGTCGTTCGATCGGCCCGATTATCTCTTCGCGGACTGCTGCGGAACGGGCGGCGACGGCTCGGGCCTGATCAACGTCTCGACCGCGACGGCTTTCGTTGCTGCGGCTGCGGGCCTGCCGATCGCCAAGCACGGCAATCGCAGCGTCAGCTCGCGCTGCGGCTCGGCCGACGTGCTCGAAGTCTTGGGCGCAAGGATCGATCTTGCGCCGGAGGCCGCCCGCTCGGTGCTCGACGAGACCGGCTTCTGCTTCTTATTCGCGCCGGCCTATCATCCGGGAATGAAGCATGCGGCGCTTGTCCGGCGCCAACTTTCCGTCCGCACGATCATGAATCTCTTGGGACCGTGCATCAATCCCGCACGTCCCACCGTCCAGCTGCTGGGCGTCGCCGATCCCAGAATGATGAGACGCATCGCCGAGACCTTGGATGCATTGGGCGTTACTCGGGCACTGGTCGTCCACGGGTCGGGACTCGACGAAGTGGCGCTGCACGGTGAGACGCTGGCAGTCCGCCTGTCGAACGGCGAAATCAGCCAGTTCGTAATGAGCCCTGAAGACGCCGGATTGGAACGCGCTCCCTTGAGTGTCGTTGCCGGCGGCGATCCGACCGAGAATGCGGCGCGCCTGCGGAGCCTGCTCGAAGGCGCGGCCTCGAAGGCGGAAAGCGACATTACGATACTCAACGCCGCAGCGCTGCTCCATACGGCAGGCAAGGCCGCGACGCTGAAGGATGCCGCCCAACTGGCTCGCGAGGTCCTGCTTTCCGGAAAGGCGGCCAGGGTCCTTGATAGCTATGTCGAGGCGAGCCGTGGCTGAACCGACCGGAGTTCTCGGCGAGATCGCGGCGGCGAAGCGTCGCGAGCTTGAGCGCCGCTACGACGGTGTCTCGCTCGACGCGGTCCGTGGCGTTGCTGCTCGGACCGGGCAAAGCCTCGCAAAGAGGCTCGCGAAGGACGGCGCGCGCTTCATCCTCGAGATCAAGAAGGCCTCGCCCTCGGCAGGCGCGATTCGCCCCGGTGCAGATCCGGCAGCGCTCGCACGCGGCTATGCCGGCGTTGCCGATGCACTGAGCGTGCTCTGCGACAATGCATATTTCGGCGGGTCGCTCGAGGATCTCGCTGCCGCGCGCAAGGAATTTGACGGGCCGATCCTCGCAAAGGATTTCTTCATCGACGCCCGCCAGGTCGCGGAGGCTCGGATCGCCGGCGCCGACGCGATCCTCGTCATGCTTTCGCTTCTCGACGACGAGCGCGCGCGCGAGATGATCGCCGAAGCGCGCCGCTTCGCAATGGACGCGCTGGTCGAGGTGCATGACGAGAGCGAAATGCACCGGGCGCTGGCGCTCGGAGCGCCGCTGATCGGGATCAACAACCGCGATCTTCGCGACCTCAGTATCGATCTGCGCACGACCGAACGGCTTGCCGGCCTCGCTCCCGATCGGATTCTGATCTCCGAGTCCGGCATCTCCACACGCTCCGACGTGGAACGCCTCTCGCCGCTGGTCGACGGCTTTCTGATCGGCTCTTCGCTGATGCGCTCGGACAGCCCTTCGCAGGCAGCGCGCGAGCTCATCTTCGGTCGCACAAAATTGTGCGGCCTCAATTGCGACACGGATATCCGCGCCGCCCGGCCAGCGGCGTTCGCGGGCTTCGTCTTCGTGCCCGGGAGTCCCAGGCACGTCACAGTAGACGAAACCGTGCCGCTGGCCGGTACCGCTCGCAGTTCAGGCGTGCTCCCGGTCGGGGTCTTCCGGAATGCGGCGCTGGCGAGCGTGACAGACGCTGCGGCCTCATTGAATCTGCACGCCGTCCAACTCCATGGCGGGGAAGATCCCTTCTATGTGGCCTCCCTTCGGCGCGAACTCCCCGAAACATGCGAGATATGGACCGCGCTCAGCGTGGGTCGCGACGCGTTGGCGGACCGCGGCGGCGACCGGCTCCTGTTCGACAATGGCGATGGCGGCAGCGGAAGCAGCTTCGACTGGTCGCAAGTCATCGGCCAGAGCGAGCTTCCGCGCAGCTTGGTCGCTGGCGGCATCGGTCCTGGCAACGCCTGCGCCGCAAGAGCGCTTGGCGCCTATGCGATCGATGTCGGCTCAGCGGTCGACGAGCGTCCCGGTAAGAAGTCTCCGCAAAAAATTGCGGCCCTGTTCGATAGTCTCCGTCCCGCGTCACGCCAGAGGGTCCGCACATGCGCATGAATGGCCGCTTCGGCCGCTTCGGCGGCTGCTATGTCCCCGAGATCCTGGCGCCGGCGCTCGAGCAGCTCGAAGCCGCGTTCCTCGATGCGCAGGAGGACGCCGCCTTTGTTACCGAACTCGGGGACCTTCTCGCCAATTACGCGGGCCGCCCGACGCCGCTCACCCGCTGCCGTAATCTGCCCGGCAACATCTATCTCAAGCGCGAAGACCTGCTCCACGGCGGCGCACACAAGACCAACCAGGTGCTGGGGCAGGGGTTGCTCGCCAAACGCATGGGCAAGACACGGCTGATCGCCGAGACCGGCGCTGGCCAGCATGGCGTCGCGACCGCGATCGTCGGCGCCCTGCTTGGCTTCGAAACCGTCGTCTATATGGGCGCGGAGGACGTCGCTCGGCAGGAGCTCAACGTCTTCCGGATGCGGCTGATGGGCGCCAAAGTTGTCCCCGTCGAAAGCGGCGGACGCACCCTCAAGGACGCGATCAACGAGGCGCTGCGCGACTGGTCCGCGAGCTTCGAGACGACGCA
>CBJLMA010000159.1:0-3317 GCA_966424035.1 uncultured Sphingomonas sp. | reverse complement strand
TCTAATGCACGAAAGGGCGGGCCACCGACCTCAGACCCGGAACATGACGTCTAGGGCTGATTCAGCACTTTCTCGCCGAGGAAACGCATGATCGTGGTCCAAACGTGGGTCTGCGGCCCTTCGCCGGCAATCGCGTGCGTGGCACCGGGATAAACCATCATTTCGAATGGCTTCTTCGCCTGCTGCAGCCGCGCATAGAGTTCGGTGCTGTTCTGGAAAACGACATTGTCGTCGGACATTCCATGGACCAGCAGCAAGGGGTCTCGGATTTTTACTGCATCGTCGAGTGCGTCGGAGGTGACGTACGGCTTGGGATCGACCGATGGATTGCCGAGGTAGCGCTCGGTGTAAGCGGTGTCGTAAAGCTCCCATTTGGTCACTGGAGCGACAGCAACTCCTGCGGCAAACACGCCTGGAGCCTTCTCCAGCAGCTTGAGCGTCATGTACCCGCCGTACGACCATCCCTGAACCGCGATCCTTTCCGGATCAACGAACGGCTGCTGCTTGAGCCATTCGACGCCAGCGAGCTGGTCCTCAACTTCCGCATCGCCCATCTTTCGGTAGACAGCGCTTTCAAAGCTGGTGCCGCGGCGGTTGGTACCGCGATTGTCGATCGTAAAGATGATCCAGCCCTGGTCGACCAACGCCTCGTGCAACGGCAGGGCGCTGTACCAGGAGTCGGTGACCTGCTGGCCATGCGGGCCGCCATAGACGTAGAGATAGACCGGATAGCGTCTGCCGGGCACCCGCGGCGGCGAGAGCATTCGGTAATAGAGCTTGGAACCGTCGGGTCCGGTTAGGCTGCCGAAAGTCGGAAGGACGTGGCTGTCGAGATAGGGCGCATAGGGGTGAGAGGCATTGAGTGCATTC
Organism: uncultured Sphingomonas sp.; assembly: GCA_966424035.1. Classification (GTDB taxonomy): domain Bacteria; phylum Pseudomonadota; class Alphaproteobacteria; order Sphingomonadales; family Sphingomonadaceae; genus Sphingomicrobium. Next base: position 2,447 of record CBJLMA010000159.1, on the reverse strand, counting down.
TCCTCGACCCAAATGAGCCGCTTGCCGTTCGCGTCCGCCAGATAAGTCTGCGACGGCTGCGACGGGTTGGACCGAGTGACCAGCGCGTGGGTCGCCCCCTTGTCCATCACCGCATTGTTGTACCAGCCGGTGCTGGTTACCAGGACCGGCGCACGGGGCCGGTCATAGCTCACCCAGTAGAGCTGCTGTTCGATCGGGGTTTCTGCAGTCCCGGTGAAATAGACGCGCTTCGCTTTCTCATCCACTCCGACGACCTTATCGACTGCCCATTGTCCGCGCGTCAGCTGGACCCATTTTCCCGCCCTCCACCGATAAAGGTGCGAAAAGCCGGTCCGCTCCGACGACCAGATCAGACTGCCGTCCTTCAGCGGCTTGAAATTGTCCGTAAGGTTTACCCAGGTCGGCGAGGCTTCAGCGAAGAGCAAAGTCGACTTGCCGGTCGCCGGATCGACCCGCAGCATGTCGAGCCGCTTCTGGTCGCGGCTGAGGCGTTGGACGTAGATGCTCCTGCCGTCCTTCGCCCAGTCGACGCGAGCCAGGTAATGATCGGGATCGCTGCCAAGGTCGGCCTTCACCCGCGATTGCCCGTCCGGCGTCATGACGTACAGATCAACAATCGCATTGTTGGTCCCGGCAAGCGGATAGCGCTGCTCAATCAGCTCGGTACCCGAAGCGCCGATTGCTGCCCGCTTGACCACCGAGACCGGACTTTCATCGACACGAGCAACAGCAATGTATCGATCGTTCGGCGACCACCAATAACCGGTATCTCGGCCCAGCTCCTCCTGGGCGACGAACTCGGCCGCGCCCCAGCTCAAGCTCTTGCCGCCGTCGGTGGTGAGCGCGCGCTCGCGGCCGCTGCCTGCATCCATGACGAGCAGATTCTGGTCGCGCAGGTACGACAGGTAGCGTCCGGTCTCGGAGACTTTGGCGTCAATCTCCGTCGCAGCACTATTGGTCAGCCGGCGAACATTGCCGTCGAGCGTTGCCAAGTAGAGATCGCCGTCGATCGGCACGAGGATGCTCTTCGAATCCGGCGCCCAACTATATTCGGTGATGCCCTTGGTGCCGGCGATCCGCGCCCGTTCGCGGCGCATCTTCTCCTCCTCGGAGATGGCACCGCCGGTGCCAATCTTCTTGGAATCGACCAGCATCCGCTCGGCACCCGTCGCCGTATCGATCGCCCACAGATCGTAGCGATCCTTGTCTTCGGTCCGGTTCTTGAGCAGCGTTACCAAGCGCCCGTCAGGCGAGAGCTTGGCCTGTCGCGGCGTCGGCCCGCTAAGTGCGGGGCTCGAGAAGACACGTTCGAGCGGCAGATCTACTGCAAACACGGGGGTTGCTGCGGTGATCAGGAGAAGGCAAGCGAGCGTTCTGCGCATGGGCCGACGGTACGGCCACCTGAGCAAAAGAAAAGGCGGAGCGCGAACACCCCGCCTTTCAACGGCTTGCCGATGAAAGCTCTCAGGCTTCCTTGGCTTCGGTTTCGGCGCCCTGCCCGCCTGGAACGTCGCGCTGAATGGTGCGGCGCTCAGCGATACGGGCTGCCTTGCCGGTACGACCGCGCAGATAGTAGAGCTTTGCACGGCGAACGTCGCCGCGACGCACGACCTCGATCTTGTCGATGATCGGCGAATAGAGCGGAAAGACGCGCTCGACACCTTCGCCGAACGAAATCTTGCGAACAGTGAAGCTGGAGCCGACGCCCTTGTTCGAGCGGGCGATGCACACGCCCTCGAACGCCTGCACGCGGGTCCGGTCGCCTTCGATCACCTTGACGCCGACACGAAGCGTGTCTCCGGGACGGAATTCGGGAACGGGTTTTTCCTTGGTCAGCGCGTCGATCGCCTCGCGCTCCAGGGTCTCGATCAGGTTCATGTCTTTTTTGCCTTCGTATCTCGTCGCTGCGCGCCAGAGGGCGGTGCCTGCGTAGCGCCCCCGTGGCGCTCGATCAGGTCCGGCCGCCTTAGCCGTGTATCTTCGACCGCCCGGCCGTGTCGCCACGCCGCGATCTTCGCATGATCCCCCGATCGCAGCACTTCGGGGATCGTGCGCCCTTCCCATGTCACAGGCCGGGTATAATGCGGATATTCCAGGAGACCCTGCTCGAAGCTCTCCTCCTCTCCGCTGGAGGCCGCGCCCATTACCCCGGGGAGCAGCCTTACGCAAGCGTCGAGGATCACCATCGCGCCAAGCTCTCCGCCTGAGAGGACATAATCGCCGATGGAGATCGGTTCGAGCGGGCGGCCATCGAAGATTCGCTCGTCGAATCCCTCGAATCGGCCGCAGAGGAGGATCATGCCCTCGCCGGTAGCCAGCTCGCGCACGCGAGCCTGGGTGAGCGGAGCGCCGCGCGGCGTCAGCGCAAGCATCGGACGGCCATCGGCGAGGCTGTCGAGCGCTGCGGCCAGCACGTCCGGGCGAAGCACCATCCCTGCCCCGCCGCC
>CBJLMA010000158.1:0-3320 GCA_966424035.1 uncultured Sphingomonas sp. | reverse complement strand
TGCCGGTCGCGGAGCCGATGACTTGGCGGCTTCACAACTGCCTGTTAGCGGCGGCGCAATGACCTTGCCGCCAGCTTTGCCTCCCTTGGCCGAATGGGCGCCGCACGAAGCGGTGTGGATCGGCTTCCCGAGTGATCCCGAGCTGTGGCTCGGCGACCTCAAACCGGCGGAGCGCGAGGTCGCGGCATTTGCCACGGCCATCCATGCCGATGGCAGGGGCGAGAAGGTCTGGCTGGTGGCGGCGCATGATGGAGCCGCGAAGACTGCGCGCAGGCTCTGCCCGTTCGCCGAGGTCATTGTCGAGCCGTTTGGGGACATCTGGCTGCGGGATACCGGTCCCATCGTACATGGAAGCGGCAAAAGCCGATGCGCGCAGGCCTTCGGCTTCAATGGCTGGGGCGGAAAATACGATCTCGACGGTGATCTGGACATCGCCGAGCGACTTGCGCGCCGTGCCGCCCTGCCCTTCGACAAGGCTGACTGGATTCTCGAAGGTGGAGCAATCGACGGGGACGGCTCAGGCACCGTCCTGACGACCGAACAATGCCTGCTCAACCCCAACCGCAATAGACTGACGCGAGATGAGGTGGAGGGGCGGCTGCTCGAGGATCTCGGTTTTGAGCGCGTGGTCTGGTTCGGCTCCGGACTGATGAACGACCATACCGACGGCCACGTCGACAATCTTGCTCGTTTCGTTGCTCCCGGACGTGTTGCGATCCCCACCTGCGCCAAGGACGATCCCAACGAAGCGGTCTACAAGGATGCCGCCCGGCGCCTTGCCGACGCGAAGCTCGACGTCGTCACCCTGCCCTCCCCTGGGCGTGTGACCGACGAGGACGGGGACATCATCCCGGCGAGTTACATGAATTTCTATGTCGGCAATGCGGCAGTCGTCGTGCCCCAATATGGTGCCGCAAATGACCGACCTGCGGTCGATGTCGTCCAGGCGCTCTTTCCTGATCGCGTTGCAATCGGCCTGAGGGCCGACCACATCCTCACCGGAGGAGGAAGCTTCCACTGCATTTCCCAGCAGGTTCCCGCATGACCAAGGTCACTGTCGCCGCACTCCAGCTCGCCCTCACGGAAGACACTGTGCAAAACGTCCGCGCAGTCAGCGATCTCGCGCGCGAAGCTGCTGCCAATGGCGCCGAGGTCGTTCTGCCGCCCGAGCTGTTCGAAGGCCAATATTTTTGCCGGGTCGAGGACGAGAGCCTGTTCGCCAATGCACGACCGACGAAGGAGCATCCTTCAGTCCTGGCGATGCAGGAGCTGGCGAAGGAGCTGGCCATCTGGATTCCGACTAGCTTCTTCGAAGCCGATGGACCGCACCATTACAACAGTTTGGCAATGATTAACCCGGACGGCCAAGTGGCCGGCGTCTATCGCAAGAGCCACATCCCCGACGGTCCGGGTTATGAGGAGAAATTCTATTTCAGGCCAGGCAATACCGGTTTTCGGGTCTGGGATGGACCGCACTTGTCTACACTCGGCGTGGGAGTCTGCTGGGACCAATGGTATCCAGAGAGCGCGCGCGCGATGATGCTCATGGGAGCCGAGATCCTCTTCTTTCCGACTGCAATCGGCTCTGAGCCGCACGATCCGGACCTCGACACCTCTCGCTTGTGGCGCCGGGCGATGATCGGGCACGCAGTGTCGAACGTGGTCCCACTCGTCGCAGCCAACCGCATCGGCACCGAAGGTGGCCAGCGCTTCTACGGCCACAGTTTCATCTGCGACGAGCGCGGCGACCTTCTAGCTGAATTTGGTGCTGACGAGACGGGCGCACTGATTGCGACACTCGATCTTACTCGGGCGAAGAAGCACCGCGCAGCCTTTGGTTTTTTCCGCGATCGCAGGCCCGATCTTTACGGCCGACTGGTGGAGGATATTTAGGCTGTTTCACAGGCGCGGCCGCCAGATTGTCCTGGTGGTTCCGCGCCGGCCAACGCGACGGCACGCGTGGCCGCGTCCACGATCATCTTCTCACCTTTAGCGTTCTAAGCTCGAGTGCGCGCTCGAACACGGATTCGAACATCGCCTGATCGAGTCTCCCCGTATTCTGGTTATAGCGCGAGCAATGATAGCTCGACAGCAGGACACGCTCGTCGAATGCGACATTTTCTGCGCCATGGCCGAAGCGGGTTGATGCGGGCGGGAGACCCAGCGCGCGCGCTGCAGCGACGTGGGCGATCTGTCCGAGAGCTATGATGACCCGCACCTTGCGCAGCGCCGACAGCGCAGCCTCGAAATAATTCCGGCAGGTCGCGATTTCGCCCGGCTCCGGCTTGTTTGCAGGCGGGAGGCACTTGACCGCATTAAGGATGATCGCGCCATTGAGCCGCAACCCGTCGCCCGGATCAGCGCGATATTCGCCTTCGGCCAACCCGAATTTGAGTAAGGTTCCGTAGAGAAGCTCTCCAGCGAAGTCGCCGGTGAAGGGTCGGCCGGTGCGGTTTGCGCCGTGCTTTCCCGGCGCCAGCCCGACTATCGCCAACCAGGCGTGTCGATCACCGAATGCCGGCACCGGAGCATTCCACCAATCGGGAAACTCGGATCGGCATTCCTCGCGAAATCGCACCAGCCGCGGGCACAAGGGACAGTCGCGGGGCGCCTCTGCTTCAGCGATCGGCGACACATCGGCGGGTTGGATTGGGTCCACACTGCCCATTTACCGTTCAGGCTGAGCTTGTCGAAGCCCGGCGCTTGTCCTTAGGGGCAACCAAGAAAGGCAGCCCTTCGACGGCTTGAGGGCGAACGGTTGTTGTCTGACCAAAGCTTCGTACCTCTACGTCCTCGCAATCGGATCGAACCGCCCGCACGGCCGCTACGGCCGCCCGCCGCAGGTGGTTGAGGCGGCGATCGGGAGGCTCGACGCGGATTTCGGACTGTTCGACGTCTCACCGATCATCCTCAATCCGGCCCATGGTGGCGCAGACCGCGACTTCGCCAACGCTGTGGCGCTGGTGGAAAGCAATCTCGAGCCGGCTGAAATGCTCGGTCGCCTCAAGACCATTGAACGCCAATTCGGCCGCCGGAAAGGGCGTCGCTGGGGTCCGCGCGTGCTCGACCTCGACATCATTCTGTGGAGCGGCGGAATATTCCGTTCCCGCCGGCTGACCGTGCCGCATCCTCAGCTCACAAAGCGCAGCTTCGTGCTCCAGCCGCTCGCCGCAATCGCTCCCGGCATGCGCGTCGGACCTCTAACCGTACGTCATCTCGCCCGCCGCCTTGCCCGAAGGCGCGCGCGGAGCTAACCGCACCGCCAAGGTGGGCCCATAGCTCAGTCGGTAGAGCAACTGACTTTTAATCAGTAGGTCGCT
>CBJLMA010000157.1:0-3343 GCA_966424035.1 uncultured Sphingomonas sp. | reverse complement strand
TCCACTGCGCCATCGGCAGCACCAATCCGAAATGGGGTACCGGCACGTCTTCGCCATCGACTGGATTCGAGCCGCGCGGGAGCGCCGCGGCCGGAGCGAGATGGGCGACGATCTGGTGACCCCAGAGATCAAAATCGACCCAATCCTCAGCGCTGCGCCCTTCCCTGCAGCCGAGCAGCTCCCCGTAAAAACGCCTTGCGGCGGCGAGATCGTCGACCGGGAAAGCGAGATGGAAGGGCGGAAGATCCATTCTCTCGCTCATGTCATTGCAAGGGCAGCGAAGCAATCCAGCTGCCTTTGCGGGGATTGCTTCGCCGCTGCGCTCCTCGCAATGGCATGGGCTGATGCGCTATCTACTCTTTGCATTCGTCGTCGGAGCCCTTTCGGCTTTCGCCTTTGAACCGGCGGCACTCTGGCCGCTTCTTTTCGTCGCCTTCGCTTTCGTCTGCGAGTTCATCTGTCGCTCGAAGAGCATTTGGCGCGCGCTGCTCACCGGCTGGGCATTCGGTCTTGGCCAGTTTACGATCGGACTCAACTGGATCGCTACCGCTTTTACCTTCCAGGCGAAAATGCCGCCCTTTCTCGGCTGGATCGCGGTATTCCTACTGTCGCTCTATCTCGCCTTCTATCCGGCCCTCGCGACCGGGCTCGCATGGCGCTTCGGCCGCGACAATCGCGTCGCGCTCGTTACCGTCCTCGGCGGCGCCTGGGGGATCACTGAGTGGCTCCGCGGCACGATGTTCACAGGCTTTCCGTGGAACCCGGCTGCTGCGGCAATGGCACCGACGCCGCTCATTGGAGTGACGCCGCTTATCGGCACCTACGGGCTTTCGGGGCTGGTGGTGCTTCTCGGCGGCGCTGTGTGGCTCGTCTATTACAAGAAATGGCTGCCGCTCGTAGTGATTATCGCCGCCGCTGCGCTGCTCTGGATGCTCCCTTCATCCTCGGTGCCTCCCGATCCGCTAACCGCGCTCAACCTTCGCATTGTCCAGCCCAACATCGGCCAGGAGGTAAAGACTGGACACGGCTACAACGACATTGCCGAGCAACGCCTCGCCGCGCTGTCGAGCGGCAGCGCGGCCGAAAACCGCCTCATCCTTTGGCCCGAAGCCGCGCTGGTGTCGCCGCTGGCGATCGATCAGATGGGTTCCGCCCATCGCTCGATGGTACCGCTTGAGCGGATTCGCGCCGCAGGCTCGGTTCCGCCCGGCGACCTGCTCGTGACCGGCGGCCTCGCGCTACGCGTCGATTCCAGTGGCGAGGTCGCCGGAGCGACAAACAGCGTCTTTGCACTGACCCCGTCCGGCGAGCTCATCGGTCGGTACGACAAATCCCACCTCGTGCCCTATGGCGAATATCTTCCAATGCGCCCGCTTCTCTCGGCAATCGGACTATCTCGACTTGCGCCGGGCGATCTCGATTTTGCTTCGGGCCCGGGTCCAAGGACGATCGATCTTCCCAATTTCGGCAAGATGGGGGTTCAGGTCTGCTACGAGATCATCTTCTCGGGGAGCGTCGTCGACGAGCACAACCGCCCGGCATTCATCTTCAATCCGTCGAATGATGCCTGGTTCGGCCGCTGGGGACCGCCGCAGCACCTCGCTCAGGCGCGGCTCCGCGCCGCGGAGGAAGGCCTGCCGGTGCTCCGGGCGACGCCGACCGGGATCAGCGCCGTGATCGACGGCCGCGGCAATATCGTGAAATCGCTCCCGTGGCGGACCGCCGGCGTCATCGATGCTGTGCTTCCGCCAGCAGCCAAGGCGCCTCCTCTATTTGCTCGCTTTGGCAATCTGATTCCGATCCTCTTGGGATTCCTGACCATCATCGGCGGCATTGTGCTGGGTCGCCGCCGCCGCTAGAGGCGACGATATAAAGCTTTCCTTATATCCCATTTCCAAGGACCCGCTTCCTCTCATGCGCAGCTCGTACCTGTTCACATCCGAATCCGTGTCCGAAGGTCATCCCGACAAAGTCGCCGACCAGATTTCTGACGCAATCGTCGACCTGTTCCTGTCGAAGGACCCTGAAGCGCGCGTCGCCTGCGAAACGATGACGACCACCAATCGCGTCATCCTGGCCGGCGAAATTCGTGGCAATGGCATTATGGACGAGGCGGGCAACTGGGCTCCCGGCATCCGCCAGGAGATCGAGGAGACCGTCCGAGGGGTCGTCAAGCAGATCGGCTACGAGCAGGAAGGCTTTCACTGGGACCGCCTCGATTTCTCCAACCACCTCCACCCACAGTCGGCGCATATCGCGCAGGGCGTCGATGCCGGGGAGAATAAGGATGAGGGCGCCGGCGACCAGGGGATCATGTTCGGCTTCGCCTGCGACGAGACGCCCGACCTCATGCCGGCAACGCTCGATTACAGCCACAAAATCCTGATGGAGATGGCAAAGGACCGGCATTCGGGCGCAGCCCCGTTCCTCGAACCCGACGCCAAGAGCCAGGTCACGCTGCGCTTCGAAGAAGGCAGGCCAGCGAAGGCGACTGCAATCGTCGTCTCGACCCAGCACAAGCCTGGCTATGACAGGGGCGAGAAGCAGGCTCAGCTTCACGCTTATGTGAAGGATGTCGTCGCTCGCGTGCTCCCCTCGCAGCTGCTCGGCAACGAGACTGTCTATCACATCAATCCGACCGGAGCGTTCGAGATCGGCGGCCCTGACGGCGATGCCGGAGTGACCGGCCGCAAGATCATCGTCGACACCTACGGCGGTGCTGCTCCGCATGGCGGTGGCGCCTTCTCCGGCAAGGACCCGACCAAGGTCGACCGCTCGGCAGCCTATGCTGCGCGTTATCTTGCCAAGAACATCGTTGCTGCGGGACTGGCGAAACGCTGCACCATCCAGCTTGCCTATGCGATCGGTGTTCCCGAACCGCTTTCGCTTTACGTCGACACGCACGGCACGGGCACTGTCGGAGACGATGCCATCGAAGCGGCGATCGGCCGGATCGGAAAGCTCGGGCGCCTGACCCCGCGCGGCATCCGCACGCATCTTGGCCTCAACAAGCCGATCTATCAGGCTACCGCAGCCTACGGCCATTTCGGGCGCAAGGCGGAAGGCGACCTGTTCCCCTGGGAACGTGTCGATCTCGTTGAAGAGCTTAAGGCCGCTGTGGGTTAGGAGGCGGTTGCGGGCCGGGCCGGGGCGGATGCCCATGGTTTGCCGCTGCTGATGCTGCGGCCGACGGGCCGACCTCCGCACGTTTCGAAGCGCTCTCGATGCTCTCGTGGAGCGGTCGTTCGACGAACGGCTCGACCAGGCCGAGTGCAGCACCCCAGGCGACGAGCGAAAGGAAAACGCCGATCGCAGCGCGGCCTGCGGGCACCTCTCCGCCGCT
>CBJLMA010000156.1:0-3359 GCA_966424035.1 uncultured Sphingomonas sp. | reverse complement strand
TCACGACCGACGTTGCCGGTGGCGCCGACGACCGCGACCCGATAGCCCATTTCACTCACTCCGAATTTTGGGATCCCAAAGGATGGGAGCCGCGGCCCCTATCGCAACCGCAGGCGGAAAGCGATAGGTCTTCGCGTCAATATATCACGGCGGGGGCAGGAATGCGCAAGGAGTGGTGGTGGCTTGCACTGCTCTTTGTCGCGCTCGTCGGCGCGATGGCGGCAATGCCGCTGCTTGAACAGCCGCCGCCCTTGCGCACTCACTCTCAGCCCAGCGAATTCGACGCGCTTCGCGCCAAGGACCGGCTAGCATCGATCCTCGGCGATCAGCAGCCGCACCCCGCCGACACGATTGGCGACGACCAGGTCCGTGCTCGCCTTGTGGCGCAGCTGCGGCAACTCGGACTGACGCCGATCGTCCGCGATCAGTTCGCCTGCGACGAGCTCTACAAGCAGCGTGGCGTCTCCTGCGCCCGTGTTCAAAACGTGATCGCCATTCTTGGCCCACCGGCCGGCAAGACCGTGCTGCTCAACGCCCATTATGACAGCACGCCGGTCGGCCCGGGCGCGGCCGATGACGGCATCGGCGTTGCGACACTGCTCGAAGTCGCCGCAAAGCTGAAAGAGCGGCCGCTCAAACGCCCAGTGATGCTGCTGTTCAATGAGGGCGAGGAACTCGGCCTCGTCGGCGCCCGCGCCTTTCTTGCGGATCCGCTGAGCCAGAAGGTCGACAGCCTGGTCAACCTTGAAGCGCGCGGCGTGCGCGGACCGGTCAATATGTTCGAGACCAGCCGTCCCGGCGCGGCGCCCATCCACCTCTTCGCCGAGTCCGTCAAAGATCCCGTCGCAAACTCGCTTTCGACCGACGTCTACCGGCTTCTGCCCAACTATACCGACGTGAACAGCTTCGCCGAGCGCGACTGGCTGACGCTCAATCTCGCGCCAATCGGCAACGAGACACGCTACCACTCGCCCGGCGACGATGTGGCGGCGCTCGATCCGGCGACGCTGCAGCATATGGGGGACCAGACGCTCGCACTGACGCTGGCTCTCGCGAACGGAACGCCAAAAGCCGGCAGCACCGACCGGCTCTTCATGGATGTTGCGACAAGGGGACTGGTGGCGCTGCCGCTCAGCCTGGGCATCGTCCTTCTGACTGTCCTGCTGCTCGGCTTTACAGCCATTTCGATGCAGCGGGGCGGATTGCTGCGCTGCGCTGCGATCATTGTCGGAAGCGTCTTTCTCTCGACGATGCTGTCGTGGCTGATCCTGGCCGCGATCGGCGCGGCTCGGCAGGGGATGTTCTGGCGCGCGCACCCGATCTGGACCCATCTATCGGTTTACGCCTCGACGATCTTCGCGGCCACTATTCTCCTGGCAGCAATCGATGGCACCCTCGACCGTCCGCGGCTTCGCGCTGCCTTCTGGCTCTTCTTTCTTGGGATTGGAGGTGCAATCGGGCTGATCGCCCCTGGAGGGATCGTCTTCTTCCTCTTTCCGCCGCTGCTCTTGCTCGTCGGCATTGCTGTCGGACGCTGGTGGAAGCCTGCGGAACAGCTGGGCTCGATTGCAGCAATTCTGACCCTCTATGTGACCTGGGGCGCAATGCTCGGGCTGCTGCAAGAGCTACTGAACGGCGGTCCGATGTGGGTATTCGCGCCGCTCAGCGCACTCTTGATCATTCCGGTACTGATTGAGGCAAAGCCGCTGATCGCTGCCGCAGGCCTTCGTAATGCGGCTTCAACGAGCGGCCTCGCGGCACTCGCCTTCACCGTGGCCTCGGCAGCAGTTCCGGCCTATTCGGCAGACCGGCAGCAGCGTTTTGTCATTCAGCACGTAACCGATGCTTCGGCGCGCAAGAGTTGGTGGTCGGTACTCAACGACGGCAAGCCTCTATCCTATGGCGGCCATTGGAGGCATGGCGAACTTGCGTTCAGCGATCGGCCGAGATGGCTTTCGAACGCACCCGCGGATCCACGTGCAAGGGTCCCTCAGGTGCAGCTTCTGTCGCAAATCAGGACGGGCAATGAGCGCAGCTTGTCGCTCAGGCTGACCGCAAACGGCAATGAGCATGTCGAGCTCATCGCGCCGGCCGATGCAAAGATACGCACTGCCGGCGTTGGGACCTTTGTCCGCCCAATAGATCAGGGCGAAGAGGGGAAATATTTCATCGATTGCTTCGGCCGCAGCTGTGAGGGCGTGACGGTCCAGCTCACCACCGGCCAATTGAAGCCGATCCAGTTCCTGGTTCTCGGAAGCAGGGCGCCGCTTCCCCCGAGCGGCGCTCCACTGCTCGCCCGACGCCCCGCTTTCGCCCGTCCGCAGTACAACCGCGACGAGAGCATTATCTTTGGTCAAGTGAACCTCTGACCGACTCAGTCGTACTATGTTATGAACCGTAAGCGCCCGGCGGCCACGGAACCCGTCATGACAATGGTTTGACGGGAAGCCGATCGCGCCGGACGGCACCGTCTGAAGGAGGTGTCATGGCGACGAACACGTTGGAACGCGGCAGCGCAAGCCGGAACCCCGTTGAAATCCCCATCCGCGAGATCAGCGATGAAGACCTGCGGATGGCATTGCGGCGGGGACTGGACGATTTCCTGACTTTTCGCGGAGACATCGTCTTTGCAGGCCTGATCTACACGGTGATTGGCCTGGCCGCAGTCGTGATGACTACCAGCATGCCGCTGATGCCCTTCTTCTTTCCCGTGGTTGCAGGCGTCGGACTCCTTGGACCGGTAGCCGCTGTCGGCTTTTACGAACTCGCCAAGCGCCGAGAGGATGGCGAGCGTGATCTCCACTGGTTCAATTTCCTCGACGTCCGTAAGCGGGCGTCGGTGGACGACATGGGAATCGTCGCGGGCCTGCTGCTCGCGGTCTTCTTCGTGTGGTTGCTCGCTGCCGGCGCTCTTTATGCGCTGATCTTCGGCTGGGCGACGCCTCAGTCGATCGGCGACTTCCTGGCAATGGTCTTCGGGACTGCGCGCGGCTGGACTCTCATCATTGCCGGTGCAGTCGTCGGAGCGATCTTCGGCTGGATCGTCCTGGCCCTGAGCGTCGTCTCTATGCCGATGCTGGTCGACCGCGATATGAGCGCATCCGAAGCGGTCGCGGCCTCATGGCGCGCGGTGCATGCGAATAGGGGCGAAATGGTCCGCTGGGGCCTGATCGTTGTTGCGCTCCTGATCCTCGGATCGATCCCGGCCTTCGTCGGGCTCGCCTTTGTCCTGCCGTGGCTCGGCTATGCGACCTGGCACCTCTACACGCGACTGGTCGATCGCGGCCTTTCGAGCCAAGGCCGATAGCTCTTATGTTCCGGGTCAAGGCTAAAGACGCGACTATTGCTCTGCTCAGATG
>CBJLMA010000155.1:0-3379 GCA_966424035.1 uncultured Sphingomonas sp. | reverse complement strand
CCGTCGGGGCTGATCTCGTCGGCCAGAATCACCCGGCTGTAGTCGGCGTCCCAAACCCGGCCGAACTCCAGCTTGAAGTCGATCAGCCGGATTCCGATCGCTGCGAACATGCCCGACAGGAAGTCGTTCACGCGAATCGCCATGTCGGCGATGTCGTTCATTTCGTCCTGCGTCGCCCAGCCGAAGCAGGCGATATGCTCGTCGGCGATCATCGGGTCGCCGAGCGCGTCGTCCTTGTAATAATATTCGATGATCGTCCGCGGCAGCTGGGTGCCTTCCTCGATCCCGAGCCGCTTCGAGAGCGAGCCCGCGGCGACGTTCCGCACGACCACTTCGATCGGAATGATCTCGACCTGGCGAATCAACTGCTCGCGCATGTTGAGGCGGCGAATGAAGTGCGTCGGCACTCCGATCGCTGCGAGCGAGGTGAAGATATGCTCCGAGATCCGGTTGTTGATGACGCCCTTCCCGCTGATCGTGCCGCGCTTCTGCGCGTTGAATGCGGTGGCATCGTCCTTGAAATATTGGATGAGCGTGCCCGGCTCGGGACCCTCGTAGAGGATCTTGGCCTTGCCCTCGTAAATCTGGCGGCGGCGAGCCACGGTTCGCGTCACTCCAACGGAAATCGAAAAAAAGGAGCGGGCGCTATAAGCGAGGAGCGCGGTGCGTGCTAGCCCGCGCTCCTCGTGGGGATCAGTTTGAACGCGCGCGCTTGGGCCTTCCTGCCCACGGCGCCGAATATTCGATGCGATTCAGCACCTTGAAGGCGTTGCCGAATGCGCTGCCGAAGCGGTTGAACAGCCCGGTCAGCGTTGCATTCAGCTCGGCGCGGCCTTCGCGATAGTGCCGATCGTAAATCTCGTCGACCATAGTCACCATCCTTTCCTCTCCTTCCGCCGTCAGAGCGCGAGCGGATATCCGTCGATGCGGTCGTTGGCCGCAGCAAGAGCCTGTTCGATGAGCTCGAGGCGGCTCGCTTCGTTGAGCGCCTGCCAGGAGCGCAGCGGAGTGCGGGCGCTTTTCGCCATGGCCTGCTCTGCAGGTCCGTTTTCGCTGAACGCACGGGTGCTGAGGCCATAAGCCATGGCGTATATCCTTTCTCTGTAGAAGGTCGCCGGCGAGGCGGGCTGTGAGGGGAGGGATCTATCCTCGCCGGCGACTTGATGCGGAAATAGATTTTCTCCGTTCGTTCCGCCAATCAAACACTCGACAGAAGCTATAAATTGACCTTATCAGGTGCGTCTATGAGGCGGCTTCCACCACTGGCAGCGATCCGGGCGTTCGAGGCTGCCGCCCGGACCGAGAATTTCACTGCTGCAGCGGCCGAGCTCGGGATGACCCAGGCTGCAGTTTCCTACCAGGTCAAAAGCCTCGAGGAGCGGCTCGGATCGCCGCTGTTCGTTCGCGAGAAAGGCCGGGCGCGCCTCACTCCGCTGGGTCACCGGCTCCTGCCGCCGCTGTCGAGCGCCTTCGATGCGATTGAAGCCGCCTTTGCGAGCCACCGCGAAGAAGACGAATCTTTGCTCACCATCACCACCACCCACACCTTCGCCAATACCTGGCTCGCCTGGCGCCTCGGGGCCTTCCAGATGGAGCACCCCGACCTTGCGGTCCGAATGACGACGAGCAGCGAACTTTGCGACCTGCGCGGCGGCGACGCCGATGTCGCAATCCGCGCCGGCAAGGGTGGTTGGGACGGGCTTGAGGAATATCGTCTGTTCGAATCGACCTTCACGCCAATGGCAAGTCCGGACTGCATCGCTGCGGTTGAGCGGAAATTGGGACGCCCGCTCGAGCCGCGCGACCTCCCGCACCAGCATCTCATCAATCCCAGCGACGATTGGTGGCAGCAGTGGTTCTGCGACAATGGGGTACCGGCCGACGAATCGGTGCTCCGGAGGGCAGGGATGCGGCTCGAAAACCAGGCCAATGAGGGCCATGCGGCAATGGGCGGTCTCGGCTTCGCGCTGCTGACTCCATTGTTGTGGAAGGGCGATGTCGCAGCCGGCCGCCTGTGCACTCCGTTTCCCGATCGAATCTCCTCGCTCGAATGGGCTTATTGGCTGGCCTATCCGCGCGAACGCCGCATGGTCCCCAAAGTGAAGCGCTTCCGGGAATGGCTGGTCGCGGAGATGAGCCGTGCGATCGAAGAGCTGGACGGCGGCTGGGCAAGCCAGGGGCGGGTTCCGGCGAGCATGCAGCAGGCCGCGCGAACCTGAACGAGAGCGAAAAATAATCGAATTCTATACGGGGGGACGGCCGAACCGCTGGCACAGCGCCCGAGCCCTTGGTAGCGACGGCGCATGGCCGATCCCGACATTTCTTCCGTTATCGAGACACCGTTCGATGCTGCGCTTTCGGAGCGCTATCTCGTCTATGCGCTTTCGACGATCACCGCGCGCTCGCTGCCCGACGTGCGCGATGGCCTGAAGCCGGTCCACCGACGAATCCTGTGGGGGATGCGGCTGCTCCGCCTCGATCCTGCCGGTGCATATAAGAAATGTGCACGCATCGTCGGCGACGTCATGGGCAAATACCACCCGCATGGGAATCTTGCGCTTTACGACGCTCTGGTTCGGCTCGCTCAGCCTTTCTCGCTTCGCTATCCACTGGTCGACGGACAGGGAAACTTCGGCAATATCGACGGGGATAATGCGGCAGCGGAGCGCTATACCGAAGCCCGACTGACTGCAGTTGCGACCCAATTGATGGCCGCGGTCGACGAAGGCACGGTCGATTTCAGGCCCACCTACAACGGCGAAGAAGAAGAGCCGGAAGTCTTTCCGGGGCTGTTCCCGAACCTGCTCGCGAACGGAGCCAGCGGAATTGCGGTCGGAATGGCCACGTCGATTCCGCCGCACAATGTCGGCGAGCTGATCGATGCTGCGGTCCACCTGATCGACAATCCGAAAGCCGAGGACCGCAGCCTGATGGACTTCGTCGCAGGTCCGGATTTTCCGACCGGCGGCGTCCTGGTCGACAATCGGGACGCGATTGCGGAGGCTTATGCGACCGGCCGCGGCTCCTTCCGCCTGCGAGCACGGGTCGAGGTCGAGCGCGAGAAAGGTGGCGGCTGGCACCTGCTGGTCAGCGAAATTCCCTACGGCGTCCAGAAGGCCAAGCTGATCGAGCAGATTGCCCAGCTGATCGCCGACAAGAAGGTTCCGATCCTCGCCGACGTCAAGGACGAGAGCGACGAGCAGGTACGGCTGATCATCGAGCCGCGGGCACGGACGGTTGATCCCGACCTGTTGCTCGAGAGCCTGTACCGCCTGACCGATCTCGAAATCCGTTTTCCGCTCAACCTCAATGTGCTCGACGCGAGCCGCACCCCGGGGGTGATGAGCCTCAAACAGGCGCTGACTGCCTGGCTCAGCTT
>CBJLMA010000154.1:0-3438 GCA_966424035.1 uncultured Sphingomonas sp. | reverse complement strand
CTGCAGGAGCGAGCGAGCGCACCTTCACGCTCGCCTCGTTCTGGTCCTCTCCGAGCCAGTTCCAATCGGACACGCGCATTGCCTCGACGGCAAGCGCACGGCGCGGGCCGACCACGATCCGCGCCTGCTCCGGCTCGATGCGCACGACATAGAGCGGCTCCTTCTGGCCTCCGATCTCGATTCCGCGGCGCTGGCCGATGGTGAAATGGACAACGCCGCGGTGTCGGCCGATGACTCCGCCGTCGAGATCGACAATCTCGCCCGGCATCTCCGTTTCTGGCCGCAGCCGCTTCACCAGGCTCGCATAATCGCCGTCAGGCACGAAGCAGATGTCTTGGCTGTCGGGCTTGGCCGCGACCTCTAGCCCGAGATCGGCCGCGATCCGCCGCACCTCATCTTTGGGAAGGTCGCCAAGCGGGAATCGAAGGTAGTCCAGCTGGTCTCGCTTAGTGCCATAGAGAAAATAGCTCTGGTCGCGCCGCGGATCCGCGCCCTTGTGAAGCTCGACGCGGCCATGGTCGACGATCCGCCGCACATAATGACCGGTCGCCAGACAGTCGGCGCCGAGCTCGCGCGCGAACTCGACCAGGTCGACGAACTTCACGCCCTGGTTGCAGCTGGCGCACGGCACGGGCGTTCGCCCACGCGCATATTCGTCGACGAACCGATCGATGACGCCGCCGCGAAAGCGGCTTTCATAATCGAGCACATAATGGGCGATGCCGAGCTTGTCGGCCACCTGCTTGGCATCGTAAATATCCTGTCCGGCGCAGCACGCGCCCGGCCGCCTCACTGCCGCGCCGTGATCGTAGAGCTGGAGCGTAACTCCGATCACTTCGGCGCCTGTACGCGCGGCAAGCGCGGCGGTGACCGAGCTGTCGACGCCGCCCGACATGGCGACGACAATCCGGGCCTGCCGGGGCGGCCGATTAAGGTCAAAGCTGACGGACATTAAGGTCTCTTTACCCGAATTTCACTCCTGACTGCTAGACCGGGGCCAGGAGTAATGAGTGAGGGGGCAGTTTTGACGCGTCACGAGGGCGACTTTGGCGCAGAGGCGCACGAGCCGCTCAACCTCACCGAGCTCCTCGCGCTTCTCGGCGATACTGCCGAGAGCGGTGGCCGCTCACGAGAGGACGCGATCGCTTGCTATCTCTCCGGCGGCGAAGGCTGGCGGGAGGCAGTGAAACTTCTCGGCGGCACGTTTGCCGAAGGGCCGACAGGGTTAAAGGAACGTAAGGCAGACTGACCGGGGAATTAACCAGTGCGTTTCAGAATGTTTTCAACGGCCGCGGATTAAAGACAGGCCAGTAGCAATGATTAAGCAGGTGTGACGGAACAATGCTCGAGAACCAGAAGATTCGTCCGGCCCAGGTCATCGGCCCCCTCGGCGAGCCGCTGACGCTCGAGTCGTTGCCGCCTGCCAACACCACGCGCTGGGTGGTTCGGCGCAAGGCCGAGGTCGTCGCCGCAGTCGCCGGCGGGCTTCTGAGCGTGGACGAAGCTTGCAAGCGCTACTCGCTGAGCCTCGAGGAATTCACGAGCTGGCAGCGCGCGGTCGACCGCAGCGGAATGCCGGGCCTTCGCGTCACCCGCATCAAGCAGTATCGGGATCAGTACGAGCGGCAGCAGCGCTACTGACCGCGCGCCTCGAAGGCTCTGAGGCGCAGACGAACGTGCCTGGCCTGCATTAACCAAATCTCTGGACGATTCCTTCCGTTTCCGGAACAATCGGCGCGCGTCACGCGTCGGTAATCTTCAGGATCGCCGCAGTGTCTCGACGCCGGCGGAGTGAAACAGGAGGAAGGCTGATGACTGGAATTATCGTCTGGCTGATCGTTGGCGGGATCGTCGGCTGGCTCGCAAGCCTGATCATGAGAACCGACGCTCAGCAGGGCATCATCCTCAATATCGTCGTCGGAATCGTCGGCGCGTTCGTTGCCGGGCTGCTGTTCGGCGGCGGGATCAACCAGGGCATCAGTATCGAAAGTTTTCTCTACTCGCTGATCGGTGCCATCATCCTCCTCGCGATAATCAATCTGATCCGGAGGGGCGCAGTGCGATAGCATTCGCCTACCCGTCCCGCTTCAAAGCGGAGCGAGGGACGGCTTCACTGCAGCTCGAAGGTCATGGTCAAGTTGACCTGCAGCTTCTGTTCGCCGGGTTCGATTGAAGTCTTCGCCTGCCCCATTTCGGCCCGGGCATAGATCGGGACCGGCGGCGGCGGCGGCGGATAGTTCCCGCCGCTTTCGCTGACCGAAACCACACGGACGACTCGAAGCCCAAGCGAGCGGGCATAGAGATCGGCGCGGGCACGGCCGACGGTGATCGCCTTGGCGCGCGCTTCGTCCAGAGCTGCCTCCGGCTTGTCGATCGTCAGCATTGGGCCATTGATCTGGTTCGCGCCCTCTCCGACCAGCGCATCGAGGACCTTTCCCGAGTTGCGGATGTCGCGGAAGCGGATGGTCACGACATTGGACGCCGTGTAGCCGACCAGCTGCGGGGCCTGATTTTCCTGATAACGATATTCCGGAGAGAGGCTGACGTTGCTGGTCTGGATGTCGCGGTCCTCCACGGCTGCACGCTTCAATGCGGAGAGCACCCGTTGCATGCGGTTTGCATTATCCTGAAGCGCACCCGTTGCAGTTGCCGAGCGCGTCACCACGCCGGCAGAAATCACCGCAACGTCCGGCACTCGAGTGACTTCTCCGGTCGCGTTAATGTCGAGGCGGGTTCCGGCGATCGCCTGCGTAATCGTCGACTGCTCGGCTGCTGCCGCAGACGGAAGCGTCACGAGGATGAGCATCAACGCCGCGAAAGCGCTTTTCATCGCCGTTCCCTCAGAAATCCAAACCACCGACGCAAGCGGTTGCCCGCTCGGCAATGGCTGTTTGCTGAACGGATTCCCCGAAGCCTAGGTACGCCGGCCTGCGATCAGCCGGTAAATTACGAGGATTATGATTGCGCCGACGATGGCGCCGATAAAGCTCGCGCCCTCCTGGGGCTCATACCAATGCACCAGATGTCCGAGCCAGCCGGCAAGTAGCGCACCCGCAATTCCGAGGAGAATGGTGATCAGGCAGCCGCCAGGATCCCTCCCGGGCGTCAGCAATTTGGCAATTGCGCCCGCAAGCCCGCCGATGATGATCCACCACAACCAATTATGATTTGGATCAAGCAATGGCATCAACATCAAAGCTTCCCCTTTCGATCCGTGTCGTTCAAATATGCTTCACGTTAACAGTGGCAACGCCCGCTTGCGAAACAAGTGCCGCCGTTGGTCGAAATGCGGTGGCACCCGCCAACGGCACGGGCTCTGTTGCGCGAGGTGACTTATTAAGCTAATACAGTTCGCGGCTAGGCTTCACAAGATTCGAAAACGGGCATGGATATCATGAACAGGGAAACTTCGATTCACTCCTCCGACACTTTGGTGGT
>CBJLMA010000153.1:0-3491 GCA_966424035.1 uncultured Sphingomonas sp. | reverse complement strand
CGAACGCCTCCATCCGGTCTGCCGGCACGCGGTCAGGAAAGATTTCGCGGGCCATCTCGGCCATCCGGAAGTTGGTCAGCGTTCCGTAGCAGTCGAAGCTGATGTATTTGGGCCGGTAGATCGTCATGGCGTCTCTTTCCAATTACCGCGAAGGCGAGCCCGCGAGTTCACGTTCAACCACACTTCGAACGAGGTGATTACGCCATCTCAGACGCGAAATTTGCTACCGATGAAGTTGGCAGGCCTGCACACAAAAGCTCTTTTGTGACTTTCGCCAGAATGGACTGCCGCTGTGCAATAACTGGTGCTGCTCCCACCAGGAGGACGCTTTCTTTTCAGCAGTTTCAGAGCTGTGCACGCGAGTCTTTCCTCAATAGCCGCGGCATCGGTCGATAAGGTCCGTCAGAGGTTCACCCCGCTGATGTCGACGGAGGTTTTCAAGTAGGATCGGTGCAGCGGTCTCGGGTTGCGTCATGCTGGCGACGTGGGGCGTGAAGAACACGCGCGGGTGCGCCCAGAAGGGATGTGCAGGAGGCAGCGGCTCGGGATCGGTCACGTCGAGAATCGCTCGGGACAAGTGACCGGACTCCAGCGCCTCAAGCAGATCCGAATCTACCAGGTGCGCTCCGCGCCCGACATTGATTAGCGCAGCGCCAGCCGGAAGCGCCTTGAAGAGCTTGCGATTGAGAATGCCGCACGTCGCCGGAGTGAGCGGCAGAAGGCATATCAGCATGTCACAGCCTTGCAGAAAGGGCTGTAGCTGATCCGTCCCTGCAAAACTCTCCACACCAGCAATCTCGCGCGGTGACCGGTTCCAGCCGCGCAGGCGAAAACCGTAGGCGGCGAGCCTCTCCAGGACTGCGCATCCCAGCGTGCCCATCCCCATTACGCCAACAGTGCGGGCGGAAGCCGGAGGCACTTCAATCTGGGCCCAGACGCGCCTGGCTTTGGCCTCGACATAATCGAAATAGTCGCGGTGGAGCGCGAGCACGGCGAGGCTCACATATTCCACCATTCCGTCGATAATGCCCGGCTCGACCATCCTGACGATCGGAATGTGAGCGGGCACGGCAGAAAGATCGATGTGATCGATGCCGGCTCCCGACGAGAACAACACCTTCAGCTGGGGCAAGGCAGCGAGTAAATCCGAAGGCGCCTGCCACGCGATCAGATATTCGACGTCCTTCAGGTTGCCGGCATCAGGCCATACTCGAAAATCGAGGTCGGGGGCGTGCTCGGCGAAGTAGCTGGCCCAAGCCGGACCACGCGGTACGTCGGATCGATAGAGGACCGCCATGGCGCCTACCAACCTCCGACCCACCCGTCGAAGAGTCCCTCCGGCAGACTCTCCGCGTCAGCGCCTCTCAGGAAATCGAAATCGCAGCCCCGATGCGCCTGTTCAACATGCTGGTCGTACAGACGGCGGTAGCCGCGGGGGTGCGCGGCCGGGGCCGGCCGCCACGCCTCTCGCCTGCGCGCCAGCTCTTCCTCGTCGACGCACAGCTCCAACCGACGCGTCGGAACGTCCAGTTCGATAATGTCGCCATTGCGCACAAGCGCGAGCGGGCCGCCAATCGCCGCCTCTGGCGATACATGCAGTACCGCAGCGCCATAGGCTGTGCCGCTCATTCGGGCGTCGGAAATGCGAAGCATGTCGCGCACGCCGCGCTCGAGCAGTTTGCGGGGAATGGGAAGCATTCCCCACTCGGGCATGGCTGCGCCGACTGGACCGACATTGCGAAGAACGAGCACGGTGTCTTCATCGATGCCGAGATCCGGGTCATCGATCCGGTCAGCGATAGATTGCACGTCATCGAAGACAAGGGCAGCGCCGCGGTGGCGGAGCAGCTTGGGATCGGCGGCGCATGTTTTCATTACCGCCCCGTCCGGCGCAAGATTGCCCCTAACCACGACGAGCGTTTCGCCTGGCTTCACTGGCTGATCGAGCGGACGGATGACATCGGGATCGACGACCTCGGCGCCTGCGGTAATCTCACCGATGGTGCGTCCATCTACCGTCAATGAATCGAGATGGAGGAGCGGCTCGAGCCGCTTCAGGATCGCCGGCACACCACCTGCTGTCATCAGCCGTTCGGTGAGATGTTTGCCAGCAGGCTGAACGTCGGCGATCAACGGGACACGGCGGGCGATCTCGTCGAAACGGTCGAGGGTCAGGGGCACGCCAACTCGTCCGGCAAGCGCCAGCAGGTGAATGATGACATTGGTAGATCCGCCAACGGCGCAGAGCAACGTTATCGCGTTGTCAAACGCACGCTCGTCGAGGATCTGATCAGGGCGCGGGCTTCCTTCGGCTGCCATCCGAACGCTGTGACGGCCCACGTCGCGCGCAATTCGAGTGCGTTGGCGGTCGACCGCAGGGACCATGCTGCTCCCGGGTAAAGCAAGGCCGAGAGCCTCGCAGATGGCCGACATGGAGGAGGCAGTTCCCATCTCCGCGCAGTGTCCGGGGGTTCCCATGATGCTGTGTTCAAAGGCCGCGAACTCGCCTTTGGAGACTTCGCCGGCGCGCAGCTCGTCCACGAAGCGCCATACGCCCGTTGCGGTCGCAACATGCCCGCCGGTTCGCGAACGCGGCGTGGCCGGGCCGCTCGCCAGGAAGATCATCGGGACATTGGCGCTGGCAGCGCCCATTAGCAGCGCCGGCTGCGTTTTGTCACAGCCGCCAAGCAGAACCACCGAATCGAATGGATAGGCGCGGATGGTCTCTTCCGCGTCCATCGCCAGCAGGTTGCGGAACGGAAAGGAAGTCGGCTTGATGATGTTTTCGCTCAGGGACATGAGCGGCACTTCGAACGGGATACCTCCAGCCTCAAGGATTCCGGTCCTGACCTCCGCAGCAAGAATGCGAAGGTTGAGATTACACGGATTGATATCGGACCAGGTGTTCAGCATCCCGACAACGGGACGCTCCATGAGGTCCTCGCGGCTCCAGCCCGCAGTGGCCAAGGTCGAGCGGTGGACGAAGCCCGGTAGATCGTCCTTGCGGAACCAGCGTGCGCTCCGCTGCCGTCGACGGATTGTCTCATCATTGCCCATAGATCACCCCAATTCGATCCTGCAGGACATACTGCCCATGCATTCGAAGCTTATGCCGTTTCGGCGGCTTTTTCGGGACGAACAGACATCTATGCACGGGCGACCGGTGCGTTCTTCGGCGCGCGGGAGTTTGCTGGCGCGGTCAAATCGGCATTGAGGATTTCCGCAACCGTGACCTCGCGTTCAAACTGCGCGAATGAGAGCAGCTCGTTGAGTGTCAGTCGTGCAATATGCCAAGCAGATCAAAGTGGGATTCAGTTCTAGGCCGATCAGCCCTTCGCAGGCCGGGTTGCCCAACACCATGCCCTACTAATTCGTGATGATCGCTCGATCATCTCTTTCGTAAAGGCTGAGAAGTGTCTGAAAAGACACATAGAAGTGGTGCCGCTTGCGTGACTCGAACACGCGACCCCATCATTACGAAATTTAAGCCT
>CBJLMA010000152.1:0-3536 GCA_966424035.1 uncultured Sphingomonas sp. | reverse complement strand
GCGACAAGACCGCGCCCGACGTGCTGCTGACGGCGATGACGATCGGCAAGAAGATTCGCAAAGTGCCGGTGGTTGCCGGCGTATGCCACGGCTTCATCGGCAATCGCATGCTGATGCCGCGGCAGATCGAGGCGACCAAGCTGCTGCTCGAAGGCGCAAGCCCGGAGCAGGTTGACCGCGTCCACGTCGACTTCGGCATGCCGATGGGGCCGTTCCAGATGGCCGACTTGGCAGGCGTCGACATCGGCTGGCACCGCGACCCGAACCGCATCGAGAACATCCGCGACGCGCTCTGCGCGATCGACCGTTGGGGCCAGAAGAAGGGCGGGGGCTTCTACGATTATGACGAGAAGAGACGGCCGACCCCGTCGCCCGTCGTGCAGCAGATCATCGAAGATTTTGCAGAAAAGAAGGGCGTCGAGCGGCGCCAGATCGGCGACCAAGAGATTGTCGAGCGCACGTTGTACACGATGGTCAACGAAGGCGCGAAAATCCTCGAGGAAGGCATCGCGCAGCGCGCGTCGGACGTGGACGTGGTTTGGGTCTATGGCTACGGCTGGCCGGTCTATCGTGGCGGACCGATGTTCTGGGCGGACAGCGAGGGTCTCGACACGATCGTCGAGGGCCTGAAGCGCCAGGAACAACGGATGAAGCCCGATTTCAGCTTCTCCAGGCTATTGCTCGACAAGGCGGCGAAGGGGGAGAAATTCACCCGCTAAGGCGTTGCGCCTCCGAACAGGAGGAGTTCCCAAAATGGCGAGCGTTCCTGAGGCTGCCCCTCAGAACCCGATTCGACGCTATTCGAACGTCGCTGTGACCTTCCACTGGGTGATCGTCGCGCTGGTGCTGACGCAGGTCGCGATCGGCTTCACCTTCGCCGAACTGCTCCCCCGCGGGCCCGAACAGGCTGCCCTGTTCACCTGGCACAAGACGCTCGGCGCGCTGATCCTGTTATTGACGTTCGCCCGTCTTGCATACCGGCTCAAGAACCCGCCACCGCCATTTCCGCCGGAGCTTCCGCACTGGCGGCGGATCATTGCAGTGTGGAACCACCGGCTGTTCTACGTAATGCTGATCCTGCTTCCGGTGACCGGCCTGACCGCCGTATCCGGCGGCGCACAGCGCTGGTTTACGCCGCTCGCCGGAGGTATCCCGCTGCCGCTGATCCCTGGAATCTCGAACGAAGCCGGCGACAGCTTCGGTGACGTGCACGTCATCCTCGTCTTCACGACCATCGCTCTGCTGCTGCTCCATGTCGGCGCTGCGATCTACCAGCAGTTTTTCGAGCATGACCGAACGGCGGCCCGGATGCCGCCGTTCCAGGCCCCGGGCGGAGAGGAGGCGGTGATTGGGCAAGGCGCTCTTGCGCATCCGCTCGAACGCTGAGCAGGCCCGAAATCACTGCTAGGCAGTCGATGAATTTTGGGGAATAGTCAGACAAATGACTCATTCCCGCCGCACCTTCCTCACTCGCTCCGCCTGCGCGTGCGCAGCTTCGGCATTGCCGCTGCCGGCCCATGCTGCAGAACATGCGCGCCGCAGACCGGCAATCTCGGAATTCGAGCGCGAGGACGTGAAGCTGCTCGAGGGCCCTCTGCTGGATCAGTTCGAGCATCAGCGCGCACTCTACATGAGCCTTGACACTGACGCGCTGGTCAAGCCGTTCCGCATTCGGGCAGGTTTGCCGGCGCCGGGCGCCGACATGGGCGGGTGGTACGACAACGCCCCCGAGGATTTTCACGCCGGGCCGCCGGACTGGGCCCATTCCAATTTCCATGGATTCATCCCCGGCCACTCGTTCGGGCAATATGTTTCGGGTCTTTCGCGTGGTTATGCGATGACCCGCGACCCTGCGGTGAAGGCGAGGGTCGAAGAGCTGGTCAGCGCCTATGAGCCTACGATCTCGGCCCGCTTTTTCGACGATTACAATCTTCCCGCCTACACTTTCGACAAGCTTCTCGTTGGCCTGATGGATGCCTGGCATTTCGCCGGCGTTGCCAAGGCAAAGCCGGTCGCCGCGAAGATGACGGAAGCGGCGCTCCCTTATCTCCCGCCCAGGCTGATCAGTCGGCATGTGTCGGAAAGAATGCCGCACAAGCGGGCCGCCCAGGGCTGGGACGAGAGCTATACGCTGGCGGAAAATCTGTTCCTCGCCTGGCAGCGTGGAATGGGCGAGCAATATGGCGCGCTCGCCTCGCGCTATCTCGATTATCCCGATTATCTGACGCCGCTCTCGGAAGGGATCAACGCGCTCAAGGGGCAGCACGCCTACAGCCACGTCAATGCGCTGAGCTCGGCCGTTCAGGCCTATCTCACCCTCGGGGATGAGGCGCACCTGCGCGCGGCGCTGAACGGCTTTCGCTTTCTCGAGCAGGAGAGCTACGCAACCGGCGGCTGGGGCCCGAACGAAACCCTGATCGGCATCGGCGGCCCGGACCCGCTCTACGAGAGCCTGACGGCGACGCACGCGAGCTTCGAGACTCCATGCGGGACCTACGGCCATTTCAAGATCGCGCGCTATCTGATGCGGGTCACCGGCGACGCGCACTACGGCGACAGCATGGAGCGGCTGCTTTACAACGCCATGCTGGGCGCGCTTCCGACGCAGCAGGACGGCCGAACCTTTTATTATTCCGACTACAATATGACTGCCGAAAAGGGTTTCCACCACGACAAGTGGCCGTGTTGTTCGGGCACCTTCATTCAGCTTACGTCCGACTATGGGATCAGTAGCTATCTGCGCGATCCCGGCGCGATTTACGTCAATCTCTACGTTCCTTCGCAAGTGACTGCGGGGTTCGGCGGAGAGCACGTCAGGATCACCCAGAGGCCGCTTTATCCGGTGGCTGGGACGAGCAGCGACTTTGTCATTTCGGCCCGCCGACCGGTCCACTTCGCGATGCGCTTCCGGATCCCGCAATGGGCTGGCCCGGCAACTACTCTTGCAGTCAACGGACAGCCGGCCGGAGCAGCTGTCGTTCCAGGTAAATTCGCGGAAATTGCGCGAAGCTGGAGCGACGGCGATCGCGTCAGGATCAACTTCGACATGCCGCTGCGGCTGGAGCCGCTCAACCGCGCGCATCCGGACATGGCGGCTTTGATGAGCGGACCGCTCGTTCTTTTTCCAGTCGGCGACGGTGCCGGTCAGCTCAGTCGCGGCGAATTGCTTTCGGCCAAGCGTGAAGGTGACGGTTGGACGATCGCGGCTTCAGACCGGAAGGTCCGGCTCAAGAGCTTCGCAGCGATCGGCGACGAGCACTACCGGCTCTATACACGGCTGCGGGCCTAAACGGGTTACGCCGGTCGCCGCTGCTCTTCGAGAAGGCTGAGCATCGCCAGCGCGACGGCTGCGACTGCAGCGCTCGTCAGAAAGGTCGCCGACGCGCCGCTGCGGTCCCACAGCCAGCCGGCGCCGAGGCTCGCCAGAAGGGCCGCAATCCCGGTCACGAACCAGAAGGCGCCGAAGCTTGTCGCGCGCAGATGCTCGGGCGCGCTGTCGGCGATCATCCGCGCGAAAATGCCTTGCGTCAGCGCCA
>CBJLMA010000151.1:0-3583 GCA_966424035.1 uncultured Sphingomonas sp. | reverse complement strand
TGCAGCTCGCAGCGCTGACCTTCATGGTTCCGCTCGGCCTTGGACAGGCAGCGACGGTGCGGGTCGGACTGGCGTTCGGACGGCGCGACCCGGCCGGAATCACCCGGGCCGGCTGGACCGCCTGGACGATCGGCGTCGGCTTCATGGGGGCGATGGCGCTCCTGATGTGGAGCATCCCGCGCGAGCTCATCGCCTTGTTCCTCAACGATGTGCCGGCAAATGCGATGGTCATTGCGCTCGCCGTGAGCTTCCTCAGAGTTGCAGCGGCCTTCCAGCTGGTCGATGGCGCGCAGGTGATCGGCGCCGGCATGCTTCGCGGGCTGCACGATACCCGCTGGCCGCTCTTGTTTGCGCTGGTCGGCTATTGGGTCGTCGGCCTCGGCATTGGCTTTTGGCTTGCGTTCGCGCGCGACTGGAAGGGGGTCGGCATCTGGGTCGGCCTAGCGAGCGGCCTTGCGGCGGTCGCAGCGTTGATGCTTGCGCGGTGGGTGTTGCGCGAGCAGATCGGTCTGGCCCGCGGCGCGCACGCCTAACAACAAAAGCCTTGAACCGCCCTGTTGACGGATGAACGGGGCACAACCATATGCGCGCCGTCGCTGGCACTCTCATGGGGGGAGTGCCAACGGAAAAAATGTTCAACCGTAAGACAAGAGGGGTTCAGACCCATGGGTTTCAGGCCGCTTCATGACCGTGTCCTCGTCCGCCGCGTCGAGGCCGAAGAGAAGTCCGCCGGCGGGATCATCATTCCCGATACCGCCAAGGAAAAGCCGCAGGAAGGCGAAGTCGTCGCAGTCGGCGCCGGCGCCAAGTCTGAGGAGGGCAAGGTAACTCCGCTCGACGTCAAGGCCGGCGACAAGATCCTGTTCGGCAAGTGGTCGGGCACCGAAGTGAAGATCAATGGTGAAGACCTGATCATCATGAAGGAAAGCGACATCCTCGGGATTGTCGGCTGACCGTTCGCTCGGGGCGCCGGGAAAAGAGGCGCCTCATTGCGTGATTCCAATGACTTTAACGAACGAAAGGGTAGCCAGATGGCAGCCAAGGACGTGAAATTCAGCCGTGATGCGCGCGAGCGCATTCTGAACGGTGTCGATATCCTCGCCAATGCCGTGAAGGTGACGCTTGGGCCCAAGGGCCGCAACGTGGTCATCGACAAGAGCTTCGGTGCTCCGCGCATCACCAAGGACGGCGTGACCGTCGCCAAGGAGATCGAGCTCAAGGACAAGTTCGAAAACATGGGCGCGCAGATGGTGCGCGAGGTGGCTTCGAAGACCAACGACATCGCTGGCGACGGCACCACCACCGCCACGGTTCTCGCTCAGTCGATCGTTCGCGAGGGCATGAAGTCGGTCGCCGCCGGAATGAACCCGATGGACCTGAAGCGCGGCATCGACATTGCGGTGCAGAAGGTCGTCGTGGACCTCAAGGGCCGCTCGAAGGACGTGTCGGGCTCCAATGAGATCGCGCAGGTCGGAATCATCTCGGCGAACGGCGACCGCGAGGTCGGCGAGAAGATCGCCGAGGCGATGGAGAAGGTCGGCAAGGAAGGCGTGATCACCGTCGAGGAGGCCAAGGGGCTCGAGTTCGAGCTCGACGTCGTCGAAGGCATGCAGTTCGACCGCGGCTATCTGTCGCCTTATTTCATCACCAATCCGGAGAAGATGCAGGTTGAGCTCTCGGATCCGTACATCCTGATCCACGAGAAGAAGCTCTCCAACCTGCAGGCGATGCTGCCGATCCTCGAGTCCGTGGTCCAAAGCGGTCGTCCGCTGCTGATCATCGCCGAGGACATTGAGGGCGAAGCGCTTGCAACCCTGGTCGTCAACAAGCTTCGCGGCGGGCTAAAGGTCGCTGCGGTAAAGGCGCCGGGCTTCGGCGATCGCCGCAAGGCGATGCTCGAGGATATTGCGATCCTCACCGGCGGCGAGATGATCAGCGAGGATCTCGGCATCAAGCTCGAGAATGTCACTGTGAACATGCTCGGCCAGGCCAAGCGCGTGACGATCGACAAGGACAATACGACGATTGTCGACGGCCATGGCACCAAGGAAGCGATCGAAGCCCGCGTCGGCGCGATCCGCCAGCAGATCGAGACCACCACGTCGGACTATGACCGCGAGAAGCTGCAGGAGCGGCTGGCGAAGCTCGCCGGCGGCGTTGCGGTGATCAAGGTTGGCGGTGCGACCGAGATCGAGGTGAAGGAGCGCAAGGATCGCGTCGATGACGCGCTTCATGCAACCCGCGCCGCGGTCGAGGAAGGCATCGTCCCTGGCGGCGGCACTGCTCTGCTTTACGCCGGCAAGGCGCTCGACGGGGTCAAGGGCGAGAATGACGACCAGACGCGCGGGATCGACATCGTCCGCAAGGCGCTCCAGTCGCCGGTCCGCCAGATCGCCGAGAATGCCGGCTGGGACGGCGCGGTCGTTGCCGGCAAGCTGATCGACGGAAACGACGAGACGCTCGGCTTCAATGCCCAGACCGAGGTGTATGAAAACCTCGTCCAGGCGGGCGTGATCGATCCGACCAAGGTCGTTCGCACTGCGCTTCAGGACGCGGCTTCGGTTGCTGGTCTTCTGATCACGACCGAGGCGACCATTGCCGAGGTGCCGGACGACAAGCCGGCTCCGGCGATGGCCGGCGGCGGCATGGGCGGAATGGACTTCTAAGCCCTATCTGGCCGAAGAATTGGAAGGGCCGGTGGAGCGATCCACCGGCCCTTCTTCATTGGCCATTGCGTTGAGCATGTTCTCGGCTTCGTTGAGCTGCAGATTCTGCTCGGCCGTGGGTGCCGGCGGTTGTTTGTCGTTGCATGCTGCAACGAGCAGCAGCGCGCACAGGTAAAGGAATCTCACCCGCGCAAAATAGCATCCGGCTGGAAGATAAAAAAAGGGCCGCCCCAGCGGGCGGCCCTTTCGGTGAATGCGTGTGAAGCGAGAAGCTTACTTGTTCTCGACGGCGTTCGAGGCCTTCGCAACGGAGTTGCTAGCAGCGTTCGTCTCGTTTCCGGCAGCGTTCAGCGCGGCTTCGGCATTCGCCGTTGCGCCAGCGTTCTCCGCAGCGTTCACTTCCGTCGAAGCGGTGTTCTCGACCGCGGTCTCGTTTGCCGCATTATTCTCGGCATTGTTCTTGTTGCACGCGGCAAGGCCGAGCGCGAGGACCGCAGCGGTTACGATCGCAACCTTCTTCATGAGTCTTTCACTCCCTTCATAAATGCCCCTGGGGGAGGGCACCAACCCGGACCTGCCCGTCAAAGAGTCGTTCAGGCCAGGGCGGCGGCAATAGCGAGGATCTCTATTGTCGCACAAGGGATTATTTCGAAAGCTTGAATTGACCATATAAAGATATCTTTATATCCTTATCTGATGACTGCTGCACTTCCGCTTGCCGACCGATTCCAGGCGCTCGCCGATCCGACGCGGCTGCGCATCCTGGCGCTGTTGCGGCTGATGGAGCTTTCCGTGGGCGAGCTCGCGCAGGTGCTCGGCCAGAGTCAGCCGCGGGTTTCCAGGCATTTGAAGATCCTCGCCGACGCCGGCGTGCTCGAGCGTCGCAAGGAAGGCAGCTGGGTCTTCCTGACCTTGGG
>CBJLMA010000150.1:0-3612 GCA_966424035.1 uncultured Sphingomonas sp. | reverse complement strand
GAAGTGGTGGAAGCCAATCGCGCTGCCGGACGCCGCGTCGCAGTCGCCGAGAGTTGCACGGGTGGTCTTGTCAGTGCTGCGCTGACCGAGATCCCGGGCTCCTCGGAAATGTTCGAAGCAGGTTATGTAACTTATTCGAATGCTGCGAAGATCAGCGACCTCAATGTCTCTGAGGAAGTCGTGGAGACCTTCGGCGCGGTGAGCGTCGCAACGGCCTGGGCGATGGCGCGCGGCGCATTGGCTGCATCCGAAGCCGATATCGCCGTGGCGATTACAGGCATTGCGGGACCGGGAGGTGGGACCCCATCCAAGCCCGTCGGGACTGTCGTTTTCGCGACCGCCGAGCGCGGCGCTGATCCTGCCAAGATCGTCGCCGATCAGCGATTCTTCGACGAAAAGACCCGTTCGGGCGTCCGCCTTCAGGCAGCGCTTTGCGCGCTCGAACTCTTGATGCCGTAAAGCGCGGCAGCGCGCTGCTCGAAGGCTGAGGTCATGCGTCTCAATGCTCGATCGAACATTGCGCCGGCAAGACTCTCGAATAGGCGCGACTTGAATGCGAAGTCGACGGAGAAGCTGATGTCGGTGCCGCCGTCTGCGGCTCTGTCGAACTTCCACTCATTGTGCAGATATTTGAGTGGGCCCTCGACATAATCGACGCAGATTCTGCTCGGACGCTCCTTCACGACACGGCTCGTGAACCGCTCCTTGAAGGCGTTGAATCCCACGACGAGATCGGCGATCGTCTCGGTTTCGCTCGAAGAGCGCACCCGAACGGCCACGACCCAGGGAAGGAATTCGTCGTAGCGGGCAACGTCCGCCACGAGGTCGAACAATTGCTCTTGCGTATAAGGAAGATGCCGCGTTTCGCTATGGCGCGGCATTGGCCCCTTCCCTGGCGATTTGCGCGTTGCGTGCTTCCTGCATCTTCTTGAAATCATCGCCCGCATGGTAGCTGGACCGCGTCAACGGCGACGCTGCGACCAGGAGGAAGCCTTTGGCCCGGGCAATTGCAGCATAAGCTTCGAACGCTTTGGGAGTGACGAACTCCTCGACTTGGGCATGGCGGGGCGTCGGCTGCAGATACTGACCCATGGTCAGGAAATCGACTCCGGCCGAGCGCATGTCGTCCATCACCTGATGAACCTCGAGCCGCTGCTCGCCGAGACCGACCATCAGGCCGGATTTGGTGAAAATGTGCGGAGCCTTGCGTTTGACGCTCTCCAATAGGCGAAGCGACGCATAGTAGCGCGCACCTGGCCGGACCGTCGGATAGAGCCTCGGTACCGTCTCCAGATTGTGATTGTAGACGTCGGGTCCGGCCGCGACGATCTCTTCGACGGCGGCCTCGCTTTTATTGCGGAAGTCGGGAGTCAAAATCTCGATCGTCGTCGATGGCGTGCGTTTGCGAAGCGCCTCGATGACCTTAACGAACTGGCGCGCACCGCCGTCGGGCAAATCGTCCCGATCGACGGACGTCACCACGATATGCTCCAGCCCAAGCTCGGCGGCCGCCGTCGCGACATGCTCCGGCTCGAGTGGGTCGACCGGACGCGGCATCCCGGTCTTCACGTTGCAAAAAGCGCAGGCCCGTGTGCACGTGTCGCCGAGGATCATGACCGTCGCATGCTTCTTGGTCCAGCATTCGCCGATATTCGGACATGCCGCCTCCTCGCACACCGTCGCGAGATTGAGATCTCGCATCAGCCGGCGCGTTGCATGATAGCCTTCGCTGACTGGGGCCTTGACCCGAATCCAGTCGGGCTTGCGCTGCTTGGGAGGGACTGCGGCCGGTGCGTTCATGCGCGGGCAGATAGCGATTGGCACGGCGGCTTGCCACCCCTGCTGCGACGCCGTAGCGCGCTGTTCATGCCCTATGTTTCAAAGCTGATCGAAGGCTACCGGCGCTTCCGCGAGAACAACTGGGCGCGCGAGCGCGACCGCTGGGCCGAGCTTGCCGAAGGCCAGAGTCCAAAGGTGATGATCCTCTCCTGCGCAGACAGCCGGACCGACCCTGCGCAGATCTTCGATGCACGCCCGGGCGAGATGTTCGTGGTCCGCAACATCGCTGCGCTCGCGCCGCCTTATGAGACGACACGCGGCCATCACGGCGTATCAGCAGCGCTCGAATTTGCGGTGACGCAGCTCAAGGTCGGCGAGATTCTCGTAATGGGCCACGGCCTCTGCGGTGGTTGCGCTGCGGCGCTGACCGGGCAATTCGATGACACGCGGCCAGGCGAAGGCCACTTCATTGCCGACTGGGTGAGAATGCTCGACGACGCCCGGGACCGCGTCCGTGCCCAACACGAAAAGCTCGACCGCGAGGCGTTTCTGGACATGGAACGCGAGGCGGTAAAGGTCAGCCTCGCCAATCTGCGTACCTTCCCCTGGCTCGCCCAACGCGAACAGGCGGGCGAGCTCAAGCTCCACGGAGCCCATTTTTCCATCGCAGAGGGGCGCCTCTACATACTCGACGAGGCGGAAGGTATCTTCCGCCCCGTCTAAGCAGTTCCGGTTAACACCTTACATTATAATTGTAATGTGGTTGACCATAGCGGTCGACATAATAGCAATAGCCTTGCGTATCGCGGTAGTATTGATGGCCTCCGATTATCGCCCCTACGACGCCGCCGAGCGCTGCGCCGGCGATCGCTCCGGTGCCAGTGCCAATTCCTGGCAGAATTGAGCCTGCAAGAGCGCCCGCGCCGGCGCCGATAGCCGCTCCGGTCGCGGTGCTTGCAACTTCGTGATCATAAGCCGGGGTTGTTGCACAGCCGCCAAGTGACAGACTGGCCGCGGCTGCGGCCGAAACCAGCAGACGTTTCATTTGATCCTCCATTGTTGGACCGGCGATTCAGTGCGCTGGATCGAACTTCGTTCCCGACAGTCCATGAGCCGTGACGAAAACGGAATGGAATGTGTTCGAAATGATTGAGAAAATGGGGCGGAATATACTTCCGCCCCATTCAG
This sequence comes from uncultured Sphingomonas sp., assembly GCA_966424035.1. GTDB lineage: Bacteria > Pseudomonadota > Alphaproteobacteria > Sphingomonadales > Sphingomonadaceae > Sphingomicrobium. The sequence continues at coordinate 645 of CBJLMA010000150.1, read as the reverse complement.
CAGCTCAAAATTACGAGTCAGCGCTAGCAGCGAATGTCGTAACTATAGTGCGGCTGACCATATTGATCGACATAGTAACAATAGCCGCGCGTATCCCGATAATATTGATGGCCGTTGATGACGGCACCAAGGACGCCGCCGAGGATCGCACCGGCGACCGCACCTCCGACCGAATGCGTCGCAAGCGCGCCGGCGACGCCGCCGATCGCTGCGCCAGTCGCGACGCCCGCGCCAGTGTTATTGCCATAGCCGTTGTAGCCATAACCATTGTACGGGACGTAATTGCCGTACTGGTCGTAATAGCCATTATTGTACCCGTATCCGGGTCCATAGGTGGCACAGCCGGCCGTCGCGATACTGGCGGCGGCGACTGCGGCAGTCATGAATTTCCTCATCGCCTCGTCCCTTCCACAACTCGCCCCCTGCTGTCTCTCTAACAATCGCACTAGAAGGCGTTTCGTTCCCGCATCGATCATGTATCGTTCATGTACGGAACTCGTTGCGCGTCGACCTGTGGTCATTCCGCGACATCGCGCTAGATGGACCGAAAGGAGTCGAAATGCGCGACCGACTGCCGGAGCAGGAAGCCAATATTGGCCTATTGATCGACGCCGACAATGCGTCGCCCGAGCATCTCGACGAAGT
>CBJLMA010000149.1:0-3615 GCA_966424035.1 uncultured Sphingomonas sp. | reverse complement strand
GTCATTGCCGGCGCGGTGCTGCCGTTCCTGCCCAATGGTCATTACGGACCGCTCGGCGCCTGGAATCCGCAGCGGCTGTGGCTGGTCGTCGTTATCGTCACCGGCTTCTCGTTTCTGGGTTATGTCGCAAATCGGATATTTGGCGAGCGACACGGTACGATCGCGACCGCCTTGCTCGGCGGAGCTTACAGCTCGACCGCGGTGACCCAGGCGCTCGCGCAGCGGCTGGGCAGCGAAAAGGAAGGCGGGGCCGAACCGGCCGGAATCGCGCTTGCGACGGCCGTCATGTACCTCAGGATTCCAGTCCTGATCGCGATCCTTGCAACGCGAGTCCTGCCGGATATCCTTATTCTGCTAGTGCCTGCGATGCTGGTCGCCTGGGGTGCCGGCTTGTGGCTCTACCGCAATTCGCCCAAGTCCGACGCGCCGACGCCGCCGGGGAATCCGATTGCTTTGCTTCCTGCGCTCGGCTTCGTCGCATTCGTTGCCATTGCGGGGATTGCCGCAAAATGGGCTGAAGGAAGATTTGGCCAGAGCGGGATTGCGGTGCTCTTGCTGATCGTCGGAAGCATGGACGTCGATGTTGCGATCGTCACTCTGGGGACGCTTCCGGCCGCAGCAATCTCGCCCTTGCTCGCAGCGATGGCGATCAGCGGAACGACGATCGCCAATATGGCTGTGAAGGTCGGAATTACCCTCGTCTATGCGCGCAGGCGGGGACTGCTGGCAGCGATCGCGATGAGCGCGAGCGTCGTGGTTCTTGGACTGATGATCGGCATTGCATGGACGCGGCTTTGATCGCCGCGCCAATTGCGAATATCTGCGCGGCGCGAAGATTTCGCTCTTTGCCTCGGAGGGAACGGCAATATAGATCGTGTATCAAATTTGGCGTGATCAAACGATATTTTAGGGCCTGGGCGGCTGGGCCGCTTTGGCCACCGGAGTCACGATCACCCGGTGAAGCCATTGGTTAGAACGAAAGAGAACATTTTCACCTATATTCGAAATATTTCCAACGTATCTTGCAACTGACCCCAGCTCAAAGCCCGGCATCAAAGGTCAAGCCAATGCGCCCGATTCTCCCGCATCGGCGTGTGAGAGGGTCAATGCCCTGTCAGATTCAAATTGAAAGGAATAGAGGCTAGCGCCCCAATGGCTGACCGCATCTCAACCCTCATTTTGTTCGGCGCTACCGGCGACCTCGCCCGGCGCATGCTGCTGCCCTCGCTCTACGGTCTCGATTCCGATGGGCTACTGCCCGCCGGGCTGCGGATCGTCGGCACAGCGCGTACGGATCTCGATGACGTCGCCTTCCGCTCCCGCGCGGACGCAGCGCTCCAGCAATATCTGCCGCAGGGCTTCTACAGCCCCGAAGTCGCCAGCCGTTTCCTGTCGCGGCTTCACTATGTCGCCATCGATATCAACCAGCCCGAGGGTTTCGCGCGGCTCGCAGAGACGATCGGCGATCCATGTCACGGCGTGGCAATCTTCCTCTCGACCGCCCCGTCGCTGTTCAAGCCGACAATCGACGGCCTGGCTGCTGCCGGACTCGCCTGCCCGACAGTTCGGATGGCGCTCGAGAAGCCGCTCGGAACCGACCTTGAATCCAGCCGCGAGGTCAATGACGCAGTCGCAGCCCACTTCCCCGAAGACCGCACCTTTCGCATTGACCATTATCTGGGCAAGGAGACGGTCCAGAACCTCATCGCGCTGAGGTTTGCGAACCTGCTGTTCGAGCCGTTATGGAACAGCGCCCATATCGATCACATCCAGATCACCGTCGCTGAGACAGTCGGGCTCGAGGGTCGCGCGGAATTCTACGAAAGTGCCGGAGCGCTTCGCGACATGGTGCAGAACCATATGCTCCAGCTCCTGGCCTTGGTTGCGATGGAACCGCCGGGCGATTTCAATGCGACTGCAGTGCGTGACGAGAAGGTCAAAGTGCTGCGTGCTCTCCGGCCGATTACTGCGGCCGACGTCGAGGCAAGCACCGTCACGGGTCAGTATGCGCGCGGTGCGATCGATGGTGAGCCGGTGCCCGGCTATGCTGAGGAACTCGGCCACGGCAGTGGTACCGAGACCTTCGTTGCCTTGAAGGCGCATATCGACAATTGGCGGTGGAAGGGCGTGCCCTTCTACCTGAGGACCGGCAAGCGCATGCCGCACCGGGACACCGAGATTTACATCCAGTTCAAGGACGTGCCCTATTCGATCTTCGCTTCGCGCGGGGCGACGACACGGCCCAATAAGTTGCTCATCGGCCTCCAGCCTGAGGAAACGATCAGCCTGTTCCTGATGTCCAAGACTCCGGGTCTCGATCGCGGCGGCGTGCGCCTGCGCGAAATCCCGCTCGACATTGGCCTTGCCAATGCCTTCAGCGAATATCGCCGACGGATTGCCTACGAGCGTCTGCTGCTCGATCTGATCGAGGGCGATCCGACGCTTTTCGTCCGCCGCGACGAGGTCGAGGCTCAATGGTCGTGGATCGACCGGATCCGCGCCGCCTGGGCGGAAAAGGGCATCACTCCGCGACCCTATGCTGCAGGCACTTGGGGCCCGTCGGCGGCCATTGCGCTGACCGAGCGTGACGGCATCAGCTGGCACGAATAAGCACGAAGCCCCACATCACAGCCATGGCCCTCAATCCAACCATCGCGGCAGTCACCGACCGCATCATCGAGCGCTCGAAGCCGAGCCGCCGCCGTTACCTTGAGCTGATGACCGAGCAGAGGGAAAGCGGCGTCAGTCGCCCGCGCCTCAGCTGCGGCAATTTCGCGCATGGTTTCGCTGCGGCCGGCGAGGACAAGGAAGCGATCAGCCACATCGCCGGTCCCAACATCGGCATTGTTACGGCTTTTAACGACATGCTTTCTGCGCATCAGCCTTATGGCCGCTACCCAGAGCAGATGAAGATCTTCGCGCGCGAGGTCGGAGCGACCGCGCAGGTCGCGGGCGGCGTTCCGGCAATGTGCGATGGAGTGACGCAGGGCCAGCCGGGCATGGACCTGTCTTTGTTCAGCCGTGACGTGATCGCAATGGCAACAGCAGTTTCGCTGAGCCACGCGATGTTCGATGCGGTGGCACTTCTCGGCATCTGCGACAAGATCGTTCCAGGCTTGCTCATCGGCGCTTTGCGCTTCGGCCATTTGCCGATGCTGCTGGTTCCTGGGGGTCAGATGCCGTCGGGCCTGCCGAACAAGGAAAAGCAGCGAATCCGGCAGCTCTATGCCGAAGGAAAGGTCGGCAAGGACGAGCTCCTTAAGGCCGAGAGCCGCTCCTACCATTCGCCAGGGACCTGCACCTTCTACGGTACCGCCAATTCCAACCAGATGATGATGGAGCTGATGGGCCTGCACGTGCCCAATGCAGCCTTCATCAATCCGGGGACTCCGCTCCGGCAAGCCTTGACCCGAGCCGCAGTGCACCGGCTCGCCGAGCTCGCGAAGAGGGGCGAGCGGCCGCTGGCCGAAGTGGTCGACGAAAAGGCCATCGTCAATGCGATGATCGGCCTGCTCGCGACCGGCGGATCGACCAATCACTTCATCCACTTGCCGGCGATTGCGCGGTCGGCGGGGATCATCATCGACTGGCAGGATTTCGCCGAGCTGTCCTCGG
>CBJLMA010000148.1:0-3620 GCA_966424035.1 uncultured Sphingomonas sp. | reverse complement strand
GTTCGCGCTCCTCCTGGTCGACGATCACATGGCAGGCGCGCAGCTTCTCCGCATAGTCCGGAGCGCCGCCGATCGTGATTGGCCCCGGATGATGGAAACGGTGGCCGACCGATTTCGCGCCCGACGCAATTGCCTCGACGTCGACCGGCACGATCTCCTCGCCGAGGATTGCGACGATCCCGTGCAGCGGACGGACCCAACGGAGCGAACCTGATCCCCAGCGCATCGATTTCGGCCAGGGGAGATCGGTGATGATGCGCTGGATCGTCTCGGCAAGAATTTCGCCGGCTGGCCGCCCCGCTCGCTCGATACGCGCGAAATAGACGCCGTCCCGCTCTTCGAGCTGCTCCTGGCGAAGACCAGTCTTGCGGAGGAATCCGTCGAGCGCTTGGGCCGGCGCCGACGTTCGCGGCCCCTTTACCTCCTCGCTGCTCGCCTCGGTCGCAGCGGCGACGTCTCGTGCGATCAGCACCAGGCGCCGAGGAGTCGAGAACGTATCGATTGGTCCGATCGACAGCGCCGCTTCGCTGGCGCACTCGGCGAAGAGGCGCGCGAGATCGTTGCGCGCCTTCGCCTGCATCCGCGCAGGGATTTCCTCCGAAAGGAGTTCGAGCAGGAAGTCGGCCATCAGGCGGCACGCTCCAGCCACGCTCCGCATGCCGCTTTCGCAAGATCGCGGACGCGTCCGATATAGGCTTGCCGTTCGGCGACGCTGATCACTCCCCGTGCCTGGAGCGTGTTGAACAGGTGGCTCGCTTTGATCGCTTGCTCGTAAGCCGGAATGGGCAGCTTCGCCTCCAGGCTGCGCTCGCACTCGGCTGCAGCCTTGCGGAACAGATCAAACAGCGCCTCGGTATCTGCGACCTCGAAATTATAGGTCGACATCTCGCGCTCGTTCTCGAGGAAGACATCGCCGTACGTCACTCCGGCATCGTTGAACCTGAGATCGAAGACGTTGTCGACTCCCTGGATGTACATTGCCAGCCGCTCGAGCCCGTAGGTCAGTTCGCCGGTGACCGGCTTGCATTCAAACCCACCGACTTGCTGGAAGTAAGTGAACTGGGTCACTTCCATCCCGTCGCACCAGACTTCCCAACCCAGGCCCCAGGCGCCGAGCGTCGGGCTTTCCCAATCGTCCTCGACAAAGCGGATGTCGTGTTTCAGCGGGTCGATACCGATTTCGACGAGGCTACCGAGGTAGAGCTCCTGTAGATTGCCAGGGCTGGGTTTCAGCACGACCTGATATTGATAATAATGCCCCAGCCGGTTCGGATTCTCGCCGTAACGACCATCGGTAGGGCGGCGGCAGGGCTGGACATAAGCAGCCCGCCAGTGATCCGGCCCCAATGCGCGCAGGACTGTCGCGGGGTGGAAGGTTCCCGCGCCCATCTCCATGTCATAGGGCTGCAGGATCACGCAGCCTTGTGCGCCCCAGTAACGGTGGAGCGTAAGGATCAGGTCCTGGAAGCTCAGGCTCAAGAGTTTGCCTCGTGAAAGTGGTTTGGGGCGCTTTGGCCGATGCTTCGCAGGGGGGCAAGACGGGGTTCAGCTTGCAGCCGCTAGCGCGGCATGCGAACCGCAAGGGTGAAAGAGGATTTGAATTGATGCTGAAAACGATCCTGCGGCGGCTCGGAGCAATAGTCGGCCTGTCGCTGCTGCTCGGCACCGTTCCCGCCGAAGCGCGCGCGACACAGCCCGCCGGTCCAGCCTTGTGGGAGGTAGCCGATGCCGACACTACCATTTACCTCTTCGGGACCATCCACCTCCTTCCCGACCACTTTCAATGGAAGACGCCGGCGCTGAAGCAGGCCGAGGCCGCTTCGCAGGAACTCGTCATTGAAACGATTGTCGATCCAGCCCACCCGCAGCCGATGCTGAATGCACTCCTGCAGTTGGGCTTTGCTCGAGGACTCCCGCCTGTACGGGAACGCGTATCGGCGGCCAAGCGACCGGCCCTGCTCCAGGCAATGAGCAAAAGCGGAATTCCTGAAAAGCAGTTCGATCAGATGAAAACGTGGAACGCCGCATTCCAGCTGCTGCAGGTTCAGTTTCGCGAGCTCGGATTGCTGGGCAAGGAAGGCCCTGAAACGATTCTCCGCGAGGATTTCGCAGCCACTGGGAAACCGATCAGCCAGCTCGAAACCAACGCCGAGCAGCTCGCCTTCTTCGACCGACTGCCGGAGTCATCGCAGCGGCAATTGCTCGAAGGAGCGATCGAGCCCCTGCCAATTGCGAAGCAGGAATTTGGCCGCATGCTCGCGGCCTGGTCGCGCGCTGACGTCAATGGCATCGCGCGCACCTTCAATCAGGACCTCTCCAATTCGCCCGAGGTGCAGAAAGGTCTGATCCGGCAGCGCAATGCGAATTGGGCCAAGTGGATCGAAAAGCGGATGGCCGAGCCAGGAACGATCATGATCGCAGTCGGCGCCGGCCACCTCGCTGGGAAGGATTCGGTGCTCGAGATGCTCAGGAAGGGCGGCTATAGCGTCAAGCGGCTGCAGTAGTTACGGCATCGCAACGAAGCCTTTGATATCCACCGATAAATGTTCACCTTTCGCGTGATTCCGCTAGACATTTGTTAACGATTTGGTGACCATAAAAGTCACTGTATCGGGCTGGGGGGTCTGATGCGCGAAAATTGCTGTATGGCGGGCCGGGGCTCCGCCAGGGACTGAGCGCCACGGCCATTCGCGCGTCATTCAATCCAGCGCCATCCGCCTTGGGAGGGTGAGGAATGGTCAATTTGCTCGTCGCTGCAGCGCTGGCCGCCGCAACGCCGACGGCTGCCCCTCCGTCTCCACCTCCAGCGCCTGCAGAAGCGCCCGCGATGTTCGTGGTTCGCGATGCCGATACGACAATCTACATCTTCGGAACCTTTCACGCCCTCGATGGGCAGGGCCAATGGTTCAGCGACCATGTGAAAGACGCGTTCGAGCATTCGGACGAGCTGGTTCTCGAGACTCTGGTTCCCGAGCGGCCAACTCAGGCTCTGCTCCCGACGCCCGGCTTCAGGCCGCCGTCGGTCACCGCATCAGCTTCATTCCTGGCGACGACGCGGATGGCGATCAGCGCCGGTCGCGCACAGGGCATGCAGGTCGGCAACGGCGCGGACATGGTCCTTCGCCACATCGCCGAGGCTGAGGGCAAGCCGGTCGAAGGTCTCGAAACGCTCCAGTCGCAGCTCGACATGTTCAATCGCATGCCGTCGGCTCCCGCGGCGTCCTCGCCCAGGGCCGGCGATCCGGTCAAGCGGAGCGCCATGCAAGGTCTCTCCAGGGCAATGGCCGAAATGCAGTCGGCGTGGAAGCGCGGCGACCAGCGCGTCTTCGTGAACATGCTGGGTCAGCTGAAAACTGCCTCCCCTGATACTTATCGCATGCTGTTCACCGAACGGAACGCTCGTTGGGCAGACTGGATCAGAGCGCGGATGCAGACGCCGGGAACGGTCTTCGTGGCGGTTGGCGCCGGCCATCTTGCAGGACCGGATAGCGTCCTCGTCCGCCTCGCCGAGCGCGGGATCGCATCGCAGCGCGTCTACTAAAGCCACCAAACTTGCTTTTGCGGTCGCCCTGCACTAGGGCGCGCGCTCCCGGCCATGGTCATCCCTGGAGGCGTGGCGC
>CBJLMA010000147.1:0-3631 GCA_966424035.1 uncultured Sphingomonas sp. | reverse complement strand
CAAAGAGGAGCGAACCGCTACCCCGCTTCGCCGCGGCTCCTTACACTCCATGTCGCGTCCGTCGCCTCACAGGAGCTGGAGCGAAGGACAGCTTAAGATCGATCTACGATGCCGCCCCTCGAACGGCTAATCCCGGAGTTGTCTCAGTGGGACGGCCGCAGCTCGGGCGGTTCGCGCAGGGCAGGCACGCCATGTTGCAGCAATGCGAAGCCCCCGAACAAAATCACCGAATAGAAGAGATCGCCGGCAAGCGTATTCTGGAAGAACGGAACGGCTGCAACGTAGCAGGCGACCAGCCCATCAAGACTGTGGCTATAGATGCCTGAATAAAGCCATTCGCCCAAGTTTGTAGTGACGTAGAAGAGAAGCGAGCTCGTGACTGCGGCCGCTCCCACACGTACCGGCGAAATGCGGCCCAGCGAAAGCCATCCAAGGACCACCACGAACGCAAAGCTGAAATAAACGACTTCCATGTGCGAATAGAAACCAATCACTGCATCGCTGAGCAGCAGCGCGGTGAGGGGAATTGCAAAGGCAAGCCAGCTTCGTCTGAAGTAGGCGCCGCTGAACAGCGCCATTGCGCCGATCGGAGCGAAGTTGGGTGGATGCGGCAACAGGCGCATTGCGGCGACTGCAAAGATTGCCGCTGAGATGGCTGAAAGCCGTGCCAAATTCCTGCTCACTGTATTGCTAAGCCTCAATCGAAACGGATCGTAGCGACATGGTGCCTTCGATCGGCCGGAAGGCACTGGCTGGTCCTTCCCAGCCGAACAACTCGGGATGGATGAGATGCGCCATCAATTCTGCGCCGGCGATCACTCTCGGGCCCGGACGCGCGAAATAGGCATTGGCATCGACGGCATAGACACGCCCGCCGCGTGCCGCCGGCAGATCACAAAACCCGGGTAAATTCATGAGTTGCGGCGCTCGCTCGAGCGTTTGCTCAAGATCGTAGCCGCACGGCATGAACACCAGGACTTCGGGTGCCCAATCAAGCACCTGTCGCCAGTCGATGCGAACCGAGTCCGTGCCTTGGCGGCCGAGCAAATCCTCTCCGCCCGCGACACGAACCATCTCGGGCACCCAATGGCCGCTGCAATAGACGGGGTCGAGCCATTCCATGCAGAATACCCGCGGCCGATTCCGCGCATTCGCGGTTGCGCCCGAGACTTTCGAGAGGCGCCTCTCGGCATCCGATCTGAGGCGGCTTGCTTCTGGCTCGCGGCCCAGCTCGCGCCCGAGCTCCTCGAGGCAATCGAACACTTCCGAAATACGGTGCGGCGTCTGGTAAAGGATTTTCGGTCGATACTCGAGGCAGGCGAGCAGCTGCGCAATCTCATTTTCGGAAGGCGCGCAAACTTCGCAAAGCGATTGAGTGACGATGATGTCGGGCCGCAGTCGTCGGATCAACTCAATGTCGAGCACATAAAGTCCAAGCCCCGAGCGAAGCCGATCGGTGACCGCCTCGTCTATCTCCCGTTCGCCCATCGTTTCGATCGGCAGCGCGTTTCGAACGACCGTCGGCTTGTCGCGAACTTCAGGCGGAAAGTCGCACTCATGCGTCACCCCGGCGAGCTGGTCGGCAAGACCCAGGGCGCAAATCATCTCGGTCGCAGAAGGGAGGAGTGAGATGATGCGCGGCGCAGATGTCATTTCTATCGCTGCTTTTCGCCCGCCGGTTGCAGATCAGAATAGCAAAAGCGCCCGCGCGTCACCCGGTCACCGATTGCGACGGGGACGGGGCTGTCAAAGCCGGGACCGTCGAAGACGAAAGTGTGAAACTCGCCATTTTCGCCGCACGGGTCGACGCTTCCTGGCAGGTCCGCAAGAAACCGCTCGTCCATCACGCGCCCGGCGAAATCCTCGGTCAAGACGTTCAGGTCGACGCAGCAGGTCACGGCCTTAAAGCCTGCCGCGACAAAATCGAGGACGAACTGGCGGGTATCGCGGCCCCAGACCGGATAAATGGCCTTCATGGAATTCCGGGCCATCAACACATCGCGGTAGGCTCGAATGTCTTCCAGGAAGAGATCTCCAAACGCGACATTCTCAATGCCTTCTGCCCGAAACTGTTCGAAAGCCTCGCTCATCGCTGTTTCGTAAATGTCGTTCGTGCAGTCGGGCGGGATCACAGCCTCGACCAGCGGCAGCGCAATTGCCTCCGCCTGCAGCCGAAGCAAGGCGCGTGGCACGCCGTGCATGCTGATCCGGTCATGATCTTTGGTAACGGTGGTCAGAAGCGCTGCAACTTCATGGTCACCGGACGAGCGAAGCTCATGCAGAGCGACGCAGCTGTCCTTGCCGCCGCTCCAGCACATGACCAGCTTCATCGCGCCGTCGGCGAACTTGAGACACTGATGCCGGCAAACATAGCGCGACCTTCGGTGCGATAGCCAAATACGTCCTGATAGTGCTGATCGAGCAAGTTGGACCCACGCGCAAAGAGCTCAAGCCCCGGCCGAATTGAATAGCCGACCCGCGCGTTAGCAAGCCAATAAGATCTCAGGGTAACGGTTTGGAACGGGAAAGCGTTGAAGTTCGTGTCGGTATGCCTTCCGACAAAAGCGAGCGATGCGCCGTAGGTGAGGCGCTTAACGGAGCCATCGATCGAAACCGACCCGCTATGCCTCGGCCGGCGGATTTCCTCGATCTGGCTGCCTGAGCCGTCCGGCTGCGTTGCGTGCAAGTAGGCGTAATTCGCCGAGAGTTTCAGCTTATCTGCGAGACGCCAGCCTGCCTCCACTTCAACACCGGACCGGTGAGAGATTCCTGGAGCATTCACTGAACTGGTGAAATCCGCATTACCCACAATTTCGTCATGCAGCCGTTGCCGGTAACCGGTGAGCGCCGCGTCAAAGGCGCCTCTGTGATAGCGAAGTGATGCCTCAAATCCCCGCGACGTTTCGGGCTTCAAATTCGGATTTCCGACGAAGAATCCCGGAAAAAAGCCATAAAGCTCCGTGAAGGTGGGCGGGGCAATTCCTTCCCCGTAGGAACCGGCCAGGGCGAATCCGTTGCCCAGGGGTGCAACGAACGACGCACGAAGCGTGGTTGCATCCTGAAACTCGCCGAAGAAATCATGGCGCAGTGCGACGTCCACGGCAACGACGCGAGCGTCGGCCTTCCATTCGCCAGTGAGGGCTTCGTGAAGCCGCCTTTTGTCCTGGTTGCTGAGACCGCCATAGACCGTGTCGCGCGAGCGGAAGCTCTCGTTTTCGTAATCGGCCGCGGCAATGATCTGGTTTTTGATCGAGCCGGTGACAAATGCATATTGCAACTGGCCGGAAATGGTTCGGCGCACGCCGCTAGTCTGGTTGATCGGCTGGGCTTCGAACAGATTGTGATTATGTGCTTCAAAGAGCGAAGCAGACACTGATCCTCCGAAACCCTGGTCGGTCGATCCGAACGTCGTCCAGACTCGACCGGCAGCAATCCCGAACCGGGTTGCCAGCTGATCGGTAGGCTCAAAAGTGAAGGGGTTCGAGCCGGCGAATTCGGAATAGCCGTTGAGCGAAAATCCGTTGATCCCCAACTTGACGTCAGGAGCAATCGTCCAGCTTGCAAGAGCGCGTGCCGAAAGGTTGCGATAGCCGTCGCGATTGCCCCCCATTCCGGTCTCGTCGATGCCGGT
>CBJLMA010000146.1:0-3680 GCA_966424035.1 uncultured Sphingomonas sp. | reverse complement strand
GATCCGCTGGACCCATTTCGACAGCCCGCTCGGACAGATGCTGATCGCCGCAACCGGCAAGGGCATCTGCCGGCTGACGTTCGACGACAGCGTCGAATCGCTGGAGCGGCTGTTCCCCAAAGCAACGATCGTGGAGGACGACGGCGGCCTGCGCGAGCTGGTCGAAGGTGCGCTGACGGCCATCGAAACACCGCTCGCGGCGCCGGACCTCCCGATCGACGTCGCCGGCACTGCGTTTCAGGAAGCCGTCTGGCGCGAGCTCAGGAAGATCCCGGCCGGAGAGACGCGCAGCTATGCCGATATCGCCGCTGCGATCGGCGCTCCCAAGGCCGTTCGCGCGGTCGGCTCGGCCAACGGCGACAATCATGTCTGCGTGCTGATCCCGTGCCATCGCGTGATCCGCAGCGACGGTTCGCTCGGCGGCTATGGCGGCGGCATCGAGCGAAAGAAGAAATTGCTCGAGGCCGAAGGCCATCCCGTGGCTGCTCCAGAGCTGCCGCTCACCGAATAAAGACTTGCTGCCCGCACTCCGTTCGGCTCAACAGCTGGACCGGACGGGAGGGGCGGATGGACCAGGTTCGAGCGGCTGGATTCGAGGAAAAGCCGCGGTGGCGGCGCATTATCGACTTCCCGCTCGTTGCCATGGTCATCGCCGCCTGCTGCTGGATTGGCGCGCTTCTTGTTGCCGGATTGCTGGTCGCTGCATTGATCGTCTGGCGCGCGCATCTACCGAGCTTCAGGCCCGAAACGGCAGTCGAGCTGATCGGAGCGGTGCTGCTGATCATTATTTACAAGCTGGTCATCCGCCGGCTCGGCGAACACCCGCGCGACGATTTGGCTTTTGTCGGAGCGGCACGCCCGCTTTTCGGAGGCCTCGGCCTTGGCTTCCTGATCTTCTCGGCGGCAGTCGGGGTTGCAGCGGTGATCGGCATCTACCGGATTACCGGCGAAGGCGATTCGAGCGACCTTCTCGCAGCTCTGGTCGGGACCGGCGTCTCCGTAGCAGTGTCGGAAGAGATGCTGTTCCGCGGCATCCTCTTCCGCTGGATCGAGGAGTTCGGCGGCAGCTGGGCAGCACTAGTCGTGACTGCAGGCATGTTCGGCGCGGTCCATCTCGCCAATCCGAACGCCAGCCTGATGGGCGCAGTCGGGATCGCGCTCGAGGCTGGAGTGATGCTCGGCGGTGCCTACATGCTGACGCGAAGCCTGTGGCTGCCAATCGGCATCCATGCAGCGTGGAATTTCACGCAAGGGGAGATCTTCGACATTCCGGTCTCAGGGAACAGGGTCCACGGCCTCCTCCAGGCGCGGCTCAGCGGTTCGCCGCTCCTCACCGGCAACGGATTCGGACTTGAGGCGTCGCCGATCGCAATGATTGTCGCGACTGCGGCAGGGGTGTGGCTCGTCGTGCTCGCAGTGAAGCGCGGCGAGCTGATGCGGCCGTGGTGGGTGCGGCGGCGGGAGGTCAGTTCGGGCTAGCGGCGAGGGACCTGTCGTCGGCCGGCCGAGCGATTGCGAGCGCGTCCTTGGGGCTGCCCGAATCGATCTTCTCGATGATTGCGCGCGCGACCAGGGCGAGCTGCTGGCCGTGGGGATCATAGGCAATGACGGTCAGCGCCCGCTTGGCATCCTCTGGCTTTCCATCACGCAAATATTGAAGAGCGGAGTTCATCCTGAGCCCGGTGTCCTGGGGAGCAAGATCGGACGCGTAATGGAGCGCTGCAATGGCGTTGTCATTGGGCCGAAGTCCCTCGTCCACGTAGGATTTGTAGAACTCCATCAACGGCTCAGGATCTTCAGTGTCGAGCTTGTTGGCAGCGATGAACAGGCTCCTCGCTTCGTCGCACATGGTCCTTCGCTGTTCGCCGGTCATCTTCAGCGCTCGCGCAAGCGTCGCTCGGCCCTTGAACACCATCGCCTTGGTGTCATTCGGATTGGCTTTCAGCGCGCGATCCGCAGCGGCCTCGGATGCCTCGGCATGCCCCGAATCCAGTTCCGCTTCGGAGAGGGTCAACTCGAGAAGTTCGTCGCCGGGATAATGGGCTTCGAGCGCGCGAACCTGCTCAGCCAGCGGCTCGGCGGTCTTCTGATTGACTCCCCGCTTTGACTGGACGCGCAGCATGATGACCTTGGCCGCGCCTTCGCTGAGCGGCTGAACTTCGATGTTGCCCGGCTGGAACCGTGTTCCGGAAAGCCTGAGATAGCTCAGCATGCTCCGCCGGAGATAGGAATCGAGATCCCGGTCGAGCTGCTTCAGATCACCAAATGCACTGCGCGCGGCATCGAGCGACGGGATGCCCTTCGACATGAGGTCAATATAGCGCTCAAGTTGGCCGGACCGGGACTTCTCGAACGTGAGATAGTGGACGAGCAGCCAACCCCGCCCGTAAAGAGATTCGCGCAATTCCGGGCTCAGCTTTGAGAGATTGCCGCCGAGCATCGTCTCAAGTGGCAATTTCGCGCCGAGCAGCAGCCCCCAGGCACGGTGATTGGCGGGGGCGCCCAGGCCGATGTCGCCGTTTTTCTCAAAGCGAACCGTCGACATGAACTCCGCAAATCCTTCGACGACCCATTGCGGGAGCGGCTTGTCGACGATCTGGAACATCAGGTGATGCGAATATTCGTGGAAAAAGATGGTCCCGGCGTCGAGCATGTTCGGCCCGTCCACCCCCGTGGTCCTCGGGACGAAGGCATAAGAACCCGACGCGCGCCCAGTATAGAAGCCTTCGATGAACCGATCGCCGTTCATCAGCTTCTGGACTGCCCCGACGGTTGGGAGGACGAAGACAGTGAGCCGATTGCCGAGCCCGACGGGTGGATCGTCCATGCTGCGGACGTATCGGACAGCCTGGTCGAAGCGCTCGAGCTTGGTTGCGAACTGTGAAAGCTGCTTGGGATCTTCATCCGCGTAAATGACGAAATGCTTGGAGCTTGCCTGATACCAGGCAGCTTGCGCAGGAGTTCCTACCGCCGCGGCGACCGCGGCAACGCGCAACGCCAGCCCTGACCTCATGAAGCCCCCTTCTTCGGCACAGCGAAGCTATCATCTCCAAGAGCGCGCGCAAGTCATTCGATTGACGGTTGATTCCCTAGAGGAAGCTGTAGGGATCGACGTCGACGCTGACGCGGACCTTGGCGCTCCATTCGAGCTTGGCGAGCCAGTCGCGGATCACGTCCTGGACATCGAGGCTGCGCCTTGCGTGGACCAGCAGGCGCTGGCGGTGGCGGCCGCGGAGCATCGCCAGCGGGGCGGGGGCGGGGCCGAAAACGGCCATGCCTTCGACTTTGGGTGCGGCATTGCCGATGCGGCGCGCAACCGCCTCGGCCTCACTCGCTTCCTCGGCGGAGACGATGATTGCAGCGAGACGGCCGAAGGGAGGCATTGCAGCTTCGCGCCGCGCCTCGGTTTCGGCAGCATAAAAGGCTGCGGCCTCACCCTTGACCAGCGCCGCGATGACCGGTGCTTCGGGCTCGTGGGTCTGGATGAGCACGCGGCCCGGCTTTTCGCCGCGCCCGGCGCGGCCTGCGACTTGCTGAATCTGCTGGAAGCTGCGCTCGGCAGCGCGCAGGTCGCCGCCTGCGAGGCCGAGGTCGGCATCGACCACCCCGACCAGGGTAAGGTTCGGGAAATGATATCCCTTGGTGACCAGCTGCGTTCCGACGACCACCTCGATTGCACC
>CBJLMA010000145.1:0-3690 GCA_966424035.1 uncultured Sphingomonas sp. | reverse complement strand
TTCAGAAGAATGGAAGGCTCGCCAGCGGGCTGCGTCTGCGTCCTGAAGAAGGAGCTGCGGGCCAAAGCGTTTGCGCCGCGAGCTCGTCGTCAGAACCGGTCCACCCTTGCTGCGTTGATTGCCGGCATAAGGAGGAGAATCGGCATGCAAACCATTGACGAAACGCGGACTGGTCGCGACACGCTGGCCAAGGACGAAACCTTCGATCTCATCTCATCAGACAAGGTTGACGGAACCGCCGTGTACAACCTGGAGGACGAGAAGCTCGGCAAGATCGACCATTTCATGGTCGGAAAGCGCGACGGCCGCGTACACTACGCAGTGCTGGACTATGGCGGCTTTTTCGGTTCCGGTGACGATTTGTACCCGCTGCCTTGGGAAGCGCTCACCTACAGCGTCGACAAGGGCGGTTATGTGGTGAACATCAATAAGGATCGGCTCGATCGCGACAGGGCGCCCTCGTATCGGCGCGGCGAGGAGCCAACCTGGAACGCGGATTACGATACACGCGTCCGTAGTTATTATCTCTAGCTGAGCAGCGACTACAACGAAGGGGGCGGCCCCCGGCCGCCTCCTTTTGTACCTTCTTGTGGTGGGAAGCTCGTCCGGACCGGCACCTTTCCGACTCCGAGGTGCCTATATTCGGTCGGCTTAGACCTGAGCAGCTCAAGACTGAACCGGGTGTACGTTCGAGCTTACTCCAGCTCCCTCAGAAAATCGGCGAGTGCAGCGGCAAAATGATCCGGCTGATCCAGGAAGACAGCATGGGCGGCATCGTCGATCTGAACAAAGCGCGCATTTCTGATCGACTTCGTTTCCGATTTTTGAATTTCGAGTTCCGAACTGCTTCCAGACGCGATTATCAAGACCGGGCAATCCATTCTCGAGAGCGCTGCCCGTCGATCGACTGAGAACATGTCTGAAACAAGCATTGCCACTCCGATCGAGGGAGGAGTTTTCATTCCCGTGGCGATCGCCTGATCAACCACTCCTGCGGCTTGCCGCTTGCTGATGATCGCTCCGAACATGCCGCGAAGATACTCTCGCTGGCTCGCGAGATAGATACCGAAGAGTTGGAACTGGGACGCCGCTTCATTCGGGCGCTCGGAAATCGCATTGGCGCCATCGGAGACGGCCGCGTCCACAAGGACAATTCCCGAAAGGTTCCGCGTGCCATATTTCAGGGCGTAGGCCGCGACATCTTGTACGGCTTGGGACCAGGCCACCAGAACGGGTCGGTCCACATGTTCCTTAGCCAGCAGTTCGTGCAGATCGGTAGCGCGTTGCTCAGGGGTATTCCCGTCCACAGCTATGGTGGATTGCCCCTGCGAGCGAGGATCGAACGAGATGATACGGTGAGCGGCGCGGAACCGCCCAATCTGCCCGCGCCAGATGTTCGCACCGGCGCTC
The DNA here is from genome assembly GCA_966424035.1 of uncultured Sphingomonas sp. Classification (GTDB taxonomy): domain Bacteria; phylum Pseudomonadota; class Alphaproteobacteria; order Sphingomonadales; family Sphingomonadaceae; genus Sphingomicrobium. The sequence continues at coordinate 2,280 of CBJLMA010000145.1, read as the reverse complement.
CAGCCGGGAATGAAGACGATGGGCGGTCTGCCATCCCGTTTGCCTGCCTCGATCACCCGCAGTTCGACCCTTGGTGCCACCGAAATTCGTCCTTCGACCGCCCGAGCGCCCAAAGCCGCGGAACTCAGAGCGATCGAGGCCGCCAGGGAAGCTCGGATCGCAACGCCAAAAATCATTGCCACCTCATGTTGCTGTCACGCTGGGCTCTGAGCCTAGTAGCGGAAGACGGCGTTTACTCTCGCCATCCCATGAACCCGTCCTCGTTTTCGATGAAATGTAGAATTTGGAGCCGGCAAGAGAGCAGATCAGCGAGCCGAAGCGCCGTGAATGGGCACCGTCAGCGTGCCCGCTCACCCTGCGCCTTGTCCCGGCGCATCAATTATCCTTCAATGCGCCCGTGAAATTGATTCGGACAATGAGCCCTTGAAATCCAACGCTCAACAGTAATGAACTACTCTGCTGATTGCTTCGTCGTCAGGACCAGTACATCGCCTAAGAGGAAATCATGAGCACTTCTTTCAACCGCCGCGTTTTCCTCTACACCGGTGCCGCGGCTATAGCCGCGCCATCCCTCTGGGTTCCGGCCCGCGCCAACAAGCCCGGCAACCTCACCACGCCGCGCGCGCCTTTTGTCGACGTGGAAATCAACAGCGGTCGGATTCGAGGCGGACACTGCCGCGGCGCCCTGGCCTTCAAAGGCATTCCTTATGCCGGTTCGGTGGCAGGCAAGAACCGCTTCAAGGCACCCCCGCCGGTTAAGCCGTGGAAGGGCGTGCGCGATGCCACCAAGCTTGGCCCTCCGGCGCTGCAAACGCCGAACACCACCTACGGCGAGAACGAGCCGCCCTACAGCGAAGATTGTCTGGTGCTGAATGTCTGGACGCCTGCGGTGAAAGACGGCGGCAAGCGGCCGGTCATGTATTACCTGCATGGGGGCGGCTTCGAGACCGGCTCCGGCGGCCAGAACATTCAGGACGGATCGCATCTGGCTGCCACTCACGACGTGGTCGTGGTGGCCTCCAATCACCGACTCGGCCTGTTCGGTTATCTTTATCTCGACGAGCTGGGCGGCGCTGATCACGGCTATGTCGCCAATCCGGGTATGCTCGATATCTCCGCCAGCCTGCAATGGATAAAGCAGAACATCGCGACCTTCGGCGGCGACCCCGATAACGTCTTCGTTTTCGGCGAATCCGGCGGTGGGATGAAGACTTCGGTGCTGATGGCGATGCCGTCCGCGCAGGGACTTTTCCACAAGGCGGGCGTGCAAAGCGGTCCGATGCTGCATGGAGGCTCGAAGGAGATCGCCACCGAAACAGCCCGCCGCGTGCTGGCGGGTCTCGGGCTGGGTGTGGGTGATGTCGGTCGGTTGTCCGAGGTGCCCGCGGAAAAACTTCTGGCGATCCAGCTGGCCGGGCGCAAAGGGCCGCTTGCAAAGCCGAGCAAGGAATGGCTCGCAGCGCATCCCAATCCGCCGTCGGGCATGCGCGGGTTCAATCAACAACCGGGCGGTTGGGGGCCGGTGACGGACGGAACCGTGCTGCCGCGCGATCCCTTTAGTCCCGATGCCACGCCGCTCTCGGCCGACTTGCCGATGTTGATCGGCAACATGGAGGAGGAAGCGACGTTCTTCGAACGCGACAACCCGGCCTTCTTCCATATGGATGAGGCGGCACTCGCAATGTTGGCTCACCAGCGACTCGGCGGCATCGCCGATCGGGTGCTCGCGCTCTATCGCAAGACGCGGCCGCAGGCGACGCCGCCCGAACTCGGCATTGCCATCGAAACGGCCCTGATCTTCGGCACCGACACGGCCACACAGGCAGACCGAAAATCCGAACAACCGGCCCCAGTTTACCGCTATCGCAACGCCTTTAGGTCCAACATACCGATCGCGGGTACGGATTGGAAATTTGGCGCCGGACACGCCTCCGATATTTCCTTGGTCTTTCTCGACTACGACATGCCCGACCTGGAAGGGAATGGACCGGGCCTCGCCGAGACCGCGAAAGCGATCAGCAGCTATTTCGCCACGTTCGCGCGCAATGGCGTGCCCTCCGCACCGGACCAGCCGACCTGGCCGCGCTACGACACGACCACGCGCCCGGTGATGCAGCTGAACACGCGATGCAATGTTGTGAACGATCCGGACGGCGAGGAACGCCAGTTCTGGCAGTCACTGACGAGCCGCGCCTGAACCCCCCACATCTAGCGGAGATACAAACCGGTCGCTTGTGACCGCAATGGCCCGGTTCCGGCCGGGGACCGAAATGGGTGGAA
>CBJLMA010000144.1:0-3703 GCA_966424035.1 uncultured Sphingomonas sp. | reverse complement strand
CCGGACGTTCTTTCGCTGTTCGGCGGCTACAGCCGAACCTACGGCAGCCTCGCCGGGGTGATGATCACCCTCATCTTCTTCTTCGTCGTCGGCATCGGCGTGGTGGTTGGCGCCGAGCTCAATGCGGCGCTGGCGGAAACCGGCGCCACCGCGCTAAAGGGCGAAGTCTATACCGGGCCGTACACCGACGAACTTGATGTCGAGGAGCCGCAGCCCGGCGAGGATGTCGAACCACTACTCCAAGCTAGGGGGCAGCAACTTTGACTGGACTGATGAACGGTAAGCGCGGGTTGATCATGGGGCTTGCCAATGACCGTTCGCTCGCCTGGGGAATCGCACGGGCGCTGAGCAGCCAAGGCGCTGAGCTTGCTTTTTCCTACCAGGGCGAAGCGCTGGAGAAGCGGGTGCGGCCGCTCGCGGCCGAGCTCGGCTCGGACTTGCTCGTCGACTGCGATGTTTCCGACATGAAGGCGCTCGACAGAACGTTCGAAGCCTTGAAGGAGCAATGGGGAAAGCTCGACTTCGTCGTCCATGCGATCGGCTTTTCGGACAAGAATGAGCTTCGTGGAAAGTTCGTCGATACCTCGATGGACAATTTTCTGATGACCATGAACATCTCGGTCTACAGCTTCGTCGCGGTCGCCCAGAGGGCACGGGCGCTGATGGGCGCGGGCGGGTCGCTGCTGACCCTGACCTATTATGGCGCGGAGAAGGTCATCCCGCATTACAATGTGATGGGTGTCGCAAAGTCCGGCCTGGAGACATCGGTGAAATATCTCGCTGCGGACCTCGGTCCCGAGGGCATTCGCGTCAATGCCATTTCGGCAGGACCGATCCAGACGCTAGCAGCGCGCGGGATCGGCGATTTCACCTACATCATGAAGTGGAACGAATATAATTCGCCGCTCCGCCGCAACGTCACGATCGAGGATGTGGGCGGCGCCGGACTTTATCTTCTGTCCGATCTTGCGAGCGGCGTCACCGGCGAGATCCACCACGTCGACGCCGGCTACAATGTCGTCGGAATGAAGGCCGAGGACGCGCCCGACATCACGACCGTCTAAATGTCGGCAATCGCGCGCAATGTCCGCGTCACCGGGCGCGTGCAGGGGGTCTTCTTCCGCGCATGGACGCGAGGCGAGGCGCAGGCGAACGGCGTCAAGGGTTGGGTACGCAACCTCAGCGACGGTTCCGTCGAGGCGCATCTCGAAGGCGAGGCCGAGGCAGTCGAGGGGTTAATCCAGCGGATGCGCGAAGGGCCGCCAGGCGCGCGGGTGAGCGAAATGGAGGTCACGACCGCCGACGCGGAAGGCCTCGCCAGCTTCGACGTTACTGACTAGCCCGCGAACGGGTCGCGCACCAGGATCGTATCGTCCCGCTCGGGAGAGGTACTGACCAGCGCGACTGGGCAGCGGATCAGTTCTTCGATGCGGCGAACATATTTGATTGCTCGCGCCGGCAGGTCGGCCCAGCTGCGCGCACCGCGCGTCGAGCCGGGCCAGCCTTCGATTTCCTCGTAGACGGGCTCGACACGCGCCTGATCCGCTGCATGCGGAGGGAGATAGTCGAACTCCTGGCCCGCAATCCGATAGCCCTTGCAGATCCTTACGGTCTCGAATCCGTCTAGCACGTCGAGCTTTGTCAATGCGACCCCGGTTACTCCGCTGACCGCAACCGCCTGCCGAACCAGTATCGCGTCGAACCAGCCGCAGCGGCGGCGGCGACCGGTGACCGTTCCGAACTCGTGGCCGCGCTCGCCAAGACGCTGGCCAAGTTCATTGTCCTGCTCGGTCGGGAACGGACCCGAGCCGACACGGGTGGTATAGGCCTTGACGATGCCGAGCACGAAACCCGCCGCACCGGGACCCATGCCGCTTCCGGGGCCGGTGGTGCCTGCGACGGTGTTGGAAGAGGTGACGAAGGGATAGGTCCCGTGATCGACGTCGAGCAGCACGCCTTGCGCGCCTTCGAACAGGATGCGCCGCCCGAGCGAACGGGCTTCGTCGAGATCGCGCCAGACCGGCTTGGCGAAGGGCAGGACAAAATTCGCGATTTCGCTGAGGTCGGCAAGCAGGCGTTCGCGGTCGACCGGCGGCTCGCCAAAGCCCGCTCGAAGCGCGTCATGATGCGCGCAGAGGCGATCGAGCTGCGGTCCGAGCTCGCCCAAATGCGCAAGGTCGCACACGCGGATCGCACGGCGGCCGACCTTGTCTTCATAGGCGGGTCCAATGCCGCGGCGCGTCGTGCCGATCTTGCCTGCGCCGGACGCATCTTCGCGCAGCGCATCCAGGTCGCGATGGATCGGCAGGATTAATGGGCAGGTCTCGGCGATCCGCAGCACGTCCGGAGTGATCTCTATCCCTTGTTCGGCGATCTTCTCCACTTCGGCCTTGAGCGCCCAGGGATCGAGCACCACGCCATTGCCGATCACCGACGGCGTGCCGCGGACTATCCCCGAGGGCAGAAGCGAAAGCTTATAGGTCTGGTTTCCGACAACCAGCGTGTGGCCGGCATTATGGCCGCCCTGGTAGCGCACGACGACGTCCGCACGGCTCGCCAGCCAATCGACGATTTTTCCCTTGCCTTCGTCGCCCCATTGGGCGCCGATGACGGTGACGTTTCCCACTATGATCTTTCCTGCTGGTGAGGCCGCCGCGGCTCTAGGGTGCGGGGCGCTCTACGTCCAGTTAGTCCGAGCTTCGAAATGCCGCATAGCTGCCGTAGCTGGCGACTGCGAAGGGCGTGAAATAGGTCAGCACGATCTTCCACCAGATCGGCCAGTGTCCGGTGAATATCTCCGGCCCCTGGTTGATCATATTGAGGACAGTGCCGATGATTCCCGCAATCGTCAGCGAACGGCGGACCGACTGCGCTGCGAAGGTGCGGCGGAGTGCTTCACGTCGCAAGGACATGCGGCGCCTCTACCCTCCCCGAGGGATGTGGAGGAGGGTAGAAGTCAAAACTTCAGCGGCCGCACCAGCTTCACCCCGGGGAGTTTCTCGACCTTCGCGACCACGTCGGCGCTGACCGGTTCGTCCACCGAGAGGAGCAATACCGCTTCTCCGCCCGCCTCGACCCGGCCCAGATGGAAGGTGCCGATGTTGATCCCGGCCTCGCCGAGAACGGTCCCCAGGCGGCCGATGAAGCCCGGCGCATCCTCGTTCACGACATAGAGCATATCGCCGGCAAGGTCCGCCTCGACCTTGATCCCGAACAACTCGACAAGTCGTGGCTGGCGGTTCCCGAACAGGGTTCCGGCAACCGTGCGGTCGCCGGTCTTGGTCTTTGCGGTCACCCGCAGGAGCGTGTGGTAATCGCCCTCGCGGTCGTGGCGGACTTCGCGAACGTCGAGCCCGCGCTCCTTTGCCAGATAGGGGGCGTTGACCATGTTCACGGTGTCGGAATGCACTCGCATGAACCCGGCGAGGACAGCGCCGACCATCGGTTTCATGTTGAGCTCGGCTGCTGCGCCCTCAGTCTCGATCGACAGGCCGGCGATGTTGCCGTGCGCGAGCTGCCCGACCAGGCTGCCGAGCTCTTCGGCGAGTGCCATATAGGGTTTGAGCCGCGGGGCTTCCTCGGCCGACAGCGAGGGCACGTTGATCGCATTGGTGATACCGCCGAGCAGCAGGAAATCGCTCATCTGTTCGGCAACCTGAATCGCAACATTGACCTGAGCTTCACTGGTCGATGCGCCGAGGTG
>CBJLMA010000143.1:0-3706 GCA_966424035.1 uncultured Sphingomonas sp. | reverse complement strand
ACCGCCCGCTCGAAGCGCGGATCGGCCATTCCGGGCATCGCCAGCAGCAGCTTGCCGGAAAGAAAAGTAGGCTGTTCAGCCATCGATCCGACAATGGGCCGCGCCGGCTCGCCGAGCAATATGCTTCAGCTCAGCTCAGCGCAGGCTTGAGAGCATCAGGCGGCAAGCCTAAGTCGCGCTTCATCCGCCGACGCGTAGGAGCTTGCAAATGACTATTCAAAAAGGTGACCGTCTTCCCGACGTTCCGCTGACAATCGCGACTTCTGAAGGACCCAAGCCGACGACCAGCGGAGAGTTTTTTACCGGCAAGCGAGTCGCATTGTTCGCCGTACCCGGCGCATTCACTCCGACCTGCTCCGCGCGCCACCTCCCGTCCTATGTCGAAAAAGCCAGCGAACTCAAAGGCAAAGGCGTGGACGAGATCGCCTGCATTTCGGTCAACGATCCGTTTGTCATGGCCGCATGGGGTCAGCGCGACGGTAGCCAGGACATTACCATGCTTGCCGATGGCAACGGCGCGTTCACCGACGCAGTCGGGCTATCGTTCGACGGCAGCCAATTCGGCCTCGGGAAGCGTTCACAGCGTTATTCGATGATCGTCGACGACGGCGTCGTAGAACAGCTGAACGTCGAGCAACCCGGCGAATATCGTGCTTCAAGCGCCGAGACGATGCTCGATCAGCTGGCGACCGCCTGACGCTTGATCGCTGCCGCGCCTCTCCTCACCGCTGCCGCTTCGTGACGAGGCGAACAGCGAACGCTTTCAATCGTTCAATCGGGTTGAGGGCGAAACAATTTGTCAGGAGAGACAGGATGCCGAGAAATGGAAATCGGTCCAGGAGCAGCAGGAATGACTGGGGTGTCACCGAGCTGGTGCGCGAACGTCCACTGGCGGCCGCAGCAGCAGCTGCCGGTGCCGCAGCCGCTGGGCTCTTCCTTTGGTCGAGACGCGCTCAAATCAGCAATCAGCTCAGCAATCTCAGCGCCCAGATCGGCGAGTGGACCGACAACTTTAGCGCTGGCGACGACACCGGCGGACTGACGACCTCGGGACCATCGTCCACCCAGCGCCGCGGGATGAGTGAAACCGGCGGCGGAAATGCCAGCCTCGGCAGGCGCAGCGGCGGTGGCGGAGTCCGGTCAACTTCGAGCGGCCGCGGCCGCGCTCAGTCAACAGCTCCGACGCAGGAGTAGGCAGTTCGGGCAAGGGGCGCCGCACTGGCGCCCCTTCATGACACCAGGAATGTCGCCAGAGCTTCGCCAAGTTCGGGCCTGGTAACCGAACTCATGTGGGTCCCAGGCACTGCGCGAAAGATAGCGTCCGGAAGCGCCGCAGCCAGCTCCTCCGCCGATCCGTTGTCGTCGTCCTCCGAACCGCAGACCACCAGAGTGGGCATGGTAAAGGCCGTAAGCCAATCCATGAAAGCATCGGCAAAGCTCTGAAGCAGCAGGGCTGCGGCAACCCGATCCACCTTCTGGCTCTTCATGAATTGAATCGACAGCCAATGTGGGTCGCCCCTCGGCACCCGGTCGAACAGCTCGATCGCCTCGAGGAAGAAATGCTTGCGCCGCTCCCAGTGCCGAAGCCCATCGAGCCCGGCGCCGCCGAGGATTGCCCGCCGTGGCCGAAGCCCCTCACCCACGCCTTCGACGGTAGTCCGGGCACCCAGCGAAAAGCCGCCAAGATCGAAATCGCTGAGTGAGAGATTGGCGATCAGCTCGCGCAGGTCGCGCGCGAGGATCCCGCGAGGATAATATTCGGGCTCATGCGGACTGCTGCTCAAACCGTGCGCGCGAAGATCGGGCATGATCACCCGGAAACCGTCCGCAGCAATCCGCGCTGCATGACCGAACCTGATCCAGTTCATGCTCGCATCGGAGAACAGGCCGTGCAACAGCACGACGGGTCGTCCCTCCCCAAGCTCGTGATAAGCGAGTTCGATGCCATCGGACGCGGTCCAGCGGTGAACCTGGGGCTCCCTCATCCGGCAAACGCGCCTGTTGCGTCGATCCATTTGTCCACCAGAACCGGATAATCCCCGGTCCGCATCTCGGGCAGACCTTCCGTGTTGAGCCAGGCGCGATGCATGCTCTCCGCGCCGAAATGATGTTTGGGCCTGAAACGCGATGGATCATCGAATGAAGCAACCGTCAGATCCAGCTTGTCGCTCCCTTCCTTGAATTGGAACCCGAGCGAGGTACCGCATTCTCGGCAATAAGGACGCCTCGCGATTGGCGAACTGTCGTACCAGTCGGGCTCGCGCTGCCACTCGACGTCAGCTTGCTTCATGCTCTTGAACGCGATCGAGACCGAGCCTGTGGATCGTTGGCACATCCTGCAGTGGCAGAGATATGCGTCATCATCGTCGACCTTCGCCGCGTAGCGCACACGCCCACAGGCACAACCGCCGGTCATCTGCTCGGGCATGACTTACCTCCCTTGGTGACCGGCCCTTTGGGCGGCTAAGGGACGGCATGTCCAGCGCCCCGACTACCGAAGAGATCGCCCGCGACGCATGCTGGCTGGCTCAGGCACTCGACCCCTCCGCGGGCAAGGTACGCCTGGTGGCGATGAATCGCGACGCCTATCGTGCGGCCAGTTTCCTCGACGACCGAATGTTGCAAAGCACAGTGGACGCCCACATTCTTGCGTGGCCACGTGTGGAACAGGCGATCGCCACCGATATGCGGCGCGACGCGCGCTGGATCTTTCACATCGGCCACGTCGGCTCGACGCTCGTTTCGCGACTGCTCGGCGAGATCGACAATGTACTCGCCGTTCGCGAGCCGCGCATTCTGCGCGATCTTGCAATGAGCACGCCGGAAATCCGGCAAACCTATCTCGCGCGCATTCCTCAGCTGATGTCGCGCACATTCAGCGCCCAGGAAATCGCGTGCATCAAGGCTACCAGCCTGGTCAGCGAAATCGCTCCGGAGTTGGTCCCGTCGGCATCGCGCGCGCTGTTCATCTACGCGACCCCGGCAAATTACATCGGAAGCATCCTCGCCGGCGAGAATAGCGTCAAGGAGCTAAGGATGCTTGCGCCGATCCGAGCCCAGCGCCTCGAACGCCGTGTGCCCGGATTCGACCGAGCAGCCAATGACGCTGACCTCGCTGCGATCGCCTGGGCCTGCGAAATGTCGGCCCTCGAAGCCGCTGCCGCGCGCATGAGCGATCGGCAAATCGAGTGGCTGGATTTCGATGAAGCCCTCAACGACATGGAGGCTGCCTTGCAGCGCCTGGCCATCTTTTTCGGCTTTTCTTCCGACGCCTTGAGCCTTCAGGCGATTGCCCGTGGCCCGCTGTTGGCGCGCTATTCGAAGGACCTGTCCTACGACTACAGTCCGGAGCTGAGGAGAGACCTGATCGCCGAAGCCACCATGCTCGCTCGCCGGAATGTCGCCGGTGCCCTTGATAAGCTCCGCAGCGCGGCCGAAAAGTCGCCGGTCCTCGCGCGGGCACTCGCGCGATCGGGGGAGCTTTGATGTACCGAGTTCTGCAGATCCTGACCGATCAGGAAGTCGCCGAATGCCGCCGAATCGCGGCGGCCGCGCCCTTCGTCGATGGCCGGATTACCAATCCCCATAACAAGACGAAGATCAACGAACAGCTCCACGATCAACACGCCTATCAGCGAAGCTCGCAACTGTTGCTCCAGGCATTCGGGCGAAGCGAGGAATTCAGAGAATTTGCGTTTCCGGTGCT
>CBJLMA010000142.1:0-3738 GCA_966424035.1 uncultured Sphingomonas sp. | reverse complement strand
TGGCGCTTTTCCTTCTCCCGCGCGCGGCGCAGCGCAGCGAGCGAACGGGCGCGGCTGTCGTCCTCGTCGGAGAGTGCGCGGGTGACTGTGAGTTTGCCCCGATGGCGCTGCTCGTCGCCGCGTCCGCGGCTCGGGCGAGCCGGCTCGGGACGGCGAGGCGCGGGGGCGTGGCCGCCCGGTCGTCGGGCGACGGTGCGCTCCTCTTCCACTTCTTCGACGGGGGGTGCTGCAACTTCGGGTTCGGCTTGTGCCTCGGCTGCGCGCCTGGCTTCTTCATCGGCCTGGCGGCGCGCCTCCTCGGCTGCAGCCTCCTCGGCCTTGCGATTCTCTTCGGCGCGCCGGCGCTCTTCCTCGCTTTGCGCGACCTTGCTGCGCTCCTCGCGGCGCCGCGCTTCCTCAAGCGATGCGAGGCGCGCTTCCTCAGCTTCGCGCAGCAGCTTGGCCTGCATTTCCTTGCGCGCCGTAATCTCGTCAGCAGGCGAGGGGCGGCGTGGCTGCGGAGCCACTGGCACGGCCGGTTTCGGCGCCGGCTTGGGCGCTTCGGCAACAACTTCCGGTTTTGGCGCCTCGGCGGGCGGAGTTTCGCCGGGCCGGCCGAGAATTCGGCGCTTCTTGACCTCGACAACGACCGTGTTCGAGCGGCCGTGGCTGAAGCTCTGCTTGACCTTGCCGGTCTCGACCGTGCGCTTGAGGCCCAGCGGCGGCCGGGTGCCAAGCTTCGGTTTTTCGGTCTGGTCTGCCATTCTGTTCCTTCGTTCTAATCTTCTTCAGCCGAGCCGGTCCCAAAGGCGGGTTCTCCACCTTCCAGACCTCGTTCCGGGCCAGTGAAAGCTCGCCACCGGCGTAGCGCGTGCAGCACACGCGAAGCGGCGGCGGGATCGGTCAGGGCGACGTGTACCACATTCTCGCGCCCCAGTGCCATCGACAAGATAGTGCGTCCTTCGGGGAATATCACCCCCTGAAGAGGGCCTGCGAAGCTTGTTCGTTCGAGGGATGGCGGACCGCCTCCACCGACGCGCCAGGCCTGGTCCAGCTTCTTGCGTCCGTCCTCGCCGGCGTCGCCGGCATGGACCAGCAGCGCGACCTTGCCGGAACGGGCCGCATTCTCGACCCTCTCGGCGCCGTTGATCAGGTTTCCGGCCCGCGCTTCCATGCCGAGCCGGTCGAGCGCGGCCTGGCGCAGTGCCGCAGCAATGCGCTCGCCGAGCTCGGCCGGGACGCGGACGTCGCTGGTCTTGAATGCGCGCTGGAGCGCAGCCTTGAGCTTGCCCTTGGCGTTTGCCTGATCGACCTCGGCGCGGGTGACACCGATCCAGGCGCCGCGCCCCGGCGCACGCGCACGCACGTCAGGTGCAACTTCGCCGTCGGGCGAGAGCGCGAGCCGGATCAGCTCCTCCCGCGGCGCTGTGCGCCGCGAAAGGATGCAGGTGCGCTCCGGAACGTGCGCTTCTAGAGTGTCATTGCTCCTCGCCCGCAACCGCGTCCTCCTCGGTTGCGGCCGCAGCGGGCTCGTCCTCGAACCAATGCGCGCGGGCGGCCATGATGATCTCGTTGCCTTGCTCTTCGGTCAGGCCATATTCGGCGAGAATCCCGCCCTTGTCTTCGGGGCGATTGCTCGGCTCGCGCTGTCGACGTTGTTCCTGCCGCTTCTTCTGCACCAGCTCATCTGTCGCAAGGTCGGCGAGATCGTCGAGCGTCCTGATCCCGGCCTTGCCCAAAGTGACTAGCATCTGCTCATTGAGATGCGGGATCTCTGCAAGATCATCGGATACGCCCAGCGCGCGGCGCTCCTCGCGCGATGCTGCCTCGCGTCGCTCGAGCGCCTCATTTGCACGGCTCTGGAGCTCGGCTGCGATGTCGTCGTCCAAACCTTCGATCGAGGCGATTTCGTCAACCGGAACATAGGCGACTTCTTCGAGACTGGTGAAGCCTTCGGCGACGAGCAGCTGGGATAAAGTCTCATCGACGTCGAGCTCGGCCTGGAACAGCGCCGAGCGCTCGACAAATTCCCGCTGACGCTTCTCGCTCGCGTCGGCCTCGGTCAGAATGTCGATCTGCGAAACGGTGAGCTGGCTTGCGAGCCGCACGTTCTGGCCGCGTCGTCCGATCGCGAGGCTGAGCTGATCGTCCGGGACGACCACTTCGATCCGGCTTTCTTCCTCGTCAATGACCACGCGGCTGACCGTCGCCGGCTGAAGCGCGTTGACGACAAAGGTGGCGGTGTCCTGGCTCCAGGGGATGATGTCGATCTTCTCGCCCTGAAGCTCCTGGACCACAGCCTGGACGCGGCTACCCTTCATGCCGACGCAGGCGCCGACCGGGTCGATCGAACTGTCGTGGCTAATGACGCCGATCTTGGCGCGGCTGCCTGGATCGCGCGCTGCGGCCTTGATCTCGATGATGCCGTCGTAAATCTCGGGCACTTCCTGCGCGAACAGCTTCTTCATGAAATCGGGGTGAGCGCGGGAAAGGAAGATCTGCGGCCCGCGGGCTTCGCGGCGAACCGACATGATCAGCGAACGGATTCGGTCGCCGACACGGACCATTTCGCGTGGAATCTGCTGGTCGCGCCGGATGACCCCCTCCGCGCGGCCGAGGTCGACGACGATATGTCCGAACTCGACGCGCTTCACGACGCCCGTGATGACCTCGCCGACGCGGTCCTTGAACTCCTCATACTGGCGCTCGCGTTCGGCATCGCGGACCTTCTGGAAGATCACCTGCTTCGCGGCCTGCGCTGCGATGCGTCCGAACTCGATCGGCGGCAATGGATCGACGATGAAGTCGCCGATCGACGCACCCTTCTGCAGCTTCTGCGCACCTTTCTCGTCGATCTGCTTGAAATGATCTTCGGGCTCAGGGACCACTTCAAGAACGCGCCACAGGCGAAGGTCGCCAGTATTGGGGTCGAGCTTGGCGCGAATGTCGTTCTCGGCACCATAGCGGGCCCTGGCGGCGCGCTGGATTGCATCCTCCATGGCTTCGATGACGATGCCCTTGTCGATCAGCTTCTCGCGCGCGACCGCATCGGCGATCGCTAGCAGCTCGGCCTTGTTGGCGCTGACGGCAGCGGGTGCGGTAGCCATTCGAATCATTCCTCTACAGTTTGAATTGTGTCGGCGCCCTCGGTGCTGAGCGGCGCGGTGGCGCTGATGAGCTTGTCGGTCAAGAGCAGCTTGGCCGATGAGATCTCGCCGAACGGCAGGACGTGGGCCTGGCCGCTCTTGTCGGTCAGCTTCACATTCTCTCCGTCAACGCCTTCAAGGGTGCCGGAAAATTGTTTTCGGCCGTCGCGTGGTTGGGCGATTGAAATGCGCGCTTCATGGCCGGCCCAGTCCTTATAATCCTTGAGCCGAGTGAGCGGCCGGTCGATTCCCGGCGATGAAACCTCGAGCCGATAGCTGCCTTCGATCGGGTCCTCTTGATCGAGCCACTCGGAAAGGCGGTGCGAAATTGCCTCACAATCAGCAAGGTCGAGCTGACGCGTGTCGGGCCGCTCGGCCATCACCTGCAGCGTAGGATCCGACGTCCCGCCGATCATCGTCACGCGCACGAGTTCGTAGCCGAGGCTCTTCACCTCGGGCTCGATCCTTTCGGCGAGACCCGCAACATTGCTCACAAAGAACTCCAATGAACTCAAACATCTCTCGGACCGGAGCCGAAAGGCCCCAGCCTCAGGCATCTGACGATGTCGAGGAGAGAGCCGCGATATAGGCGCGAGCAGCTCCAAGGGCAAGC
>CBJLMA010000141.1:0-3844 GCA_966424035.1 uncultured Sphingomonas sp. | reverse complement strand
TGCTCGGGCGCGCTGTCGGCGATCATCCGCGCGAAAATGCCTTGCGTCAGCGCCATATGCGCGCCCCACAAGAAGGTTCCGACAACGAGGCCGGCAAAGCTGCTCGTTTCGGCGAGCACGAGGTTGCCGGCGATCAGCACCCCCATTCCCGCGAGGAGGATCGAGCGCGGGCTCATCCGGTCGCTGAGCGCGCCGGCCGGATATGCGAGTGCGACATATGCGAGGTTGAAGATCGCAAGCGTCAGGGGCGACATTGCTTCGTCAAGCCCGATGTCGATGCCCTTGAGGATCAGGAAGCCTTCGGAAAAGCGCGCGAGGGTGAACAGGAAGCCGACCTGGAGAAGGCGCTTGGTTTCTTTGTCGAGCTGCCTGAATCCACTGAACAGCGGCGATTTTTTGAGCGGTGCGAGATGCTGCTCGGGCTCACGAAGTGCAAGCCATGCGAGCAGGAATGAAATGCATGCCGGGACCACCGCGATCCGGAAGACCGCGCGGATATCGCTGGCGAGCCAAGCCATCAGTCCAATCGCCACGAGCGGCGCGAGCAGGGCGCCGACGGTGTCCAGTGCTTGTCTCAGGCCGAAGGCGCGGCCGCGAATCTCCGGCGGCGTCTCGTCGGCGACCATTGCGTCGCGCGGGCTGCCGCGGATGCCCTTGCCGATGCGGTCGGCGAAGCGGGCGGCCATGACCGCGGTTGCGCTTGCAGCGAGCGGGAAGAGGGGTTTTGACAGGGCCGACAGGCCGTAGCCCGTCATCACCCACGGCTTACGCTTGAGGCTTCGGTCGGAAAGTCGCCCCGAGAAGAGTTTGGCGAAATTGGCGGTCGCTTCCGCAACTCCATCGATTGCCCCGAGCGCGGTCGCCGGGAGGCCCAGCACAAGCGTGATGAACGCCGGAAGCAGCGCATGATAGATCTCGCTCGAAAGGTCCATGAACAGGCTGACGAACCCGAGGACCCAGACGTTGCGAGGAAGCTTCGCGCTCGTCTCGTTGGCTCGATTCATGCCCCCTCATCGCGGCTCGGTCCGGCCGAGGCAAGCGGAGGCGAACCGTTGCATTTAATCAAACTTGCGTCGACACAAATCTTTGCTAGCGTGCAAATATGTCCACGACCTGGGGAAGTTCGTCGCCGACCGCTCTTGCCGGCCGTTTCGCGCGTCTTGTCGAGCAGCTGGGCGGCGATACCGTTGCGGCCAAGGCGCAGGGTCAGCAGCGCGCCCTCCTTGCAGCGGTCGCGGAGAGGGAGCCGGCAACGCTCAACCAGGTCGCTGCACAGGTCAGGCGCGGAGCTCCGGCGGTGAGCCGCGCGATTGACGCTCTGGTCCGTGCTGGGCTGGTCGAGCGCACCCAGGATCCGGGCAATCGCCGCCGCCTCGCGCTGAGATTGACCGAGGCTGGGCAGAAGAGACTGGATAGTCCGCCAGTGGCGGATGCCTCGCTCGAGGGGCGCATGGCCAAGCTTGCACATAGCGAGCTTCGGGCCCTGGAGCGGGGGATCGAGATTCTGGAGCGCCTGCCGCGCTGACGCGCGGGATTTTCATGCTGCATTGCAACATCGGCCGCTTTTGACTATGTGAGCGCCTCACAATTCTTTCCGGAAAATTCGAAATGAACCTGCGCAACGTGGCGATCATCGCCCACGTCGATCACGGCAAGACGACCCTTGTCGACCAGCTCTTCCGCCAGTCGGGCACGTTCCGCGACAATCAGCGCGTCGAGGAGCGGGCGATGGACTCCAACGACCTCGAGAAGGAGCGCGGGATCACGATTCTCGCCAAATGCACTTCGGTCGAGTGGAACGGAACGCACATCAACATCGTCGACACTCCGGGCCATGCTGATTTCGGCGCCGAGGTCGAGCGAATCCTGTCGATGGTCGATGGCGTGATCCTGCTCGTCGACGCTGCTGAAGGGCCAATGCCGCAAACCAAGTTCGTGACCGGCAAGGCGCTTGCGCTCGGGCTTCGTCCAATCGTGGTCGTCAATAAGATCGATAGGCCCGACGCGCGTCCGGCAGAGGTGCTCGACGAGGTATTCGAGCTGTTCCTCAACCTCGATGCCAATGACGACCAGCTCGACTTTCCCACTCTCTACGCGAGCGGGCGAGCGGGCTATGCTGGACTCGAGGACAGCGTTCGCGAAGGCGATCTGACGCCCTTGTTCGAAACGATCGTCGGCCACGTACCCGCGCCGGCTCTCGATCAGGCCGGCGAGTTCAAGATGCTTGTGACATTGCTCGACCGGGACCCGTTCCTGGGCCGCATCCTGACCGGCCGGGTAGAAAGCGGCTCGATCAGCGTCAACGAACCGATCCGCGCGATGGACGTCAACGGCCAGCTCGTCGAGGACGGCCGCGCGACCAAGCTGTTCGCATTTCGCGGTCTCGACCGGGTTCCGGTCGAGCAAGCCGAAGCCGGCGACATCATTGCAATCGCCGGGCTCATCAAGGCGACAGTGTCCAACACCATCGGAACGCCGACCATCGCCGAGCCGCTCCACGCGCGCGAGATCGACCCGCCGACGCTGAGCATGACCTTCGCAGTCAACGACAGCCCTTTTGCCGGCAAGGATGGCGACAAGGTCCAGAGCCGCGTGATCCGGGACCGCCTGCTGCGCGAGGCCGAGGGCAATGTTGCGATCCGGGTTACCGAGACAATCGGCGGCGAGGCCTATGAGGTTGCCGGCCGCGGCGAGCTCCAGCTCGGGGTACTGATTGAGACCTTGCGTCGTGAAGGATTCGAGCTCGGAATCAGCCGTCCGCGCGTCCTGTTCCGCGATGGACCGAGCGGGCGCGAGGAGCCGTACGAGACGGTCGTCGTCGACGTCGATGACGAATTCTCCGGCACGGTGATCGACAAGATGGCGCTGAGGAAGGCGGAGATGACCGACATGCGGCCCTCGGGCGGCGGAAAAACGCGCTTGACCTTCTCGGCGCCGTCACGCGGCCTGATCGGCTATCATGGCGAATTCCTGTCCGACACGCGCGGTACTGGGATCATGAATCGGCTGTTCGAGCGCTACGGGCCCTACAAGGGTCCGATCGCCGGCCGTCAGAATGGCGTCCTCATCTCGATGGAGCAGGGCCCGGCCGTCGCTTATGCGCTCAATGCGCTGGAGGAGCGGGGCGTGCTGTTCGTCTCGCCCGGCGAGATGCTCTACGAAGGCATGGTCATCGGCGAAAATGCGAAGCCGCAGGACCTCGAGGTCAATCCACTGAAGTCCAAGCAGCTCACGAACTTCCGTGCATCCGGCAAGGACGAAGGCATCCGCCTCACGCCGCCCAGGCGCATGAGTCTCGAGCAGGCAATCGCCTATATTCAGGACGACGAGTTGGTCGAGGTCACGCCCAAGGCAATCCGAATCCGCAAACGCTACCTCGACCCGCACGAACGCAAGCGGCAGGCGAGAAAGCTGGAAGCGGCCTGAGACGTCTTACCGCGTCAGGCGGCCCTCACCAGGGCCAGGGGTAGCCGTAGGAATAGTAAGGCGTGTACCCGTAGCTCGGATAGGAATAGCTGTAGACCGGATAGCTGTAAGCATAGCTCGGATAGGCGTAGCTGTAGGTCCGGTACCTATATCGCGGGTAATAAGCTCGATGCGCGTACCGATAGGGCGAGTAGCGCGAATAAGCGTAAGCGTGGCCGCGATAATGATGGTGCCGATGGTGGCGCGCAGCAGCCGGAGTGGCAATCACGGCCGCCGCGGCGGCGGCAAGGATCAATGTCTTGGACATGGGACATTCCTCGATGAGCTTCGTCGCCGGTTCAACGATTTCGAAGGCTTGGCGTTTCCCGGCCTGCCGGACGCGGACCAGATATGCATGGCTGCGTCGCCAGGAGAGCGG
>CBJLMA010000140.1:0-3886 GCA_966424035.1 uncultured Sphingomonas sp. | reverse complement strand
GCTTCAGATCGAACGCAATCACCTCGAAGATACCGACTGCTGCTGATGAACGTCACCCATCTGGAATGCTCGCTGACCGGCGAACGGTACGATGCGCTGCAGGTCCATAATCTCAGCCGCGCAGGCAAGCCGTTGCTGGTTCGCTACGACCTCGGCGCTGCGAAGCGGACGCTGACCCGCAAGAGCCTGGCATTGCGCGAGCCGGGAATGTGGAAATGGCGTGAGCTGCTACCCAACGATACGCCGCCGGTGAGCATTGGCGAAATTGAGACGCCGATCATGCCGCTGCCCAATATTGCAGCGCGCGAAGGGGCATCGAGCTTGCTGGTAAAGGATGAGGGGCGACTGCCGACCGGCTCGTTCAAGGCGAGGGGCCTGGCAATGGCCGTGACCATGGCCAGGCAGTTTGGGATCGAGCGCATTGGGATGCCCACCAACGGCAATGCCGGCGCTGCACTCGCTGCATATGGCGCGCGTGCAGGAATCGAGACGATCGTCATTTGCCCGGCCGAAACGCCCGCGATCAACGTCACCGAGACTGCCGCTTATGGCGCCCGGGTCTACGTCGCGGACGGGCAGATCGACGAATGCGGCGCGCTGGTGGGCAGAGGCGCGGCCGATGGGCTGTGGTTCGACTGCTCGACTCTCAAGGAGCCATATCGGCTCGAGGGCAAGAAAGTGATGGGCCTCGAGCTCGCCGAGCAGCTCGGCTGGGAGCTTCCCGACGCAATCTTCTATCCAACCGGTGGCGGTACCGGACTTGTCGGCATGTGGAAGGCCTTCGACGAGCTGGAAGCTGTCGGCCTTATCGGTTCGAAGCGGCCGCGCATGTATGCAGTCCAGGCCGAGGGCTGCGCGCCGATCGTTCGCGCATTCGAACGCGGCGAAGACCATGCCGAGCGATGGGAGAATGCAGCGACCATCGCCACCGGCATTCGCGTGCCCAAAGCGGTTGGCGATTTCCTGATCCTCCGCGCTGTCCGTGAAAGCGGCGGAGCCGGCATTTCAGTGTCGGAAGATGCGATCCTCAAGGCCGTCGGCGATGCTGCCCGGGAGGATGGCTTTCTATTCTGTCCCGAAGGCGGCGCGGTGCTCGCGGCGTGGCGTCAGGCGCTTGAGCTCGGGCTCGTCGGACGCGACGAACGCGTGCTGTTGTTCAACTGCGCGAACGGAAACAAATATCCGCTGCCGGATGGGTCGCGAAGGCTGGTCCTCGGCGAAGCGAGGGCGGAAGCACTCTAGCTGCACTGGGCTTGGGACCCAGGCGCAAGATTGGGCAGCGCCAGACTCGCTGTCGGGCGGAATGTGAAGGAAGGGCGCCTTGGGAGCCTGTGCGGCCCGGGCCTTCGCAAGGAGCACATACCCCAAAACGCGTAAACCCCGGCAACCGAAGTTGCCGGGGTTCCATGCTTCAATTCCCTTTCGGGTTTCGAAGCACGAAACAACAATACATGAGCTTCGCCGTTGTTCCAGCTTAAAATCTCATCGGGAGGCAGAAAATGGTGGATGAATCGGTGGACGACTCTGTGGAGCAAGGCGGGAATATCCGATTCCCGAGTCGCTGGTGCGGCCATCGGAATTCACGGATCTTGATGCCGAGCTCAAATGAGCTAAAGAATAGCTCAAATGAGCAATAGAATGACAACCACCCGCGCCGGTTCGCGCAAAACCTCAGAGCCGAATCGTCAGGCCCCTCTCTCGTACCTTGCGCTCTATCGCTCCTCGCCTGTCGAGCTGATCAAGCTGATCCGCAGCGGCGTGCCAGCTTCGCGTGTCAAGCGCATTGTCTCTGATCTTCGGCTTGACCAGAAGTCTGCGCTTCGAGCCCTCAACCTCAAGACAGCCACCCTCAATCGCAAGGCAATGAAGAACGAGCCGCTGTCCACCGGCGAGAGCGAGCGGGTAATTGGCATGGCACGCTTGGTTGGCCAACTCCAATCGATGGTGGAGGAGTCGGGAGACCCTCAAGGGTTCGACGCGCCTGCATGGCTTTCGCGGTGGCTACGGGAGCCGCTAGCCGCGCTCGGTGGCCAGCAGCCGCTTGAGTTGCTTGACACAATGGAGGGGCAGGCGCTGCTCGCCAGTATCCTCGCCAAGCTCCAGAGCGGCGCCTACGCTTGAGCGTATCTATTTGGCGTATCGGCGCTGACACCAAAGGCTATGGCGCAGACGATCTCACGGGGAAGGGTGCTGAAAAGACAGGAGGCCGATGGAATCGTCAGGGCACGCCCATCCTCTACGCGTCAACGAGCCGCGCCTTGGCTGCGCTTGAGACGATCGTTCACCTGAACGCCGGGGGCTTGCCGTTCAACCGCTACTTGGTGGAGATCACTGTACCCGACGACATCTGGAACCTAGCTCAGGTGGAGACGAGTTCGACGCTCAAGGTCGGATGGGATGCTGAACCGGCAAGCGCGACCAGCATCGACTTCGGGACGAATTGGGCGACCGGCTCAAGCTCGCTGTTGCTGGTTGTGCCTTCAGTCATCGTTCCTGAAGAGCAGAACGTACTCGTCAATCCGCGCCATCGGGACATCGGGAGGCTCCGCGTGAACAGGGTCCGCAAGTGGCTATTTGATCCGAGACTCATCAAAGGCTGAAAGATTGAGGTCCTGCATGCTTCGACGCTGCTTTGAAGACGATTGGCGTGGGGGCGCCTACCGAACCGAAATCTCGGCTTCGATCGGCCAATTCAAAAAGGAGCCCCGGCAAGCTCATCGCCTGTCGGGGCTCCCGTGCTTCCGATCCGTTTGATCCGCGTCATCAACGGAGCCGATGCGGGGACTGATGCCCGCGTCCGCCCCGGAGACACAGTTCGTGGGTCCGAAGCAACGGCGCTAGAACACATTTGTCCGAAATGGGTTCCTCAAGAGCGATGACAAAAAAGCGACGGCTCAGAATAGCGAGCTACAACATCAACGGAATCAACTCGCGCCTGAACGTGCTGACGCGCTGGCTCGAGGAGTTCCAGCCTGACATCGTTGGCCTTCAGGAGCTCAAGTGCACCGACGAAGCGTTCCCGCGCGCGGCGGTCGAGGCGCTTGGCTATTCGGCTATCTGGCATGGCCAGCGCAGCTGGAACGGGGTTGCACTCCTGAGCCGAGTTGGTGACCCGGTAGAAACCCGCCGCGCGCTTCCAGACGATCCGAACCTCGAGCAGAGCCGCTACATCGAAGCCGCGATCTGCGGGATCCTCATCGGCAATATCTACGCGCCAAACGGCAATCCCTGGCCAGGGCCGAAGTTCGATTACAAGCTGGCCTGGCTGGATCGATTGAAGGAGCATGCGCAGGACCTGCTCGACAGCAAGCTTCCGGCGCTGCTGATCGGTGACTTCAATGTCATCCCGACCGTAATGGACGTCTATAAGCCGGAGCGCTGGGCCAAGGACGCTCTGTTTGCGCCGGCGGCGCGGCAGAAATATGAGGAGCTGGTAGGTGAGGGGTGGACTGACGCGATCCGCAAGCTCCATCCGGACGATCGGATCTATACGTTCTGGCATTATTGGCGGAACTCGTTCGAGCGCGATGCCGGGATCCGCATCGACCATGCGCTGCTGAGCGCGAGCCTAGCGAAAAAGTTGAAAGCGGCGGGGGTCGACCGGTTTCCTCGTGGTTGGGAAAAGACGAGCGATCACGCGCCGATGTGGCTCGAGGTGGAGGTCTGATCGTCGAGCCGATAATTGCGCACTCGGCGCTCGATTACCTTTCGCCGGATGAATAATGAGGACGAACGTTCGATCAACCGCATCTGTTACCCGGTTTAGTGTCTCACCGAAGGGGTGCAGTACAAAACCGTAACCGATGTCCCCGGTATGGATCTTCGGATGTCGGTGCCGGTTGAGGGACTCGAACCCCCGACCTTCGGTTTACAAAACCGCTGCTCT
>CBJLMA010000139.1:0-3897 GCA_966424035.1 uncultured Sphingomonas sp. | reverse complement strand
GAAAAATGGCGCGCCCGGCAGGACTCGAACCTGCGACCCCAAGCTTAGAAGGCTCGTGCTCTGTCCAGCTGAGCTACGGGCGCGGCGCGGCGGATGTAACCGCAATTGACGTGAAGCGGAACCGCGTTAGGCGTCTCCCCGATGAAAGTGGAAGGGGAGGAGCTGCGGCACGTCGAGGCGCGCCAAACGCATGGCGCACACTTCCGCTATTTCGATTTCGTGATGGTCGCCTTCGTGGTGATCCTGCTGCTGTCGAACGTGATCGGCGCCGAGAAGCGCTCTTTCGTAAACCTGCCCGGCATCGGCCCCTGGCCATTCGGTGCAGGAATTCTCTTCTTCCCGATCTCCTACGTCATCGATGACGTGCTCACGGAAGTCTATGGCTATGCTCGCGCGCGGCGCGCGATCTGGGCCGGTTTCGCGGCACTGCTGTTCATGGCAGTCATGGAATGGACCGTAGTCCATCTTCCTGTCGCCGAAGGCTGGACGGGCCAGGGGGCATATGAACGCGTATTCGGCTCCGGGTGGCGGATCATTCTCGCCTCGATGACCGCCTTCTTCGTGGGCGAGTTCCTCAATTCCTTGGTCATGGCCAAGATGAAGATCTGGAGCGAAGGCCGTAACCTTTGGGCGCGCTTCTGGGGCAGCACCATTGTCGGCGAGGGCGCCGACAGTCTGATCTTCTATCCGCTCGCTTTCTACGGAATGACCGACTGGCCAGTGAGTGCGCTTGGCGAAGTGATGCTGAGCCAGTTCATCCTCAAGGTCAGCTGGGAGATCCTGCTGACACCGCTAACCTACGCCGTCGTAGGCTGGCTCAAGCGCAGGGAAGGCATCGATGTGTACGATGTCGGGACCAACTTCACGCCGTTCACGACCGACGTCTAATTCGCTCGGGGATGTTTCGTGAGGAGGAGCAGCGCACAAATTGCGGCCGCGAGCGATGCCGCGGTGGTCAGAATGAAGATTGGTTCGCGCAGCAGCCACCGACCTTCGGCCCAGACCCGCACCAGGTGCGCTGCAAAGATGAGTGCGAACAAGACGCCGGTGACGCCGACGTAGGTGCGCATCAAGCGGCAATCGTCTCGAGCAGTCCTTCGAATAGCCGGCGCCCGTCGGTGCACCCATGCGCCGGCTCGAAGGCGCGCTCCGGGTGCGGCATCATGCCCAGCACATTGCCGTTTGAATTGAGGATCCCCGCGATCGACCGAGCAGAGCCGTTGCACTCCTCGGCATAGCGGAAGACCACGCGGCCCTCGCCTTCGAGGCGGTCGAGCGTTTCTTCGTCGGCCTGATAGTTTCCGTCGTGGTGAGCGATCGGAATGAGCAGCTTCTCCCCCCGCTCATAGCCATTCGTAAATAAGGTCTGGCTGTTATCCACCGTAAGAGCGACCGGGCGGCAGATGTAGTGCAACGCCGCATTGCGCATCAGCGCGCCCGGCAGCAGTCCGGCTTCGGTCAGGACTTGGAAGCCGTTGCAGATCCCGATCACGGGCACTCCGCGGTCTGCCGCCGCCTTCACGGCCCGCATGATCGGAGACCGCGCAGCCATTGCTCCGGAGCGCAGATAGTCACCATAAGAGAAGCCCCCCGGCAGGCCGACGAACTCGGTGCCCTCGGGAAGCTCGCTTTCCTTGTGCCAAACCATTGCCGGCTTGCGGCCGGTCGCCTGCTCCAGTGCGACTGCGAGGTCGCGGTCGCAATTGGAGCCGGGGAAAACGACGACGGCGCTCTTCATGCGTCCTCCAGCCGCTCAATCCGAAAATTCTCGATCACAGTATTCGCCAGCAATTTCCGGCACATGTCCTCGATCTCGGAATCGCTGGTGCCATCTGCAAGATCAAGCTCGATCAACTTGCCGGCGCGAACGTCCTTCACGCCCGAGAAACCCAATCCCTCGAGCGCGTGATGGATCGCTTTGCCCTGCGGGTCGAGGACCCCGTTCTTCAAAGTAATGAACACGCGCGCTTTCATGGGCCTGCCTGATGATTTCTTCGGGACGCGGCCCCTATGGCGAGAGTGGCCGAGACCCACAAGCTTTACCCTCTCTTTACCGTGATCGGTGATGATCGGCCATTCGCCGGTAAAGTATTCACCGGGGGTGGGAGGAGTTTCCTATGGTCGGCGGTATTGCGATCGCGATGTTCGTGGCGCTGGTGGGTTGGGGCGGAAAATATTTCGGCTGGAGCGATCCCGACGGTAAGGTCCAGCTCGCCCTGGTGACCGCGTTCATCCTTGGAATCATCGGCGGCTACCGGGCTCGGAGCTAATAACCGCTCAGCGTGGCCACCCGCTCGCGATGATAGAAGACATCGCCGAAGAGCTGCCCAAGCACCGCCTGACGTTTCATGAACAGACCGATGTCATGCTCGTCGGTCATCCCAATTCCCCCGTGCATTTGCACGCCTTCGCTTACGGCCAGGCCCGCAACGTCCGCAGCCTTGGCCTTGGCGACGGAGACGAAAAGCTCGGCTCGCTCGTCGCCGCTGTCGAGGAGCTCTGCCGCCTTTAGCGCCGCAGCGCGGGCGATCTCGATCTCCGAATAGAGGTGCGCGGCCCGGTGCTGGAGTGCCTGGAATTCGCCGATCAATTTCCCGAACTGCTTGCGCTGCTTGAGATAGTCGAGGGTCATTGCCGACGCGCCCGCGGCGACGCCCACCAATTCTGCCGCCGCCCCGGCCCGACCTGCGTTGAGCGCTCGGGATAGCGGCGCCCAGCCGCCATCCACTTCGCCGACGACTGCGTCGGAGTCGAGTTCAACGTTGTTGAATATCAGCCGTGCAGCCTTGGAGCTGTCGACCAGCGCAGCATTCTCAACCGCCAAGCCGGCGGAATCCTTTGGAACTGCAAATAGAGTGAGGCCATGCTTCTCGCCGGGCGAGCCGCCGCTTCGGGCAAGCGTGACGATCATGTCCGCCGAGCCACCCTGGACGACGAACTGCTTGGCGCCGTTCAGTACGAAACCGTTGCCCTGGCGTTTCGCTTCCAGCTCGGTCCCCTCGGGCATGTGACGGCTTTGCTCGTCCACCCCGAGCGCAAGCACCGCGCGACCCGATAATATTTCCGGATACCACCGGTTCGCGTGCTGCGTACCTTCGATCGCGCGAACGGCGGCGACCGCAGTCGTGAGGAACGGCGAAGGCGTAAGATTGCGCCCGATCTCCTCCAGCACCAGCGCGACCTCGATCGCGCCCAGACCGAGACCGCCGTGGCTCTCTGGAATGCAGATTCCGGTCAGGCCGAGCTCGCCGAACCCTTTCCAAAGCGCGTGCCCGAACCCGTCCTTGCAATCGATGTCGCGCCAGTGACGGAGCTGCTTGGCGATGCTCCCCTCCTCGGCGAGGAAGCTCGCAGCGGTTTCCTGCAGCATCTTCTGGTCTTCGGTCAGCAGCGACATGCTTCAGGATCCCGGAAGGCGCAGGATGTGCTTGGCGATTATATTGAGCTGGATTTCGCTCGTTCCGCCTTCGATCGAATTGCCTTTGCTGCGCAGCCACTCGCGTGCAGCCTTCCCCCGGTGCGAGCGACCGCTGTTCCAATCCAGCGCGTCGCTTCCCCCTGCTGCCATGACGAGCGCGTTGCGGCGCTTGTTCAGCTCGGTGCCGGCATATTTCATCAACGATGCCGAGGCAGGGTGCGCTTCTCCCGCCTTCCACGCGGCCGCAAAGCGTTCGCTCATCGCAGCGAAGGAGAGCGCGTCAACATCGAACGCTGCAATGTCGGCGCGCAACAAGGGATCCGCCGGCTTGATGACGGGGCCTAGAGTTATGCTCGCGCCGCTCGTGCCGAGACCCATGCCCGCGATCATCTCACGCTCGTGGCCGAGCAGGTATTTGGCGACTTCCCAACCCTTGTTCACTTCGCCGACGATCTGATCTTTGGGAACCTTCACGTCGT
>CBJLMA010000138.1:0-4043 GCA_966424035.1 uncultured Sphingomonas sp. | reverse complement strand
CCCGAAGTGAAGCCCTGCTGGGTGCGCCAGTCGAGCAGATATTCGGGGTCCTTGCCGCCGCTCGCCTTGGTGTAGCCGGCATTTCCGGTGACGAGCCAGTCGCCGGGCTTCCATTCGTACATCAGCGAATAGGTGTCGTTCTTGATCCGCGTACGACGGTAGTAAGTGTCGAGCTCGCCGGTCGCACCGGTGCTACCGGCGGCAACGGGCATGAACGTTGCCTTGGTGACCACGCCGTTGCTGAACTCGGCAGAAAGCAACTGCGACCCGTCATACCCGTACGTATATTCGGAGTTGGAGACATTGTCGTAATTGCCGCGAATGACGAGCGCAGTTGCGGTCAGAGTGAGATTATCGGCCGGCCGGAACTGGAGCGCGCCGTTCAAGCCGAGCCGCTTGCGCTGCTGACGGAAATATTCGTGCGCAAGAAATGCCGCGTGGCGGGCATTGGCGAAGTCGGCGAGCTCGGCGGCGGTCGGAAGATGGCCGTTGAGCGTCGCGCCGCTGATCGCATTGCCGTTGGCGTCGAGCGTCCAGGCGTTCATGAGCTCGCTGCCCATGCGATACCAATAGACCGCGACGCCGGCGCGGCTCAGCTGCTCATTGTCGTAATTGCCGGCAAGGAGGATGCCGAGCGTGTCGTTGCTGTTGTGCCAGCTGTAGAGACCGGCACCGCGGAAGCTGCCCTTCTTGACGCGGTCGTTATACTCATAGCCGCCGGTCAGAGTAACCGTGTTGGGCTTGAGGTCGAGTGGCTTGCGCGTGACGATGTCGACAGTGCCGCCGATTCCGCCCTCCTGTATCCGCGCTTCCGGAGTCTTGTAGACCACCGCCTGGCTGATGATCGCCGGCGAGAGCAGCGAATAGTTGAAGGTGCGGCTGGAGCGGTCGGAGGGATTACCGCCCCAGTCCGCGGAGGCAACTGTGTGACCGTCGATGGTGAGATGGTTGAGGGCAGGTTCGACGCCGTTGATCGACAGCTGCTCGCCCTCGCCGAACTGGTGGTCGACGGTTACGCCCGGAAGGCGCGACAGCGATTCCGCGACGTTGTTGTCAGGGAATTTGCCTACGTCTTCCGCAGTGACGACGTCGACGATCGCGCCGGAGGTGCGCTTCGTTGCAATCGAGTCGGCAATGCTCTTGCGGATGCCGGTGACGACGATGGCGCCCTGGTCCTTCTTGGGAGCAACCGTTTCGCTTCCCGGCGCCGCCTGGCCTGCAGCATCCTGCGCGAAAGCGGCACCGCTGCCGCTCAACATCGTCGCAGCCAGGAAAATCGTTCGAACCTTCATCAAAACTCCCCCTCCAATTTGACTCAATCACGTCCTGTTGATGACAAGACCAATATATGTCCACACGCTTTCATTAGTCCACATCATTTTTCTCTATGAAAAACAGGGGCTTCCAATATTTCATCGGAGAATCATGGCGGATAGGAGTGCGAGTCGCACCGGAACGGTTACACGGCCCGCTTAATCCAGTATAACAAACAAGGACCAATCTGGAGCCACAATGGAACGGGTGCTTCTTGAAATTTGCGTCGACGATCTTCCCGGCATCGGCGCTGCGGCGACGGGCGGCGCGGACCGCATCGAATTGTGCAGCGCGCTTGCGCTGGGCGGTCTTAGCCCCTCGCCCGCCCTCGCCGCAGCCGCACTCGAATGCGCTCCGGTCGTGCACGCGATGGTCCGTCCGCGGGCTGGCAACTTCGTCTATTCGCCCGACGAGCTGGCGCTGATGATCGCGGAAATCCGCGCACTTGCGTCAGTAGGCGTAGCCGGCGTCGTCGTCGGTGCTACTCGTGAAGACGGTACTCCCGATCGCGACGCTCTTGCTCGCCTGCGCGATGCCGCCCGAGATCTCGAAATCGTCTTGCACCGGGCGATCGACCTCGCGGGCGACATGTGCGCTGCAGTGGAGCTCGCTTGTTCTCTCGGCTATGAGCATATCCTGAGCTCGGGGGGAGGACATGGCGCAATGGAAGGCGCGGCCACTTTGGCCAGGATGGTCGAGACTGCCGCCGGACGGCTGAACATCATCGCCGGGAGTGGCGTCACCGCCGAGAATGTCGCCGAGCTCGTGACGGCGACTGGAGTGCGGGCGGTCCATGCATCGGCCAGCGGTCAATCCCCCTGGCCGGATTCAAGAATCTCCTTCTTCGGCTTTGGTTCACCAATGAAGCACACAACCGACCCGGCGAAAGTCGCCTCTCTTCGCGCGGCAGTTGAATCGCTGTAGATACCAAAATAAGACGAATAGGACCTATTGCTGTCCGCCCGATGCCGCTATATCAAGTTGCAGCAAGGGCGCTCGGGCGGATCCGAGGGGGTGTAATTTCGATATGAGCTTTTCTGCGCAGATTGGAACCTTGCGGCCCGAAAATCCGGCGCCGCTCTACCTCCAGCTTCAGCAATTGCTGCGCGATGCAATCCAGCGAAACGTCCTGACGCAGGATGATGCAATTCCCGCCGAGCGCGACCTCGCCGCGGAATATGACATTTCGCGAATCACGGTGCGCAAGGCAATCGGTGGTCTGGTCGAAGAAGGCTTGCTGACGCGCCGCCGAGGCGCGGGGACCTTTGTCGCGGGCCGCGTCGAAAAGAGCTTCTCCAAACTCTCCTCATTTACCGAGGACATGATCGCTCGGGGCCGGGTGCCGAGCAGCAGCTGGGTCAGCCGCCTCGAAGGTAGCGTCACTCCCGAGGAAGCGCTGTCGCTCGGCCTGTCTCCCGGCGCGCCGGTCTATCGTTTCCAGCGCATTCGCTATGCCGATGAAGTTCCGATGGCCGTCGAATTGTCGACGATCGCCGGCTACTGCCTGCCCTCGCTCGATGCGGTTCACGACTCGCTCTACGCAGCGCTCGAGAAGGCAGGAAATCGGCCCGCCAGGGCGCTGCAGCGGCTGCGCGCAGTCCCATTCGGTGCCGACCACGCCAAAATGCTCGGCGTTGATCCGGGCCACGCTGGTCTGCTGATCGAGCGCCGGGGCTTCCTGCGCGATGGCCGCGCCGCGGAATGCACCCAATCCTTCTACCGCGGCGATGCCTATGACTTCGTTGCCGAGCTCACTGACATCTGAGGTGGCGGTTCAGGAAGAGTTCGCTCGCAGCACCTCGATGGCGCGCGAGACAGGCGAAACGCCTGCAGTCGTCGAGCGGCAGCTGCGCGCGAACCATGGAGCACTCGCCGAGCTTGCTTCCCGCCTGCGCCGCGAACCTCCCCCGGTGGTTGTCACATGCGCGCGCGGATCGTCCGATCACGCTGCGACCTACGGAAAATATCTGATCGAGACGCTTCTTGGCGTTCCAGTCGCATCGGCCGCGCCTTCGGTCGCGTCGATCTACGACTCTCCGCTGCAGGCCCGCGGCGCTCTGGTAATTGCAATTTCGCAATCGGGCCGCAGCCCGGATCTGCTGGCGACCGTCGATGCTTATCGCGAGGCCGGTGCCCACATCGCGGCCCTGGTCAATGACGCTGGTTCCCCCCTTGCCCAAACCGCCGACACTTTGCTGCCGCTGCATGCCGGGCCCGAACTGGCTGTTGCAGCGACAAAATCTTGCATTGCGGCGATGGCTGGCCTCGCCGCGGTTGCGGCTGCCTGGAGTGGTGACGAGGGGCTTCTGAACGCGCTGGCGGGCTTGCCGGCAATGCTTGAAGAGGCGCTGGCGCTAGATTGGACGGCTGCAGCAGGCGTTCTTCGACCCGCGCGGCAGATGTTCGTTCTTGGTCGCGGCTATAGCTTCGGAATCGCTCAAGAGGCGGCGCTCAAGCTCAAGGAAACCTGTGCGATCCAGGCCGAGCCATTCAGTTCGGCCGAAGTGCGGCACGGGCCGATGCGGGTCATCGATCAGGGCTTTCCGGTCCTGGCTTTCGCGACCTCGGACATGGCGGGAGCGGACGTCGCCTCGACCGCGCGCGAGTTCGGCCAGTGGGGCGCGGTCCCGCTTGTAGCCGGACAGGGCGGTGTTCTTCCAATCGTCTCCGGCCATGCCGCGCTTGAGCCGATTGCGATGCTCGCCTCATTCTATCGACTGGCCGAGCAA
>CBJLMA010000137.1:0-4051 GCA_966424035.1 uncultured Sphingomonas sp. | reverse complement strand
TGTAGGAGCTATCCTTCACCATGAAGATGAAGTCGGTCATCGCCGGCGAATAGACCGCGCCTCCGGCGCACGGGCCCATGATCAGGCTGATCTGCGGGATGACCCCCGATGCAAGGACGTTCCTCTGGAACACCTCGGCATAGCCGCCGAGGCTTGCCACGCCCTCCTGGATGCGCGCTCCGCCGCTGTCGTTGAGGCCGATGACGGGAGCACCGACCTTCATCGCCATGTCCATGATCTTGCAGATCTTCTGCGCGTGGCGCTCTGAGAGGGAGCCGCCGAACACCGTGAAGTCCTGTGCGAAGACGTAGACCAGCCGCCCATTGATCGTGCCCGATCCGGTGACCACGCCGTCACCCGGAATGCGCTGCTTCTCCATCCCGAAGTCGGCGCAATTGTGCTCGACGAACATGTCATATTCTTCGAAGCTGCCCGGATCGAGCAGCACCGACAGTCGCTCGCGCGCGGTCAGCCGGCCCTTCGCGTGCTGCGCCTCGATGCGCTTCGCGCCGCCGCCGAGACGCGCCAGTTCACGGCGCTTTTCGAGCTCTTCAATGGTTGTGGCCAAGGCCCAATCTCCTTGTGGCCGCAGTCCTTCCACGGCTTCCCGCGGCGGTCAACCGAACCGGGGCCGGGATATTGAGCATCCGTAACATCCCGGATGTCTCGGCAGACTGGCGCGAGGCTAGAACAGTCTGGCGTTTGTTGCGCTGCACCAACGTTATTTTACCGTTAACATGGATCAACACCGCGGAACTGCATTGCCTCCCGGCCCGTTCATTCCAACGACAATCACAGCACGGAGGATTAACGAAAAATGCTGACTCGCGCCGGGGTGCCAGTGGAGTTGGAAGCCGAGCCCTCGGCGCCGGATCCCGAACCTGCAACCTTGATCTGCTTTTCGCACTTGCGGTGGAACTTCGTCTTCCAGCGACCGCAGCATCTGATGAGCCGCTTCGCGCGCCAAATGGACGTCATCTTCTGGGAAGAGCCAGTCGAGATTCGTCCCGGCGAAACGGCCTATCTTCAGGTCCGCGAGGCACAGGATGCGCCCAATGTCCGCTTGGTCGTCCCACATCTACCGCAGAACATGCCCGAGGATGCTCGCGAGGCGGCCCTGATGCGCCTGCTCGACGCTCATGTCGCGGCGATCCGCGGGCCGCTGATCGCTTGGTATTATACGCCCATGATGCTGCCCTTCTCGCGTCACATCGAGCCGAGCGTCACTGTTTATGATGCGATGGACGAGCTATCGAAATTCAAGTTCGCGCCCGTGCAGCTGCTCGAGCTCGAGGAGGAGCTGCTGAAACGCGCCGACATCGTCTTTACCGGCGGATCGAGCCTCTATGAGGCGAAGAAAGACCGGAACGCCAATGTCCATTGCTTCCCGTCCTCGGTTGATCGCGTCCATTTCCTCAAAGCGCGCGCTCGGCAGTTTGATCCGGCCGACCAGGAGGACCTGCCCAAGCCGCGTCTCGGCTTTTACGGAGTGATCGACGAGCGATTCGACACCGGCCTGCTCGATCGAATAGCCGACCTTAGGCCCGATTGGTCGTTCGTGATGGTCGGTCCCGTGGTCAAGATCTCCGAAGACGAGCTGCCGAAGCGGCCGAACATCCACTATCTTGGCGGCAAGACTTACGGCGAGCTGCCCGCCTATCTCTCCGGCTGGGACGTTGCTCTAATGCCGTTCGCGAGGAACGAATCGACCCAGTTCATTTCCCCGACCAAGACCCCTGAATATCTGGCCGGCGGAAAGCCGGTGGTCTCGACCCCGATCAAGGACGTCGTGCGCCACTACGGTCATTTGGAGGGGGTACAGATTGCTGCGACCCCGGAAGAGTTCGTTGCCGCCTGCGAGCGGGCACTCGAGCTCTCGCATCAACAGGACGGCGCATGGCTCGCACAAGCCGACCTCATGCTCTCCGCAACGAGTTGGGACACGACGCAAGCCCGAATGGCCGGCCTCATCGCCGACCTGCTCGGCACGCGCGCCGCAGCTGCGTCTCCGGCGCTGCTCGTGGCGGCGGAATGAACGCCCTTCGCGCGGCGCCCCAACGGCGCAGGCCCTACGACTATCTGATCGTCGGCGCCGGCTTTGCCGGGTCAGTCCTTGCCGAGCGGCTGGCGAGCCGGCACGGCGCGCGCGTGCTCCTCATCGACCGGCGCCCGCACGTTGGTGGCAATGCCTATGATGAGCCCAACGAGGATGGGATCCTCTATCACAAGTACGGCCCACACATTTTCCACACCAACAGCCAGCAAGTCGTCGACTATTTATCGCAGTTCACAAAGTGGCGACCATATGAGCATCGCGTCCGTGCGCAGGTGCGCGGCCGGCTGGTGCCGATCCCGATCAACCGCACGACGCTGAATATTTTGTTCGATCTCAACCTTAAGACCGACGAGGAGGCAGCCGAATTCCTCGCGGGTCGGGCCGAAACCGTCGAAGCGATCAAGACATCAGAGGATGTGGTGATCAATGCCGTCGGCCGGGAACTCTACGAACTCTTCTTCCGCGGCTATACGCGCAAGCAATGGGGCCTCGATCCGAGCCAGCTCGACAAGCAGGTCACCAGTCGCATCCCGACTCGGACCAACATTGACGATCGATACTTTACGGACACGTTCCAGGCGATGCCGATCAACGGCTATACGGCGATGTTCGCGGCGATGCTCGACAACCCGCTGATCGAGAAGAGGCTCGGCACCGACTTCCGCGACATCAGGGACCAGGCGCACGAGATCGCCGGGCACATCATCTACACCGGCCCAATCGACGAATATTTCGATTTCCGTTTCGGCAAGTTGCCGTACCGCAGCCTCAAGTTCGATCACCGGACGCTCAATGAGGAGTGGCATCAGCCGGTGGCAGTGGTCAACTATCCCGACCAGGCCGTGCCCTACACGCGGGTCAGCGAATACAAGCATCTCACAGGGCAGCAGGCGCCGCTGACAACCATCACCTACGAATATCCGTCGGACGATGGCGATCCTTATTACCCGATCCCGCGCGCCGAAAATCAGGCCCTGTACAAGAAGTATGAAGCTCTTGCCGATGCGACCAACGAGGTCACGTTCGTCGGACGCCTTGCCACATATCGCTACTACAACATGGACCAGATCGTCGGCCAGGCGCTCGCGACCTTCCGGCGTATCGACGAGAAACGCAAACAACTGTGCGGATCTGAGGAGACTGCAGTCGCTGCCGAATGAGGCTTGCACTGGCACAATCCACTATCTGATGCTTTCTGCAGGTCCGAGGAGGAATTCGGATGCGGCAGAATTGGCCGGCCCGGCTGTGGCTGGTGCGGCACGGGCAGAGTCAGGGCAATGTCGCGCGCGATGCCGCCGACGAGGTCGGCGCGCATGAGATCGATATCCATCTGCGCGATGTCGACGTCGCCTTATCCGCCCTGGGCGTGAAACAGGCTGAAGCTGCAGGGCGCTGGTTCGCGGCGCTACCGCGCCACGAACGTCCCGAATTGATTCTCTGCTCGCCCTATGTCCGGGCGCGGCAGACCGCCGAAATCATCTGCGAGCAAGGCGCGCTCGCCGGCGGCAAGGCGCGAACGATGATCGACGAGCGGCTGCGCGAGCGCGAGTTTGGCATTTTCGATCGGCTGACCGGTGCCGGCATCCGCCACCGTTTTCCCGACGAAGCAGCGCACCGGCGGCGCCTGGGCAAATTCTATCACCGCCCTCCCGGCGGCGAGAGCTGGGCCGATGTGATCCTTCGCCTCCGATCGATGTTGAACACGATCAATCTACATTATTGCGATAAACGCGTGCTGATCGTCTGCCACCAGGTGGTTGTGCTGTGCTTCCGCTACATTCTCGAGGAGCTGG
Source organism: uncultured Sphingomonas sp. (assembly GCA_966424035.1). Lineage (GTDB taxonomy): Bacteria > Pseudomonadota > Alphaproteobacteria > Sphingomonadales > Sphingomonadaceae > Sphingomicrobium. The sequence continues at coordinate 202 of CBJLMA010000137.1, read as the reverse complement.
ATGAAGCGCAAATCCTCGGCATCGACAAGCAGTCGGAGGTCCTCAACTGCGGGATCGCTGCCTATGATTTCGAGCCTGATGCGAAGGGCTCCTGTGTCCCCGAGCTGAGCCTGTGGAACTACGGCGCTCCGCTGGAAGCCGAAGGAGCGTCGAAGACCTCCGAGCCGGACGCAATGGCTGGAACGCGTTAGTAGTGATCTAG
>CBJLMA010000136.1:0-4053 GCA_966424035.1 uncultured Sphingomonas sp. | reverse complement strand
GCATTCAGGCACGCTGCCTCGAATGCCCGCCGATTGCCCCGGCTCGGGTCGAGCCCAAGGACCTGACATTACTTGGACTGATCAAGAGCTTGTTTAGCTAGGCTGAGAGCCTGCACCGTTCGCGTGAGGGCGCGCGGCACCTCGGCTGCCCAAAGGGCGGCCGGAGTGTCGGCTCTTTAGATATGGATCGGCTTCCCGGTCACGGCCATCGCCGCTTCCTTCAGCGCCTCCGAATGCGTCGGATGGGCGTGGCAGGTGTAGGCGATATCCTCTGACGTTGCGCCAAACTCCATTGCCTGGGCGGCCTGGGCGATCATGGTTCCGGCCACCGAGGCGATCATCCACACGCCGAGCACGCGGTCCGTCTTGGCGTCGGCGATCACCTTGACGAAGCCGTCTCCCTCGCGATTGGTCTTGGCGCGGCTGTTGGCGAGCATCGGGAACTTCCCGACCTTGACCTCGCCCTGTTCCTTCGCCTGTTCCTCCGTGAGGCCGACGCCGGCGATCTCGGGCATGGTGTAGACGACCGACGGGATTACGTCGTGATTCACAATGCCGGTGAGACCGGCGATATTCTCGGCGACCGCGATACCCTCGTCCTCGGCCTTGTGCGCGAGCATCGGCCCCGGGATCACGTCGCCGATCGCCCAGATACCTGACACCGAGGTCCGGAAATCATGGTCGGTCTCTATCTGCCCACGCTGATTGGTCTGGAGCCCGGCCTTGTCGAGGCCAAGCCCTTCGGTGTTCGGCTTGCGGCCGATCGAGACGAGGACGACATCGGCTTCGATCGTTTCCGAGCCGCCGCCTTTGGCGGGTTCGATCGTCAGGACGACTGTGTCGCCCTTGCGCTCGGCCTTGGTGACCTTGGTCGAAAGCTTGAAGTCGAAGCCCTGCTTCTTGAGGATCTTGTTGGCTTCCTTGCGTACATCGCCGTCGAAGCCGGGCAGGATCTGGTCGAGGAACTCGACGACTGTGACCTCAGCTCCCAGCCGCCGCCACACCGAGCCGAGCTCGAGCCCGATCACTCCGCCGCCAATCACGACCATGCGCTTTGGCACCTGGGGAAGCTCCAGCGCGCCAGTCGAATCGACGATCCGTTCCTGGTCGATGGTGACGCCGGGGAGAGGAGTGACCGAAGAGCCGGTGGCAATGACGATGTTCTTCGCGCGAACCGTACGGTCGCCGACCCTGACACTGTCGGCGGCCACGAAGCTGGCATGGCCCTTCAGCCACTCGACCTTGTTCTTCTTGAACAGGAATTCGATGCCCTGCGTGAGGCCCTTCACCGCCTCCTTGCGCGAGCCGTGCATGGTGTCGAGGTCGACCTCGACTCCGCTCGTCTTCACGCCCCATTTGGCGAGCGTCCCGTGCGCCGCTTCCTCGAACAGCTCCGACGCATGAAGCAAGGCCTTCGAGGGGATGCAGCCGACATTGAGGCAGGTGCCGCCCAAAGTCTCCCGGCTTTCCGCGCAGGCGGTCTTGAGGCCGAGCTGCGCCGCCCGGATTGCCGCTACATAGCCGCCGGGGCCGGAGCCGATCACCAGAACATCATAGTCGAAGCCATCGGCCATTCTTCACTCCACCAAAAACCGGGATTTGCCGGGCGACTTAGGCAGCCTGCGGCCCGCCAGCAAGGCGAAGAAAAAACGCAGACAAATAAGACATCCGGTAACGTCGGCTTAACGACAGCCTGATAGCGCTATCAGAATCAGTGGGGAGAATTTGCAGGAAATGATGAGTCCAGCGACCTCGGGCGTGCGCCCATGGCTTTTGATTGAAGCTTCGAGCGAAGGCGTGCTTCGGTTCGCAACAGCGATTCCGTCGACACGGCCGAGGGTGTCAAACATTCACGAGGTTGAGGTCGCAGGAGTTCCCACCTTCACCGACGCATTGCAGCAGTTCGAGCGCGAAAAGGGCGTACCGCTGTCGGGCCTGCAATGCGCAATGGCGATCGCCGGCGCAGCCAGTGGAGAAGCGATTTCGCTGGTCCGTTCGCGCTGGACGATCAGCCGTACCGGACTTCAGGCAGTGTTCGGCACCTCGCCTGTCATCCTCAACGACGTCGCTGCAAGGGCCTGGGCCACTCGGTCGGGAACGGCCAATGTCCAGTCCTTGCGCGGTGCCGGAACCCCGAGCTTCAGCCGTCCCGGCCGCTATGGAATGATCATGGTCGAGGAAGGCGTCGGAGCAGCCATTGTCGACGTCGATCGCGACGCGGGCGTCCGCGTGCTCGAGACCGAGGCTGGCCATATGGAATTCTCGCCGGGCAGTGAACGCGAGGAGCGTCTCGCCAAGGCAGTGCGCGGCAATGCCGCGGTGGTGAGCTGGGAAATGATGCTGATGCTCGATCGCCATTCGCCGATCTGGAGTCAGGCCTGCCCGGAAATGCTCGAACCCGAGCGCCCCAAGTTGCTGGCGACGCTCCTTGGCCGTTTCGCGGTCAATCTGATGCACAGCTTCGGAGCATGGCAGGGCATGATGCTCACCGGCACACGCGCGGGCCGGATGCTCGAATCCGGGAACCGGGTCTATTTCGATTCCGCGTTCGCGACTCGGCGCAACTTCAGCCGGCTGCTGATTGGCACCTCCGTATGGCGCGTCGATCAGCACGAGGCTGTGCTTACCGGCGCGGCCGAGCGGCTCGCGCAGGATCTGTCGCCGAATATCAGCGCTGCAGCCTAAAGGTCGATCAGCAGCCGGGTCGGGTCTTCGATCGCTTCCTTGACACGCACCAGGAAGGTCACCGCCTCGCGCCCGTCGATCAGCCGATGGTCGTAAGACAAAGCGAGGTACATCATCGGACGGATCAGCACCTGACCTTTGACGGCGACCGGGCGCTCCTCGATGCGGTGCATCCCGAGCACCGCCGACTGGGGCGGATTGATGATCGGCGTCGAGAGAAGCGAGCCGAATACGCCGCCGTTGGTAATGGTGAAGGTGCCGCCCTGCATGTCCTCGATACCGAGCGTGCCTTCCTTGGCGCGCCTGCCGAACTCGGCGATCGACTTCTCAATCTCGGCGAAGCCCATCCGGTCTGCGCTCCGGACTACCGGGACGACGAGGCCCTTGGGCGCAGAGACTGCGATCGAGACGTCGAGATAATCGTGATAGACAATCTCGTCGCCTTCGATGCTTGCGTTGACCGCAGGCACGTCCCTCGCTGCCAGTGCGCATGCCTTCACGAAGAAGCCCATGAAGCCGAGGCGGATCCCGTGCTTCTTCTCGAACAGATCCTTGTAGCGGCTGCGGGCGTCGATGACCGCGCTCATGTCAACGTCGTTGAACGTCGTCAGCATTGCGGCGGTGTTCTGCGCTTCCTTGAGGCGCCGAGCGACAGTTTGGCGCAGACGCGTCATCTTCACGCGTTCTTCGCGCCGTTCGCCCGCGCCTGCGGGAGCCTTGATCTGCTGAGCAGGTGCTGATGGCGCAGGAGCCGACGGCGCTTTCGCCGAAGGCTGCGCCGGGGCAGCCTTTTGCGCCTCTGCAGCTGCGATCACATCGTCCTTGGTGAGGCGGCCATCCTTGCCGGTTCCGCGGATCTTGGTCGGATCGACATGAAATTCGAGCACCGCCCGACGCACTGCCGGTGACAGGGTCGTGATGTGATCTTCCTCGCGCTCCAGCTCTGCAACGGACGCTCCAGCATCGGCGCGTAGCGCCGGAGTCTCGCCCGCGCCCGCAGGATTGGTGGTTGCAGCGGCCGCTACCTCATCAGCTCTTGGCACGGCAGGAGGAGCAGCAGCTGCGGACGTCGCTTTCTCGTCGATTCGCGCGATAATCGCTCCGACCTCGACATTGTCACCCTCTTTGACCAGCTGCTCGGTCAGGACACCGGCGACCGGCGAAGGGACCTCGACACTGACCTTGTCAGTCTCAAGGCTGGCGATCGGTTCGTCCGCAGCGACGGCCTCACCGGGCTTCTTCAGCCATTGAGCGAGCGTTCCTTCGGTGATCGATTCCCCGAGTGCGGGGACTTCAACGTCAGTGGCCATGACTTTCCTTCATTCCGCGGCGACGGCTGCCTGGCCGCCGCTCGTCGAATTATGTCCA
>CBJLMA010000135.1:0-4111 GCA_966424035.1 uncultured Sphingomonas sp. | reverse complement strand
CATTGCCGCCGAGAAGACGTAGCCCTGCACGATGTCGCAGCCCATGGCGCGAAGAATGTCGGCCTGGGCGACCGTCTCGACCGCTTCGGCGACGATCTCGCAATCGACCCCCTTGATCAGTTGAATCACGGCCTGGACGATGACGCGCGCTTTTTCGCTGGTCTCGATATCGGCGATCAGCGACGGGTCGAGTTTCACGCGATCGAGAGGCATGGCGCGCAGGCGGGCGAGATTTGAATATCCGGTGCCGAAGTCGTCGATGGCAATCCGGACACCGTCGGCACGCAAACCGGCGATCTCCTGCAGCACGGGCGTGCTCACCTCCATGGCCGCGCTCTCCGTGAATTCGAGCTCGATCACCGACAACGGCACGCCGGCGTCAGCAAAGGTCTGGCGCAATTTGACGAAGAAGTCGGGGCGCTCGGCCTGGCGCGGGCTGACGTTGAACGCGAGTCGGCCGTCGAATCCCTTGCGCAGCCAATTGCTCAGTGTCGACGCAACTTCGCCCACGACCCAGTCGCCGATCTCGGCGATGAGTCCGGTCCGCTCTGCCACGGGGATGAATGTTGCGGGAAGCCGGAGTCCTTCGCGCGGATGGTTCCAGCGCAAAAGCGCTTCCGCCCCTGAAACTTCGCCGGTGACAAGGCTCATCTGCGGTTGGAAGGCAAGGACGAATTCACCGCGCTGGACGGCCTCGGTAAGCGCTTTTTCCGTGTCCACCCGCTCCTGATGCTCCGCCGCGAGATTCGCGTCGAACAGGCAATGCTGGCCACCATCCCTTTGCTTGGCGCGGTACATCGCAATGTCTGCAGCCCGCATCAGCGCTTCAATGCTCGATCCGTGGTCGGGCGAAATCGCAACGCCGATCGACGCTCCGATATCGACGCTGTGCGAGCAAAGCTCGAACGGCTCGGAGATTGCGAGCACGATGCGTCGCGCGACGCGCTCGATTTCGGCGACGCTTGCGATTTCCGGAAAGAAGATCGTGAACTCGTCGCCGGCAAGCCGCGCCAGCAGTGGCCGGGTCCGAGCCGTGCCGGTATGTTCGGCGTTGACGACGACACGCAGCCGGTTGGCGACCATGATCAGCAGTTGGTCCCCGCGCGCGTGACCCAGGCTGTCGTTCACCAGCTTGAACCGATCGAGATCGACAAACAGCATCGCCGCGTTCGAGCCCTCGGCAACCTCGCTCATCAGCTTGTCGGCTTCCGAGCGGAAATGCAGGCGATTCGGAAGCGATGTGACGGGATCGTACATTCCAAGCGCGTGCGCATTCTCGATCGAGGCGCGGACCTCTGCAAAGAGGCTGTCGACGGCGGCAGCGAGCTTGGGCATGTTTTGCTGGACGGATAGCGGAGCCGGAGAGGTCAGGTCTCCGTCCTCGACCGCCATGAGGCGCTCGCTAAGTGCCGCCAGTGCTCGCGCACTCTCGCTGTTCGGACGCTCGGCTGCGACATAGCTGATCAGGAGGCAAAAGGTCCCGGCGACAAGCGCTGCGACAATCTTCTCGTCGAACTCGGTGAGGTAGAGGAGCGCGGTCAGCGAAAAGAGAAACGACGCAGCGCCCGCCGCGCAAGACAGGACCGCGTTGCTGAACTTCTGGGCCGTGCCTGCACTCATTGTCGCCAAATGCGCCTCGCGGGGCCGGAAAATCTGCGCCTACACACTCGCGGTAATGAATCGAGGTTAAGAAATAGTCATCGGCGACGCGTTTTACGTCTTAGGACAAGATAGAGACTTCCACCGCCGCCATGACGTCGATGCGCGCCGCGGACCGCGGCAATTTCGGCCGCGTGACGCGATGCTGCGAGCCAATCGTGAACTGCAGCGCGGATGCGGCCGCGTTCGATCGGCGGTTCGCCTGCACGATGGTGCCCGGTGATCAGCAGAACCAAACGATCCCCGCGCGCGATTGCCTGGTCGATGCCGCGATCGATCGCGGCCCAAGCAGTGTCGAGATTCATGCCGTGCAAATCGATGACACGGTCGGGCGCAACCGTGCCGGTGCGCAGCTTCTTGTCCCAGCTGGCGTCGAGCGTCTTCTCGGCGACCGGAATGGGCTTTGTCGCCCCAGGCGTTCCTTTCGGACGCGGCTGAGGATTTGCGGGTCTCGGCGGCGGCGAGAATTCAATCGATTCTCCTGCAGTTGGACGAGCGGGTTTTTCCCGGGACAGCGGCCGGATCGTCGCGGCGACGCGCGCCCACAGCCCTGCCTCTTCAGGGCTGAGCGCGCGCACGTGCCGCAACGCCCTTCGGCACCAGGACCAGGGCTTCGCCCGAAGCCGACATTCCGCCTGCGATCGCGATCGCTTCGGGACCTGCGCCCCAGAAGGTATCGAAGCGGTTCGGCCCCTTGATCGCGCCACCCGTGTCCTGCGCTACCCAAAGGCCGTCGACCTCCGGACGATCTGCGTTGCTCAAAAAGACCGGCGCGCCGAGCGGGACATAGTTCGGATCCGCGGCGACGCTCGTCCGCGCAGTCACTGCAACGCCCAAGGCGCCGAGCGGTCCTGGCCCGGCCAATTCCTTGAAGAAGACGTAGGACAGGTTCTCCCGCATCAACTCCCGTCCCTGCTCGGGATTCGCCCGGATCCAGTCCTTGATCGCCTGCATGTTGGCCCCGCCGGGCGGAAGGATGCCGCGGTCGCGCAACAGGCGTCCGATTGCGATATAGTCGCGGCCATTCTGGCCGGCATAGCCGACCTGCATCATGGTCCCGTCATCGAAGCGGATGCGTCCGGAACCCTGAATTTCGAGGAAAAAGAGATCGACGGGATCCTTGATCCATGCAAGCTCCAGGCCCTTGCCGGCAAGCGCACCGTCCTCGATTTCGGCACGGGTATAATAGAGGACGCAGGTACCGGTCTCGTCGATTCGCCCGCGACCCGTCGTACCGTCGGGCTTCGTGCAGCGAACAAGATCCGGCGGCAGCCGGTAGATCGGCACATAGCCCGGCTGCGGCGAGCGCGAACCCTCGATCTCGGGCTCGTAATAGCCGGTCACGAAGGCGCGGCCGTCGCCGATCTTTATCCAGTCGAAACCGTAATAGAAAAAACCCGGTGCGAAACTGGGGTCGAGCGTTGCCGCCTGGGCGCATAGCGGCTGCCAATCGGCTGCCCGGGTCAGCAGTGATGCGTCGGTACGGACGGTGACTGCGGGACAGCTCGTGCGAAACGCGCTCAGCGCTCTCGTCGCCGCTTCTGGCTTGAGGACTCGCGGAGTGTCGAGCCTCACTCCGGTTTCAACGGCATTTCGGCCGACCGGCAGTGGAGGCTGGGCGGGGACAGGGGTCGGCGCAGGCACTTGCGCCGGCGCCGGAGACGGCACTTCAGGCTGCGGTGCTGGATTGGTCGCGCAGGCGGCGAGCGGGGCGAGAGAGGCGAGCGCGAGCGCCCGTGCGAGCAGCCTCACTCTTCCTCGTCGGTCTCGACCAGCAACCAGTTGGGGTCGCGCGAGCCGGTGTCGCGGCGGAAGGTCCAAAGATCGCGCGTCTGAACCGCGTCGCTGAGCGACCCGGCGACGACCTGCCCTTCCGAATTGCGAGTGACCGCCGCGATATCGGCTTCGAAGCGAACGGTAATGAGCGCCACTCCGCGCTCGAGCGTCGCTTCGGAGATCACGGCCTGGTCGATTGCAACCAGGCGGTTGTCGAGCGTGAGCCCCTCCTTCTTGCGTTGCTCGATCGAAGCCTCGAATGCCTCGAATATGTGCGGCTCGACGTGGCTCTTCAGAGTCTCGGAATCGCCCTTCCAGAAGGCTTCGAGGATCATTCGGTATGCGGACTTGGCGCCTTCGAGGAAGCGTGCGACGTCGAAGCTTGGATCGGCTGCGAGAATCGCCCGGACACCCGGGCCGGCGGTAGGCAGGAAGGCCATGTCGCCGCTCTCGACCGGAGCCGGCTGGGCAACCGGGGGCTGGGCGACGGGCGGCGCTGCACGCGCATCCGATTCGGCCGGCTTCAGGATCGGCTGCTGCTCATGGCCGGTCCGCTCGCCGAGCACGCTATAAAGGCGGAGTCCGATGAAAAGGGCAACGAGGGCAAGGATGACGATAACAGTCAATTTGGCGTCCTATGTGTCTCAACCGCCAACATAGTGCGCTTGAGGTAAAT
>CBJLMA010000134.1:0-4115 GCA_966424035.1 uncultured Sphingomonas sp. | reverse complement strand
CGGCAACCTGAATCGCAACATTGACCTGAGCTTCACTGGTCGATGCGCCGAGGTGAGGCGTCGAAATGAAGTTGGGCGTACCGAATAGCGGCGACTCCTTGGCCGGTTCCGTCTCGAACACGTCGAGCGCAGCCCCCGCAACATGACCGCTGTCGAGGCAGTCCTTGAGCGCCGCCTCATCGATCAGACCGCCGCGAGCGCAGTTGATGATGCGTACACCTTTGCGGGTCTTGGCGAGATTTTCCCGGCTCAGGATGTTACGCGTCTGCTCGGTGAGCGGCGTATGCAGGGTGATGAAGTCTGCCCGGGCGAGCAGCTCGTCCAGCTCGACCTTTTCAACGCCGAGCTCGACCGCGCGCTCGGGCGAAAGGAAGGGATCGAAAGCGACGACCTTCATCTTGAGGCCGATCGCGCGGCTGGCGACGATCGAGCCGATATTGCCGCAACCGATGAGCCCCAGCGTCTTTCCGGTCACCTCGACGCCCATGAACCGGTTCTTCTCCCACTTGCCGGCCTGAGTTGACACATCGGCCTCAGGCAGCTGGCGGGCGAGCGCGAACATCAGTGCGATTGCATGTTCGGCGGTGGTGATTGAGTTGCCGAAGGGCGTGTTCATCACCACCACGCCCTTTGCCGAAGCTGCCGGGATATCGACATTGTCGACCCCGATCCCGGCGCGGCCGACCACTTTCAGCCGATCCGCATGTTCGAGAATGTCTTTAGTGACCTTGGTCGAGCTGCGGATCGCGAGGCCGTCATAATCGCCGATGATGGCTTTGAGCTCATCGGGGGTCTTGCCGGTGATTTCGTCGACCTCGATTCCACGTTCGCGGAAGATCTGTGCGGCCTTGGGGTCCATCTTGTCGCTGATGAGGACTTTGGGTGCTTGGTTGGTCATTGGTAACCTCGTCATTCAGGCACAAGCGTGAGCTCAGTCCCGCTTGCGCAATCTTGTTTATTTGCTGTCCCCCGCTTTTCGGCGGAGATATGGATTTCAGGCGCTGCGCGCTTCTTCCCACGCCCAGTCGAGCCACGGACCGAGTGCTTCAATATCGGCGCTGTCGACCGTCGCTCCGCACCAGATACGTAGACCGGGCGGAGCATCGCGATAGCCCGCGATGTCGAACGCCGCGCCCTCCTTCTCGAGCAGGCCTGCGAAGCGCTTGATGAAATCCGCGTCTGCGCCCTCGACCGTCAGACAGACCGAAGTCTTCGATCGGGTTGCCGGATCGGCCGCGAGATGGCTGAGCCAGTCGCGCTCGGCGACAATCCGATCGAGCGCCGCCGCATTGGCATCGGAGCGCGCGATCAGGCCCTTGAGGCCTCCCAGATCCTTTGCCCATTCGAGGGCAAAGATCGCGTCCTCGACGGCGAGCATCGAAGGCGTGTTGATCGTCTCCCCTTTGAAGATTCCCTCGGCGAGCGCGCCTTTCGAAACCAGCCGGAACAGCTTCGGAAGCGGCCACGCCGGAGTGTAGCTTTGCAGCCGCTCGACGGCTCGCGGGCCGAGGATCAGTACTCCGTGGCCGCCTTCGCCGCCCAGCACCTTCTGCCAGGAGAAGGTCGCGACATCGATCTTGTCCCACGCAATATCATAAGCGAACACGCCGCTCGTCGCGTCTGCGAAGCTCAGGCCCTCGCGGTCGGAGTCGATCCAGTCAGCGTTCGGCACGCGAACACCCGAGGTCGTCCCGTTCCAGGTGAACAGCACGTCGTTCGACCAGTCGATCTGGTCGAGGTCGGGGAGCTTGCCATAGTCGGCGCGAATCACGGTCGGATCGAGCTTCAGCTGCTTGACTGCGTCGGTTACCCAGCCTTCGCCGAAGCTTTCCCACGCGAGGGTCGTCACCGGCCGGGCACCGAGCATCGTCCACATCGCCATTTCGAAGGCACCAGTGTCGGATCCCGGGACGATGCCGATCCGGTGCGTCTCGGGAAGCCCGAGCAGCTCGCGCATCAGGTCGATGCAATATTGCAGGCGCGCTTTGCCGAGCTTCGATCGATGCGAGCGGCCGAGGGCGTCAGTGGCGAGTTTGTCGGCCGACCAGCTTGGCGGCTTTGCGCAGGGCCCGGATGAGAAGAAGGGACGGGCGGGGCGGGTGGTGGGTTTCGCCGCGCGCACAGTTGCGCCGGCTTCGGCAATATCAGTCAATTCAACTCTCCTTGCAGAGAGCACGCGCCGCGTTGGGACGGCGTGGCCCGGGGCCGCTTTTAAGCCCGAATGTGGCGACCTCAAGGCAGCGCGAAAGATTCGCATTCGAATCGCCGGCCGCCTGGCTCTGCTGCACCGCACAACAGATTGAAATTGCTCGAAACGCCTCGGCAGAAGCCCGATTCGAACGGTTCACCGTGCTCACCGGACGATTCGTCCCGCCGCGCCGAGTTGAAGGTTGAATTTGTTAACCATCCGAAAGCAGTGTCGCTGACGCCAACGCGCGGCGGGCAATCCGTGCGACCGGCGGGGGGCTGGGGAGCTCCTTTTGAGACATGGATTTCACGGGTCGCGTTTTGACGCGCCATGTGTGTTTGGAGCGGAATCAGATGACGCAAGTGTTGGCCGCAACGGCGGGCCTGTTTCGCGATCGCGACTTGTTCGTCCACGACGGCTCCAAGCTTCGTCGCTTCCGTATTTCAGCACCGCTTCAGGCGGTGTTTTTCATTGTGCTGCTGGGGCTCGTCGCCTGGGCCAGCTATGCAACCGCCCGGCTGATCGATCGTCCCCACTTTGCGCCGCAGACGATGACGCTGCCTGCAGCGACCGAGGCCCGGGCCCGCCTGATCGAGCAGCGCCAGGCGCTGATCGAAGCCGCGCTCGCCGGCCAGAAGATCGATCCCGAACTGGTCGCTTCCGCCGCCGCTGGCGGGCGGATTGCCGCCGACGGTCCGCTTGCCCGGGTAGAACAGCAACAGCTCGAGCAGGCCGCGCTCGTCGCAAAGGCCCTCGATGTTCGCTACCAGGTCACTGCGGCCGAGCTGAAGCGGCTCGGCATCGCTCCCGCGCGTGTCGGCAACCACGACGGCGTCGGCGGTCCGTTCGAAAGCGCGAGCAGTTCGACCTTCAAATCCTTGTTCGACAGCTGGAAGAAGCTTGACCAGCTGCAGGACGGGGTGATTGCCATTCCTTCGGACAAGCCGATCAGGACGACCGTCGAGTTCACCAGCGGCTTCGGCGTCCGTTCAGACCCGTTCCACGCCGGTGCTGCAATGCACCCGGGCATCGACCTCGCGGGCGCTTACGGAACACCCATCTATGCGACCGCCGACGGTACAGTGCTTCGCGCTGGCTGGAACAATGGCGGCTACGGCAACCTCGTCGAGATCGATCACGGCCGCGGGATCACCACGCGCTACGGTCATATGTCGGCGATCCTCGTGTCTGCCGGCGAGCACATCACCCGCGGGCAGCAGATCGGCCGCATGGGCTCCACCGGCCGCTCTACGGGCAATCACCTGCACTATGAAGTGCGGATCGACGGACGCGCCGTCAACCCGATCCCGTTCATGAAGTCGACCGACTATGTGCTCGCGATGCAGCGCCGCTCGGGTGCGGCCTCGATGGACGCGGTTGCAATCGGCGGACCGACCGGCGGCCAGCACTGATCCCCTGCGGTTGTCCAGCGCCTCGCTGGTTCCTATCTCGCACTTGTGAGCGAGCCTCAGATCACCTTGACGCAAAATGCGGCCAAACGCGTCGCGTGGATCGCCGAGCGCCAGCATAAGCCGGCAATCCTTCGGCTTGCTGTCGACGGCGGCGGCTGCGCGGGCTTCACCTACAAGTTCGAGCTCGCGCAAGAGGCCGAGAATGCCGACGAGGTCGTCGAAACCGATGGTGTGAAGCTGGTGGTCGACCCGGTCAGCCTCGAACTGGTCAAAGGGTCGGCAGTCGACTTTGTCGAAGATCTCGGCGGAGCTGCATTCCGGGTGACCAACCCCAACGCTCAGTCCGGGTGCGGATGCGGTTCCAGTTTCAGCGTCTGATTTCCCAATGCCGCCTGAAGGCGGAACTCATCCAGCTGGGATGAAGCACGCGCCGCACCGGGCGGCTGGTCGCAGCGGGCCTCTCGGCCTGCAGCGGTTCAGCCTTGCCCCATTCAGCCGAGTCGCAGTTCTCGGCT
>CBJLMA010000133.1:0-4153 GCA_966424035.1 uncultured Sphingomonas sp. | reverse complement strand
ACTTTAGTTAGGTAGGAACAAGGGGGTCTCGCTTCCTTCGCGTCGCAAGCGAGAATTCCGACCCTGGCGGCCCGGCTGGCGTAAATCTGTCGGGCCGCCTTAATCGTCAGAAGCCCAGGCGCGCGGTCAGGCGAACGTCGCGCCCGGCGAGCGGCGCATAATCCTTCAGATCGCTGGAATGCCGGCGAGCGTTCACGTCGAAAAGATTATTCCCGGTGAGCGACAGCGTCAGTTCCGGTTTTCTCGCGAAGGGCCGCCAGTCGAGCGAGGCATTGACCAAAGCATAGCCCGCCGTCGGCGTTTCGTTCGGAGCGGTTCGGTGCTGCGCCCAAACCCGCTCGACTTCGATGCGCGTGTCGATCCCGCCGCTCCTGGCCGTGAGGCCGGCAAGAATCCGCAGCGGCGGGATCTCGGGCGCATTGCCGAAATGCCTGATCTTGGCGCGCACTGCATCTGCAGTGATCTCACCCCCCCAATTGATGCCGAGCTTGCTGCCAAAGCTGAGGTCGCTATCCACTTCGAAACCGTAATAATCGGCTTTGCCCTGGCGGTACTCGTAGACGGCGAGATTCTTGTCCTCGGTCTCGCCGGTCGGCACCTGGAAAATGAAATTCGAGAAGCGGCTGTAGTAGATGCTCGCCTGCACGTGGACCGGACCGGTCGCGCGGTGGAGGCTGAGCTCGACGCCGTTGCTCTTTTCGAGCTTGAGATCGGCATCGCCGATCAGGAACTGCTCGCTGCCGCCGTGCGGCCCGAACGAGAAGAGTTCATCGATCGAAGGCGCCCGCTCGGCATGCGACAGCGAAAGGCCGGCACGCCAATCGGGAAGCAGCTCATAATTGATACCGAGCGAGGTCGACCAAGCGGTGAAGCTGCGGGTGAGCCGCTCCGATCCGATATTGAAATCTTCGCCCGACTCTTCGCCGAACTGGTCGACGATCCCAGCGATTGTTTCATCCTTCTTTGCATTGAGGCGGACAATTTCGACGCGGGCAGCGGCGTCGAATCCGAGCTTTCCGGATTGAATCGACTGCAGCGTAAACAGGCCGAGATTTTGCTTGCGACTGTCGGGAAGATATTTCTCGTCGCCGCGAATGCGCGCATCCTGGTCGAGATATTGGACGCCGGTCGTTCCGCCCCACCCGCCACGCTCTTTTTGGACGAGGTCGGCACGCATCTCGCCTCCGTTGGAGAAGAAGCGCGAGCCGATCTTTCGATCAGCCTCGAGCTCGTCGTGGCGATATTTCGAAATCCCGCCGCGGAATTCGAAAAGCTTGAACAGGCCGCCGATCGGCACGTTCAGGCGCGCGTCGCCGCGATCCTGATGCGCGTCGATGGTCGGCCGTTCGGGCTCGATGTCCGGATCGAATGAGAAGCGGATTGGCACACCATAGCGGGAGTCGTGGTGGTCATAAGCGACACCGATGTTGAGCTCGCCGTCGACATAAGCGAGGGCCCCGGCGATGTCGTCGCTACGCCCGGCAGTGTTGGGGAGCTTGCCCTTGAGATCAGCAAGTGCACGAATGTCTGGGTCGGGACTGGCCAGCGCCTCCTCGCGCAAATGCTCCGACAGCACATGTCCGCCGATCCTCAGATCGTCATATTTGGAATAGGCGCTGTCGGCATGGGCAACGAAATGGCCGCCGAGCGGGACGTCGATATCGAAATTGCCTGATCGTTCGTCCGCCGCTGTTGCAACGTTGAGCAACAGCTCGCCATCAGCCGCCTTGGGAAGCTCGCGAGGGATTCTCTTATCGATCACATTGACCACGCCGGCGATCGGCGACGGCGCGTAAAGCAGGGCCCCTGGGCCGTGCAGCACTTCAATCCGCTCAGCAGTCAGCGGATTGATCGCGACCGCATGGTCAGGATCGGTTGCCGACAGGTCGAGACTGCTGATCGCATCGACCAGGACGGGAGCGCGATCGCCCTGCTCCCCCCTGAGAATCGGCCGCGACGCCGATGGGCCAAAACTGGTCGCGCTGACTCCCGGCAGGTCGGTAAGCGTGTCGCCGAGGCTCGGCTTCAGATCGTGGACAAGCTCTTCTTTGTCGAGCACCGATGCGCTGCCGAGTGCGTCCGTTGAAGGAGTGCCGGTGACGATGATCGCCTCACTCTCGTCCTGATCGTCGCTCGCCTTCTTGCCGGGGGCCGGCGCACCGGCACCGGCCGACTGCTCAACGCGAGGCGAAGTCGGCGCCGCCTGCGCGGGCGCCGCGGCGCTTGCGGCGGCCAGCGCCAGCGCGGAAACAAAGACCATGAAGCCTCTTGGGAAATCGTTTCTTGGAGCGGAGGGTTAAAGACTGGTCGGCCAGGCCGCAACGGAAGTGCCTGCGAAACCGCTGCTGTGATCGACGCGAACCTGGCTATCCGAATTTCTTGCTGACGCCGACGAAGAAGCCGCGGCGCTGGCCCCATTGCGGCGCGCCGACCCCGACTCCGGTGCCGCTGCGGATCTGATATTTTTCGTCGAACAGGTTCAGCACGTCTGCCCGGATCGTCACGCCTTTGAGTGCTCCCGGGCCATCGAAATTCTGAGACAGTCCGGCGTTGAACACCCAATAGCCGGGGAGCTCGCCGCCATTCGGAACAATTCCGTTCCGATCGTCGGTCCTCAGGCCCGACGCGTAGATGAAATCCATCGTCGGAACGAGCGTGCCAAGCCCGTTCTTGATCGTGTAGCTGCCGCCGCCCGACGCTGTCCATTTCTGCGAGTGATCGGTGTAAATGTAATGGTTTTGAATGTAGGCGAGCTCGTCGGGAGCGAAGAAATATTGGCTGGAGATGATGTCCTTGCCCTTCTCCTGACCGCGGGCGAGGTTCGCATAGAGATCGATCGGTCCGCGCGTGTAATTGCCGCTCAGCTCCACGCCCCAGGCGTAACCTTTGGCGTAATTGAAGGGCGACAGGATCAGCCCTGAACCAAACTGGCCCTCGTCGAGGAGATTGCGCTTGATCTTGTAATAAGCGTCGAGACCGAGCTTGAACCCGCCATTGAATCGCTGCTCGACGCCGGCGTCGAAATAATGTTCGCGTTCGGCCTTCACGGGTCCCGCGAACTGGATCTCGGGCCGTTTCGTCGTTCCGTTGTAGAGCGCGACCGTCGAGGGAGCGATCAGCTCCTGCGGCGGCGGCGTGAAGTTGCGGGCGTAACCGACGTGAAGCGTCGTCAACGGCGCCGGATTCCAGACAAGATTTGCGCGCGGGCTGAGCTGCGTTTCATGCGTATAGGCGCGCACGACGTCGTAGCGCGCGCCATAGTTGAGGGTGAGCTTCGAAGCGAGCTTCCACTCGTCCTGCAGATAGATTCCGTAAAGCTGACCGGTCTTGCTGTGCTTGTCGACGATTGCGAACGGCACGTCGCCGGTCTGGTTGCCGTTGTCGTCGATCGGCAAGACGCTCGAGGTGATGTTCGAGCTCGTATGCTCGTTCTGGAAGAAGGTTCCGAACCGGACGGTGTGATTCTTGCCGATGTCTTCGCTGGCGTCGGCCTGAACCCCTGCCGCGAGGCTCGACAGCCGTGCGCGGTCGGCGAAGCCATTGATGATCACGTCGCCCAAGTGCGGATCAGGCGTGAACAGCGTTTGCGAATAGCGGATGAAGGGCGCGATCTGGAAGTTGAGGTTGTCGCCGGCATATTGATAGGCAGCAACGCCGTAGTGGGTGATCTCGCGCTGGTTCTGGTCGAGCTTGGCAGCGTCGAAGCTAGAAACGCCATTGACCGTGAAGCCGCTCTGGACCCCCGTCACGTTCGGGATCTGGAAGTGCCCGATGAAGCTTCCGCCGAAGACTGCTATCCGGCTCTTGTCCGAGAGGATGTCGGAGAAATAGGCGAAGGGTCGCCACTGCCTGGTCCTGTCGTGGATCGCATAGCGCGTCGGCAGCGGATTCTCGATCCCGAGATCGTTGCGGAAATAGCTGCCGGACAGGAAGTAACTGAAGTCCCCGCTCGAGCCCTTGATCATCGCGCTCGGCTCGAGCCAGTCGAAGCTGCCGCCGTAGACTCCCGCCTCTCCGCCATTGCCCAACAGACCCGATTCGGTCTTGAAGTTGATGACGCCGGCAGTGCGGTAGCCATATTGCGCGGGCAAGGTTCCGGTGATGAGCTGGATCGAGCTTGCAATCTTCGGGTCGAAGGTCGTGCCGAAGCCGC
>CBJLMA010000132.1:0-4190 GCA_966424035.1 uncultured Sphingomonas sp. | reverse complement strand
AGCCTTCGGTCATCGCGATTGCGATGATCTCGGACGCGATTGAGCAGACCGGCCAACCTTCCTCGACGACCACCATGCGATTGGTGCGCTTCAGGCTCTCGAGCACCGTTTCCTTGTCGAGCGGGCGGAGCGTGCGGAGGTCAATGACTTCGGCATTGATCCCCTGCCCCATCAGCTCCTGCGCCGCCTCCAGCGCGACGCCAACACCGATCGAATAGCTGACGATGGTCACGTCCTTGCCTGGACGGACGATACGCGCCTTGCCGATTGGCAGGACATAATCGTCGAGCTGCGGCACATCGAAATGCTGGCCGTAGAGAAGCTCATTCTCGAGGAAGACAACCGGGTCGTCGGTGCGAATGGCAGCCTTGAGCAGACCCTTTGCGTCCGCCGCACTATAGGGGGCGATTACGATCAGGCCCGGCACGTGGGCGTACCAGGAGCCGTAATTCTGACTATGTTGGGCAGCGACCCGGGCCGCGGCGCCGTTGGGCCCGCGGAACACGATCGGGCAACGCATCTGCCCGCCGGACATATAGTTCGTCTTCGCCGCTGAATTGATGATGTGATCGATCGCCTGCATTGCGAAGTTGAAGGTCATGAACTCGACGATCGGCCGAAGCCCTCCCATGGCCGCGCCCGTACCGACGCCGGCAAAGCCATATTCCGTGATCGGCGTATCGACGACGCGCTTGGCCCCGAACTCCTGCAACAGGTTTTGCGTGACCTTGTAGGCGCCCTGATATTCAGCGACCTCTTCGCCCATTACGAAGACCCGCTCATCCTTGCGCATCTCTTCTGCCATGGCGTCACGCAGCGCCTCGCGGACGGTCATTGTAACCAGCGGCGTGCCCTCGGGCACTTCGGGTTCGTCCTTGGTCTTCGACACGTCTGCAACCAGATCTCGCGCCGCCGTCTCGAACACATGTGGCGTTGGAGTCGCTTCCTCCTGTTGCGATTCTGGCTGGGGAATGCTCGGCTCTTCCTTGGACCCGGGCTTGGGAGCGACTTCCGTCGCAGCCGGGGCCGCAGTGACCTGCTCGCCGTCGCCGGCGAGAAGCGCAATCGGCTGCCCGACCTTCACGCCGTCAGTGCCTTCCGGCACCAGGATTTTGGCAATCTTGCCCTCGTCGACCGCCTCGAACTCCATCGTTGCCTTGTCGGTTTCGATCTCGGCGAGAATGTCGCCAGATTTGACGTTGTCGCCTTCCTTGACCAACCATTTGGCGAGCGTGCCCTCTTCCATAGTCGGGGACAGCGCAGGCATTTTGAGCTCCACCGTCATCAGTAAGCTCCCACCAACACGTCGGTGTAGAGCTCGGATGCTTCCGGCTCCGGCGCGTCTTCAGCAAACCTGGCAGCGCCGACGACGATATCCTTGATTTCCTTGTCGATCGCCTTCAGCTCCTCTTCCTTGACGCCCAGGCTCAAGAGATCGCGCTCAGCGTGGCTGATCGGGTCGCGATGCTCGCGCACATCCTGCACCTCTTCGCGCGTTCGATACCGCGCCGGGTCGGACATTGAATGTCCGCGGTAGCGGTAGGTAAGGAATTCGATGATGATCGGACCTTTGCCGCTGCGCGTCCATTCGAGCGCAACCTCCGCCGCGCCGCGGACTGCAAGCACATCCATTCCGTCGACCTGTAATCCCGGGATTCGGAAGCTTTCGCCCTTGCGGTAGAGCAACGGTTCGGAATGCGAGCGGTTGACGCTCGTCCCCATCGCATATTTGTTGTTTTCGATCGCGTAGATGACCGGAAGGTCCCACAGCTTGGCCATATTGAGCGCCTCGGCCACCTGCCCCTGGTTCACAGCGCCATCGCCCATGTAGGTAAGGCAGACGCCGCCATCCTGCGCATATTTATGTTTGAAAGCGAGGCCGGTCCCGAGCGGAACTTGCGCGCCGACGATCCCGTGCCCTCCATAAAATCCGTGGTCGACGCTGAACATGTGCATCGACCCGCCCTTGCCCTTGGAAATACCAGCGGAGCGCCCGGTCAGCTCGGCCATGATCACTTTGGGATCGATCCCATAGGCCAGCATGTGCCCATGGTCGCGATAACCGGTGATCACGCTGTCCGTGCCCACGGTCATTGCGGACTGCAGACCGACGGCAACGGCTTCCTGACCAATGTACAGGTGACAGAAGCCGCCGATCAGACCGAGGCCGTAGAGCTGCCCCGCCCGCTCCTCGAAGCGGCGGATAAGCAGCATCTCGCGATAGAATTGGAGCAATTGATCCTTGCTGGCCTTGAAGCGCTCGGGCTCTTTCGGCTGCTCGATCTGGGGTTCCTGCTGGCTCTGAGTTGCAGCAGTCTTCTTGGCGGTTTTCGCCACGGCATTCTCTCTTATGAACTGAAGCGCGCACGCCTATAGGAGGCGGTTGGGCGGGCGGCAACTGGCGCAAAACATGCCCTCAGTCCAGCGGGACAATCACCTCGTCTGGGCGGACGAGCCCAAGATCCTTGCGGACCAGTTCGTCGGCCATGTCCGGATCGGCCTTGCGCGGGTCGAGCAGCTGCGAGCGATGCTTGAGCTGGGCGCGCTCCTGCTCAATCTGATTCAGCTCCGCCTGTCGCTGCTGCAGCGCGCGATGATAGCTGCCCCAGGCGAGGATGCCGTTGGGGCCGGCGATAGCGTGGCCGGCGAACGTGCCGACGATGATCACTGCCAAGGCGGGCATCGCCACCCTGCGGATCAGCGCGAAAATGCGGTTCGTTCCCCCAACCATGACGTCAGAAGAATCACGAAGCCCCTGCGAACGCAAGCGAAAAGAATGATTTGGTGGATATTTCGTGGACGAAGTTGTGGATGATCTGTGCAAGTCTGTCCGGCTGAACCTGTCTTGGCATCGAACCGCAAGTTGGACCGGGCCCCAACGTCGAAATTACCTCATCGTTCGCGATAGGCCTTCAACGCCGCACGGCCAGCGTAGCGAGCAGTTTCGCCGAGCTCCTCCTCGATCCTCAGCAGCTGGTTATATTTGGCCAAGCGGTCGGAGCGGCACAGGCTGCCTGTCTTGATCTGGCCGCAGCTCAGCGCGACCGAGAGATCAGCGATCGTCGAATCCTCGGTTTCTCCGGAACGGTGCGACATCACGGCCGTGTAGGCATTGGTCTGCGCCAGGCGAACCGCATCGATCGTTTCAGTCAGCGAGCCGATCTGGTTGACCTTGATCAGGATCGAATTGGCGATGTCGTGGTCAATCCCCCACTGCAGCCGCTTCACATTGGTTACGAACGCATCGTCGCCGACCAGTTGGACCCGCCCGCCGAGCTTCTCGGTCAGCGACTTCCATCCCTCCGCATCATCCTCGGCCATCCCGTCCTCAATCGAAGCGATCGGGTAATCCGAGGCGAGCGCGACATAGTAATCCGCCATCTGGTCAGGGCTGAGGCTCTTACCCTCGCCGGTAATCTCGTACCGGCCATCCCTGAAGAACTCGCTTGCTGCAGGATCGAGCGCAAGCAGCACATTGTCGCCGAGCCGATAGCCGGCGGCACTTACTGCCTTCTCGATGAAATCGAGGGCGTCACGCGCAGTGTTGATCGCCGGTGCAAAGCCGCCCTCGTCACCTACCGAAGTGGATAGCCCGGCCTCATGCAGCGCGCTCTTCAGCGCGTGGAAAATCTCGGCTCCGCAGCGAAGCGCCTCGGCAAAGTTCGCTGCGCCCACGGGCATGATCATGAATTCCTGGAAGTCGATGCCATTGTCCGCATGCACGCCGCCATTCAGGATGTTCATCATCGGCACCGGCAGGAGATTCGCGTCGACGCCGCCGACGTACCGGTACAGCGGCAACCCGACCGCGTCCGCGGCTGCCTTGGCCGCCGCCAGGCTGACGCCGAGGATGGCGTTGGCGCCAAGCCGACCCTTGTTCTCGGTTCCGTCGAGTTCGAGCATCGCGCGATCGATTTCGGCCTGGTCCTCGGCCTCCAGACCGACCACGACCTCTGCAAGTTCGCCATTCACCGACTGCACGGCCTTGCTGACGCCCTTGCCACCCCAGCGGCTCTTGTCCCCATCCCTCAGCTCGACTGCCTCGTGGGCTCCAGTAGAGGCGCCTGACGGAACGGCCGCCCGGCCCATGCTCCCGTCCTCCAGGGTCACGTCGACCTCGACTGTTGGGTTGCCCCGGCTGTCGAGGATCTGGCGGGCGTGGACGTCGACGATCGCGGTCATGGCTTTCC
>CBJLMA010000131.1:0-4284 GCA_966424035.1 uncultured Sphingomonas sp. | reverse complement strand
ACGATCCTGCGGTCGTTATCAGCATGTTGCAGGAATTCTATTCGCCGTGGCTCGCACGCTCCGCGGCGTGATCAAAGTCTCCGCAATCCAACTGTGTTTTTTGTGCAACGGCCATGCTAGGCCCCGAACAGATGGACGCGGTTACGGCCGAATCGCCGGTGATTTCGAAGCAGGATAACTGGCTCCAGCGGGAGCGGGCCAGCGGGCGGTTCTATGACCGACTCGCTTGGCTGATCGCGGCTTTGCTGGCGGCAATGATGGGCCTTAGCGTGTGGTTGCTCCGGCGCGGGGCGGAGCCAGGGACCCTTCTGTCGCCGCCGCTGATCGCTCTGCTGCTGATCGCCAACCTGCTGCCGGCGATCGCGCTCATGGTGCTTTACTCGCGCCGCGTAGCAGTCCGCCGAGCGGAGCAGGGGGGGCTCGGTAGCGGCAGGCTTCACGTTCGTCTGGTCGCTCTCTTTTCGGCGGTCGCAGCCGTACCAACGGTCCTGGTCGCAATCTTCGCTTCGCTGCTGTTCCAGAGCGGGCTCCAATTCTGGTTCTCCAACCGAGCGCGCAGCATGCTCGAGAATACGGTGCAAGTCGCCCAGGCGACCTATCGCTACGAGCTTGGCCGGGTTGGAGCAGAAGCGACGGCGATGTCCGGAAATATGGCTGATGGCCTTCGCCGTGTTCCAATCGACGATCCGCGCGTTTCCGAAGCCCTTGCGACACAGACATATCTCAGGTCGCTCAACGAAGCTGCAATCGTGAAGATCGAGCCGAAGGGCGAAGTGCAGTCGTTCGGCGTGATCAACGGCTATGAGGGAATGATCAATCCGGCGCGACTGCATGACGCAGTATCGCGGCTCGCACGCTTGCCGGCCGACGCCACGGTCGAAGAACGGACGCCCAATCGGATCGCGGTCCTCACGAGGCTCAATTACGGAGCTAATTTCTATCTCTATGCCGCGCGGTGGGTCGATCCGGAACTCGCTCAGCAGATGCGCCGGGCGAATCTGGTGATTCGCGATTATCACACGCTGCTCGCGCGCTCGCGGATCAACCAGCTTCGGTTCAATGCAGCGCTGCTTCTTGGTGCGCTCATCATCGTGGGCTTATCGATTTACACGGCATTACGCCTTGCCGACCGGCTCGTGCGACCCGTGGGGGAGCTGGTTACTGCGGCGGGCCGGATCGAGGCGGGCGACTTCTCGGCAAGGGTCCCGATCGGAAAGACCGAAGACGAGGTTCAAACCCTTGCGACGGCATTCAATCGAATGACCGGCCGCCTCGAAGAGCAGACCAACGCATTGCGTGCAGCCAACACTCAGCTCGACACCCGCCGCGCATTCATCGAAGCGGTGCTGTCGAGCGTCACCGCCGGTGTGGTCGCAGTCGACAGCGGATTTCGAATTCGACTGCTCAATCGATCTGCCGAGACTCTTCTCCAGCAGGGAGAGGAAGAGTTGGAGGGCAGGCGCCTTGGTTCAATTTCGCCCGAACTCGACGAGTTCATGCGAGGAGATCAGTCCGAGGCGAACGTGCTGATCGCTGCGGACGCTGGGCAGCGGACGCTCGCAGTCAAGCGCATGCGCTACGGCGATGGTTCGGTGCTGACCTTCGACGATATTACTGATCAGCTTTCGGACCAGCGCCGGGCGGCCTGGTCGGACATTGCTCGACGCATCGCCCATGAAATCAAGAATCCGCTAACCCCAATCCAGCTCGCGGCCGAGCGCTTGCAGCGTCGCTTCGGCGAAGAGGTCAGCTCGGATAAGGATACGTTCGAGCGCCTGACTGCCACGATCGTGCGGCAGGTCGGCGACCTGCGGCGAATGGTCGACGAGTTCTCGAATTTTGCGCGTATGCCCAAGCCCTCGTTCCGCGACGAGGACGTATATGAGATCGCGCGTCAGGCCTTGTTCCTGCACGAGGTTGCGCACCCGGCGATCACCTTCACTCTGGAGCCGCAACAAGGCGAGTTTCGCATGGTCTGCGACCGTCGCCAGCTCGCTCAGGCCCTGACGAATGTCGTGAAAAATGGTGTGGAGGCGATTGAGGGACGAAAGAGCCGCGGCGAGCACAGTCTTGCCGGCGATCGCATCGAACTGAAATTGCACGAAGAACATGCGCATCTCGTGATCGACGTTCTCGACACGGGAATGGGGCTGCCCGAGGATCGCGAGCGGCTGACCGAGCCTTATATGACGACGCGCGTGCGAGGCACCGGACTGGGTCTCGCAATCGTCAAGAAAATCGTCGAGGAGCATATGGGCGAGATCGCCTTCCTCGATCGGCCGGGCGGGGGCACGCACGTTCGAATCTCCTTTGACACGGCAAAGCTGGCGGCTGTGGGCGGTCATCAGCCGGAAGGACAGCGGGAACAGGGTGCTCAAGATGGTGAGGAGGCCTGATGGCGCTTGAAGTATTAGTCGTCGACGATGAAGCTGACATCCGCGACTTGGTCAGCGGGGTATTGGAGGACGAAGGCTATGCTGTTCGCGCCGCGGGCGACAGCACTCAGACCCTCGAAGCCATCGAGGAACGGCGTCCGTCGATGGTGCTGCTCGATGTCTGGCTGCAGGGATCCAAGCTCGACGGGCTGCAACTGCTCCAGGAGATCAAGCGGCGTGACCAGACGATTCCCGTGCTGATGATCTCCGGGCATGGCAATCTGGACACTGCAGTCGCGGCGGTGAGGGAAGGCGCTGTCGATTTCATCGAGAAGCCGTTCGAGGCCGAGCGGCTGATCTATCTCGTCGACCGAGCGACCGAGACGGAGCGTCTAAGGCGCGAAAATGAGACTTTGCGGCTGCAGGTCGGGCAGGAAGACCAGCTTCACGGCAGCTCGGTTGCGATCAACACCGTTCGAGCGACTCTGAAGCGCGTTGCGCCAACCGGAAGTCGAGTGCTGATCTCCGGGCCGCCGGGCGTCGGCAAAGAAATTGCGGCGCGGATGATCCACCAGTGGAGCCCGCGGGCGAAGGCGCCCTTTATCGTCTTGTCGGCGGCCATGATGAGTCCGGAGCGCGTCGAGGAGGAGCTGTTCGGCACCGAAGCGGAAGGCGCGATGCGTCCGGGCCTGCTCGAACATGCGCATGGCGGGACATTGTTCCTTGATGAGATTGCCGACATGCCGCTGACGACCCAGGGCAAGATCCTGCGCGTCCTTACCGACCAGAGCTACAACCGGGTCGGTGGGCAGCGACCTGTCAGAGTCGACGTCCGCGTGCTCTCGGCGACATCGCGAAACCTTCAGGAAGAGATAAATGCGGGACGCTTCCGCGAGGATCTCTATTACCGCCTCAATGTCGTACCGGTGAAGTTGCCGCCGCTGCGCGAGCGCCGCGAGGACATACCCGAGCTCGTCAGCCACTTCCTTGCGCGCTTCGCGGCCGAGCGCCGCCTGCCCGCGCCTGCGATATCAGAGGAAGCAATGGCCGCACTGCAGGCTCACGACTGGCCCGGAAATGTCCGTCAGCTGAGAAACATCATCGAGCGGACGTTGATCCTCGCTCCGGGGGATCGCGCGTCGTGCATCGAGGTCGATCTGCTGCCGCCCGAAGTGCTGGACAACCAAAGTCCGATGAGCGGCGCAGGTAGTGCGATGACAATAATGGGAAGTCCGCTACGCGAAGCCCGCGAATCCTTCGAACGGGAGTATCTCAAAATCCAGATTCGGCGATTTTCGGGCAACATCTCGCGAACCGCGTCGTTCATCGGCATGGAACGTTCCGCGTTGCACCGGAAGCTGAAGGCGCTCGGGATTGGCGACAAGCGGGAGGGGGAGGAGTAAGGGAGGCGGTATGGCGCGTTCGCTGAGCCTGCAGGATCATTTCCTGAACAGCGTCCGGCGTGCCAAGCTCCCGGTCACGATCTTCCTCGTGAAGGGCGTAAAGCTCCAGGGCGTGATCACCTGGTTCGACGCTTTCTCGCTGCTGCTTCGGCGCGAGGGTGCATCCCAGCTGGTCTACAAGCATTCGATCTCGACGATCATGCCGGTCGACTCTCCGGCTGATTTCCTGCCGACGTCCACTTCGATCGACGGCGCCAAGGCGACGCTCCAGGACCTCTTCCTGGCTGCTGCCGCCCGCGACAGTGAGCGGATGACACTGTTCCTGGTCAATGGCGTGATGCTCCAGGGTTCGGTCACCGGATTCGACCAGTTCAGCCTGGTGCTCGAGCGCGGCGGTCAGGTGCAGCTTGTCTATAAACACGCCATTTCTACGCTCCAGCCGGCACACCCGCTCAGCCTTGGTCCTGAGCAAGGGGAAGAACCGGAGGAGAGCGAATCCTGAACGA
>CBJLMA010000130.1:0-4342 GCA_966424035.1 uncultured Sphingomonas sp. | reverse complement strand
ACGATGCGCTGAGCCGCGCCCGCTTCGAGTTCCGCTGGCGCGACCAGTTCAACCTATCGCTCGACCCCGACACCGCCGAGGCGTACCACGACCAGACACTCCCAGCCGAAGGCGCCAAGACTGCGCATTTCTGCAGCATGTGCGGGCCCAAATTCTGCAGCATGAAGATCTCGCAGGAAGTTCGTGAGTTTGCCGCCAGTCAAACGGTTCAGGACCATCCGGCGGACGGTCCTGCGCCACGAACTCGGTTCGCCGGCAGCGAGGCCGACGCTCAGTCAGGCATGGCGGAAATGAGCAAGCGCTTCCATGCGGAAGGGGGCGAGCTGTACGTACCTGCCGAGTAGCCAGGCCAGCTCGCCGAGCTGGGAAGCCGCGCGCCGGCATGAAGGAAATGCGCTCGCCCGATGCCCTGTTCCTGCTCGCCGGAGCGGTCCGCCGCGATCCCTCTGTTGACGCCTGGTTCCATGATATCACCGATCCGTTCCGGATGATCGTCCGCCCCTGGTTCGAGCGGATGCGAGATTGCGGCACGGACGTCCACGAGCTGATCCACGATGGCTGCCCCACCGCCTGCGTCGGCGAAGCGGCCTTCGCCTATGTGGGGGCGTTCAAGGCACATGCGAGCATCGGTTTCTTCCACGGCGCGGCGCTTTGTGACCCGGCCGGTCTCCTCGAAGGCAGGGGCAAGCGCATGCGGCACGTCAAGCTACGCGCCGGCAGCAACGTCGACGAAGAATCGCTGACCGCACTGATTGTTGCCGCCTACGATGCCACCCGAGAACGCGTGGCTCGCGCCTAGTCGACAATGGATTCGCTCGGCGTCGACGCGCCTTGGCTGGCCTGCGCGTGATCCAGATCATTTTTCTTTGCCGCCACGCGCGCAACAGCGCTCATGCTATAATCCGCGCCGTCAGCTTTACTGGCGAGTCGTAGCGCGGTGCCCGCCGCCGGACATGGCGTCCGAAGGCGCGACGCGCCGCGGAGGTTCAGCGGAGACATCCAATGTCTGAGCAGAATGTGCAGGCCGTGCGCGGCCTTTATGACGCGTTCAATCGGGGCGATCTCGACACCCTCGAGAAGGGCTTCAGCCGAAACCTGGTGTGGAATGAGGCGGAGAATTCCCTTTACTCCGCGGGCAACCCCTACCGCAGCTTTTCGGCCGTGCGCGACGAGGTGTTCACTCCGACCAATCGCGATTTCGACGGGTTCCGCTGCGAGGTCGAGCAGCTGCTCGATGCCGGCAACCATGTAATCGGCACTGGCCGATATCACGGCAGATGCAGGGACACTGGCAAGACCCTCTCTACCCAGTTCTGCCACATCATGCACTTGGACCTGGACGGCAAAATCGATCGGCTCCAGGAATATGCCGATACGCTCGACGAAGCCCAGGTGACCGGCCGCTTGCAGCAGGTACAGGCTCAGGAAATGAAGATTCCGCACCCAGCGATGTAAGCGGGTACGGGCAGCCTGTCCTTTTGCCGAGGGCCGCTCGTCGCGTCACGGGTGGCCCTTGGCAGTTTGCGAGTAAATCCTTGACCGGTCGCTTGCGCCGGCATTCCCCGACAAGCCGCTGTGCTGCAGCGCGCGAATAGTTCCTTGAGCCACCGATTGGGCAGCCAAACACGTCCGCAAATCTGTTTGTGGACGAAGCCAGCCACCTGTCGAACAGACCAGCCATCCATCTGATTTTGCTTGGCAAACGCGCATGGACGGGAATAGCCTCGCTGGCACCCTCTGGAGGAATGAAGCGTTGCGTACGCCCCGCTGCGGTCTGGTTCTGGCTCTAGCGCTGAGTTCCGGCGTCATCGGCGGCAATGGAGCCGCTGCCGAGCCTCCCAAGATAAGCCGCCCGCGACCCGCTCCGCCGGTCCCTTCGGACATCCCGCCGCTGCCGCCGGCGGTTTTCGACCCAACGCTCGCCATCGGCGGAAAGGACGTCAAGGCGCGCGAGATAGAAACGCGCCTCAGCGTCGACGTGCAGGTCAATGGCCGCGGTCCGTACAAGTTCATTGTCGACAGCGGCGCGGACACCTCCGCGGTCGGCCTGCGCATTGCTCACGATTTGCAGCTTCCGCTCGGCTCCCCGGCAATCGTGAACGGAATGACCTCCCGCGACCTCGTCGACCGGGTGAAGGTCGATCAGCTGACCCTTGGGCCGACGACGGTTCACGATCTCGAGCTACCGGCCTTGCGGGAAGACGACCTGGGCGGTGACGGCCTCGTCGGGATCGATGCGCTCACCCAGCAGCGTCTAATGATGGATTTTGAGAAACGGCTGATCAAGGTCGAGGACGCGCGCTCGCCGATCAGGGATTTTTCGCCGGACGACATCGTGATCGTCGCCAAGCGCCGGCGAGGGCAGTTGATCCTGACCGAGGTCAGGGCCGGCCGGATCTCGCTCGATGCAGTCATTGATACCGGTTCGGAAATCAGCATCGGCAACATGGCGCTGCGCAACCAGCTCCTGCGCCGTGGCCGCGACCGCTTCTGGACCGTCGACGCGATTGGCGTGACGGGCGTTACGGCGAAGCTGGAATTGGCGGACGTCGGGGAGATTCAGCTTGGGCCCGTTACCTTGCGCGATGTGCCCATTGCCTTCGCCGACGTGCCGCCGTTCAAATTGTTCGGTCTATCCGACCAGCCGGCACTGCTGCTCGGGACCGACGTGCTGGAGACCTTTCGCCGGGTCTCGCTCGACTTTCGCGCGCGCAAGGTCCGTTTTCAGCTGAGGCGCTGCGAGCAGGGGGTCGTCATCAGCACCTCGCCCGAGAGCACGCTGACGCGCGTGACCTCGACTGGTCCGGAAGTGTGCGGCCGATAGCCTGAAGACATAGTCAACAAATTGTCATGTGCCGGGGGATTGCGGACCGAATCCGGTCCCTTAAGGAGGCCGGCGAGACCCGCCTTCCGAGCTTCGCAGCTGGTAAGCGAGTCTCCGGCTCGGTACGGTTTGCCCCAGTGCCGGGCCGTTAATCGCGCCCGATCTTGATAGCGCTAACAATCCGTGGTTTGTTCCGTCTGCATCCGAATCGGGGGAGATCGGAATGTTCAGACCTGTATCGCTCTGCGCGGCGACAATTGCCGTGATCACTTTCTGCAGCGTGCCAGCGTCAGCCCAGGATTATTCGGCGGGCGCACTCAACAATCCGGACACGGCGTCGTTCAACAGCTTCGGCGCGCGGGCGAGCCTTGTCGATGACGCGAAAGTGCCGGGGGGGAAGGCGCTGCGCGTGGTCGCAACGAAAGGTGCAAACGCCTGGGACGCCGCCGTAGTGACGCAGTTGCGCCAGCCAGTGAAAGGCGGCGATCCGCTGGTCTTCGCCTTCTGGGCACGACTGGTGAGCGGCGAGAACGGAGCAACCTCGGCTACCCTGCCGTGGAATTCGGTGAGCCTCGGCTCCCCACCCTGGACACAGGTCTTCGGCGGTCCGGTGACCATCGGGCCGGAGTGGAAGCGCTATGAAGTCCGGGGCACCGCCGACAAGGATTATGCCGCCGGAATGCTGAACGCAGGCGTCCAGGTGGGAAACGCCAACCAGACGATCGAGTTTGGGCCCATGTACGTCGCCAGATCAGACGAGGGCGCGAGCGCCGCACCCGCGGCTCCAGCGGCGGAAACGTCGGTCCTTGCGACGCTTGATCCGAATACGATCGCTGGCAAGATCGTGAACGACCCTGGCGCGCCTTCGATAAATGGCGCTCGGGGCAGCCTGGTTACCGATCCAAAGGTCATGGGTGGAAAGGCGCTTCGCGTATCCGTGCCGGCCAAAGGCAAGAACCCATGGGATATTTCGGTCGCAAGTCCGCTCAAGAAGCCGGTGAAGGCGGGCGACCGCCTTTTGCTGGTCTTTCCGGCTCGCCTCGAAAAAGGGGAGAATGGCGCGACCGCGATCACGCTTCCATGGAATGCCGTGAGCCTGACCTCACCGCCTTGGTCCGGATTGATCGGCGGGCCGGCCGACATCGGCACGGATTGGAAGACGATCGAATTTAGCGGCAAGGCCGACAAGGACTATGCCGCGGGCTCGCTTGCTGTGGGCATTCAGCTCGCCACCGCGCGGCAGACGGTGGACCTGGGACCGATCGTCGTTCTCGACCTTGGCCAATAGGCTCTCGCAACTGAGCAACGCAATCTTGCATTAAGCCCGCTGATCGCGTGAAGCGCGGACATGGCCACTATCCCTGCAAACCGTCACCCGCGGCGCCTCGCCGACCATAGCGCTGATTATCGAATGCTGATTCTCGCAGGAATGGCGCTGCCGGTCGGAACCGGTGGTGCCCTTGGCGCCTGGGTGCTGCTGAAGCTCATTGCGATCGCCACAAACTTCTTCTGGTACGG
>CBJLMA010000129.1:0-4352 GCA_966424035.1 uncultured Sphingomonas sp. | reverse complement strand
AAGAGTCGAAGACGTCCGAGTCGTTGCCTTCCCGTAGCAACTCGAAACGGTTACGGCGCCGAGGTCGTCACGACTCCCCGGCGTGAGACGGACCCGTATTGATTCCGTCTTCGGCTGATCGAGACCGGCGCCGGTCCCGCAGGCCGGAATTGATCAGTGGAAGGGCTCCCTATGCCATTCATCACCACCAGCGACGGCACCCAAATCTTCTACAAGGACTGGGGCCCAAAGGACACGCAGCCGATCGTCTTTCACCATGGCTGGCCGCTCAGCGCGGATGACTGGGACAACCAGCTGATGTTCTTTCTGGGCAATGGCTATCGGGTGATCGCCCATGATCGTCGCGGACACGGTCGTTCGACCCAGACCGACGCCGGCAACGACATGGACACTTATGCAGCCGATGTGATCGAGCTCGCCCGCGAACTGGATCTCACGAACGCCGTCCACGTGGGACATTCGACCGGCGGCGGCGAAGTCGCCCATTATGTGGCTCGCGCCGAGCCTGGGCGAGTCGCCAAGGCAGTGCTGATCGGCGCT
Source organism: uncultured Sphingomonas sp. (assembly GCA_966424035.1). Lineage (GTDB taxonomy): Bacteria > Pseudomonadota > Alphaproteobacteria > Sphingomonadales > Sphingomonadaceae > Sphingomicrobium. The sequence continues at coordinate 3,812 of CBJLMA010000129.1, read as the reverse complement.
GTCCCGCCGATCATGCTCAAGTCCGAAACAAATCCCGGTGGGCTTCCGATTGAGCTGTTCGACCAGTTTAGGGCGGGCACTGCCGGCAACCGCGCACAATTCTTCCTCGAGATTGCCTCGGGACCTTTCTACGGCTTCAACCGCACCGGCGTTCAGCCGATCGAAGGCGTGATCCGCAACTGGTGGCGGCAAGGGATGATGGGCGGGGTCAAGGCCCATTATGACTGCATCAAGGCCTTTTCAGAGACCGACTTCACGGAAGATCTTAAGGCGATCGACGTTCCGGTGCTGCTGCTTCATGGTGACGACGACCAGGTTGTGCCGATCGCCGATTCGGCGCTGATCGGAATTACATTGCTCAAACACGGCACTTTGAAGATTTATCCAGGCTATCCGCACGGAATGGCAACCACGCATGCGGACGATATCAATCGCGATATCCTCGCTTTCGTCCGCGATGAGCAGGTCGGTGAGTCGACGCAAGCCGCCGCGTCCACAGTCGTCGCCGAGCCGCTGCCTGCGTGACTGAAGCACAGGCGGACCTCATCGCAAGGCGCGGGGACCAGATGTTCCCGCGCCTCACCGAAGAGGAAATGGCGCGGCTCGCCCGCTTCGGCGAGCCGCGCTCCTTCAACGCCGGCGAGGCTGTCGCGCGCGTGGGCGAGACCGGTCACGGCCTGCTGCTGATCCAGTCAGGCGAGATCGAAGTCGTCCAAGGCGCTGGAGACGGTCAGCGCTCGCATATCGTGACTCATGGGCCTGGAAGCTTCCAGGGCGAGCTTGCCCAGCTTTCAGGCCGGCCGGTGCTGGTCGATGCCAACGCCCTCACCAAGGTCGACGTCGTGGCAATTCCGCCGGAGCGGGTGCGGGCCCTGCTCGTCGCCGAGGCCGACCTTGGCGAGCGAATCATGCGTGCGCTGATTCTCCGCCGGGTTGGACTGATCGAGGCTGGCGCCGGCCCGGTCATCATCGGCGATGATGCGAACGCCGACGTGCTCCGCCTCACCAACTTCCTGCGCCGCAATGGGCATCCCTTCCATCAGCTTGATCCGCAGAGGGATGCGTGCGCCCGCACATTGATCGACCGCTTCCAGGTCGAGCCTGAGGAGCTGCCCATCGTGCTTTGCGCCGAGGGCCAGCTGCTTCGCAATCCAAGCGAAGAGCAACTGGCCCGCTGCGTCGGGCTGGTAGGGCCGATCAACGCCGACAAGCTTTACGATGTTGTGATCATCGGGGCAGGGCCTGCCGGTCTTGCGACCGCTGTCTATGCCGCCTCGGAAGGGCTGTCGGTGCTGACGATCGACTGCCGATCGTTTGGCGGCCAGGCCGGCGCGTCGGCCCGAATCGAGAATTATCTCGGCTTTCCGACCGGCATTTCGGGCATGGCGTTGATGGGCCGGGCTTTCAGCCAGGCGCAAAAGTTCGGGGTCGAAATCGCGATCCCCGACGAAGCGGTAAAGCTGGAATGCGGCAACGAGCCCTGTCACGTGCAGCTCAAGACCGGCGAGCGGGTTCAGGCGCGTGCGGTCGTCATCGCCACCGGAGCGCGCTACCGGCGCCTGGAAGTCGACCGGCTGGACGCGTTCGAAGGATCATCGGTCCATTACTGGGCGTCGCCGCTCGAGGCGGACCTGTGCGCAAACCAGGACGTTGCGCTGGTCGGCGGCGGCAATTCGGCGGGTCAGGCAACGGTGTTCCTCGCCGGGCTCGCGCGGCGGGTGACGCTGATCGCCCGTCGGCCGCTCGACCAAACCATGTCGCAATATCTGATCGAGCGGATAGAAGCTCGGCCGAACGTCGAAATCGTCACCGGCTGCGAAATCGCAAGCCTCGAGGGCAGCGGTGACCAACTGAGATCGGTCAGTTGGCGCGACCGCCGTTCGGGCGCCGAGGCTCGACGCGAGGTCCGCTATCTTTTCTCGTTCATCGGCGCGGAGCCCAATACCGACTGGCTGCAAAGCTCCGGAATCAGGCTCGACGCTCGAGGCTTCGTGCTGACCGGCGACGACATCGGAAAGGACCGGCTGCCGCTCGAAACCAGCCGCCGCGGAGTATTCGCCGTCGGCGACGTACGATCATCCTCGGTCAAGCGCGTCGCGGCCTCGGTCGGCGACGGCGCGCAGGTGGTCGCTGCGATTCACAAATATCTGGCTGGCTCATCCGAACCTCAGTCAGCAGCGCTTGTCGCTGAGACTGCTCGAAGCTCGGGCGATCATGTGAAGGCAAGTCCGGCCCTCGGCTGACTAATCCCGACCCCCTTCAGAAAACGGTCCGACCACCAACGGCGGGTCATTGAGCTTCATTGTCGATGAATATTGGCGGGAATCCGCAAGTAAAAATTTTGTTAACAGACTCGACCTAACTTTGGTTAAGGGATATTTAATAGCCTCGCCGATTCGGGGCAACATTGGGAGGTCGGGTTAATGCATAAGCTTGTTCTGGGGGTGGCTGCGGCAGCAGCGCTGGCTTTGGGGTCGGCAGCCAATGCGACGATTACGATCGACAGTTCAACCAATCTCAATTCGCCCAATCCTGCGACTGACCCGACCGCGGTTCAGACGGTCGGCGATTTGACGACCATTTCGTTCGGCCAGAATGCCGAGCCCAACGGCAGCTTCAACGGATCCTTTGACTTCACCAATAGCGACCCGGGCATCTATTCGATCCTCTTGGGCTCGAGCACGCCGGGCGTCACCTTTTCGGCTGCCCAGCTGATCGGAATCAACGGGACGGCCGGCAGCTACAGCCTGACCGGGGGCGGCACCAACGTGATGCAGCTCGCGCAGACCTTGATCGTCGGCGGCCAGTATGAGTTCAGCTTCACCGGCTCGAACCCGCTGCTGTCGGCCGTCGCCAACGGCAACGTCACCATCCAGGCGGTTCCCGAGCCTGCTACCTGGGCGATGATGCTCATCGGTTTTGGCGGCATCGGCCTTGCAATGCGCCGCCGCCGCCGGCCGGTACTCGCGCAAGTCGCTTAAGGTCGATCCAAGATCGACCCCAGGAGGGCGGCCCCGACGCGTCGGGGGCCGCCCTTTTGCTGTCTGTCGTCACTGCGACAAGATGCGCTCATCGCCTGCGACATCGCGCCTTTGGCTGCGGCCAAGTGAAGATTGGATTTTCACTGGATTAGTGAGCTGCCGCAAGCAGGGCATGAACGCTGCCGCGCAAAGTCGCTGCGAGCTGCTCGCCATCGCTGAGCGGTGCACTGATGAAAGCACCGTCGAAGACCAGCGCAAGCTGCGCTCCGACCTGTTTCGGATGCCGCAGCTTGAGTCTCATGGCGAGCTGCGAAAAATGCTCGCGCATCTTTTCTTTATGCGCTTCAGCGACCCGGCGCGCCGGATGCTTGGGATTGGGTATCTCGGCGGCGACATTGAGTTGCGGGCAGCCGCGGTAGCCGGGGCGCCGAAGCCGCACTTCCATCCAATCGAGATAGGCCGCGAGTTCGTCCTCGGGATGGTTTTGATGCTGCTCGGCAATAGCGCTCCATTGCCGCCAGAAATCCGCATCTTCCTGGGCAAGGAAGGCCGCGACCAGCGCGTCCTTGCTTCCGAAATGACGATAAAGGCTGGTCTTTGCGATCCCCGATTCGGCCACCACCAGATCGACGCCGACGGAATGGACGCCTTGCCTGTAGAATAGCTTCGATGCAGTCGCGAGAATGCGTTCTCGCACCGCCGAAGGACGTTCCGGCCGCTGCTCTGGGCGATGCCTTTTCATTATCGAACTCCTGCGTTCGAACGCGTTGACAATGATACAGACCTGTAGCATTCGAAAGAAACGAACAGGTCTGTATCATACAGGTGTTG
>CBJLMA010000128.1:0-4394 GCA_966424035.1 uncultured Sphingomonas sp. | reverse complement strand
GATTGGCGCCCACCCCGCTCATCGTGATCAACGACGTTGAAGGCCGCTTTGCTCTTTGCAGGATCCATTTCCATGACAGCAGGAACGGATCCATCCCACGAGATTTGATCGCCCGTACGCGTCAGTCCACGCTCGAATGGCCCGCCAAGCGCGCTTGGGGATTGCGAACTCTTGAGGCACGTCGGCTATTGCCGCGCGTGCCGACTCGCTTCGTTTGGTCTTGGTCGGCAGATAGAGGGCGGCTCGCGTGTTCATCTATTGGGGCATCTTCCTAGTTCTCGCGGTCGGCGCACTCGTCAATCAGGACCAGGACCGCCGAAGCGCGCTGATGTTCATCGTGCTTGCATCTGTGCCGACTGCGCTGATGATCGGATTGCGGTGGAAAATCGGACCCGACTGGGAGGCGTATTCGTCGATCTTCACTTTCACCAAGCTTTACTCGTTCGGGGAGGCGATGACGCACGAGGACCCCGGCTTCATGGTGCTGAACTGGCTTCTCCACCAGTTCGATGCCCCTTTATGGCTGCTCAACCTGATATGCGGCGCGTTCTTCGTCGCTGGCCTGACGGCTTTCTGCCGAAGACAGCCCAATCCATGGCTCGCATTTCTGGTCGCCTTTCCATACCTGGTAATCGTCGTTGCGATGAGCGGCGATCGCCAGTCAGTCGCACTCGGCTTTTTGTTCTTCGCACTCAATGCGTTCGAACGGGAGCGGCTCGTCCGATTCGTCCTGTTCATCCTCATCGGCTCCCTGTTCCACGGGAGCATCTTGCTGATCCTGCCCTTGTGCATGCTGTCGTACACGCGCAACGGTCTGCAACGAGCGCTGTTGATGGCCGTTGCCGCCCTTCTGGCCTATTATTTCTTCCAGGACGTCTTCAGCATCTATGCGCAGCGCTATTCGTCCGAGAGGATCCAGTCGGCGGGTGTCGCCTATCGGCTGGCGATGAACGGCCTGGCCGCGATAACCTTTCTGCTGCTTCGCGGAAGATTCGAATTTGACGATCACCAGCTCAAATTATGGCAGAACTTCTCGTTCGCAACGCTCGGCCTGTGCTTGCTCCTGGCAGTCATCCCCTCGTCGACTGCAATCGACCGCTTCCTGCTCTATCTGTTCCCATTGCAGTTCGTGGTGCTCAGCCGAGTGCCCAAGATTCTGTCGCCGACTACGCGGCCGACCGCGCACATCACGCTGGTCGTCATCGCCTACGCTGCCGTCATCCAGGTTACCTTCCTCAATTTCGGAACCTACGCCAGCTACTATATCCCGTACCAATCCATCCTGTAGCGGACGGTGACGAACAGCTGAGCCTCCAGGCTATGCGGATGCGGTCTCGCTTTCCATCAGTTGCTCGTACGCAGCAGCCAAATGCTCAAGCTGCCCGGTCGCGTCACCTTCGAACGAAGAACCGTGCATGAGTGCCAACCGGCGCGGGTGAAGCTTCGCCAGCTTACGAATCGTCGGTGCCGTTGCAGGACCAATGCTGGTCGAATGAAACAGCTGTTCGCCGGCAACGGCAAGACCAACGATGTCCGTGTCGACGACTGATGGGCCGTTTCCGACGTGCGCGAAGAGATCGCCGCAGAACAGCGTCCCTGTATTCTCCTCGTAGAGCACCTGTGCTTCCCAGCCATGCGGCACATGGGGAGTTGCAATGATCCGGACGCGCTTGCCGCCGAGGTCGAGCACCTCATCGTCATTGACAGGCCGGGGCGGACGATCCGCCAAATCATTGAGCGAGACCATGCATCCCAGCGGATTGAAAACGACCTGCGCGTCCGGCGCAGCCTCGAGCCAGAGATTCATTGCGCCGCATTCGTCCGACTCGACATGCCCGAAGCTGATCCAGCGCAGCTGGCTGATCGGCATAATCTCTGCCACCGTTGCCGAGACCAGTGGAAACATCCTGCGTGGCCCGCAATGGAACAGAAGCGGCTCGTCCGCCTTGATCAGGAACTGATTGAACGTAAAACCGGCGGGCGGTGCGATATCAGGCACAAAAGTGCTCAGGCGGAAAATGCCATCCGCAATCTCAGCGAGTTCGGTCTTCATCGCCCAAAGCTGCTCCCGTCGGCCTCCGGAGTCCAGTTACATAGTCTGGAATGAGTTGCCGATTGGATTGGCGGTCGCTTCGAAGAGGCGATCGCTTTGGCTTGGTCATGCTCCTATCGGAGCCTAGGCCCTGATGAACCAGGCATAGATGTTGCTCGGCCTGTGCCAGGTGATCAGCGGACGAACCAGCTCTTTCACCATTCTCTTGGGCGATCGCGCGATGTCCCGCAAATCGAACGAATAAAGTTGTCGCAGCGAGGGTCTGACCTCGCGCAATCCGACGGACCTCGCGAGGACTCGCATCGCTCGACCGGTGAAGCCGTTGATGTGCTCGAAAGGGAGCAAAATCGTAAGCCGTGACAAATCGCTTCGCCTGAATGCGTTCACATCGGCGTAGGAGGCGTTTGGCACGGCTAGCTTGAGGACGCCGCTGAGCGACGGGACGAGCGATTGTAGAAGCCTGCCCGGCTCAGGGACATGCTCCAGGACCTGTTCCAGGTTGATCACGTCAAATGCATGGTTGGCGATTTCTTCCTCGGGGAGGATCGTCACGCCATTTGCCTGCATCCAGCTCGCCTTTTCCGGAGCGATCTCGACGGCGAAGGCTTGGTGACCAAGGCGGCTTGCGATGATCGGCCACAGGCCCCATCCGGCACCATAGTCCAGCACCTTGAGCTTGGGCCTGCCGAGATAGGCAGATAGCGCCATCAGTTCATGCGCGTCGCGAGAACCTCGATAGTTGGCGAGGCAGTCGCGATATTCGTCGTCGATCTGCTGATTGAGCCATTCGGAATAAAGCTTCGTCAGGAAAGCGTCCGTGCCGATGAAGCGCTGGAATATGAGCGAGCAATTCTCGCATTGGTCGAGCTGATATGTCCCCTCAGGGATCGGCTTGAGATAGTAGCTGGCCAGGTAAGACCCGAGCGGCTCTTCGGTAAAGCTACAGCGCCAGAGGGTCACGGTATCGGTCGACGAACAGGCGGGACAGCAATCGCGCTCGATGAAGCCAAATCCTGAGCCAGAAGTAGAGAATGATGTCGGGCGCCCTGAGGCGGGGAAGAAAGCGTTAGGAGGAGTCGTCGTCATCAGCGCCTCAGAAATAAAGCGTGCCGCAAAGGACGAGCACGCCCGCGAAAGACCAGAACAAGGTTCGGCCGCTGCTGATCCCTGGCTGGCGCAGGTTCTTCTTCCGGTTGTGCCCGGCATCGGCTGAAACCGCGGATATTCCATTCCCGCTGTGCGGCCAAATGCCGCGCGTCGGGAACAAGCTGGCACAGCAGCCTTCGCGCGTGCTATCGCCGAACCTGGTCTCGAGGGAGATGAACCGATGACCTATTGGGAATTCACCGGACGCGAGCTCGTCAACTGCACCTGCGAATATGGGTGCAACTGCCAGTTCAACGCACTTCCCGACAAGGGCCACTGCCATGCTGTCGCCGCTATCCAGATTGACCAGGGGAAGCATGGGGATACGGATCTCGATGGCCTGAAGATCGTCGGCATCTTCAAGTGGCCTGGACCGATCCATGAGGGCAATGGCGAAGTTCTCCCGATCGTCGATCAACGGGCGGACGAGTCCCAGCGGGAGGCGCTGCTGAAGATCATGAGCGGTCAGGACACCGACCCGTTCGCAACGGTTTTCGCCGTGTTCGCGACAACGATCACCAAGTTTCACGAGCCGGTGTTTGCTCCGATCGAATTCGAGGTTGACGTTGGCGGCCGTCGCGGACGCTTGTCGGTGCCCAATTATGTCGAGATGGTCGGCGAGCCAATTCGCAATCCCGTAACCGGCGCAGAAGCAAGGCCGCAGATCGTTCTTCCCGACGGCTTCGAATATGAGGTTGCAAATATCGGCAGCGCGTCCAGCCGCACAATCGGCGGACCGATGAATCTGCAGATCGAAAGCAAGTACGCGCAGTTCGCGAACCTGCACCTTTCGACCCACGGTGTCGTCCGCACCTGACCTGATCCGCCGCATCCTCCGCCACGAACGTGCGCTGGTCGCCGCCAGCGTGCTGGCACTGGCGGCGCTTGGATGGTGGTATATTGTGACGGCGGGTGCTGCGATGAACATGCGCCCACCCTCGATCGGTGTCCTCGTTCTCATGTGGTGGTTGATGATGGCGGCGATGATGCTGCCTTCGTCCACCCCCGCCTTCTTGCTCTATGCTAACGTCCGCAACGCCAGGAACGGCGATGGCACGATCGCGCCGAGCTGGCTCTTCATCGGCGCTTATCTTGGAGTCTGGCTGCTCTTCTCGATCGCCGCAGCCCTCCTTCAGCGGCTCGCCGCAGGCTCGTCCATGGCGGTTCAAAGCCAAGCCGCGCAAGGAGCGTTGCT
>CBJLMA010000127.1:0-4595 GCA_966424035.1 uncultured Sphingomonas sp. | reverse complement strand
CGAAATTCGGCCGTTAAGGAGCGCGAAGCGGCTGCGTCTCACATTCGACGAGGCCAGCGGAACCCTAAAACTGACCTGTCCCTGGCGAACCAACCGGCGCGCCGCGCTGGCCTGGGCGCTGGATCAACGCGACTGGATCGAGGCACAGCTTGCGCGTGCCGAACCGGCCGAACCATTCGAGCAGGATGCGGTCATTCCGCTCGAGGGCGAGGACGTCCGCATCGTCTGGGATCCGTCGGCGCCGCGCACGCCGCTGCTCGCCAACGATCAGTTGCGTCTAGGCGGTTCCGAAGCCGGGATTGCCCGCAGAATCGAGCTTTTCCTCAAGCGACGCGCGCTCGACGTGATGTCACGCGAAGTCGCCGAATATACGAAAAGCGCAGGAGTCGCTGCGTCCTCGGTCAGTGTCGGCGATGCCGGCTCGCGTTGGGGCAGCTGCTCGTCACAGGGGCGAATTCGTTTGAGCTGGCGTCTTATTTTGGCCCCGCCCGATGTGCGCCGCTACGTTGTCGCCCACGAAGTCGCGCACCTCGTTCACATGGACCACAGCGCGAAATTCAAGGCGCTTGAAGCGCGCCTCTACGGTGAAGGTCTGAGCGAAGCGAAGACTGCCCTACGTCGGATAGGGCCGCGGTTGCGGCGTATCGGCCGGAGGCGTTGAATCGGGTTGCGGCGCGCGTTGCGGCGGTTGGCGAGCCGGCCTTCGAGACAGTTGCGGCGGATTGAGCTGTTGCGGTTGCTGTTGTGGCGGAAGCACCTGATCCAGCCCCTGCTGGGTTGGTTCGCCAGTGCCCTCGGGCCGGCTCGTCGGCTGCTGCTGCGCAGCTCCCGGTTCAGCAGGAGGCGCGGTGCCGAGCGGCATTCCATTCTCATCGACCATCGGCGCGCTCGTATTGGCGTCAATCGCCTGATCGCCGTACAGCTCCTCCTCCGGAGTCAGCTGCCAATCCGGCATCGGAACCTGGGTTTCGAACTGCTCGACCGGACGATTAGCGACCGCGACGTTCATAAAGTCGTGGAACGCCCGCGCCGGCGCGGTGCCACCCTGAAGACCAGCCACCGGCCGGGCATCATCACGGCCCATCCACACGCCGGTGGTGAGACCGCTCGAAAAGCCAACGAACCAGCCATCCTTGTTCGAGCTGGTCGTCCCGGTCTTGCCGGCAACCGGCCGGCCGATTTGGGCGGCGCGGCCGGTGCCAGAGAGGACCGCCGATTGCAGCAGGTCGGTCATTTCGGCAGCGACCCACGGGGCGACGAGCACGCGCTGTTCATCGCTGTCATGGCTGTAGAGCATTCGGCCGTCTGCAGTGACCACGCGGCGGATTCCGTACGGAGTTACCGCAACCCCCTTGTTGGCGACCGAAGCGAAGGCCCGCGTCATGTCGATCAGACGAACGTCGTTGGTCCCCAGCACCATCGAGGGGTAGGTCGAAATCTGCGACGTGATCCCGAAGCGCCTCGCCATATCAGCAATAGTCGAAAAGCCGACCTGCGCGCCGATCTTGGCGCTGATTGTGTTGATCGAACGCGAAAAGGCTTCGCGCAGCGTAACCGGGCCCAGATTCGTGCGGGTCGAGTTGCGCGGACTCCAGCCGTTGATGGTGACCGGCTCGTCGACGATCGTGTCCGTCGGCTTCATGCCCGATTCGAGCGCACTTAGATAAACGAACAGCTTGAACGCCGAACCGGGCTGGCGCTGGGCCTGCGTTGCGCGGTTGTAGATCGACGAGACATAGTCCTTGCCGCCGATCATCGCTCTCACTGCGCCGTCGCGATCCATCGCCACCAGTGCGCCCTGAGTGCCGTCCGGAGCATTCGCGCGAATTGCCTTGTCGGCGGCAGCCTGCATGCTGGGGTCGAGCGTGGTCCAGACGTCGATCGGCTCGTTCGTCTGGTCGATCAGCGTGTCGAGCTGCGGCAGTGCCCAATCGGTGAAGTAGCGAACGCTATTCTGGTTGGTTGTCTGCTGGATCCGGATCTGTGTCGGATTGACGGCTGCCGCGGTCTCAGCGGTGATGAAGCCGTTCTTGACCATGGTCTCGAGGACCACGCCCGAGCGCGATCTTGCAGCTTCGATATCCGCCGACGGTGAATAGTTGGATGGAGCTTTGACGAGTCCGGCGATAATTGCCGCCTCGCCTAGGCTCAGGTGATCGGCTCCATGGCCGAAGAATTTCTGAGAGGCAGCATCGATGCCATAAGCGCCACCACCAAAATAAACGCGGTTCAGATAGAGTTCGAGGATCTGATCCTTGCTGAACTTGCGCTCCAGCGCGAGCGCGAGAATGACCTCCTTGAATTTCCTGATGAAGCTTCGGTTGTTGGTCAGGAAGATGTTGCGCGCCAGCTGCTGCGTAATCGTCGAGGTGGCGCGGACCCGATGCCTTTCGAATACCGCCGACACAATCGCCCGGCCGATGCCGATGGGGTCGACCCCGATATGGCTTCTAAAGCGCCTGTCCTCGGTCGATATCAGCGCCGCACGCATCTCCGGTGGGATATTGTCGTAAGTCAGCCAATGACCGAAGCTCGGTCCCATCGAGACCAAGACTTGGCCATTGGCAGCGCGCACGCGGATGGTCTGCCCAAGGTCAGAGCGCTTCGTCAGATCGCTGTAGCCCGGCAGGTAGGCGACCGCCACAGCGACAGCGACGACGAGCGCAAGCAGCGACAACAGCGCCGCATAAGCGATGCCTTTGACTATGCCCATGAAGGTGGAGCGTCCTCTCGGACGGGATTGAGATCGGGCCATTTGACGGCGTGGGATAGAAAGCTGCGCGCGGCGCGACAATAGGCGGGCAGGTCCGAACCTCCTCCAAAGCTTCTCGGTTAGAGTCCAGTCGTGTGGGGAACAAGGTTAGCCGTAGCTTAACCCGCTCTTAGGCTATGAGCGATAGAGCCCGCTTCCATGGGCAAACCCAAGCGCCTTGCAGTGCTCATTGCCGGTTTTGCGGCGGCGACCGCGATCTCGTCGCCGGCCAATGCGCAATGCCGTCTATGCAATCAGCCGACCACCGATCGGCCGCCTGATTCGGCCGACGGCGACGTTCAACTCCAGGTGGAGACCGGACTCAATTTCGACCGGCTGATCATTTCAGGCGCGGGCTCGGGTGCGGCGACGATCCGACCGGACGGCGCGAATAGCGCCGAGGGCGCAGTGCTCGAGATTAGCCCACGCGCGATGGTTGGAACCGTCCTGGTGCACGGCGAAGCCAATCGGCCGCTCCGCGTCGAGCTGCCGCGGCGGATCGAACTTTATTCGCTGAAGGGCGGTCGAATCACGCTCGACGATGTGATTACCGATTTGAACGGCACACCGCGACTGGACGCTGCCGGAAACTTGAGCTTTCGCTTCGGGGGACGGCTGATCGTCGCTGGAGATACTGACGGCCAATATCACGGCGATCTTCCGATTACGGTCGAATATCTTTGACGACCGCACCGAATTGGAGTGGTTGTTTAAGAGCGCTTCAACCATGAAGCTGAGCGATGGGTAAAGCGCTTGCTGGTTAATGCGGCGGTGATGCCAACCGCGCCGCTCGGGGGCCCGGTCGTTGCTGAAGTGGGGTCAGCATGGGGAAGTTAATGCTGACCTGCTTCCGGAACAGCCGGCAGCTGGTGGGCACGAACAGTGCGACTGTCACAGCTCGCCGGGTTTCGATCTGACTGGCCCCGCAACCCTCGCCTTCGCTCCAACTGCTCCGGCGACGGTCAGTGAGGAATTTTCGAGATAGCGGCTAGGCCGCTGTAGTGGGGAAGGGGCTGCCGCGAGGCGGCCCCTTTTGCGCTGTGCTCCAGCTTCCCCCAAGCACACCGCCATGGTTGAGAGAAAATCAACCACTTTGGTTCTATCTGGTTCCGTAACGAAACTTTCCCGGGAAGCGACCAGATCCTTGCGTCTGCCATTAGCAGTCATCGCCAACGGCGTGGCAATGCTGGCCATCGCGGCCAATGCGCCGGCGTCTGCGGCGACCGTCATGGCCTCGGTGACAGCCAGCAACATCAAACCGCTGACCCTCGTGAAGCTCCAGAATCTTGATTTTGGAACGGTGACCCTGGGGCCGGGCGCATGGAGCGGTGCGACGGTGTCACTGTCGAAGGCCGGAATTCTCAGCTGCGGCAACGCGAATGTCATTTGCTCCGGCGCCACAGCCGTCGCTCAATATAACGTCCAGGGATCCAACCAGCAGACGGTCCGAATCAGCGCACCCAACGTCACGCTCGTAAACCAAAGCGATTCGACTAAGACGCTTACTCTGGTGACAGACGCACCGGCGACCATCTTCCTCACCAATTCGGGCGCTCCGGGCCTCAATTTCTCGGTCGGCGGTTCGGTGACTCTCAATTCGACAACGGCCGCGGGAACCTACGTCGGGACGTTCAACGTCACGGTGGATTACTGACCAAAACCCGCTCTGGACGTGGAGCCTTCCTTGTCATGGTTGACCGAAAATCAACCATTATTGAGCAAAGTGGCGGCGAGAAGCTCCATTTCGGAGCAAAGTGGGGAATCGCCGACATGAATAACCGGACCAAGTCCATTCTTTCTGTGTGCCTGGCCGCTGCACCGTTGCTTGCACTGCCGACCGCTG
>CBJLMA010000126.1:0-4601 GCA_966424035.1 uncultured Sphingomonas sp. | reverse complement strand
GTTTGTTTGCACCGCTCGCTGCGCTGAGCCTCGCCGGCTGCGGCATCAACAGCGTTCCCACCGCCGAGGAGCAGGTCAACGCCAAATGGGGCGATCTCCAGGCCGACTATCAGCGCCGGGCCGACCTCATTCCCAACCTTGTCGCGACCGTGAAGGGTTATGCCCAGCAGGAGAAGACCGTCCTCACTCAGGTCACCCAGGCGCGGGCGAAGGCTACGAGCGTTCAGCTCAACGCCGGCGACCTTAGCGATCCAGCCAAGGTGCAGGCGTTCCAGAACGCACAGAATCAACTGAGCGGATCGCTCGGGCGACTGCTTGTCACCGTCGAAGCCTATCCCGACCTCAAGTCGAACCAGAACTTCCTCGCGCTCCAGGATCAGCTCGAAGGGACAGAGAACCGCATCGAAATCGCGCGCCGCGACTACAACGAGTCGGTGCGGCAATATAATACGTTGATCCGGACCTTCCCGACAGCGATCGGCGCCAAGGTCTTCTACGGGGCCAAGCCCAAGGTGCCGTTCGAGGCTGCTGCGGCGGCGCAGGCGGCGCCGACGGTCAATTTCGGCAACGGCAGCTGAGGTGAGACATTTTCTTGCCGCCTTGCTGCTGGCGTTCTTTGCGCTTGCTGCACCGGCGTCGGCGCAGACGTTCCCGCAGCTCACCGGGCGTGTGGTCGACGATGCCCATCTACTTAGCCCGGCGCAGGTCGCTGATCTGACCGCCAAATCGGAGACGCTCGAGGCTCAAACGGGACGGCAGCTGGTGATCGCCACCGTCCCCAGCCTGCAGGGTTATCCGATCGAGGATTTTGGCTACCGGCTCGGCCGAGCCTGGGGAATTGGCCAGAAGGGCAAGGACAATGGAGTGGTCCTGCTGGTCGCGCCCAGCGAGCATAAGGTGCGCATCGAGGTGGGCTACGGAGCGACCGCTTACCTGACCGACGCAATGTCGGGCTTGATCATTCGTGACGCCATCCTTCCGCACTTCAAGCAGAACCCGGCGGACTATGGCGGCGGGATCGAAGCCGGCGCCGACGCAATCATCAAGCAGCTCAGCCTTCCGCCCGATGAAGCAGCGAAAAATATCGCAGCTGCGCAGCAGGCCCAGCAGCAGCGGCAGCATCGCAGCGGCGGCGCGCTTCCGGGACTGTTTTGGCTGCTGGTGATCGGTTTCGTCGTGCTGTCGCATTTCCGGCGCGGCGCCGGGAGCCGCTATCGGACTCGCGGCGGCGGGATCAGCCCATGGGTCATGCTGTGGGGGCTTAGCGCGCTCGATCGCGGCTCGCGGGGCAGCTCCTGGGGTGGCGGAGGCGGCTGGGGCGGCGGAGGTGGCGGCTTCGGCGGCTTTTCCGGCGGCGGCGGGTCGTTTGGCGGCGGCGGGGCCTCGGGCTCATGGTGATGCAGTTTTCGTCCGAGGACCGCGACAAGGTCTCCGCCGCAATCGCTGCGGCCGAAGCGAAGAGCAGCGGCGAGATCGTTGCAGTCGCAACGCCGATCAGCGACGCCTATCACGATGTCGGCCTGCACTGGGCGCTCGTCCCGCTATTCGCAGTGCTCGCCTGGGCGGCAATCCGGCCGACAGCCCTGGTGTGGTGGTACAACACGCTGTTCGGAGGCTGGTCGCCCGATCCGACACTGGGCGAGCTGCTGACCCTCCTCATGTTCCTGGCGGCGCTGAAGTTCACGGTCGCGCTGCTGATCCTCAAATGGATGCCGCTGCGGCTGGCACTGACGCCGGCAGCGACCAAGCATCGCCGCGTGCGGCGCCGGGCGGTGGCAATCTTCCAGGCCGCCGCTGCGGGACGCACGGCCGGAAAGACGGGCATTCTCATCTATCTTTCCCTGGCTGAGCGGCGCGCGGAGATCGTCGCCGACGAAGCGATCCTCAAGCTCACTGACGAGCACGCCTGGGGGGAGGCGATGACTGCGCTGATTGCAGAGGTTCGCGAGGGGCGGCCGGGCGAGGGGATCGTTAGTGCGATCGAGCGCGTTGGCGCGGTGCTTGCGGAACATTTTCCGCGGTCGGCCGACGATGTGAACGAAATCCCGGACAAATTGATCGAACTATAATGGATCTCGACGACCTGCCTCCGGTGGAGGTGATGTGGGAAGGCAAATTCGTCCGAGCCCTGCGCCGCGGCAAATGGGAATATGCGAGCCGTGCGCGCGACATTCGCGCAGTCGTCATCCTCGCCGAGCATGAGGGCAAAGTGATCCTCGTCGACCAGCCGCGCGTTGCGCCCGATTGCCGCTGCGTCGAACTTCCCGCGGGCCTCGTCGGCGACCATGACCCGAGTGCCACTCCCGAATCCACCGCGATCGCGGAGCTGGAGGAAGAGACCGGATTTACGGCCGATTATGTCGAACGGCTCGGCGACTTCTATGCATCGCCGGGAATGCTGTCCGAAGGCTTCACGCTTGTCCGCGCGCATGGCGTACGGAAGATCGGCGAGGGCGGCGGCGACGAGAATGAGGATATCAACGTCCACCTCGTCCCGCGCTCCGACATCGCCAACTTCGTCGAGCAGAAGCGTGCCGAGGGGTTCGGGATCGACGCCAAGATGCTGCTGCTGCTGGATTTGTGACGAGAAGGCGCTGAACTGCCGGGCTGGGCCTGCGTTTCAGTCCGGCACCATGACTCGCGTCATTCACCTTTCCGACCTCCATTTCGGTGCCCACGACGAGCGGCTCGTCGAAGCCGTCGACGCGAAGGTCGACGAGCTGAAACCGGATCTTGTGGTGATCAGCGGCGACTTCACTCAGCGCGCGCGCACCGAGCAGTTCCGCGAGGCCTGCAGGTTCTTGGAGGGCCTGCGCGAGCGCGGCCACGAAGTATTGGGAGTGCCGGGCAATCATGACGTTCCGCTCTACGACGTGTTGCGAAGGTTCATGTCGCCGCTTGCCCGATACCGGCGCTTCATCGACGAAAGCCTGTGCCCGTTCGTCGAGCTTCCAGGCATTGCGGTGCTCGGGATCAACACGGCGCGCTCGCTGACCTTCAAGAACGGGCGCATCAACAAGAGCCAGGTCGAGTTCATCCGCGAGACCTTCGCGCGCACGCCAAGCGAAACGATGCGCATCCTTGTCACCCATCATCCGCTGTTCGCTCTGCGCATCGGCGAGCAGGTCGAGCGAGCGATAGGCCGGCAGGAGCTGGCGCTCGATGTCGTCGAGGAATCGGGCGTGGATGTCGTGCTCGCCGGTCATGCCCATCATGCCTCGAGCCAGGAGGCAAGCGAGCTCGTCACCCGCGCCGGCGGCGTTCTCGTGGTCCAGGCCGGGACGGCGACCTCGACCCGCGTGCGGGAACAGGAGCAAAGCTTCAACAGCATCGACATCGGCGAGGGTGCTGCAACCGTGACCGTGCACGCCTGGACGGGCATCGATTTCAAGCCGAACGATGCGAGGGCCTATCGGTGGCAGGAAGGCCGATGGAAAATCGGCAAGAGCGTGGAGCCGGCGCACTGAGCTTGTTTCCGCGGGCCACGCTCGCCTAGAGGCTGCGCATGGCGCTTCCTGATGAATTTGATCTCGACGAATTCGTGCGGCTCGTTCTCGCTGAGGACCTCGGTGCGGGCGGCGACGTCACCTCGAAATCGACAATTGCCGAAGAGGCGCGCTTCACTGCCGAGATGAATGCGCGCCAACCGATCGTCCTCGCCGGGATCGAGATTGCTGCAGCCTTCTTCCGCGCGCTCGACCCGGGCGTGCAAATCGAACTGCTGGCGAAGGACGGAGCCCGTGTCGGCCGCGGCACCACGCTGATGCGCCTCAGCGGCAACGCACGCGCGATGCTTGCCGGCGAGCGTTCAGCGCTCAACACGCTCCAGCACCTCTCGGGCATTGCGACTCTGACGCGGCAATATGTCGACGCCATCGAGGGTACGGGAACAGTGCTGCTGGACACGCGCAAGACCATTCCAGGCCTGCGCGTCCTTGAAAAATATGCCTCGAAAATGGGGGGTGCGCAGAACCACCGAATGCGGCTCGACGACGGCGTGCTGATCAAGGACAATCATGTTGCCGTCTGCGGCGGCGTTGCGGAGGCCGTTCGGCGGGCCAAGGCCGTCGCCACCGGGCTTCCAGTGCAGGTCGAGGTGGATCGGATCGATCAGATCGAGCCCGCGCTCGCTGCCGGTGCAGATCGGCTGCTGCTCGACAATATGGACCCGGCGACGCTTCGCGAGGCAGTGCGGCAGGTCTCCCGACGAGTGCCGCTCGAAGCTTCGGGCGGAGTGACGCTCGAAACCATCCGGTTCCTCGCCGAAACGGGAGTCGATTTCATTTCCGTGGGACGCATTACCCAGTCCGCTCCTGCAGTAGACATAGGCCTAGATTACTCCTTCGCCTGAACGTCGGCGGACAACATCCCGCCGATTGATAGCCAAGCTTATCAATTCCTGACCGCAACATTCAGTGCGACGACAGCTTGTCAGGCGCAGTCTGGCCCCACATCGGCCGCGAGTCCCTTTCGGCGGCCGCGAATGGATCGAAGGAGTAATTCGATGCTCAGGAAAATCGCACTGCTGCTCTCGGCCGCCGCAATTGCGGCGGTTCCGGTCGCAGCCGAAGCGCATGGCTATTATGGCGGCTATGGCTACG
>CBJLMA010000125.1:0-4610 GCA_966424035.1 uncultured Sphingomonas sp. | reverse complement strand
ACTCGACCCAAGCCGCTGATCGAAGTGAGCGGCAAGGCCCTGCTCGACCATGTGCTCGAAAAACTGCGGACCGCAGGCGTTCGCAAGGTCGTGGTCAATGTACATTATCTCGCCGACGCGCTCGAGGCACACCTCGCGAGCCGCCAGCACGGGCTGGAAGTCGTCATTTCCGACGAGCGCGACCAACTGATGGAGACAGGCGGCGGCTTGATCAAAGCGCTTCCGCTGATCGACTGCGACCCGTTCCTCGCGCTCAACAGCGACAATCTCTGGATCGATGGCCCCGCCGACACCATCAAGCTGCTGGCCTCGCAATGGGACGATTCGAAAATGGACGCGCTACTGCTCCTCGTTCCACAGGCCCGCGCGCTCAACAATAAGGGCATGGGCGACTTCCACATGGACCGCGCCGGGCGCATTCGCCGCCGCGAGCGGAGCCACGTTGCACCGTTCGTCTTCACCGGAATCCAGATCGTCTCGAAGCGCCTGTTGCGCGAAGCGCCCGCGGGCCCCTTCTCGACCAACCTGCTGTGGGACCGCGCGATCGAGCAAGGTCGTGCGTTCGGTGCAGTCCACCAGGGCCTTTGGTTTGATGTCGGCACGCCTCAGTCGATTGCGATGACGGAAGCGGCGCTCGAGAATGTGTGACCCGCGGCGGGTCGCGGTCTACACCATCCCGTCGCATCGTCCGTTTGCCGACGCGCTGGCTGCGGGGCTGATCGCCCGCTTCGGGAACGAGCCGCTGGATCTCGCAAATGGCCGAATCCTGCTCCCCAACAATCGCGCGGTTCGGGCGGTAACCGAAGCCTTTGTTCGCAAAAGCGGAAGCGGCTTGCTTCTGCCGCGAATGATTCCCGTCGGCGATCCCGAATTGGAAGAGCGCGTCGGCGGCGCGCTCGACCGGATCGAGGATAATGAGCCGATGCCGCCGGCGATCGATCCGCTCGAGCGGCTTTTGACATTGACATCGCTCGTTCGTGGGGAAGGCTCGGCCGAAAGCCTGCGGCTGGCCGCGGACCTCGCGCGGACACTCGACGCGCTGCTGGTCGAACAAATTGACCCTAATCGGCTCAAGGAAGCGGCTGCCGGAGAGAGCGATCTCGCGGGTCACTGGGAAAAATCTCTCCAGAAGCTGCAGCTGATCTACGACAGTTGGCCGCACCTTCTCGCCGAGCGAGGGGCAGTTGATCTTGCAGAGCGGCGCAACCGATTGCTGGATCGACTGGCCGATAGCTGGAAGGACGACCCACCGGCAGGCTTCACGGTTGCAGCCGGAATTACCACCGCAGCGCCAGCCGTAGCGGCGCTGGTCAAGCGGATTTCGCGGATGCCAGAAGGCATGGTCGTACTCCCCGGCTTGTGGCTTTCGGACGTATTTCCGAAGGAGGAGTGGGACGCTCTCGGACCCGACGAGAACAAGCGTGCCGAAGCTACCCATCCGCAATTTCATCTCAAGCTGCTGCTCGATCGGCTCGGAGTCGCACGCGATGAGGTCCGCCTCTGGCGATGGTCGGGTGGCGCAGTCTCGTCACCGGCAAGGGGACGGGGCGTCGCAAATGCGATGGCGGCTCCGGATTTTTCGCACAAATGGGAGACTCTGAAAGCCGTCGAGCGGCGTCTCGGCGGCATCCGCCTGGCAGAACTGTCCGATCCTGCTGCCGAAGCGCAGGCGATCGCGCTTGCCCTTCGCGAGGTGCTCGAGACGCCGGGCAAAACGGCATCCCTGATGACTCCCGACCGTCAACTCGCCGGCCGCGTCTCGGCATTGCTCGCGCGATGGGGAATTGAGGCTGACGACAGCGCCGGCAAGTCGCTTTCGGAAACGCCTGCGGGTACGCTTCTTCTGACCATAATGAGCGCTGCGGTGGAGGAGCTTGCGCCGGTGGCTCTGCTGGCCATGCTCAAGCACCCGCTCGTCGCCGTGGAGGGCGATGAGCGTGTCGACTGGCTTGATGCCGTGCGCGAACTCGACCTCAAGCTGCGCGGTCCTCGCCCAGCCGCCGGCCTTGCCGGTCTGGACGCTCATTTCGGAGCTCTGCGTCATTGGCGAACGGTTCGCCCGAGAGTTGCAGCGATCGACGGGCTGATCAGCGAGTCCGTCTCGCTCGCGACGCTTGCAAAGGCGCTCTCCGAAGCCGCGCAGAGCCTCGCCGGCAGTGCGGCATGGCTTGGTCCGCAGGGGCGCCTGGCCGCCGAAATGCTCGCCGAGTTGCAGGCTTCGATGGCTGCCCGGGAGCTGAAAGTTTCGCGCCAAGACGCGGTTCCGCTGCTACGCCAGTTGCTAGAGCGCCAGACGGTACGGCCGCCCTATGGCGGGCACCCCCGCATCTTCATCTGGGGCCTGCTTGAAGCGAGACTGCAGCGCACTGACTTCGTCGTGCTTGGCGGTTTGAATGAAGGGGTGTGGCCGGCGCTTCCAGCGCCAGATCCGTGGCTACCGCCGAAGGTACGGTCAGCGCTTGGAATGCCGACCCTGGACACGCGCATCGGACTTGCCGCGCACGACTTCGCGAGTGCTCTTGGTGCCCCGGAAGTGCTGATCACGCGCGCGCGCCGCGATGCCAGATCGCCGACCGTCGCCTCGCGCTTCCTGCTGCGGCTCAACGCGATTAGCGGCGGTCTTCCACGGGACGTGCGGCTTGAGCGCCTGACACGAGCGCTCGACGATCCAGGGGCCGCGCGACCCGTCGATCGACCCGCGCCTTCGCCGACCTCCGAACAGCGGCCACGAAGAATTTCGGTCACCCAGGTCGACCGCCTGAAGGCCGATCCGTTCGCCTTCTACGCGCAAGCCATTCTCGAGCTGCGCTCGCTCGAGCCGGTCGACGACGATCATAATGCGAAATGGAAGGGCATCGCGGTTCATCAAGTGCTGCAGGAATGGCTCCAGCAGGATGAATGCCAGCCGGACAGGCTTAGGCCGCGTGCCGAGCGGCTCCTCGAAGATGAAGCCATTCATCCGATGCTGCGCGCACTTTGGGGCCCTCGGCTGCTGGAAGCCATCGACTGGGTCGCTGCGACCGAACGCGTGAACCAGGCCGAAGAGCGGCGCCCGCTAAAGGCCGAAGCAAGCGGCGACACCATTCTTGCCGGAATTACCGTCCACGGCCGCGTCGACCGGATTGATCGGCTGGCCGACGGCAGGCTTGCGATTATCGATTACAAAACCGGTCAGCCGCCGACGCAGAGGGCGGTTACCGAAGGATTTGCGCTGCAGCTCGGCCTCCTCGGCCTGATCGCTCGCGCCGGTGGGTTCGAGGGCGTCAGTGGCGAGCCGGGAACGTTCGAATATTGGTCGCTCGCGCGGTACCGGGGCAAGTTCGGCAGGCTGGTGCGCCCGGATAAGGACATTGGGCCAGGGGAGTTCCTGGAGCACGCCGCTCGCAACTTCGTCGAAGCAGCTGGCAAGTGGCTGACCGGAACCGAGCCATTCACGGCCAAACTCAATCCCGCCTACGCGCCCTACGGCGATTACGATCAGCTGATGCGGCTCGAAGAATGGTACGGCCGCAGATGAATCTAGCGGCGCTGCTTCTTCTTCACCTTGGACGCGTAGAGCAAGGCTGCAACGATTGCGGCCGAGCCGATTCCCACGGCAACCCCAGCCTTCACCAGCTTGGCCCGCCGTTGTTCGTTGGTTCTTTCAAGTTCGTCGTTGCTGTCGCTCATGGCGCAACCTCTATGGCCTTAGGCGCGGGTTGGAAAGCTGCATGAGCGCGCGCTTCAAATCCTTCCGGGAGCTGAAGGACGAGCAGGCGCTCGCGTCCGACCCCTCTTCCAGCGCTTCGCTTTCCGCCTCGGCTGGCGCCGGCAAAACGCAGGTCCTGACCGCGCGTGTTCTGCGCCTCTTGCTCCAGGGCGCACGGCCGGAATCGATCCTCTGCTTGACCTTTACCAAGGCGGCCGCGGCCGAGATGGCGAACCGCATCGGGGCCCGGCTCGCGGCTTGGGTTAGGCTCAAGAACAGCGAACTTGCAGTCGACCTGCTGGCACTTGGAGAGTCGAACGATCCGCGGACGCTTGAGCGCGCGCGCCAGCTGTTCGCGAAGGTTCTGGACTGTCCCGGCGGACTGAAAATCCAGACGATCCACAGCTTCGCCCAGTCGCTGCTGGGAGCCTTTCCCGCGGAGGCAGGAATTGTGCCCGGCTTCAAGGCGATCGAGGGCCGTGCCGAGCAGGAGCTGGTGCGCCGCACGCTGGCCGACCTCATGAGCGACGCCGAAGCCAATTTGGACGAACGGCTCATCCGCGACGTACGGTGCCTCAGCCGACGCCTCGGCGAGGGCGCGGCGGTGGAATATCTGCAGGCCTGCGCTCGCAAGCCCGAGGCGATGATCGCGCTCGGCTCGCGCGAGTCGATCGAGCCCGCGGTCCGCAGGCTCATGAATCTGCCCACGGATTCGCTTGAAGATTATATTGCCAATCACTGCGGCGATGATCGCTTCGATTGCGATTTGCTGCGGGCTGTGGCGGACGCCAACCGCAAATGGGGCGCCCAAACCGGTCGAGGCCACGCCGATGTGATCGAACGCTGGCTCGCACTGACGCCAATCGAGAGGGCGGCCGCGCTGCCGGAGCTGAGAAAGGTCGTGCTGACCGAGAATGACAAG
>CBJLMA010000124.1:0-4766 GCA_966424035.1 uncultured Sphingomonas sp. | reverse complement strand
TTTCCTTCATTCCGCGGCGACGGCTGCCTGGCCGCCGCTCGTCGAATTATGTCCAAGGGCTGCGGCAATCAGCGCAGCCTGTTCCGCTGCGTGACGCTTGGCGAGGCCGGTCGCCGGCGAAGCGCTGGCGTCGCGGCCGGCATATTGCGGACGCATGCGAGCGAAGCCGGCATCGACCAGGCATTGTTCGAGCAGGTCCTCAACAAACAGCCAGGCGCCATTGTTCTTGGGCTCTTCCTGCGCCCACACGAGGTCGGTGAGCCTGGGCATTGCGTTGAGGCGCTTGACCAACGGCTCCGACGGGAATGGGTAAAGCTGCTCGATGCGCACGATCTCGACGCCGAGGTCGCCCGCAGCATCGCGCGCTTCCATGAGCTCATAAGCAAGCTTGCCCGAGCACAGTACCAGCCGACGTGTTTCGCCCTCGGCAGGCGGATTGAGGTCGGAGAGGATTCGCCGGAAATGGCTCTCGCCGGTGAAATCGCCAAGCTTCGATACCGCGAGCTTGTGCCGCAGCAGCGACTTGGGCGTCATGATGATCAGCGGCTTACGGAAGTCGCGCCTTATCTGCCGCCGCAGGATGTGGAAGTAATTGGCCGGCGTAGTGCAGTTGGCGACCTGGAGATTGTCCTCGGCGCAGAGCTGGAGATAGCGTTCGAGCCGAGCCGAGCTGTGCTCGGGCCCCTGTCCTTCGAAGCCGTGCGGTAGGAGCATGACAAGGCCGCTCGCGCGCAGCCACTTGGCTTCTCCGGCCGCGACGAACTGGTCGATGATGCTCTGCGCACCGTTGGCAAAGTCTCCGAACTGCGCTTCCCACAAGACGAGGCAGCGCGGATCGGCGAGCGAATAGCCATATTCGAAGCCGAGCACGCCGAATTCGGAAAGCGGACTGTCGCGAACCTCGAAGCGAGCGCCGTCGACGGTCGTCAGTGGAATGTATTTCTGCCCTGTCTGCTGATCGATCCAGACCGCGTGACGGTGGCTGAAGGTGCCACGGCCGCTGTCCTGGCCGGAAAGGCGCACTGCACTGCCTTCTGCAAGCAGGCTCCCGAAGGCGAGCGCTTCGGCGGTTGCCCAGTCGAAACCCTCGCCCGACGCGAACATCTCCTTCTTTGCATCGACCACTCGCTGCAGCGTTTTGTGGATTGCGAAGCCGTCGGGAACGGTCGTCAGGATGTTCGCGAGATAGCGGACCTCTTCTTCGTCAATCGCAGTCTGGGTGTTGCGCCGCCCGAGCACCGGCTCGTCCGGGCGCCCGAGTCCAGCCCAGCGGCCCTCGAACCAGTCGGCCTTGTTGGGCAGGTAAGAAACTGCGGACTGGAAGTCGGATTCGAGCTGTTGAACATAGTCCCTGGTGGTCTTGTCGATCCACGGCTGATCCACCACGCCTTCGTCGATCAGGCGCTTGCCGTAGATTTCGCTGATCGGCGGATGCTTCTTGATCGCAGCGTACATCAAGGGCTGCGTGAAGCTCGGCTCGTCGCCCTCGTTGTGACCGAAGCGCCGGTAGCACCACATGTCGATGACGATGTCGCGGCCGAAGGTCTGGCGGAACTCGGTCGCGAGCTTGCAGCTGAAGGTCACCGCTTCGGGATCGTCGCCGTTGACGTGCAGGATTGGCGCCTGAATGCCTTTGGCGACGTCCGACGGATAGGGCGAGGAGCGCGCGAACTGCGGGCTGGTCGTGAAGCCAACCTGGTTGTTGATGATGAAATGGATGGTGCCGCCCGTGCCGTAGCCCGGGAGTCCCGAAAAACTCAGGCACTCCCACACCACGCCCTGGCCGGCAAATGCGGCATCGCCGTGGAGCAGGATCGGAAGCACCGTCTTTCCGTGCACGTCGGCGCGAAGCGTCTGCACCGCACGCGCCTTGCCGAGCACGACAGGATCGACGGCCTCCAGATGCGAAGGGTTCGGAAGCAGCGACAGATGAACCTTGTTGCCATCGAACTCGCGGTCGGACGAGGTTCCGAGGTGATATTTGACGTCACCCGAGCCGCCGACGTCCGCCGGGTTGGTCGCGCCGCCGGCGAACTCGTGGAAGATCGCCTGCGCGGGCTTGCCCATGACGTTGGAGAGCACGTTGAGGCGCCCGCGGTGGGCCATTCCGACGGCGATTTCGGTGACGCCCATCTGGCCGCCATATTTGATCACGGCTTCGAGCGCTGGAACCGCTCCCTCGCCGCCATCGAGCCCGAATCGTTTCGTGCCGACATATTTCTTGGCGAGGAATTTCTCCCACTGCTCGGCATGAATGACCTTGGCGAGGATCGACTGCTTGCCTTCGCGCGTGAAATGGATTTCGGCGTCCTTGCCCTCCATCCGCTCCTGGAGGAAACGCCGCTCCTGCACCTCGTTGATGTGCATATATTCGAGGCCGACGTGTCCGCAGTAGTTGCGCTGGAGGACCTTGACGATCTCGCGCACGCTCGCCTGCTCGAACCCGAGCGCTCCGCAAAGCCAGATCGGCCTGTCGAGGTCATTGTCGCTGAAGCCGTGAAATTCGGGGGTGAGATCGGCAGGAACCTCGCGCTTCGAGAGGCGGAGCGGGTCGAGGTCGGCGGCGAGATGACCGCGCACGCGGTAGGTGCGGATCAGCATCATCGCCCGGATCGAATCCTCGACGGCACGCCGGATCGTCTCCGGATCGGTCGTCGTCTGCGCCGCGCGATCGGCGACTGCGGCCTTGACCTTCTCGATCGTCGCCTGCGTCGGATCCAGGCCGAGATTCAGCTCGTCAAGCTCCGACAACGGCCAATTCGGCCGTGCCCAGCTTGGTCCGGCCTCCCGCTCAGCGATTCCAGTGACGACGTCGTTCATGCCGAAACCAACAAATCCTTCAGGGTCTTGCCCAATTCAGATGGGCTTGGGCTGACAGTAATTCCAGCAGCTTCCATTGCTGCGATCTTGCTTTCGGCATCGCCTTTGCCGCCGGAAACGATCGCCCCGGCGTGGCCCATCCGGCGTCCGGGCGGCGCAGTGCGGCCGGCGATGAACCCGACGACCGGCTTCCTCCTGCCCCGCCTGGCTTCGTCGGCGAGGAACTGCGCCGCATCTTCCTCGGCGCTGCCGCCAATCTCGCCGATCATGATGATCGACTGGGTTTCGTCGTCGGCGAGGAACATCTCGAGGATATCGATGAACTCGGTGCCCTTCACTGGATCGCCGCCGATTCCAACCGCGGTCGTCTGGCCGAGACCCTCGTTGGTCGTCTGGAACACCGCTTCGTAGGTCAAAGTGCCCGAGCGGCTGACCACCCCGACGCTGCCCTTCTTGAAGATGTTGCCCGGCATGATTCCGATCTTGCACTCGTTCGGCGTCAGCACGCCCGGGCAGTTCGGGCCGATCAGCCGGGACTTCGAGCCGGAGAGAGCGCGCTTCACCTTGACCATGTCGAGCACCGGAATGCCCTCGGTAATGGCAACGATGAGCGGCACTTCGGCATCGATCGCCTCGAGGATCGAGTCCGCGGCGAAGGGAGGCGGAACGTAGATGACGGACGCAGTCGCGCCGGTCTTGGCGACCGCCTCGTGCACCGTATTGAAGACCGGCAGCCCGAGATGCTCGGTGCCGCCCTTCCCCGGCGTCACTCCTCCAACCATCTGGGTCCCGTAATCGAGTGCCTGGCGCGTGTGGAACGTGCCGGTCTCGCCGGTCATCCCCTGGGTGATGACCTTGGTGTTCCTGTCGACGATGATGCTCATTATTCTTCTCTCTCGATCTGCCGAGGCGCTTGAGAGTCCGTCTGGACTGCAGCTGCAGCCGCGACCGGAACCAGGATGCTCAAGCCACCGCCTCTTCGGCGAGGCTCGCGTCGATCTGCTTGCAAGCGACGAGCAGTTCTCTGACCGCGTCGACGCTGACGTCGAAATTCTCGCGCGCGGTCGCGTCCAGCTCGATCTCGACGATGCGCTCGACGCCGCCTGCACCGATCACGACCGGAACGCCGACATAGAGGTCCTCGACGCCATATTGGCCAGTCAGGTGCGCGGCGCAGGGGAGCACCCGCTTCTTGTCCTTGAGATAGCTCTCGGCCATCGCAATCGCGCTGGTTGCAGGCGCGTAATAAGCCGAGCCGGTCTTCAGAAGCGCGACGATTTCGCCGCCGCCGCTCCGCGTGCGCTTGACGATCGCGTCGATCTTCTCCTGCGTCGACCAGCCCATCTTGATGAGGTCGGGGATCGGGATTCCAGCTACGGTCGAATATTGCACCACCGGCACCATCGTATCGCCATGGCCGCCAAGCACGAAAGCGGTGACATCCTCCACGCTGACGTTGAATTCCTCAGCGAGGAAATGGCGGAAGCGCGCGCTGTCGAGCACGCCGGCCATGCCCACGACCTTGTCGTGTGGAAGCCCCGAAAACTCGCGCAGCGCCCAGACCATCGCGTCGAGCGGGTTGGTGATGCAGATCACGAACGCGTTCGGCGCGTGCTTGCGAATGCCTTCGCCAACCGATTTCATGACCTTGAGATTGATTCCCAGCAGGTCGTCGCGGCTCATGCCGGGCTTGCGCGGCACTCCGGCGGTGACGATGCAGACGTCCGCGCCATCGATATCAGCATAGTCGGATGTGCCCTTGAGCCTCGCGTCGAAATCGTCGACCGGACCCGCCTGTGCGATGTCGAGCGCCTTGCCCTCCGGAATGCCTTCCATGATGTCGAACAAGACAATGTCGCCAAGCTCGCGCATTGCCGCCAGGTGAGCCAGTGTTCCGCCGATCATTCCGGCGCCGATCAGGGCGATCTTCTTCCGAGCCATAAGAG
>CBJLMA010000123.1:0-4908 GCA_966424035.1 uncultured Sphingomonas sp. | reverse complement strand
GCAGGTCGGTGAGCGTGTGGCGGGCGTAACGGTTCCCGGCAAAGTTCTGAACGCGTCCCGAGACAAGCGACCAGCGCACAGGAGCAGTGATCGGAATGAATAGCTGCGCATCGTCGATGCGGCCTGCGGCTTGAGCGAGAAGCGCATAGCGCTGGGCGGGCACTGGCGACTGCCGCGCCGCTTCCATCAGCTGGTCGGCTTGCGAGTCGCAGACCGGCACGGTCTCGCAGCGAAACCGCCGGATGAACCACGCCGGCGAAGTCGATGGCGCGACCTCGTCGATCAACATGAAATCGGCGGCCGCGGCATTGGGCGCTCGTTCGACCGTAAGGCCGATTGCGCTCCAGTCGCGCGACATTTCCTGAAACAGCAGATCCCCTCCAGGACCTGCCGGCAGGAAAATGCTTATCACTGGCGAGGTTTTGTTCAACAGCTTGCTGGCCCTCGCTCGCATTCCGGCGAGCCTTTCCTGGATTGGGGTTCCAAGCCAGTCTGGAGCTGCAGGCGCAGGTACACCGTCGAGCCCGTGCTCGAGCAAGGTGGCTCGGGCATCCAGTCCCGGCACGCCCAGAGCGCCGATGAAATTTCCGCGATCGAGCGCCTCGGAAAGCAGGAGCCGAACATCGGGATTATCGAGCGGGCCACCGCTTTTGGTCGGGATCAGACCCAACAGCCCAGAAGCTGGATCAAAGCGGAGCGCGTTGCGGGCCAGCCTGAAACCTCTCGTCAGCGGCAAGTCCGCGAACGTCCCGCCGAGCACCACGTCATTCTTCGCTGCTGCAAAGTCGCGGATCGCATCGGCGGCCGGTGCACCGGCCAACAAGACCTCCTCGTGCCGAGCCTCCTCCTCGTCGCTGGTCGCGACTTCGCGCGTCAGGCGCAACTCACCGCCGCTTCCGCCAGTTGGGACCGCGGTGAAAGGGCCCGTCCCGTTGCTGCCTCGGAGAATTGCAAGATCGGGTTGTGCCAGCAATGAAAGCAGGTTGGGCCGCGGTGCCACCAGCTGAACTTCGATGACACGGTCGGTCATGGCAACCACGTCTTCGATTGCTCCCAATGCGTCCTTGAGTGAATTACGGCTGCGGTCGGCGAGCTGCCGCTTCAACAGGCGTGCGATCTGCTGGGCAGTGATCGGCTGACCGTTGGGCCATTTCACCGACGCGATTCGGAAAATATAGCTGAGCCCATCGTCGCTTACATTCCAGCGCTCGGCCAGTCCGGGAACGATATTGCCGCTCGAATCGAAGCGGACGAGTCCCTGCGCTACATTTTCGAGCAGCACTGCGTCCGGAGAATTCAGCGGGCCGAGCGCCGGGTCGCGCAGTTTGGGTGCGCCGCCGATAATGACGACTTTTACCGAGCCCTGCGGCTGCTGCCGGCATGCCGGCACGAGGATGAGGGCAGGGACAAGGAGCAAAGCGAGAAGACGCCGCATGGCGATGCGTTTAGCCGCAATGACCCGTTCAGCAAGCATCTGGAAATCTCGGACTAACTGTCTTACTTGAGTAAAGCAGTTGGCGCGAGTCCGGAAGATGAGGGTGGCGGAGAGGGACGAAATCTGGACCCGCGACGGCGTGCCGATCGAGGATTTGCCCGATCCGCTTGCTCGGCAGCCGTCAGCGACGGACGAATCGCCCGAGCAGGAACCTCGACCGCGACGGCGTAGGTGGCCGCTTGTCCTCTATTCGGTCGCCGCGATTCTTGCAGTCACAATTCTCTGGCTGGTGATCACTGCGCCGCTGTCGCGCGCGCTTGAGCCCCTCGCCGATCCGGCGCTGCTCCTGGAGAGCGACGATGGCCATCCCATTGCACTGCGCGGAGCGATCAAAGAAGCGCCGGTCGACGCTGCCAAACTGAACCCGCTGACGCCGGCCGCCTTCGTTTCAATCGAGGATCGTCGTTTCTACCACCATTGGGGCATCGATCCTCGCGGGATCGGCAGGGCGCTGCTTGCAGATCTTCGCGGCGGCGGGGTCCGGCAGGGGGGAAGCACGATCACGCAGCAGCTTGCCAAGACCAACTTCCTGTCGGGCGACCGAACCATCAAGCGCAAGGCGCAGGAGGTCATCATCGCCTTTTGGCTCGAGGCCTGGCTCAGCAAGCAAGAGATTCTGTCCCGCTATCTCTCGAGCGTTTATTTCGGCGACGGAGTCTATGGCCTGCGCGCCGCAGCGCATCATTATTTCCATCGCGATCCAGAAAAACTGAACCTGGCCCAGTCGGCAATGCTCGCCGGACTGGTGCAGTCTCCGTCTCGGCTCGCTCCAACCCAGCATCTCGAGGCTGCCCAAAAGCGCAGCCGTCTCGTGCTCCAGGCGATGGTCGAAACGGGTGCGATCAGTCAGGCGCGCGCGCAATATGTGCAGCTTGCGCGTCCAGTCGACCAGGAGGCAAGGCTGCCTGCCGGAACATATTTCGCGGACTGGGCGGCGCCTTCGGCGGCCAAGGCCTTCGAATCCGAGTTCGGCCAGGTCAAGGTGGAGACCACCCTCGATCGGCCCTTGCAACGTCTAGCCGAGCGCGCGATCGCTCGAGCGCCGATCGGCGACGCGCAGGCTGCTCTGGTAGCGATGCGGCCGGATGGCCAGGTCGTGGCAATGGTCGGCGGCAAGAGCTACTCGGACTCTCCCTTCAATCGGGTCACCCAAGCGCGGCGGCAGCCAGGATCGGCGTTCAAATTGTTCGTCTATCTCGCAGCGCTGCGCGCCGGCTGGACTCCGGACAGCATGATCGATGACGCGCCGATCACCATTGACGGCTGGACACCGGTCAATAGCGATCGCGTTTATCGTGGGCGAATTACCCTGCGCGAGGCGTTTGCGCGATCGAGCAACGCCGCAACCGTGCGGCTCAGTCAGTCGGTGGGACGCACGAACGTAATCCGCGCAGCGCACGACCTGGGAATCACAACCCCGCTCCCCGACAAGCCCAGCCTGGCGCTGGGGACTGCGGGCGTCAGCCTGCTCGAGCTTACCTCTGCCTACGCCGCCGTTGCGAGCGGACATTATCCCATTTCCGCCCGTGGTCTTCCCGAGGAACAACAGCCCGAGGGGCTCAGCTCCTTCTTTCGGTCGGGGGGTGCGCTCGATAGACAGCGCGACTGGGCGCCAATGCTCGACCTCCTCTACGCCGCTGCAAATAACGGCACCGGCCGACGCGCCGCGCTTAGCGTTCCGACTTTCGGCAAGACTGGCACTACTCAGGAAAATCGGGACGCCTTGTTCATCGGATTTGCCGGAAATCTCGTGGTTGGCGTTTGGGTTGGGCGCGACGACAACCGGTCGCTTGGAAAGATCAGCGGCGGGACGGTCCCAGCTGAAATCTGGCGCAACTTCATGACTTCGGCGCTGGCTGTCGATCACCAGCGCGGACCTGCATTGCCGAGCGAATTGCCGCATCAGGAGCCCGCGCAAGGCCCGCAGCTCAAGAGTCCCCTCCCGCCCGAATGGAGCAATGCTACCAAGCCGCTGCGCGATCTTGCCAAACAGCTTAGGGAGCTGGCCGGCGGCCATTGATTGGCGGACCTAACTAAAGTTCATGGTTTAACTCGCAATTTTAACACTTTTTCAACTCTCCTTGCTCAGATTCCACTCCGCCTGCACGCGTCTTTGAGCGGGTGTGAACTTTTTGGATGCACGAGCCATGTGGGAGACCAGAAGATGGCCAAGTTTGTGAAGCTTCTAAAGAACGAGAAGGGCGCGACGGCTATCGAGTACGGTCTGATCGCTGCGCTCATCGCGGTCGCTGCGATCGGTGCCATGCAGGGCATCGGCAACAAGCTGAACACGACGTTCAACAACGTATCGAATTCGCTGAGCTAAGCATTCGTTCGTAAACAAAGAGAGCGGCGGCGCCTTCCCGCGCTGCCGCTCTTCTTTTGTTGACGGCAGAGCTGGCGCGCCGGCCATTGTTGCGGCACAGGAACGCTCCTGTATCGTTGGGGCGGCGATGAGACGAATTCTGGCGGCTGCTACTGTGCTGACAATCTCTGCGGTGCCTGCTGGCGCCAATCAGCGGCCGATCCTTTACGACGCCGTTGCACTCAACATCGGTGTCAATTGCCAATGGCAATCGCGCTGCATGAGCCAGCAGCGCAAGGCGATGAAGCACGCGCTGAGCTATGTGACCAAACAGCGGCCGCCGCAGTGGCGCGTTCATGTCTGCAATCGCAACGCAAGCCGCGGCGGAGTTCGAGTGGACTGGATCGGCTTTGATCATTGCATCCGAAACACAGCCCTGAAACCGCCTCAACCGCCAATCCGAAAGCGTTCACATCGAAAATGACTTGCCGCGCATGAAGCTCAATCGCCGCTATGTCGAAAAACCATGGGGACGAACCCTGCTGCCCGCGATGTTCGACGCGCCGCCCGAGGATCGGCGGGTCGGTGAAGTGTGGTTCACGGACGGCGCCGACCTGCCGTTGCTTGCTAAATATATCTTCACCAGCGAACGGCTTTCGATCCAGGTTCATCCGGACGACGGCCAGGCGCGGGCTCGTGGGCTCTCGCAAGGCAAGACCGAATGCTGGTATATATTGGAGGCGGAAGTCGATGCGACGCTGGGCCTCGGCCTCAGGCGAGCCGTCTCGGACGACGAATTGCGGCGCTCAGCGCTCGACGGATCGATCGAAGAGCTGATGGACTGGCGCCCGGTTCGCGCCGGCGATTTCTTCTTCGTCCCAGCCGGCACGGTCCATGCGATCGGCGCCGGTATCTCACTGCTCGAGTTCCAGCAGAATTCGGATGTGACCTACCGGCTCTTTGATTATGGTC
Organism: uncultured Sphingomonas sp.; assembly: GCA_966424035.1. GTDB lineage: Bacteria > Pseudomonadota > Alphaproteobacteria > Sphingomonadales > Sphingomonadaceae > Sphingomicrobium. The sequence continues at coordinate 136 of CBJLMA010000123.1, read as the reverse complement.
GTCCGCGCGAGCTTCATCTCGAGGACGGTGTGGCGGTGGCGCGGCCGCAGCCATATCCGGAGGAGCTCGCCCAACACATTGGTGCCGATGAAGAGCGGACGCTCGTTGGCGGATCGCCTTTTGCGCTCGTCCACAC
>CBJLMA010000122.1:0-4928 GCA_966424035.1 uncultured Sphingomonas sp. | reverse complement strand
GCGATGAAGCCTGGAGCTTTCACGAAGCTGCGCTCTATGGCAGTTCGCACTATCACTTGCCGTGGGTCTTGCGCTGGTTCACCGCGAACATCGGCGTCCACCACGTCCATCATCTATGCAGTCGAATTCCCTGCTATCGGCTGCCGGACGTGCTCCGGGATCATCCGGAACTCGCAAATGTGGGCCGAATCACCCTCGTCCAGAGCTTGCGATGTGTGCCGAAGGCCTTGTGGGACGAGAAGGAGCGACGGCTCATTTCGTTCCGAGACGCCAAAATAGGTCTGGTCGCGCGCCATACGCGGACGCAGAGCAATGGTTCCGTTGCGGGTCCTGGAATTCGCCGCTTGAATTCGTGAACTTAACGATGGGTTCGCGCTTGGTTCATTGGAGAACCCGCTTGAGCCGCATGTTCAAACCCTTTGTGTTTCTGATCGCAGCCATCTACTTCCTGGTGGACGCGGTCTTTTTCACTCTCTTCAAACCTGTCTTTCGCCGGTTGGCGAACTGCTGGGTTTTCGAGCGCGTGCGAGCGTGGATCGAGTCGCTTCGCCCGTATCCGGCTCTGGCACTGTTCCTCGTGCCGGTCATCTTGCTTGAACCTGTCAAGCCTCTTGCGGCTTACCTGACGGCGACCGGGCACATCGGTCGCGGGTTTGCGCTCCTCATCGTCGGCGAGCTTCTCAAACTCCTGCTCATCGAGCGGCTCTTCTGCGTCAACCGCGACAAGCTGATGTCAATTCCTGCTTTCGCCTGGTGCCACGATAGGTTTTGCCAAGGCCAGGACTGGGTCGCGTCCCTGTCAGCATGGCAACTCGTGCGCGGCTGGAGCTTCAATGCCAAGCACGCTGTTCAACGACATGTCCTGGAATTCAAGGCTGCGCAGAAGCGAAAGCGGCTTTCCTGGCGATCTTGATCCGTCTCTTCGGGGCGGTCGAGCGGCAGGCATGGACTGCTGGGAGCTCAGATCGCAACCACATTTGCAGGCCGCGCTCTCTGCGCGCAGGAACGTCGCGGGGTCCTGCCAGTTAGCTCGCCGAGACTTTCACCCCAGGGAGTATCTGCTATGGAGAACGATCGCATTGCCGGTTCGGCGAAGGAGTTCGCCGGTAAACTCGAGGGCACCGTCGGCGATATCGCCGGAGATGCAAAGAGCCAGGCAGCGGGCCGTCTCCGCGAGGCGAAAGGCACCGCGCAGAACCTGTACGGCCAAGCCAAGGACGCAGCGCGCGACGTTACGGATGCCGCCGCCGACTACGCCAAGGACGCCTATGAGAACAGCGGCGAGACCTTCCGCGACGGCACACAAGCGATCGCCAGGAAGGTGCAGGATAATCCGCTCGGTTCGATGCTGATCGCCGGCGCGATCGGATTTGTGTTGGCGCAATGGCTGGCGCGCCCGACGCGGCGCGCACGATAGCGTTTGGGACGGGTGCAGCCGAGCAATTGCTGGATTGGAGATTGAATCATGAGTGACGACATCCCGCTCGCCCCCTTCCCCAACGAAAGCCTGGATCCTGCTTCAGAGCCGAAATCTCCTATCGCGGAAGTCTCCGACGCCGTGAAGGGGACCGCCAATCGGGTTGCGGGCGCGATAGAGGCTGGACGAAAGCCAGGAATGCCGCTGAGCGTCCTGAGCAATATCGCGCGCGAAGCCCCTCTTGGCTCTCTGCTGGTCGCCTTCCTGTTGGGAGTTGCCATCGCCCGCCGCCGATGACGGCCTGCGCAGCTCGCGTGATGGCTCAATCGGGGAAAGCGGAACTCTAGGAGGTCGGAGCCGTTGCACCTATGGCCGGCGTCCGTCGGCATAGATTCAATTTGAATTGGAAAATCAGATGAGAAAGTCATTAATGGTTTCTGCGGCCGTTGCGGCCCTATTGGCCACGACCGGGTTTGCGACAGCTCAAGGCGCCAATCAAGGAGCGGCGAAGGACTCTCCGACGGCCGCTTCGCCGAAAGGTGATAATGCGGCGCCGATGAATGCACCGGCGGCAAAGGGAGTCGAGAAGGCTACCCCAGGTGCTGGGTCAAAGGAGATGGCGCCCCAACATGCGCAGGGCAAGCCGGATGCGAAAACGACCGGTGACATGAAGGCCGATGGCAAGTCGAAGGCCTCGGAGTCAACGACGCCGGCCGCCACGAAGGACCTGAAGAATCCGGCCGCCGAAACGACGTCGCCTTCGGGCGGCAAGGCGGCGAGCGAGATGAAAGCCGAAAGCAAGACGAAATCGTCTGATTCGGCCGCGACCTCGAAGGACTTGAAGACTCCGACTGCCGAGACCAAGCCCTCGACCTCGGACAACAAGACGACCGGCAACGCCGCAACCGCAGCGACAGCGACGCCTCCCGCCGAGAAGCGCACCCAGATCAGTTCGGCGATGAAGCAAGAGAAGGTCGAGGAAGTTGCAAACGTGAACTTCAACCTCTCGGTCGGAACGGCCGTGCCGGCGGGCGTCCGTTATTACCCGATGCCGGCACGTATCGTCGAGATCTATCCGGAATGGCGTGGATACGATTTCATCCTCGTGCACGGAAGGTACATCGTTCTTCGCCCGCGCACCCACGAGATCGTCTACATCATCGAAGGCTAGGCGACCACGCCAGGCGTATGACAGGCAGTTACGAGGGCGGCTCGAGAGCCGCCCTTGTTGTATGGGTCAACCAGACATGCGAACCTGCCCTGGCATCACTTGCGCCACGCCCTTCCGAAGATCTCGTCAGTTGTCGGCAAATTCAGATACATTTCCCGTCGGAATGCGATCGTCGCCATCAACCGAGCGAATCGTGAGCCCTTAACCCTCGTCGACCGGCGACATCATGGCGATCTTCATCGTCCGGCATAGTACAACGTACCGGTACGAGCGCGAGGTAAGGCTCGGCCGGCATCAGCTAATGGCACGTCCGCGGGACAGCTTCGATCAACGACTGATTGACTTCTCGCTCGATGTGACGCCGAAGCCCTCAGAGGTGAGATGGCTTCATGATGTCTTTGGGAATTGCGTCGCGCACATCGAATTTGACCGCGCGAGCGATTACTTGCGATTCGACTGTGAAATCAAGGTTGACCACACTCCGGAGAACGCCCCGGACTTCAGGATTGAGGATTACGCGACGGACCATCCATTCACGTATCATGACGAAGAGGCGCCTGACCTGGCACCTTATGTTCAGAGATGGTTCTCCGACCCGGAAGATCATGTTGGCCGGTGGCTGGACACCTTTCTCACGCGGGGGACGAAACGTCCGACGGGCCAGCTCCTGATGACCCTCAATGAAGCAATCTCGGATGGCTTCGCATATGACCGCCGCACGGCGCCAGGAACTCAAATTCCCTCCACCACACTTGAACTGAGGAAAGGCACCTGCAGGGACTTTGCCGTTTTGATGATTGAAGCCGCACGCAGTCTGGGCTTCGCCGCGCGCTTTATCACGGGCTACATCTACGTACCGGATCGCGATGGACCTACCTGGCTGGGTGGGGGAGCCACTCATGCCTGGTGCCAGATTTACGTCCCCGGTTCGGGCTGGGTCGAGTTCGATCCGACCAACGGCATCGTCGGAAACCGGGACTTAATTCGCGTCGCGGTGGCCAGAATCCCGAGCCAGGCCATTCCCCTGTTCGGCACCTATTGGGGAAGTCGCGAGGACGAGCTTGGGATGAATGTGGAGGTCAACGTCAAAACGGCGTCGGCTCTATTGTAGCTGCTGTGATGACGTGGCTGGAACACAAGTACCACCAGGGCGTTGGGGTTCGCGCCGCGCTGTGTCGCGAGTGTAGGGTGAGCACACACAAGATCGAAGCAGTCGAGCAGCCTTCTCGACTTTGGAGGACGCCGAGTGAAGATCCGGGTCGGCTATGAGATGATCTACGAGTTTCCGCAGCCCACACCCATGATCATGGTCCTGGGCGTTCATTTTACCCGGGCTTCCGACGTTATCGTGCCTGACTATCTGACCACTGATCCTCCGGTGGCGATCAACCCATACCGCGATGGCTTCGGTAACTGGTGCAGCCGTATCGTTGCTCCAGCCGGTCGACTGCGGCTGGCGGCTGATGGCATCATTCGCGACACGGGCTTGCCGGACGCCACCGTGCCCTCGGCTTCCCAACACGCGGTCGAGGACTTGCCGGCAGAGACGATCGTGTATCTTCTCGGCAGTCGCTATTGCGAAACCGACCAGCTATCCGACACCGCGTGGAAGCTCTTCGAGAAGCAGCCGCCCGGATGGGCGCGCGTTCAGGCGATCTGCGATTTCGTCCACAATCACATTCAATTCGGCTACGAGCACGCGCGCGCCACCAAGACCTCCCGGGAAGTGTACCACGAGGGCAAGGGCGTTTGTCGCGACTTTGCGCATCTGGCCATTACGTTCTGCCGCTGCATGAACATTCCGGCAAGGTACTGCACCGGCTATTTGGGCGACATCGGCATGCCGCCCCCCTATGCCCCAGGAGACTTCGCCGGATGGTTCGAGGCCTACATTGGCGGACGTTGGTACACGTTCGATCCGCGCAACAACGTGCCACGGATTGGACGCATCCTGATTGCCCAGGGACGTGACGCTGCTGACGTTCCGATTACGCAGACCTTCGGGCCCAACACCCTGGTGAGCTTTAAGGTGTGGACCGACGAGATCACTTCCTAGCAACGCGACTTGCGGCTTTCCTGGAACGAATGTCGGCGGCGTTGCTTGGTAACGGGCGACCGGATGCAAGTGCCCCCACGCATCCGATGAAATGACGGCCCCAGCGCGCCCCCACGCCCTGGGGCCGTTCCTTTAGGAAAGCCCTTCTGGTCTGCTCTCTGGGCCTGGGCTTCTCGCCCAAATCAGCACTTCACCGTTTCGAAACCGAGATCGCCGTCAGCCAGTCACTTTCGGGGCGCCGTTGGGCTTCTTCGGTATCAGCCATTTCCTCATCTCAGCGGCAA
>CBJLMA010000121.1:0-5062 GCA_966424035.1 uncultured Sphingomonas sp. | reverse complement strand
CATGCCTGCCCCGGATCCCCCCGACGGTGAATGCGCGTTTGGACAGCGGTCTAGCGCCCACAGGGTAAGCGAAGCGTTCAGGGCTGTGGTTAACGGACATCAACCAATGTTGCTGCCGGCTTATCCTTGAACTCGGGTGTGTCTTACACCTATAATACAGTCTTGATCGCCCGTGGCGTTGACCGGTCAAGGCCATCGCCGCACAAGGGCCCCGAAAGGATATGATGCGATGGCCACCGAACCCGCGACCGAAGCTCCTGCTGCTGCATCGACGGCAACCAAGCTCAAGCTCGATCCGCCGGAGGCGCTCCAGCCAGTGGCGCCGACGGAGGCCGCCGGGCTGGTGCCGCTGAAGAGCGAGGAAACCACCGAGCTCGACAAGCGCGTCGGCCAATTCGTGGACGAGCTTGCTCAGCTCGACTCCAACAGCCCTGAGTTCGGCAAGAAGGTCGACCAGCTGACCGCAATGGGCCGCAAGGAGATTGCCGAGGCTGCTGGCGCGTCCAATCGCTTTCTGGATCGGCCGGTCAAGGCGATCGACAAGGATTCGGGCATCGGGGCAGACCTGACTGAACTTCGCCGTACCGTTGAATCGCTCGACCCCAAGGAAGCGACCAAGACCAAGAAGTTCCTGGGCATCATTCCGCTTGGAAGCCGAATTAACCGCTATTTCGACAAATATCGGAGCTCGCAAACGCACATCAAAAGCATCCTGAGCAGCCTCGCCAACGGCAAGGACGAGCTGCTGATGGACAATGCGGCGATCGACACCGAACGCGCGAACTTGTGGAAGACGATGCACAAGCTCGAGCAGATGATACACATCTCCAAGACGCTCGACCAACGGCTCGAGGACAAAGCGAACGAGCTCGATGCAACCGACCCGGCAAAGGCCAAGGCGATACGCGAGACTGCGCTATTCTATACGCGCCAGCGTACCACCGACCTGCTGACTCAGATGGCGGTCACGGTTCAGGGCTATCTCGCGCTCGATCTGGTCAAGAAGAACAATGTCGAGCTAGTGAAAGGCGTCGACCGTGCCTCGACCACTACCGTCTCAGCGCTGCGGACGGCGGTGACGGTCGCCCAGGCGATGACTAACCAAAAGCTGGTGCTCGAGCAGATCACCGCGCTCAACACCACGACCGCGAGCATGATCGATTCGACCGGCGAAATGCTGCGTACTCAGACCGGTGCGATCCATGAGCAGGCCGCGAGTTCGACGATCCCGCTCGAAACGCTGCAGCGCGCCTTCCAGAATATCTATGACACGATGGACCAGATCGATCAGTTCAAGGTTCAGGCCCTCGGCAATATGAAGCAGACGGTCGACACGCTGGGCAAGGAAGTCGAGAAGTCGAAAGGCTATATCGCCCGCGCCGAGGGCGTGAACCAGGCCAAGCTGGAAGGCGCAACGTCGCCGTTGATGCCTATTGAGGCAAAGTGACCGAAGTCACCGAGAAGGTTGAAAGGGCGATTGCCCGGTTCGAGCGGGTAACGCGGCAGCTCGACCAACGCGAAGGCCCGGCGCGCGAGGCCGCTCGGCGCGAGCGCCAGCGGCTCAACGCAGGCGTCGGCCGAACCGCCGTACGTGTTGCAATTGCGGTTGGCGTCGTCTGGCTCGCGACCGTTGCGCTCGGCCTGATCGCGCCAATCGGAATGTTCGGCTTTCTTGCGGCTTTGCTGGTCACCGTGGTTGTCGCGACAGTGCTGATCGCGCGCGGTGGACGCGAGGTGGTGTCCGCGCCGGCGCCCTCGGCCGACCTGCCCAATGGCGCAATGGTCGAGCGATTCGATTCCTACCTCTACCGCACGCGCGCTGCGCTGCCCGCGCCGGCGCAGGCCGAAATCGATGCCATCGCCAGAATCCTGCCTTCGCTCAAGCAGACGCTCGAACGGGTCGAAACGCTCGATCCGCAGGCGCAGGATGCAAGGCGGCTGATGTCGATCCACCTGCCGGGCCTGATCGACCGATATTTGCGCGTGCCGCCCGCATACCGCCAGGAAAGGGACGGCGAGGACAAGAGTGTCGACCAGCGGCTGGTCGACGGACTTGAGGCCGGGCGCAGCGCGCTCGCCGAAGTCTCCGAACAGCTAGCCCGCGCCGACGTCGCAGCGCTCGAGACCCAGGGACGCTTCATCCGGTCCCGCTACGGCGAGCAGCGGATCGAAAGTGTGAGCGACGAAAACCCAACAGACTAGCCGATAATCTTCGCGGCCCTCAGGCGGTCGATCTCCTTCCTGTCGAGGCCGACGGCCGAGAGCACGTCAAGGGTATGCTCGCCAAGCGCCGGCGGCGGCAGTTCGGAATCGACGCGGCTTCCATCGAGGCGCACTGGCGAGCCGACGAGCTGAACGCCGGCAATCGTCTGCACCATCTGCCGGTGCTGCGCCTGAACATCATCGAGAGCCTCGGTGATCGTATTGATCGGACCGGCCGGAATTCCGGCCGCTTCGAGCTGTTCCAGCCACTCCGCAACTGGCTTCTGCCGGACCGCATCAGCAACCAGCCGCACCATTTCGCGGCGGTTGGCGACACGGGCGGCATTGGAGGCAAAACGTTCGTCCAAAGCCCATTCGGGATGACCGCAAATCTTGGCGAGCCGGGCGAACTGGCTGTCGTTTCCGACCGCGATGATGATCGGCTGATCGGCCGTGTCGAACGGCTGATAGGGTACGATATTCGGGTGCGTATTGCCTTGGCGCGGCGGGTCCTTGCCCGAGACCAGCGCGTTGGATGCCTGGTTGGCGAGCACTGCAAGCTGAGTGTCGAACAAGGCGAGGTCGATTGTTGCGCCCTCGCCCGTTCGCTCGCGGCCGTAGAGCGCCGCAAGGATTGCAGTGCAGCTGTACATTCCGGTGAACAGGTCGGCGACGGCGACTCCAGAGCGCATCGGGCCGCCGCCGGGCTCGCCATCGGGAATGCCGGTGATGCTCATCATGCCGCCCATCGCCTGAATGATGAAATCGTAGCCGGCGCGGTTCGCATAGGGACCATCCTGACCGAAGCCGGTGATCGATGCGTAGATCAGGCGCGGGTTGGCCGCGCGAAGCGATTCGGCGTCGAGACCGAACTTCCTGAGGCCGCCGACCTTGAAATTCTCGACCACGACATCGGCATCGCGCGCGAGTCTGCGGACCAGTGCTGCGCCTTCGCTCTGCGAGAAGTCGATCGCTGCGGATTTCTTGCCGCGGTTGCAGCTGAGGAAATAAGCGGCGACCTTTTGCTCGCCCTCGTCCAGCCAGGGGGGACCCCAATGGCGAGTATCATCACCGGCGCCGGGTCGTTCGATCTTCGTCACCTCGGCGCCGAGATCCGCGAGCAATTGCGTGCACCACGGCCCGGCGAGCACGCGGCTGAGATCGAGGACCCTGATCCCTTCGAGAGGCTTCAATGGCGCCTGCCCCAGAAACGCCGATCGGCGAGCACGGCCTGGGCGGCATTATGGCCCGGAGCGCCAGTCACGCCGCCGCCGGGATGCGCTCCCGAGCCGCACAGATACAGTCCCTTGAGCGGCATCCGGTAATCGGCCGCACCGATCATCGGCCGTGCGCTGAACAGCTGGTCGAGGCCCATCTTGCCGTGGAAGATATCGCCGCCAACCAGACCGAAGCGTCGCTCGAGGTCGAGCGGTGAATGAATCTGCCGGCCGATGATCGACTTTGCGAAGCCTGGAGCTTGAGCGTCCACAGTCGCGATAACCAGGTCGGCAGCCTTCTCGCGCTCCTTGTCCCAGCTTCGGCCCGGGCCGAGGTCATATCGGAAATGCTGGCAGAACAGGCTGGCGACGTGCTGGCCCTTGGGAGCAAGCGTCGAGTCCAGCGTGGATGGGATCAGCATCTCGATGATCGGCTGCCTCGCCCATCCATCCACGGCCGCATCCAGATAGGCCCGGTGCATGTAATCGAGGCTGGGCGCAATGATGATCCCGGCAGTCAGATGATTGCCCTTCTTCGGGAGCACCGTGAACTTTGGAAGCTCCGACAGTGCGACATTCATCCGGAAAGTCGCGCTTTCGCACTTCCAGCCGTGCATTCTGCTGCCGACATCGGCGTCGACGGCCCCTTTGGGAACCAGGGAATCGAACAAGAGCTTCGGATTTACGCCCGCGATGATCGTCGAAGCGGGCCAGGCTTTGCCGCCCGCAACCACGCCGGTGGCGCGGTGAGCGTTGACGATCACTTCTTCGACCGGCGTGTTGAGGACAATGTCCACGCCCGCCTCCCGGCAGGCGCTCGCCATCGCCTGAGTGATCGAGCCCATGCCGCCGATCGCATGGCCCCAGGCGCCGGGCACTCCGGCGGCTTCGCCGAACAGATGATGAAGCAGGACATAAGCGGTGCCAGGCGACTGCGGCGATGCAAAATTGCCGACCACGCCGTCAAAGCCGAACAAGGCCTTGGTGAGGTCAGCTTTGAAATGCCGGTCGAGGATGTCGGCAGCGCTGCGCACCGCAAAATCGTGAACGATGCGCGTCTCGGCGAGCGACAGCCCAGCCACATCTCGCCCGAGGCTCAGGAGCTTGGGGATCGCACTGACCTTGCGGCCAACGTTAGGCGGCGCTCTCAGCAGCCATTTCTTGAGGAGCCGGACTACGACCTCAAGCTCGTGATGGTAACGGTCGTAGGCTTCGGCGTCGCCCTTATGGTGCCGCCCAATCTCCTTGCGGGTCAGGCCGCCGCGACCAGCGAGCAGATAATCGCCGTCTCCGGGCAGAAAATTGTCAGTCTTGCGCAGCACCACCTTCAGGCCGTGCCGTTCCAGCTGCATGTCGCGGATGACCTTGGGCTGGAGCAAGCTCACGGTGTAGCTCGCTGCCGAATTGCGAAAGCCAGGAAGGAACTCGTCGGTCACCGCAGCGCCGCCGACGTTGCCTGCCGCCTCAAGGACTGCGACCCTGAGGCCTCGCTTTGCGAGATAATGGGCGCAGGTCAGGCCGTTGTGGCCCGCGCCGATGATGATTGCGTCGTGCATGCTGCCGCCCGCCATAGCGGGGGAAGATTCACCGCATCAACACCAGTTCTTCGGCCATTGTCGGATGGAGCGCGACGGTCGCATCGA
>CBJLMA010000120.1:0-5072 GCA_966424035.1 uncultured Sphingomonas sp. | reverse complement strand
AGGCGGAAGCCATATTCGGCGAGCGTGATTTTGCGCCGGTGGTCACCGCGCGCCATCGCTCCGATCTGCGGCACCGTCTGATGCGATTCGTCGATGAACAGCAAAGCATTGTCGGGGAGATATTCGAACAAGGTCGGCGGCGGCTCGCCGGGGAGGCGCCCGGTGAGGAAGCGCGAGTAATTTTCGATGCCTGCGCATGAGCCTGTTGCAGCGATCATCTCAAGGTCGAAATTGGTGCGCTGCTCGAGCCGCTGCGCCTCCAGCAGCCGGCCTTCCGAGTTCAGCTCCTTCAAGCGCTCCGCAAGCTCATGCTTGATCGCCTCCATCGCCTGCTTGAGCGTCGGCCCGGGCGTCACATAGTGCGAGTTGGCATAGACGCGGATGCGCTCGAGTGCGGCGATGGTCTTGCCGGTCAGCGGATCGAACTCGCTGATTTCCTCAATCTCGTCGCCGAAGAATGACACGCGCCAGGCCATATCCTCATAGTGCGACGGGAAGATCTCCAGGCTGTCGCCGCGCACCCGGAAATTGCCTCGCGCGAACGCCTGGTCGTTGCGCCGGTATTGCAGCGCGACGAGCTTGCGGATCACTTCGCGCTGGTCCTCGACACCGCCTTTCCTCAGGTCGAAGGTCATTGCCGAATAGGTTTCGACCGAGCCGATGCCGTAGAGACACGATACGCTCGCGACGATGATGACATCGTCGCGTTCGAGGAGCGAGCGCGTCGCCGAGTGGCGCATGCGGTCGATCGCCTCGTTCACGCTCGATTCTTTCTCGATGTAAGTATCGGTGCGCGGGACGTACGCTTCGGGCTGATAATAATCGTAATAGCTGACGAAATATTCGACTGCGTTCTCGGGGAAGAAGCTTTTGAACTCGCCGTAGAGCTGGGCCGCGAGGATCTTGTTGGGTGCCATCACCAGTGCGGGCCGCTGCAGCGTCTCGATGACTTTGGCCATGGTAAAGGTCTTGCCCGAGCCGGTGACTCCCAAGAGGACCTGGCTCACTTCGCCATTGTTAGCAGCTTCGACGAGCTCTGCGATCGCCTGCGGTTGGTCGCCTGCCGGCTCGTAATCCGAGACAAGCTTGAATTGCTTGCCGCCCTCGGCCTTCTCCGGCCGCGCCGGCTTGTGCGGCACGAAAGTGTCGGCGGTTTCGGGCTCGGCCAGCGAAGTGCGGATTTGAATCGCCATCGCCGCGATATAGGGCCGCCTGCTTCACCCCGCCATGGCGCTGTCGGCGCCGTAATAGCCTGTTAAGTGCGTGGGTTTACAAAGCGCGTCATATCCCAACTGAGGGGGAAGCCATGACGTTCGACCCGTCCGCGCAGCCCGGCGCGTTTGACGACCGCAAGCCGATCAGCGGCGAAGAGGTGCTGAGACTGCGCGCCCGCGTCTGGTCCGATGGCTCGGTGTCGCCAGACGAGGCGGCGCAGCTTTTCGAACTCAATGATTCGGCCGCGCCGAGCAACGAGTGGACCGACTTCTTCGTCGAGGCGCTGTGTGACTTCGTGCTCTCGCGGGGCGAGCCGCGCGGCTATGTGAGCGATGACGAAGCACATTGGCTGATTGACCATATCCAGCGCGATGGACGGATCGACACCCACGCCGAGCTCGAGCTGATCGTCAAGCTGCTGGAGCGCGCGGATTATGCGGCCGAATCGCTACGCCGCTTTGCCCTTGCGGAAATCGAGCGCACGGTCCTCACCGGCAGCGGAGCGACCAGGCGCGGCGGACCGATCGCACCAGGCCGGATCGACGACGCGGAGGTCGCGCTGCTGCGCCGGCTGATCTTCGCTCCGGCAGGTGACGGGCCGGCCAAGGTCAGCGCCGCCGAAGCCGAAATGCTGTTCCGCCTGAAGGATGCGACGCTGGGCGCCGACAATTCGGCCGATTGGCAGCGTCTCTTCGTCCAGGGGGTCGCCAACTACCTGATGGCTCATCAGAATTACGTGCCACCGTCGCCGGCCGAGGAGATCCGGCTGGAGCAGGTCCGCAAGCCGGATGCGCTGGGCTTCCTGTCGCGGATGGGACATCCGGCCTCTTCTGAAGAGGTCCGGGAATCCCTGTTCGGCGAGGACCAGGCAAGGAAGATTTCCGATCACGAACGCGCGGTCGCAGCCGATGCCGAGGTCACGCCTGGAGAGACGGACTGGCTGATGCGCCTGTTCGCAGCCGACGGAGCGCGCGATCCGATGGAGAAGGCGCTGCTGGATTTCCTGTCGGAGGATGGCATCCGCCCGTTCTGAAGCGGGGCCGGCGCTGCTAAGCGTCGCGCGTGAGCATCGACAATGCTCCCTGCTGGCTCTGCTCGCGTCCGCTCGGCCGCGTCGTCGAATATCACCACCCCATTCCCAAGAGCCGCCGCGGCCGGGAGACGGTGCCGATCCATCCGATCTGCCACCGCACCTTGCACAGGACCTTCTCCAATGCCGAGCTCGCGCTGTTCGGTGACAGTGTGGCAGGGATCCGGGCCGATCCACGCGTCGGTCGATTCCTCGCCTGGATCGCCAACAAGGAGCCGGACTTCCACGCGCCTACGCGGCGCCGATGCTAGCGCCGGTTAACCAACGGCTTTATGTTGCCGCGCGTTAGGAGGGGCTCCCATGAAAACTGCATATTGCGCGATTGCGTCTGTTGCGGCCTTGGCCGCCTGCAATAAGTCGCCCGACGTCGATCTCCACAACGCGACCGGCAACCAGGTGGTGCAAGCCGTCAAGCAGTCGGGCATGACGACGAGTGACAGGATGATCGAGCCAGGCCTCTGGCAGTCGAAGGCAACGGTCCAGGAAATGAACATTCCGGGCATGCCTCCGGAAATGGCCGGCCGTATGAAGGCAATGATGGCCGAACGGCAGCAGCGAACCAGCAGTCACTGCGTGACTCCTGAAGACGTGAAGAAGCCCAAGGAGGATTTCTTCGGCGGCGAGGACAAGTCCTGTCATTATGCCCATTTCGCGATGGGCAGCGGCAAAATGGACATCCAGATGGTCTGCAACGAAGAAGGCACGACCCGCACCACGGCAATGACCGGCACTTATACGCCGACCAGCTATTCGATGGACGTGTCGAGCCAGGGCACCGGCGGTGAGCACGGCGGCATGTCGATGAAGATGCACGTCGACTCGCAGCGCGTCGGCGCGTGCAGCGCGAAGGACGATTGACGCGTTAGCGCCCTTGATGGCGCGTGTTCCCGTACTGCTAAATTCCAATGCCGGCACCGTTAGCGCCGACCCGACGATCGCCGACAACGTGGCCGGGGCTTTCGCCCGTGCGGGTATAGACGCAGAGGTCGAGTTTCTCGAGAGCGGCAAGTGCGAAGTCCGCTGCCGCGCTCTCGCCGAGCGCGGCGATGCGTTAATTGTGGTTGGCGGCGGCGACGGGACGATCAGCGTCGCGGCTTCGGCGCTTGCCGGGACCCAGAGCCTGCTCGGCATCCTGCCACTTGGGACGCTCAATCACTTCGCGCGCGATCTTGGCCTGCCGCTGAAGATCGAGGAAGCAGTCCAGCTGATCGCGCGCCGCCCCCAACGGCAGGTCGACCTTGGACAGATGAACGAGCGATTGTTCATCAACAATAGCGCGATCGGGCTTTATCCTCTGATGCTTGTGAACCGCGACCTGCAGCGAAGGAGGCTGGGCCGAAGCAAGCGCCTTGCAATGATCGTCGCTTCGCTGCGAACGCTTTGGAGGTTCGGCAGGCACCGGCTGGCACTCACGATTAATGATCAACAAGCGCGGGTCGACACGCCTCTGCTGTTCGTCGGCAACAATGATTATCGCACCGACCTCGGCGCGCCCGGCCGGCGCGAGAGCATTGAAGAAGGGAGCTTGAGCGTCTTCGTCATGCGCAAGAAGACGCGCAGCGGTTTCATCGCGGCGAGTATCCGGGCGTTGTTCAACCGTGCGCGCCAGGATGACATGGTCAAGATTGAGCATGTCGAACGGCTTCGAGTGTCGAGCCATCGCCGGTCGCTTGCAGTTTCGCTCGACGGTGAAGTGGTCCGCGCCGAACCTCCGCTCGATTACCAAATTCGCAGGAAGGCACTCCGCGTGATCGCGCCGTGACAGGCGCGTGTTGGAACCGGGGGCCGTCAGCCGGGTTCGGGGCGCAGGAGACGCGAAAAACGAGCGTGGCAACGCAGGCTCATCTCCAATTGTCCGGCCGTAACCGGGCTCGCGCGCTGCGCGTCGCCGGATTTGCGATCATCCTGCTCGGCGCTGGAGCAGCCTTGCTTCCGGCGGGAAAGACGATTCCCTCGGACATGGTCGGCGGCCTGCTGGTAGCGGCAGGCTTGATTGAGCTTGTCGCCGGCTCGCTGCGTCGTGAAGCGCGATCCTTCGCAATGGCCGCGGGCACAGTCACTGCGCTTGCGGGACTGCTGTTCATTCTCAACCCCGAAACACATTTCTTCCCGACAGTGGTGCCGATCATCGGCTGGCTGCTGGTGCGCAGCCTGATCCTCCTTGGGGCACTTACCGAATCCACCGGATCGGTGCGGATCTGGACGGCGATTTCGGCGGGAATGGATTTCCTGCTTGCGGTGCTGCTCATCACCGGCCTTTCGATCTCGACGATCGTCATCAGCCTGTTCGGTCCGACGCGCGAGCTGATCGCGAGCTTTGCCTGGGTGCTTGCAGCGAGCTTCGTCGTCAATGGACTGCTCCTGCTCGAAGTTGCGAGTTGCGATCGGGACAGTCCCAAAGGTTAGAATCTTCCCTTCGGTCTGGAACTCTTCGCCAACAACAGTGCATAAGGCGGAGAATGGTTCAGGCTGCGCCCAATCTGTCCGTGGACGTCGTTGGCGAGATCGTCCGGAACGCCGTTGCTCCGGTGTTCCTCCTCAGCGGCGTTGGCGCCTTCCTCAATGTCTGCGCTTCACGACTGTCGCGGATCGTGGATCGCTCTCGCAATATCGAGCCTCTTCTGCTCGAAAGCCGAGGCGAGGAGCACGACCGCTGGATTAAGGAATTAAGCCTTCTTGACCGGCGCATGAGCCTCGTCAGCTTGGCTACCTTCCTGTCGGTGCTTTCGGCGTTGCTCACCTGCATGGTGGTCGTTCTGTTATTCGC
>CBJLMA010000119.1:0-5159 GCA_966424035.1 uncultured Sphingomonas sp. | reverse complement strand
GCACCCAAAGCATGCCGAACGCCCATCCGCCGATCACGTCGCTCGGCCAATGGACTCCGAGCATCACCCGGCTGGTGCCGATCAGTAGTGACAGGGTCACCGCCCCAGCCGCCGCCGGACGGCTCCAACGCGTGCCGGCGGTCAACGCCAGGGCGAGCGTCAAATAGAAGATCATTGAGCTCGTCGCATGGCCGCTCGGAAAGCTGCTCGTCTTCACCACTACAAGATGCGGTTCGAGCGCAGGACGGACCCGTGCAATTGAATATTTTTGTACTTCGCTCAAGCCGCGACCGATCAAGGCGATGAGCAGAAGCATGAGACCGACGCGCCCTCTGCCGACGCGCCACAGCCATAATGCACAGACGGCGCTTGCGCCGACGAGGACGGTCGGCTCGCCGAGCGCGGTGAAAACCCGGGCGATTAGGAGCAGCGCCGGGCTGCGGCCAGCGTAAAGCGCCTCATAGATGGTTCGATCTAGCGAGCCCGCGCCCCACAGCAGCATCGCCAGCCAAGTCGCTGCAAGGGTTACTAGGGCGCCGGCGAAGCGCCAGTCCTTGCGAAGCTGGCGCGCCGCTAGAACTTCACCCCGGCGCGGATGCCGATCGTGCGCGGTCTACCCGGTACCACGAGGGTACGCGTGCAGCCGCCGCAGGCGGTAAAGCGGCTGAGGTCGTTGCGCTTATCGAAGACGTTGGTCGCGAAGATCTCTAGGTTGTAGCTCGGCCAGTCGAGACCGGCGAACAGGTCGACCAATGTCGCCGCGCGCAACTTGCCCTGGAAGATGTTGGGATTGCACAATGGCAGGCTAAGATTGTTGGGCACGGTCGCGCCGGCCGCCGCGCAGGCGGCTGCAATGTCAGGGAAGGCGGCCGGATTATCGACTAACAGAACGGCTGTGCGCAGCGAAGATGGTGCCGAACTTTGGTAGCTGACGACGCCTTGGAGGTGCGCCTTCATGTCGCCGGAGACCGGCCAGCTGTAGCGCGCAGATGCCGATCCCTTGAACTTGGGCGTGATCGGAAGCCGGGTACCACTGGGCGCAGTGATAAAGTCTGGGTTTCCGTTGTCATCGATGGCCCCGGTGCAATCAGCCGCGGTATCGCCGAAGACGTTGCAGATATTCCCCTTGGTCTTTGCGTCGGTGTAGGCCGCGGTTGCGTTGAGCGTCCAACCGCCGTGGACGTAGTTGACGTCCGTTTCGATGCCGTTGACTCTCGCGTCCCTGCCATTGTGGATCTCAGTGAAGCTGTTTGCTCCGAGG
The DNA here is from genome assembly GCA_966424035.1 of uncultured Sphingomonas sp. Lineage (GTDB taxonomy): Bacteria > Pseudomonadota > Alphaproteobacteria > Sphingomonadales > Sphingomonadaceae > Sphingomicrobium. The sequence goes on along the minus strand of CBJLMA010000119.1, from coordinate 3,898 downwards.
AAGGCGAACTGAAACTTCTTCCACAGTTCGTGATAGATCGCCCCGTTCCACCGCAGCGGTCCAAAGGTCGTCTTCCATCCCGCCTCGAGGTTGTAGAGATAGTCCGGGTTGTACGGCCCGATATCCCCGCGGCGGTTGATGCCACCCGGACGGAAGCCTTTCGACCAGGTTGCATAGAGCATCACATTGTTGATCGGCTTCCACTGTGCGTTCAGGCGATACGTGAATCCGCTGCCCTTCGCATGTTTGGGAAGCACGGTCCCGTTCGAGAAGACGCCAAGATTGGTGCACGGGCTGCCAGCGACCACCGCGGGCGCAAAGCCGATCGCGCCGATGTCTTGGCCCGCGAGATAGGCATCCCGGAGCGTTTCACCGTTCTTGAGGAAGCAGGCGGCAACGCCGGTGTGTGAGCTGCCCGCCGCATTGAATGGGAAATCCGTGAAGTCATCGCCCGGATTGCGGCCGAAGCCGAAGAATCCGACCAGGCTGTTGTCATATCTGAACAGCCGGCCGCCGCCGGTCAGCGTTACTTTCGGCAGGATGTCCCAACTGGCCTCGCCGAACAGCGCATAATCGCGGTCGACTCGCTTCTGCTGTGTGAGCCACAATGTGCCCGGGAATCCGTTGACCGAGACCTGCGGGCCGAGATTGTCGACGCGATAGTCCTGGTGAATGTCATTCGACTGGCGCTGGAAGAAGGCACCGGCGATGACACGGAAAGGGTTGTCGGCCGGCGACGCGATCCGAAGTTCCTGGCTGAGCTTCCTGAAATGATTCGTGCCGATGATCCACTGCTGTGGGTTTGATACGTAATTGCCCGCTGAATCGATCGTGTAGAAATAACCGAGGCCGCCGCAGCATGTCGCGTACAGGCGGTCGTACGCGTCGGTGTAATCCGTATAGTCGCTGATGCTCTTGTTCGGCCGATCCATGTAGGCACCGGCGTAGGTCACATCGAAGTTGGCGATCTTGCCCTGGAGCGTCAGCGCAGCCTGCCAGAAGCGGTCCCTGAACCACTCGTGACGGAACCGGTCGATCTTAAGGTCGCCGAGCTTCGGATCGTAGAAGAACACGCCATTGGCGTAGCTCTTCTGGTACATGAAGCTCGGCTCGGCAGTCCAATTGTCGTCGAGGTCGATCTTGAGCGCGGCTCGCCCGCCATAAATGTCCTGATAGTTGAAATTCTTCTGCGGGAGACCGGCGTTGGTGACGGTCGAAGGCGGAATAGATTCCGAAGAAGCGTAGTAGGTGCGCGACGCCGCAATATTGTCGATGAACCCCGCGTCATGCTCGTAGAAGGCGCTGGCGCGGAACGCGATGTTCCGGGCGACGGGCAGGTTGATCATGCCCTCCGCCTTGCCGCCCAGGGTCCCGTGATCGACCGTGTTGAGCTCGCCGTCGACGCGGCCATAGGTCTTCCCGAGCTCCGGCTTGTTGGTGATGATGCGGATCGTTCCCGCCTCGCTCGATGCGCCGTAGAGCGTACCCTGCGGACCGGAGAGGTTCTCGATGCGGGCAATATCGTAAATGTGGACGTCGAGCGTTCCGCCGATGGTCGTGATCGGTTGCTCGTCAAGGTAGAAGCCGACCTGCGGTAGGGGTCCCGAGTGATTGCCCTCGGCGCCGCTTCCGGCAGCCGAGATGCCGCGCATATAGACTGTCGTAAACCCCGGCTGTGCTGTCAGGAAGGTCACAGATGGGAGCTGCTTGGTGAACTGCTCGAAGTTCGAGATATCGAGCTGATCGAGGCGGCGGGTACCGAGCACCTGGACGCTGATTGGAACGTTCTGGAGGTTCTCCTCGCGCTTGGTCGCAGTAATGATGATCTCGGTCTGGTCGGGCGCGACGCCTTGCTGCGCTTGCTGCACCTTGGGCGGCGCAGCGGTGACATCGGTCGAGTTCGGCGCGCCCGTTGGCGCTTTACCCTGCGTATTCTGCGCGATGGCCGGTGTGGCAAGAGCTGTCGACGCGAGAAGCCCAAGAGAGAGCGCGCGTAAAGTCGTCATTCGAAAGCCCCCATTCGCCTGTGCGACGGCATTGCGGCAGAGCCGTTACGGAAAGTCAACGGCTAGCGGGCCGATCCCTGACGATTGTTTGTCTACCGTTGCGCGAAGGTCGCGGGCGCTTTCGGATATGAGTCGAGCACGGATCCAAGCGCGCGCTTCAGCGGACCAAGGTGCGGCTCATAGGCGCGCCATTCCTCGGTCGCATCACGATAGATCGGCCGACGGACCTGCTCCGAGCTTGCGGTGCGCACCGCGCGCTCGGTCTTGTAGAACTCAAGCAGCTGGGGCTCGAACTCGAGCTCGCAATAATCGAGCAGTCGCCGCACCTCTTGTTCGGTATCGTCGACCATTCGCTCGTAAACCACTCGGTGGACGCGGCCGGGAAGCACAGCATCGACGTGCCCCATCAGCCGGACGTAATCGGAATAGTAGCGGCCGAGATGATCGAGATCGTACGAGAATGCCTGCCCCCGCGCAAAATGCTGCCGGAAATTGGACAAGCAGCAGCCGAGGGGGTGCCGCCGCGCATCGATGATCTTGGCATTCGGGAGCACCAGCTGAAGGAAGGGGACGTAGAGCCAATTGTTCGGCAGCTTATCGATGAAGAACGGGCGGTCGGTTCGGCGCTGAACCGAGGTCTGCTTCAGATATTCTTCGCCGAGCTCGCGCCGCTCATTCGCTGACGTGTCCACGACGGACTTGGGGTAAGGCCCCCGCCGGCTCGCAAGGATGGGGATATCCGGCAGCTCGGACGTACCTTCGACCAGGCTGTGCGACGAGAGGATCTGCTCGATCAGGGTCGAACCGGCGCGCGGCATTCCGACGATGAAGATCGGGTCCCGCGCTTCGCAGCCGCCGGACCACTCGCGAAACAGCTCCGCCGTGAAGATCTCGATCGAGCGGTCAACTGTCCGCCTGATCTCCCCCGGCCGGTACGGCTGAGACTCGAGGCGAAGCGCATTGGCCCTCGAATAATGCTCAAAGGCGTCATCGGTGCGCCCGGCGTCGTGCATTGCCTTACCAAGCGCAAAATCGAGCTGGACCCGATCCTCGTCCGTCAGCTTCGACGACTGCAACGCATGCTGCATTGCGGCAATGTCATCATCGCCGAACTTGATCGTTTTGAGATTCGCCAGACTCCACCAGGCTTCGCCGAGGTCAGGCTTGATCTCGATTGCCTTGCGGTAAGCTGCGATTCCCGCCTCCTGCCGCCCCACGGTCTTCAGCATATGGCCGTAGCTCAACCAGACGCGTGGCTGTTTTGGCGCCTTGGCGAGCACGTCTTCGTAGAGGCGAATGGCCTCTTCAAAATCGCCAAGTCGGCCGAGCGTCGCAGCCTTGAGATTCCAGTGGCCGACTTCCTCCGGCTCCTGGGCAAAGATATCGTCGAGCAGTTCCATGGCTTCCGCCGGCCGACCCATTCGTCCGAGCACCAGTGCGAGATTGGCGCGTGCCGCGGTCCAGGCTGGTGCCAGCTCGACCGCACGCCGAAGCAAATTTTCCGCGTCGCGCCAGCGCCCGATCCTGGCCGCGAGCTCTGCAAGCATGCGGATCGCCGCGACATCGAACGGATCTTCCCTGAGGTGCGGCTTCAGGAGCCGCTCGGCGATGTCGAGACGATTCTCGTTCAGTGCCATCGCAGCCTCAATCAGGCGCGGATGGCAGTGCATACCGATGGAAGATTGGCCGATTGGAGATTGGGTCGCCACGAGGCTACCGTAGCGCCAAGCCTCGGCCGCCGCTATCCAGCCGCGCAATGATCTACTTCGAAGACTTGGAGGTCGGCGCCGAAACCTATTTCGGATCCTACGAAGTGACGCGCGAGGAAGTGCTGGAGTTCGCTGCCAAATACGACCCCCAGCCTTTCCACCTCTCGGACGACGAGGCCGCCA
>CBJLMA010000118.1:0-5191 GCA_966424035.1 uncultured Sphingomonas sp. | reverse complement strand
GTCGACGTGATCGCCAATGCGAGCGACGATTTCCTCACTGCCGAGGGCCTCGTCAAAGGCTCCATGCGACTGATCGATGCCGAAGAGGCTGAGCGGCTCTACTCGCACATGGGGCCGGCTCACCAGGTGAGCGGCGGCTCGGCCGGCAACACCGCCGCAGGCGTCGCTGCGCTCGGCGGCCGCGCGGGCTTCATCGGCCAGGTGGCGGATGATCAGCTCGGTGATTTCTACCGGCACGATCTCACTGCTGCGGGAGTCCAGTTCATCACTCCTGCCGCCGACGTGGGCCAGCCGACCGCCCGCTCGATGATCCTGGTCACTCCGGATGGGCACCGGACGATGAACACCTTTCTCGGCGCTGCGCAGCACCTGCCCAGGCAAGCGCTCGACGAGCAGCAGATCCGCAATTCAGCGATCCTCTATCTCGAAGGCTATCTGTGGGACCCGGAAACCCCACGTTATGCGATGGTCCGCGCCATCGAGGTCGCGCGCGAAGCGGGGCGCAAGGTCGCTTTCACGCTTTCCGACATGTTCTGTGTCGACCGCCACCGCGACGGCTTCAACCAGCTGCTCGATCGGCGCCGCATCGATATCCTCTTCGCCAATCAGGCTGAGGTCGAGGCGCTGGCAGGCGTTGCCCATCTGGAGAGCGCAATCGCGGCTATCGCACCAAGGGTGGAGACGCTCGTCGTCACGAGAAGCGAGGATGGGGCACTGGCCGTGCGTAATGGCGAACGTGCCGATGTTGCTGCTGAGCCGATCGACGAATTGGTCGACACCACCGGTGCTGGCGACCTATTCGCCGCCGGCTTCCTGCTCGGGACTGCCCGCGGAAAGAGCCTGGAGCAATCGCTGCGGCTCGGCGCGATTGCTGCCGCGGAAGTCATCCAGCATTATGGCGCGCGCCCCGAGAAAGATCTCAAGGCGCTCGCCGGACGGCTTCTCGCTTAGTCCCGATCCGCCGGCGGTACCGGTGCCCCGGGCATCGGTGCGACGCCGATCGAGCCAGGAGCTTCCGGCGCGAGCTCCGGCACCTCTGTGACGCCGCGTGCAATGTGCGACTTCCGGTAGCCGTAGAGAAAGTAGAAGATGAGTCCGGCGACCGTCCAGAAGAGGAACAGTTCCTTCGACTCGATCCCCAGGCTGAAGAACAGCAGCAGGCAGCCGGCGATCGACAGGGGCGCGAGAATGAACACCAAAGGCGTGCGGAACGGCCGCGGGCGGCCGGGATCGGTGAAGCGAAGCACCATCACCCCGAGCGATACGGCCGCAAACGCGAAGAGCGTCCCAGCGTTTGAATAATCGGCAAGGGTGCCGACCGGCAGGAATGCAGCCGCAATCGCAACAAAAACGCCGGTGACGATGGTCACGATATGCGGCGTCCGGAACTTACGATGCACTGCCGACAACTTCTCAGGGAGCAGGCCGTCACGGGCCATGACGAAGAAGACCCGCGTCTGTCCGTACATCATCAGCAGCACGACCGACGGCAAGGCGATGGTCGCGGCAAGGCCGATCAGGTTACCGAGAAAAGGATTGGTGACCTGCTTCATGACATAAGCCAGTGCTTCCTTGGAGCAAACCAATGGAGCACTCGCGGCCTTGCAGGCGGCCGCTGCATAAAGCTCGGGCGAGCCTTCCTTGAACGGCAGCCCAGTCGCCGGGTCCATCAATGGCTGCGCACCATAGGCACCGATGACGCCGCCGGCGACCAGCAGATAGAAAACGGTACAAATCAGCAAGCTGCCGATGAGGCCGATCGGGACGTTGCGTTGTGGGTTCTTCGTCTCCTCGGCTGCCGTCGAAACAGCATCGAAGCCGACATAAGCGAAGAAGATCGATGCCGCCGCGCCGAGCACGCCCGCGCCCGAAGAGCTCAATGGGCTGCCCCAGCCACGCGGCGCGAAGGGGTGGAAATGCGCGGTGTGGCCGCTGATCATTGGCAGCGTTACTGCGATGAACAGCGTCAGGGCCGTTACCTTGATCAAGACCAGGACGGCGTTGAAGGTTGCGCTCTCCTTGGTGCCGATGACCAAAAGGGTGGTCACGAAGGCGACGATGATCACTGCGGGAAGGTTGACGAAGCCGCCAACCTCACCCCCTTGAAGGAAGCCCCATTCGATCTTCGGGCCCACCGTCAGCGCGTGCGGCAAATGTATGCCTATCGAGTCCAGAACCGGCACCACGTGGCCCGACCAGCCGACTGCAACCGCGCTCGCGCCCAACGCATATTCAAGGATCAGTGCCCAGCCGACGAGCCAGGCCATGATCTCGCCCATGACCGCGTAGGAATATGTGTAGGCTGAGCCCGCGACCGGGACCATCGAGGCCAGCTCCGAATAACAGAGCGCCGCCAGCGCACAAACGATGCCGGCGACGATGAAGCTGACCATCATGCCAGGACCCGCCTTCTGCGCCGCCGTCGCCGTCAGAACGAAGATTCCCGTGCCGATGACGGCACCGATTCCGAGCAAAGTCAGCTGGAATGCGCCCAGCGAACGCTTCAGCGACTTCTTCTCCGCCGTCGCGAGGATCGCGTCGAGTGGCTTGACCCGTCCTCGGAATAGGCCCGGCCGGTCTGCTGCAGTAGCCATCGAAAATCCCCTCAAATCTTTGCCTTGTCCGCGACCCTAACGGCTCGCCTCAAGAGGGCAATCCCTGTTCGACCAGCAGTCGCTCATGTTTGCGCTAACGCGCCAGCATTGGACCGAGCGGCCGCCCGCCGAAGATGTGCACATGTAGGTGCGGCACTTCCTGGTGCGAGTTCACGCCCGTATTGGCGAGCAGGCGATAGCCACTCTCCACCAGCCCTTGATCGCGCGCGATTCTTCCGACGGCCCGCACGAATCCGGCGATTTCAGCATCCGAAGCTTTGGCCGAAAAGTCGTCCCAGGAGACGTATGGCCCTTTCGGAATCACCAGAATATGCGTCGGCGCCAGCGGGTTGATGTCGTGGAAGGCGAGCACATGCTCGTCCTCATAGACCTTCTTCGAAGGGATCTCACCCGCCAGGATCCGCGCGAAAATGTTATTTTTGTCATAGGGTTGGGTTGCGTCGATGGGCATCAGCACGACTCCGCTTGACCGGGCACGTCCGCCCGCTACCACAAAGGAATGAGTGACGAGACCCCCGAGAGCCTGATCCCGTACGATGAGATCGTGCAGGACGCGCTTCGCGCGGTAGTCGGCCGCGTGCTTGGCGAGGTCGAGCAGTCGGGCGGGCTGCCTGGCGACCACCATTTCTACATTACCTTCAAGACGAGGATGCCCGGAGTATCTATCCCCAAGCATCTGCTCGAGCGTTTCCCGGACGAGATGACGATCGTCATCCAGCACCGTTTTTGGGATTTGAAGGTCGAGGATGACAGCTTCACCGTCGGCCTTTCGTTCGGCGGAGTTCCAGCGACACTGCATGTCCCCTTCGCTGCAGTCACCCAGTTCCACGATCCGGCAGTCGAATTCGCGCTGACCTTCCATGCCAATGCGGAGGAAGAGCCCGCCGAGGAGCATGAGGCGGCCGAGAACGACCCCGAGCAAGCCTCGGTGGAACCCAAAAAGGATGATGGGTCGAACGTCGTCAGCGTGGATTTCACAAGAAAGAAGTGATCTGCGTGAGCCTGTCGGTGGGCGGCAGGCGGAGCGGCAGTTCGACGCGCACGCCCTCGGGTGCAGCTTGGCATCAAAGTCTCCGCAGCCGGCGGCCGCCTCACTTGTTTCAGGGCCTGTTTTCGAGCAGTGCGCCCGACATTGAAAATCGATGCTGGACCAGGTTCAGCAAGGCGGAAGAAAGAGGAATGTCCAGCAACAGCCGCACCGAGACCGACAGCTTCGGTCCAATCGAAGTCCCTGGCGACGCCTATTGGGGAGCGCAAACCGAACGCTCGATCGGCAATTTTCCCTTCGGACCCCGGGAGCAGATGCCGCTCGAGATCGTCCATGCGCTCGGCTTCATCAAGCAGGCGGCGGCGCGGGTGAATGCGCGCCTCGGGGGGCTCGACCCGAAGATCGCCGAAGTGATCCAGCAGGCCGCCGGCGAAGTGGCGCGCGGCGATCTCGACAGCCAATTCCCGCTGGTGATCTGGCAGACTGGATCCGGCACCCAGTCCAACATGAACGCCAATGAAGTGATTGCCGGGCGTGCCAACGAGATCCTGACCGGCAAGCGCGGCGGCAAGTCGCCGGTCCATCCCAACGATCATGTCAACAAGAGCCAGTCGTCCAACGACAGCTTTCCGACAGCGATGCATATCGCTGCGGCGCGAGCAGTGCACATGAAGCTGCTTCCAGCGCTCAAGACAATCCATGAGCGGCTCGCCGACCAGGCGAAGCGGTGGGATTCGATCGTCAAGATCGGGCGCACCCATCTTCAGGATGCGACTCCTCTAAGCCTGGGCCAGGAATTTTCAGGCTATGCGGCCCAGGTCGAGGACTGCATCGCCCGGGTCGAGAGCGTGCTTCCACGGCTGATGCGCCTGGCGCAGGGCGGAACTGCAGTCGGCACCGGTCTCAACGCACCCAGGGGTTTTGCCGAGGAGTTTGCCAAAGAAGTATCGAAACTTACCCAGCTGCCCTTCACCTCGGCGCCCAACAAGTTCGCCGAGCTTGCCGCACATGACACGATGGTCGAGCTGTCGGGAATCTTGAACGTCATCGCCACCGCCTGCACCAAGATTGCCAATGACATTCGCCTCCTCGGTTCGGGTCCGCGGTGCGGCCTTGGCGAGCTCAGGCTTCCGGAAAATGAACCAGGCAGCTCGATCATGCCCGGCAAGGTCAATCCGACCCAGGCCGAGATGCTGACCATGGTCGCAGCCCAGGTTGCGGGCAATCACGTGGCGGTCACCATCGGCGGAATGCAGGGCCACATGGAGCTCAACGTCTTCAAGCCGATGATCGGCGCGAACGTCATACGCTCGATCAACCTCCTGGCGACGGGCATGGAAAGCTTCACGCAGCGCATGCTCGACGGCACCAGGCCCGATGAAAAAAGGATCGCCGAGCTGATGAATCGCTCGCTGATGCTGGTCACCGCGCTTGCGCCCGAAATTGGCTACGACAACGCTGCGGCTATCGCCAAGCATGCGCACAAGAAGGGACTGACGCTCAAGGAGGCCGGCCTCGAACTCGCTCTGGTGGACGAGGAAACCTTCGACCGGCTGGTCAGACCGGAGACGATGCTCGGTCGCTAGAC
>CBJLMA010000117.1:0-5251 GCA_966424035.1 uncultured Sphingomonas sp. | reverse complement strand
CGCCGCCAATGCTTGCTCCGGCGCTGACCGCCCGGCCGCCGGCGCGCATCGGCGCCTGCATCTTCGAAAGCAGTTGCTTTCCGACATTCAAGAGCACGTCCTCCGACGCCGAATCTTCGAGGATGATCGCGAATTCGTCGCCGCCGATGCGGGCGACGAAATCGCTTTGGCGCACGCCTTTGCGAAGTCGCTTCGCGACTGCTCTCAGCAGATCGTCGCCCGCGCTGTGGCCCAGCGAATCATTGACATGCTTGAAGTGATCGAGGTCGATGAGGAGAAGGCCGATCTTTTCGCCGGCCTCCATTGCGCGCAGCGTAGCTGCCTGTAGGCGCGACTGGAATGCACGACGGTTCGGAAGTTCGGTCAGCGCGTCATGCTCGCTCGCCCACTTCAACTGCTCGGAGCGCTCGCGCTCAACGGTTACGTCACGCGAGACGGAAAGAACACCTTTCATCAATCCGCACTCATCGAACACCGGCAGGGTCACTGCATCCCACCACCGCTGCGTGCCCTTCGCCGTAGGTCCAGGGCCGTACAGCCGCACCGACTCTCCCTCGATTGCGCGACCGATTGCATCGCCGATTGCGACGCCCACTTTGCCGTTCCAGAATTCGGTCCAGTGCCTGCCTCGCAATTCCTTGATCGGTGGAAGCTCGAGGGCAATCTGGCCCGACGAATTGATGAACTCGAACTGACCGCGTGCATTGAACAGGATGATGCAGTCGGTGCTGGTTTCGAGGATAGTTCGATAGAGCCGCTCGCTCTCGCGCAGCGCGATCTCTGAGGAGCGCTTCATGCGCGCGATGTAGCGGCGACGATAGAGCAGCAGCGAGCCGATCAGCACCATCCAGATGACGGCAATTCCGCCATACCAGGTTTCGGTGCTGACGAGGTACCGTTCGAAGGTGACCCGATCGATGCGGAATTGCTGACGGCCGAGCTTCCCATCGGCTCCGGTGAGGATCTCCATTGCCACGATATTGTGGAACGACGGTCGCGCGAGCTCGGCCGGGGCGTTTGTTGCATCCTTCCACCGGTCCGAGACTGCAAGATCGTTCAGCGTCAGTGCGATCGTTTGCGCGCCATCCGAGATCCCGAGATTTGCCTGGTTGACCTTATCTTGTGCATCCGGCAGCGATTGGTAGCGCGGATCATGGTCCTTCAGGATGAACCGGATCTGTCTTCTGGAGCCGTGGTAGCTGATGTGCAAATTGATGCGCTGATAACCGCTGAGGTCCACGCCTCTTCCCTTGCCCAGGACTTCGAAAGTCACCCCAAACCCGCAATAGGGCCATTGGTAGGTTGAGCGAAGCGTGCAGATCCATGTCAGCGGACGTGCTGCCACATAATCGCCGACGGAGGTGCCTCCGTTCGCTCTATCGTCGAAAACGTAGCCGTAGTAGCGCTTACCCGCATCATCTGCGGACAATTCCAGCGTCTGGCGAGTGAGCGGCTCCCGGTAAGCAACTGCGAGGAGCGTTGCGGCAATGGCCACCGCGACGATCGTTTCGACCGAAGCAAGATGCTGCAGAACTGGTCGAATGAATCGCACGTGCAAGTCTCCCCAATGCTTGTTCACCCGGAACCTGTTAACGTGATGTTACCGTTCACATATGAAAAGTCGCGTGGCTGACATTTGGAGGTGAGTGACGAGCGGCTAAGCTGATGACCATGGACGCCGACGATCTTGCGAGACGAGTCGCCAGTCAAATGTTCACCGCCGAAGGCACCGGACCCGCGCTGGGGATCGTGATCGAGCATGTCCGGGCCGGCTATGCGCGCCTGTCGATGAAAGTGCGTCCCGACATGTTGAACGGGCACGGCATGGTGCATGGGGGGATGGTCTTCGCGCTCGCTGATACGGCCTTCGCTTATGTCTGCAACGGCCGGAACGAGAAGACGGTGGCGGCGCAGGCGTCGATCATTTTTCTCGGTAGCGCGACTGAGGGCGACATGCTGATCGCTGAAGCTGAAGAAGTAGCGAGCGTCCGCCGAAGCGGGGTGACCCGCGTTGCGGTCCACACGGCAGACGGTCGCCTCGTCGCCGAGTTCACCGGCTATTCGCGAGCGATTGGAGGCGCCGTCATCGAGGCGCCCTTTTCTTCAGTCTGAACGCCTGGACTACGAGCACGATTCCGCTTGCGAACGCGAAGATGGCGATCAGCCAGGCGGCGGAAAGGATCGTTGCGGCCGGATAGGGCAGAACCACCACCAGGATGCCGATTCCGAGCAAGAATGAAACCGCACCGGAGATTCCGAGCAGCCACTCACCCTCGACTTCGCGCCTGAGGCGAATAGCCGCTGCTGTTTCCAGAATGCCCGTGACAATCGACCAGAATGCGAGCAGCGCAATGCTCAGATACGCATAGGTCACTGTCGCAACGATCGGCATCACGAGGAAGATGATGCCGACGAGAATTCCTATCAGACCATAGAAGATCAGCGCGCCCCAGCGCTCATGCGCGCGAGCGCCGTGAATGCCGGCCGCAAGCGCGGCCACCCCGTCGATGAATGCGTAGGCGGCGAAGATCATTGTGAAGGCAAAGATCGCACTGAGCGGGAAAATGACCGCAGCCACGCCGAGCACCAGTGCGAGCACACCGCGAAGCATGAACCACCGCCAATTGTGCATTGGCAGTGGCACGAGTCTGATGTCCGGAGCCGTGTTGGTCGCCATCGGCGCCTCCTTCGTGATCGAAACGCCGGAATTGGAGTTGGGTTCGCCTCAAGGAGCAAGGCCGCCGAAGACCACTCGGACTACCTTTGGTCCATTCGAGGTCATTTGAACCGCGACGCGCCAGAGGCTACATCCATCGCATGTACACGACCGAGCTGCAGAAGACGGCGAAGATCGAGAATCTCGAAGATCCCGAGCTGCTCGAGGCGTTCGAGGCACGCGTCGCGGCCGACGAGTTCATCGAGCCCAAGGACTGGATGCCCGAAGCCTATCGACGGACGCTCACGCGTCAGATCAGCCAGCACGCCCACAGCGAAATCGTCGGCATGCTCCCCGAGGGCAATTGGATCACGCGGGCGCCGTCGCTGCGGCGCAAGGCGGTCCTGCTCGCCAAGGTGCAGGACGAGGCGGGTCACGGCCTCTATCTCTACTGTGCGGCAGAGACGCTCGGAACCAGCCGCGAGGAGATGATCGAGGCGCTGCACTCGGGCAAGGCGAAATACTCGACCATCTTCAATTATCCGACGCTGACCTGGGCGGATATCGGCGCGATCGGCTGGCTCGTCGACGGCGCGGCGATCATGAACCAGGTTCCGCTGCAGCGCACCAGCTACGGTCCCTACGCCCGCGCCATGGTCCGCATCTGCAAGGAAGAGAGTTTCCATCAGCGCCAGGGCTATGAAATCATGATGGCGCTTGCGAACGGTACGCCCGAGCAGAAGCGGATGGCTCAGGATGCGCTCAATCGCTGGTGGTGGCCGAGCCTGATGATGTTCGGCCCGCCGGACGCGGACAGCCCCAATACCGCGCAGTCGATGCGCTGGCGGATCAAGCGCGAGACCAACGACGAGCTTCGCCAGAAGTTCGTCGACATCACCGTCCCGCAGGCGGATTTCCTCGGCCTGAAGGTCCCTGACCGAGAGCTGAAATGGAACGAGCAGAAGGGCGGCTACGATTTCGGCGAGCTCGACTGGGAGGAGTTTTACGCGGTCGTCCGCGGCGAAGGCCCGGTCGCCAAGGAGCGGATGAAAGCGCGCCGGGAGGCTTGGGAGGATGGGGCCTGGGTCCGCGAGGCCGCCGCTGCGCACGAGGCGAAACGGCGAGCGAGGAAGGCGGCGTGAGCAGTGACTGGCCGCTGTGGGAGGTCTTCGTCCGCGTCAAGGGCGGCTTGTCGCATCGCCACGTCGGCAGCGTTCATGCTCCTGACGGCAAGCTCGCGCTCGCCCACGCGCGCGACACCTACACGCGTCGGATGGAAGGGGTGAGCCTATGGGTTGTGCCATCGGCTGAGATCGTGGCATCCGACCCCGATCAGGCAGGCGAGTTGTTCGAACCTGCCGAAAGCAAGATCTACCGCCACCCGACCTTCTACGACATTCCGGACGAAGTGAAGCACATCTGAGAAAATTGGGGAGGGGCATGACTTCCGGCTGGCATCTCGCGCAAATCAATATCGGACGTCTGGTCGCTCCTTATGGCGACCCGCGCGTCCAGCCCTTCTTCGATGCGCTCGACCGCGTGAATGAGCTCGCCGAAAACAGCTCCGGTTTCGTCTGGCGCCTGAAAGGTGAGGGCAATAACGCAACCGATCTGCAGCCCACGGCCGACCCGCTTCTGATTGCCAACATGTCCGTCTGGAAGGACGCCGAATCGCTGTTCCACTTCGTCTACCGCAGTACGCATACCGAAGTGATGGTGCGCCGCCGCGAGTTCTTCGAGCGCTTCGACGGCGCGTTCCAGGCGCTGTGGTGGATTGAGGCCGGGACGACGCCGACCGTCAATGACGGCCTGTCGCGCCTGTGGCACATCGACCGCTTCGGGCCGACTGCCCAAGCGTTCACCTTCAAAAAACGCTTCCAGCCGCCGGGCGTGACCGAAGGCCCGGTGGATATGCAGCCGGAGCCTTACTGCGTCGGCTGGATCTGATGGCGTCGACATCGACCATCGATCAGGCCGACGAAGTCCGCGCCGATTACCTATTGCGACTCGGTGATGACGCGCTGGTGCTTGGGCAGCGGCTCAGCGAATGGTGCGGACACGGCCCCGTGCTCGAGGTCGATATCAGTCTCGCGAACCTTGCGCTCGACCTGATCGGACAGGCCACGCTGCTGCTGTCCGAAGCCGGCGACGGCGACCTGCTTGCCTTCCATCGTGACGTGCTCGATTTTCGCAACTGCCTCCTCGTCGAGCAGCCCAACGGCGACTTCGCTCAAACCATTGCGCGGCACCTGCTGTACACGACGTGGCAGCACTTGCTCTTGCAGCGGCTGACCCAATCGTCAGACCAGTTTCTCCGTGAATTCGCCCACAAGGCGGTGAAGGAGACCGCTTATCATCGCGAGCTCGCCAACGAATGGACGGTCCGCCTCGGCGACGGCACCGAGGAGAGCGCGCGGCGGATGGCGGACGGTCTCGACTGGAATTGGCGCTTCATCCCCGAGCTCTTCGAGGTCGACGAGACTCTGCAGGCGGCGATCGATCGTGGAATTGCGCCCGATCCGCGTGAGTTCGATGCGGAATATCGTTCGGCAATCGCAGCGGTTCTCGCCGAAGCCCGGCTCGAGGCTCCGGCCG
>CBJLMA010000116.1:0-5285 GCA_966424035.1 uncultured Sphingomonas sp. | reverse complement strand
CGACGCGAATGACCTGCTGTGCCGGAATTCGTGCAAGCGTTACATCCACCGTTTCAGCCTTCGTGCTTGGCCGAGACCCGTTGATCACGACATTCCCGGCCGTTCCCGCAAAGCCGCGAACGTCGATGGTGCCGAGATTGGTCTGCGTAGCTCCAAGATCGAGCGTGAATCCGGGCACGCGCTGAACAATGTCGAGCGCGGTGCGCGGTGCATATTGTGCGAAGAACGCTGCATCATAAGACGTCGTCCGGCTGGTCTTCGCCGGCGCTGCGCTCGTCGTCGGCGCGCTCTGCGCGGCCGCACCATTTCCGAGCGCGAGCGCCGCCAGTCCGGCCGTTGCGAGCCAGAGCGAGTGGTTCACGGATATTCCCTTTTGTTTGTGGACTGGCCGCTAAGCGATGCCAGCAGCTCAACGCGATCCGGGTTCGATCAATCGGCCAACGATTCGACCAAAGCCACTCCGCTGATCACAAACGACGGGTAGCCGACACAAGAGTTCAGCGGCGTCTGCCGAACAGCTTGAGCTGGACCAGCTCATTTGTCGGCGGCACAGGGGAACCCGGTTGGGCGACCGACCGGACGAACTCTGGCGTAATGTCGAGCGACTTGAGCTCGACGAGCGTGTTGACCGGCAGGTCGCCGTAGCCGATGTGCCTGAAGCCTTCGATGAAATCAGGCGTGACGCCCAACGCGCGAAGCTGGACCAGTCCGTCGCCGGGTAAGTTGGCGTATCCGATCCGGGCAAAGCCGCCGATCCATTGGGGAGTGATTCCCAACGCCTTGAACTCGATCAGCTTCTGGATCGTCTGCGGCCGGTATCCCGAGTGCGACATCTCGGTGATGTAGCGTCCGTCAACACCGAGTGCAGAGAGCGCCATCAGATTGTCGATGGTCGGCGTTGGATAGTGCGCCGCAACAACCGCTTCGATGACTTCGCGGCGTGCATTGACTGCCATCAGCCCGAAGGACTGCTCCTCGGTCGGCCGGCCGATTCCGCGGCTTATCAGCAGCTGGGTGAAACGCGGATCCGCAGTGAAGCTGCAGTTTCCGCTGGCGTAGCTGCTGCCCCCGTTGCCGGAGCAATCCAGGTGTCCGGCTTCGCGGCTTATGGTGAAGCGGAGCGGGCGCGTGCCGGCCCCACGAAAGGAAGGCACGTCGAGTCCGACGAGCTCCGAAGGAGCGAAGCCGGTCGACCAATCATTGTCACCGTGGCCGCGACTTTCCTTGCGAAAGCTGGCGTGGATCTTCGCGGAATTGCCGCGCTCTGGTTCCAGCGTGAAGTGCACCCAGTCAGCCGGCTGCGCGATGCAGGCAGAGGACACGCTTACAGTCGCTAAGATGAGCACCAAGAGAGCAAGATAACGATTCATGGTTCAGTCTCCTTGGATGTTCAGCCGAAGGCCTCGGCCCAATAATCACCGATTGGAGGGCGTCTCCGGAATTTGGATCGAAGCTTGAGGCCGGCTCTTCAGTTTGTTCGATTTCTGGTGCGCGATTGCGATTGCCACCTGACGACGCGCAGCGAGCCTCCCATCTCTCTCGCAGCCGCCGTCGATCACACCGGCTGATGAGTATCGGTGAAGATCGAGGCAGACCTGATAGAGCGTCCATTCGATCCGGCGATCGAGAGTTTTGCGGCCGCTGTGCGTGGAGAGATCGAGATCGCCATAGGGCACGAGGCGGATCGCTGCGTCGTCCGGTGCCGCAGTGCAGGCGCTCGAGTCGATAAGCGACGCACAGAGCAACGGAAGGAAAGCGGCGAGAAACTGCTTCATTGTTGTTCTCCTTCTGGAGGCAAAGTTCGCCTGTTCGCCTGGGACAGGCGCTTCGAAATCTCGTCAGTCAGTCGGTGATCAGGTCAGCTGGCGAGGAACATCAGCCGCCGGGTTCGGGGACTTTCCAGTCGGGCGGCCAAGCCGCGGGGCGAGCCGTATGCGGCGGCCTTGGCGAACTGGGCAGCCGAGCGTCGAACGGCCAGCCCTGGCGTCCGAAACCGCCGGTGAATGCCATGTCGAAAATCTGCCTGGTGGTGGTCGCCCCTGCCTGCCGCGCGTGAGAGATCCTCTCAGGTGTGATTCCGAGGGTACGGAACTTGATCAGCTCTCCGACGTCGGCGCGGAGTCCAGCGGCCGCCACGCTCCGCACATATTCGCCAGTGAGGCCCATCGAGCGCGCCTCGACGAGATCGTTGAGCGACAAATTGCGCAGTCCGGCGTTCGCCAGGTCCTGAACATAGCCAGGAGTCACTCCCACCGCCTTGAGCGACGCGAACTGTTCATCGCTGTTTCGCGCCAGCTGTGGTGCCGCGGCACGAATCCTTGCGACATAGTCTGGCGTCACGCCAGCCACGCGCATCGCATAGTCTTTTCCGCCATAGGCGACCTGGTCGCGTACGCGGTCGCTGACCGCCTGCGCCCGCTGGAGCGCCTCTTCGCGCGCCGTCGCAGCTCGCTGCAGTGCTTTCTCGCGTGCTGCTGCGGCGTGCTGCAATGCCTGGTCGTGCGCGCCGACAGGGGACATCTGCTCAGCGTCGGCCTTGGAGACGGCAGCGGCCGCGGCGACCACCGAGGTGGACACGCCGCTGGCAATGATGTGCGGCAGGTCGAACGGCTGGGCACCAATCTCCGCATTGGAAGTATAGCGCGTTGGCACCTTGGCGATCGGCGCAGGCAACGGCCTCGCCAGCTGCGGTCCTCCAGGCGTCAGGGTCAGGTGAGAAAGCGGAGCGGCGACTAGAACGGCGCCAAGAAGCACGCCGAGCGCGAAGGGGCGGGCAGCGGGTCCACGCACAGAGCTCGGGTCCAGCACTCGCGCCACGCGCCGGGCGAGCGAGCTTTTCGACGGCGCGACGCCATGCGCGCCGAGCAGCAGCCCAGGGCACTCGTGCCGCGCGACCCCAACCAGCAACTGAGCATAGTCCGTCTCGGCCACGTCGGAGGCGAGCACCGCATCGTCCGCCGCTTCCTCGCGCAGCTGGTGAGCTTCGCGGGCGAGCAGCCACACCAGGGGGTTGAACCAGAAGAGCGCGGTCGCGACGCGAGCAAGCAGCAGCTTGGCCCAGTCCATGCGCGCGACGTGCGCCAGCTCATGAGCGATGATCGCCTCTGCTTCGGCCGACGCCTCGACCGCGCGGCTGTTGAGGAGGATCACCGGGCGTATCAGGCCCCAGCTGATAGGCGAAGAGAGGTCGTCGCTGGTGAGCAAGGCAGTGCCATGCTTGAAGCCCATCCGGCGCTGTGCGCGGGCCAGGGCACTTAGCCAATGGCCGTCGACCAACACGTCGGCGCGGGCGCGGAGCGCGATCAGTCGGGCGAGGGCGAGGAAGGTGACGAACAGCAGGATCGCCGCAGGGAGGGCGTAGGCGGCGGTTGCCGCGGCGGCTGGAGTAATTAGCTCCGGCCCCAGCCTGTCTGGGCGAACGCGACCATTCGCCGAAAAGTGAATGGTGGAGCGGGCCTGCTCGGTCAGTTCCGCTGTGATTTGCGGTGGGGGCAGCTGAACCTGCTCCGTCTCAACCGCCGGCGCCTGGCCGAGCAGGGCAGGGGCCTCGACGGTCCAGTTCGGCAGCACCAGCGGGGCGAAGGCCACGATCATCAGCGCGAGCAGGCCGACATGCGCGACCCACGAGCGCTCGGCGGCAGAGCGGCGCTTCGTCAGCTGGAGCAGGCCGAGCGTCAGCCCGGCGATCAGCAGCGACTTGACCGCGATCTGGACGAGGACGCTCATTGATCGCCGTCCTTCGCCTTGCGCGCCCGGGCGATCATTTGCTCGAGCTCGTTCAACTCATCTTCCTTGAGCTTGTCGGACATACCCAGCAGGGCGCTCGCCGCGCTCGCCGCCGAACCATTGAAGAAAACTCGGACAATCTCGCTCAACGCCGATTTCTTGGCGACGGTGCCGGACACGGCGGGGCTATAGAGATATCCACGTTCCGACTCGCTACGAGTCACATAGCCTTTGTCCTCGAGTCGCTTAAGCATCGCCCGAACGGCCGAGCCGCTCAGCTGGACCGGCAACGCATCGCAGATCTCGGTCACTGGAAGCGCGCCTCGCTCATATAGGACATCCACTATTTGGCGTTCGCGCGGCGGAAGCTTGCTTAACATTGCAACCCCATTGGATGCACGAGCCGACTCGGCACGCTACATTTGTAGCATTCTACATTTGTAGCGCGAAGGCAAGCCCAGAATCGAATTCATTTCGTCCGATGTGCACGCGGCGGGTCGGCGCCCTCCCACTCGCTCCACAGAAGATAGATGGCCGCCATCACGGCCGGGCCGATGAAAAGTCCGACAAACCCGAAACTGTACATGCCTCCGAAAATCCCGACGAAGGTCCACAGGAACGGCAGACGGATCGAGTTGCCGATCAGCGTCGGCTGGACGAGATTGTCTCCGCTAAGCATGACTGCGCTCCCGTAGCCGAAGAGCGACGCGCCGAAGATCGCATGACCGCCGAGCAGGAGCACCAGCGAAGCGACGCCGAAAGCCGCCCACGCTCCGAACGGAACCAGCGCGAAGCCGATGGTTACGACCGTGAAAGCAAGCGGGTGCGCAAGCCCAGTCACAGCGTAGCCGACGCCGATCAATAGCCCTTCACCGAAGGCGACGACAATCGTTCCATTGACCGCACCCCGGACTGCCTCCGCGAGACGGATGATGAAGCGCTCGCCAAAAGAACCGTAGAGCCGGTGCGCCAGTCGACAGACGCTTTCGGCGGCGCGATTTGCGTCCCGCAGGGTGACGAATAGCGCCAGGAGCGTCACGAGGATGAATATCGCCCAGGAAAGCAGGTTTCCGGCAGCCCAAGCGACCCATCGGGCAACGGCTTCGGCGTCGATGCGGCTCAACAGAAATTGGGGAGAGTGCGGATCGGCGAGATTCTGCTCCCACCACAAGATGAGCCAATGGCCGCCGCCGGGAATGGAACCGAGCCACTCGGGCGTCGGGACACCGCTCCGACTCGCATGCAAAACCCATCCCGCGATCGCGCTGCTGTCGCTGATGGCTTCACCGGCGAGCACGACGAAAGGAAGAAAAAGAATTGCGCCGACGGCCAATGTAAAGGTGAGTGGGAGAACGAAGCGAAGCTCCGGCCGAACTGGCCGGCGCTCCAGACTCCGATAGAGCGGCCAGACCGCAACCGCGAGGATTACCGCGAACGCAATCTGGAGAAGGAAGGCTCGAACTACCCACAATCCAGCGACCGCCAGGACCAAAGCGAGCACGCCAACCGCCGGTGTGCCGGTGCGCACCGCGGCTGACCGTCGGGGCCGTGGTTTCTCT
>CBJLMA010000115.1:0-5419 GCA_966424035.1 uncultured Sphingomonas sp. | reverse complement strand
GACAAGGATCTGATGCAGCTGATCGACGAGGATGCCGGGATCGACATGCTCGATACGATGAACGATCGTCGGATCGGCCGGACCGAGGTGCTGGAGAAGTTCGGAGTGCCCCCGGAGAAGGTCGGCGACGTGCTCGCGCTGATGGGCGATAGCGTCGACAATGTTCCGGGGGTGCCCGGAATTGGGCCCAAGACCGCTTCGCAGCTGATCCAGCAATTCGGCGATCTCGAAACCGTGCTTGCGTCGGTTGACCAGATCAGCAAACCAAAGCTCAAACAATCACTGATCGAACATGCCGGCAATGCGCGCCTTTCGCGCGAGCTCGTCCGGCTGGTTTGCGATTCCAAGCTGCCCGAGCCGCTCGATGCACTCGCGCTCAAGGGCATTCCGCCCGAACCGCTGAGGGAATTTCTTGAAGACCAGGGTTTTAAGTCGCTCCTCAATCGCCTGAACGGCGGCGGGCCGGCGCAGGGCCGAAGCAGCAGCGGCGGCGGCATCAATGACGTCATGGCGGCACTCGAATCGAAACGGCCGTCCGGCCCCGCCCCGGCCGAGCAGATCGAAGTTGACCGGTCCAGCTACGAGACCATAACCGAAGAGGCCGCGCTCGATCGCTGGATCGCTGAAGCGAAGGCGCAGGGCTATCTTGCGCTTGATACCGAGACCGATTGCATCGACTGCATTATCGCCAAGCTCGCTGGCGTCAGCCTTGCGACTGGCCCCAACAGGGCCTGCTACATTCCGGTCGGGCACAGCGGCGCAGATCTCTACTCAGACGCCCCCAATCAGCTTTCGGAAGAGCTGGTCCTCAAGAAGCTTAAGCCGCTGCTCGAAGACCCGGCGATCCTCAAGATCGGGCACAATTTCAAATATGATTGGGTGATGTTCCACAAGGTCGGCATCGACGTCGCTCCAGTGGACGACACGATGGTCATCAGTTTCGATCTCGATGCCGGCCGGAGCTTCGGTCACGGCCTCGAAGAGCTCGCCAAGCTGCATTTCGACCATGAATGCATCCCCTTCAAGCAGCTGTGCGGGACCGGCGCGAAGCAGATCACGTTCGACAAGGTGCCGCTTGGACCAGCGACCGAATATGCCGGCGAGGATGCAGACATTTGTCTGAGGCTGTGGCTGCGATTGAAGCCGCGGCTGGCGCAGGAGAATGTCACGCGCGTCTACGAGCGGGTCGACAAGCCACTGGTCGGCGTCATTGGACGGATGGAGCGACGCGGGATCAAGGTCGACCGCGACTATCTCGCACGGCTCTCGGCTGAATTCTCGCGGGATATCCAGGCGCTCGAGGAGAAGATCTACGAAGCGGCATGCGGTCCTTTCACCATTGGATCACCGCAGCAGCTGGGCGAAGTGCTCTACGGCCGTCTCGGCCTCAAGGGCGGCCGGAAGGGAAAGAGCGGCCAATATTCAACTGACGTCAACGAGCTCGAGCGACTTGCTGCAGAGGGCGTCGACTGCGCTCGGCTGGTCCTCGACTGGCGCCAGCTGACGAAGCTCCGCTCGACCTATACCGACGCGCTGCAGGCGGTGATCAATCCCGAGACCATGCGGGTGCACACCAGCTTCAGCTTGACCGGGGCCCAGACCGGACGGCTGTCGTCCAATGACCCTAACCTGCAGAACATCCCAATCCGAACCGAGGTTGGGCGAAAGATCCGCGATGCCTTCGTCGCGGACCCCGGCCATGTGCTGCTGTCGGCCGACTATAGCCAGATCGAGCTGAGGCTCGCTGCGCACATGGCGGACGTGCCGCAGCTCAAGGAGGCGTTCCGCGCCGGCGCCGACATTCACAATATCACCGCCGAAGAATTGTTCGGCACCGTCGACCGCGACACGCGCAACAAGGCCAAGACGGTCAATTTCGCCATCCTTTACGGCATCTCCTCCTGGGGCCTCGCCGGACGCTTGGGAGTCTCCAAGGACGAGGGCAAGGCGATCATCGATCGCTATTTCGAGCGTTTCCCGGGGATCCGTGCCTACATCCACGGGACCCTCGCCTTCGCGCGCGAGCATGGATTCACCAAGACGTTGTTCGGGCGAAAGACGCATTTCGAGCCCAACATCCGCTCGCCCAACCCCTCGATCCGCGGCGGGGCAGAGCGTGCCGCGATCAATGCACCGATCCAGGGCACGAGCGCTGATCTTATCAAACGGGCAATGGCACGAATGGACGGAGCGCTGGCCGAGGCGGGACTTGCTGAGGTGAAAATGCTTCTTCAGGTTCATGACGAGCTGGTGTTTGAGGTTCCGGACGGCCGGCAGGAGCAGGCAGCCGAGGTGATCAAGCGAATCATGACCACTGCTGCCGAGCCGGCGCTGCAGCTCGACGTGCCGCTGGACGTCGAGGTCGGCTGGGGTCCGAACTGGGGCGAAGCACATTGAACGAGGCCGAAAGCCCGAGGATTCTCGCAGAAACCGCCGATACGGCTGCACCCGATGCCGACATGGCGACGCTCGCAAGGGGCGGGCGGCTCAACGTCTTCGGCTTCGTGCTCCGACTCGCGGGGATGGTGCCCTTTCTGTTCATCGGCGGGCGAATCTACGGCCCCGCCGCGCTCGGCCGCTTCGCTTATTCGGTGCTGGTCGTCGAGTTCGCAGCGCAAGTCGCTGCACTCGGATTGCGGCGAGCGCTGGCGCAGCAGTTGACGGACGCCAAGAAGCCTCAGTCCTGCATCGTCGCCGACGCGCTTCTCGTCGCTGCACTTGGATCAGCGATCGGGATGACAATTCTGATCTTATTTCCCAAGGCGATGTATCCGACAACGCCGGTTGGCGGCCTCGACCGATTGCTCGCAATTACGGTTTTGGCGATCGCCTGGACGGATATCGCACTTGCGGCGCTCGCATATCACAACGACGTTGGGGCGACGGTCCGCGCACGCTCGATTGTCCAGCCATGGACGATCACCATTGCGGCATTCATTCTGTCGTTCGTGCCCATCATGGTGCGGCGCGGCGACGGGCTGATCATCGCCTACATGCTGTCGATGGTCGCGGCGCTGATCGCGGCGCTGATCCCGCTTTTCCGCTGCTACGGAACACCGCATGACTGGAAGCCCGACCTCGGCACGTCCTGGAGCACGGCAGTACGCAACGTGCCGGTCGCAGCAGCGGACGTGGTCGAGTGGGCTTCGCGTCGCATCGATCTCGCGGTGCTGGGCGCCTTCCTTCCGGCGAGCTCCGTGGGCATCTATTACGCGGCGCAGCAGGTTGCGACTCTGCCGGCAAAGCTGAAGACCAGCTTCGAGCCCGTGCTCGGGCCGGCGATCACGCGCAAGATCGCTGCCGGTGATCGGCAGGGGATCGCGAAGCAGGTCCGACAGGTCACCTACTGGATCATCGCCGCGCAGCTCGGAATAGCACTGGCGCTCGGAATTCCTGGGCGCGCGGTGATGGGCCTGGTCGGATCGGGCTTCACCGGCGGCACTGCAATGCTTGGGTTCCTCCTGGCGGCGGAAGTTGTTGCCGCAATGGCCGTCGTCAGCGAATCCGCGTTGATCTACGTCGCGCGCACGCAAAACATGATCATCAGTATCATCATGCTTGCACTCGAAGCCGGCCTGGCCGCTGGCCTCATCCTCGTCATGAAGAGCGAAAATCTTCCGCAAACCTTCCAGGCGACCGGACCTGCGATCGGCCTTTGCGTCGCACTCGGCTTTGCTTCGATCACCAAGTCCTGGTTGCTTTCGAAGAAGCTAGGCGCACCGGTTTCAGGATGGCGCTGGGATCTTGCGTGGGCCACTTCGGTCGGAGTGATCGTCGGCGCCGGCGCGCGTCTCCTATTGCCGCAGGCGCTGCAACTGATCGTTGGCGTGCCGGCGATCATGATCGCCTTTGGTGCCGTGCTTTGGACCAAGGGCTTCGGACCCGAAGATCGGGAGCTGTTTCGCCTGCGCAAGGACCAGGTGCGCGAGCTGCGGGAAGCGGAGGAAGCGGCCGAAGCTCAGGTTGGAGAGCAGGCCAGTCGATAGTTTCAGTGCCGGAAATGCCGCATGCCGGTAAACAGCATTGCAAGGTTCGCCTCGTCGGCGGCCGCGATGACTTCCTCGTCCCGGATCGAGCCGCCGGGCTGAATCACTGCAGTTGCTCCGGCTTCCACGGCCGCGAGCAGTCCGTCGGCGAAGGGGAAGAAGGCATCGGAGGCGACTGCTGAGCCGACCGTCCGCGGCTCTGCCCAGCAGTGCGTTTCTGCCGCTTCTCTCGCTTTCGCAGCGGCGATCCTGGCGCTGTCGCGGCGATTCATCTGTCCTGCGCCGATTCCGGCGGTGACCCCATTCTTTGCGTAGACGATGGCGTTCGACTTCACATGTTTGGCGACGGTCCAGGCGAACAGGCAGTCGCGAATTTCTTGCTCGGTCGGCTGCCGCTTTGTCACGCATTTGAGCTGGTCGCGGGCGACCATTCCATTGTCGCGGTCCTGGACGAGCAAGCCGCCGGCGATGAGCGCGAGGTCGGTTCCCCCGCGGGCGGGGTCCGGCAATGTACCGGTGAGGAGCAGCCGCAGATTTTTTTTGCGGGCGAAGATCGCCTTTGCATCTTCATCGGCGTCGGGAGCGACGACCACTTCGGTGAAGATTCCGGTGATCGCCTCCGCGGTCGGAGCGTCGAGCGGGCGGTTGGTCGCGACGATTCCGCCGAAGGCGGAAACGCTGTCGCAGGCGAGCGCCTCCTGCCAGGCCTCGAGCAGAGTGTCACGGGTCGCGACGCCGCATGGGTTGGCGTGCTTGACGATCACCACGGTAGGCGGGCCATTGCGAAACTCGGCTGCCAGCTCGAGCGCAGCATTGGCGTCATTGAGATTGTTGTAGCTGAGTTCCTTGCCCTGCACCTGCTCAGCTTGAGCGACGCCATGCGCCGCCGGACCCACGGGAAGGTAAAGTGCCGCTGACTGGTGCGGGTTCTCGCCATAGCGCAGCGGCATCTTGAGTGTCGACGAGAAGGTCCATTTCGGCGGCCAGCGCTCGCCCTGGTCGGCAAAGGCGAACCATTGCGAGATGGTCGAATCATATTCGGCCGTAAGTGCGAAGGCCTTGGCGGCAAGCCTGCGGCGCAGCTCAATCGATGTCGAGCCGTCATTGGTGTCGAGTTCGAGGAGTAGTGCAGCATAGTCTTCAGGATCGGTGATGATCGCGACATGCGCGTGGTTCTTGGCCGCCGAGCGAACCATGGAGGGTCCGCCGATGTCGATATTCTCGATCACCGTGTCGCGGTCCGCTCCGCTCATCACAGTGCTGAGGAAGGGATAGAGGTTCACGATCACGAGATCGATCGGTGCGATGTCGTGCTCGGCCATCGCCGCCGCGTGCTCGGGATTGTCGCGAACGCCAAGCAGGCCCCCATGAACCTTCGGGTGAAGCGTCTTCACCCGCCCGTCCATCATCTCCGGAAAACCCGTGAGATCGCT
>CBJLMA010000114.1:0-5484 GCA_966424035.1 uncultured Sphingomonas sp. | reverse complement strand
CCGAGCGCGAAGGATCTTGCCAGCCGAGACGTGGTCTCACGCTCGATGGCGATGGAGATTCGCGAGGGCCGCGGCGTCGGCGAGCACAAGGACCATATCTTCCTCCATCTCGACCATCTCGACCCGAAGATCCTGCACGAACGGCTGCCGGGAATTACCGAGACCGCCAAGACATTTGCTGGGGTCGACCTGACCCGCCAGCCCGTGCCGGTCATCCCGACGGTGCATTACAACATGGGTGGCATTCCTACGAACTATCACGGCGAGGTCGTCACCCTGAAGGACGGCAACCCGGACGCGGTTGTGCCCGGCCTGTTCGCAGTCGGCGAGGCGGCCTGCGTCAGCGTCCACGGCGCGAACCGTCTTGGCTCCAACAGCCTCATCGATCTTGTAGTTTTCGGCCGCGCGGCAGGTCTCCGGCTCGCCGAAGTGGTGAAATCGGGTGCCATCCAGCAGCAGCTTCCAGCTGACTCCGCGGACTTCGCGCTCAGCCGGCTCGACAAGTTCCGCCATGCCGAAGGCGGCAGCCCGACTGCCGAAATCCGTCTCGACATGCAGCGAACCATGCAAGCCGACTGCGGCGTGTTCCGCACCGACCGGACTCTCGGCGAGGGCGTCGCCAAGATCGACAAGGTGTTCCAGCGCATGGCCGACGTGCGCATCACTGACCGCAGTCTCGTCTGGAACAGCGACCTCGTGGAGACCTTGGAGCTCGACAATCTGCTTTCGCAGGCCGTGGTTACCATGCATTGCGCCGCCAATCGCAAGGAAAGCCGGGGCGCACACATGCAGGAAGATTATCCCAAGCGCGACGATAAGAATTGGATGAAGCATACCGTCGCCTGGGCCGACGGCTGGGGAGGAAAGGGCGGCGACGTAAAGATCGACTACCGTCCGGTCCACGAGTTCACGCTCACCGACGACATCGAATATATCAAGCCGAAGGCGAGAGTTTACTGAGGGCGTGGGCCCGACTGAGAAGTGTTCGACTTTGATCCGTTGAAACTAGGACTGCCCAACTCCTGGGCATATCGCGCCGCCTTCTCCGCATAATGAGCCGCGGAAATGCGCAGCGACCGCTTCTCCTCCTCGCTAATCTGCCGCACTGCGCGCGCGGGGGCACCGACGACCAAGCTGCCGCGCGGGTAACGCTTGCCTTCGGTCACCAGCGCGCCTGCGCCAATGATGCACTCGCTCTCGATCACGGCGCCATTCAGAATCCGCGCGCCCATACCGATAAGGCAATCGTCGGCAATCGTGCAGCCGTGGAGGATTGCCTGGTGCCCAACCGTCACGCGCGCGCCGATCGTCAGAGGGAAGCCGACGTCGCTGTGGCCGACCGCACCGTCCTGGAAGTTGGTTTGTTCGCCGAGGATCAGGGGCGTGTTGTCGCCCCTCAGCACCGCGCCGAACCAGACGCTTGCGCAATTGGAGAGCCTGACGTCCCCAATCAGCTCCGCCGACGGCGCGGCCCACGCGCCGGGGCCAAGTTGCGGTGCCAAACCGCCAAGGCTGTAAAATGGCATAGACGCTTCGAATAGCGGAACCGCCCTGCGGCTCAACCATTGCTTGGGCGAGACATATATGCCCCTGCGCGAGCTCGATTATGTTCGGCAAAAGCTCGATTGGATGCGCAACGAGCGCATCTGGCCCAATGGGCTGCGCTATTTATGGACCGATGCGTTCGGGCTGGTGCTCTACGTGTCGCTGTTCCGCGAGACTGGTGACGAGCGCTGGCTCGACGCGGCCAAGGATCTCGTCGTCGACGTCGACTGCATTCTTGGCCGTTCCCGTGGCTATCGCATCGGCGAAGCGCCCGAACGTGACGGGCAATATTTCCATTATCTGGCGATGTGGCTGTTCGCGCTCGCCTGCCTGGGCGAGCATGAGCAGTCGTATCGCGAGCGCGGCATCCGCATTGCCAAGGACATCCACAAGCCGTTCGTCATCCCCGGCCGGGGCGTGATTTGGAAGATGGAGGAGGACCTATCAGCGGCATACCCGGGCTATGGACTGGGCGCGATGGACGCGTTCGACGGCTACGCCTCGTACAAGTTGCTGAGCGAAACCGAACTCGCGGGCGAAATCGCCGAGATGCGCGCAATCATGGAGCGGCAGTACGAGCGCTTGCTCATCGACCAGGACCTCGGCCTTGGAATGATGCTGTGGCTCGCGCACTTCTTCCCGAACGAGAATTGGGCAGTTGTCCAGCGCGAGCAATCGCTGGCGGCACTCGATTTTCTTTGGGTCGATCCGCCCGGTTTTTTCAGCCGCGCGAGCTTTGCGCGCGATGTGCGAATCGCCTTTGCAAATTACGGCGTGTCGATCGGCCTTCAGAGCCAGAACATGTGGCCCGATCGGGTGCGGGCGCTGAACGACTATTTCGAAGGCTATCGCTCGGGCGACCAATATGATCGCGAGGCGATCACCTGGGTGATGGCCTGCTGCTCGCACTTCCCCGGAGCGTTTGTGAATCTCCGCGCAAACGCGGAGGCTGCGCCGGCATGAAAGAGAAGGCCGGGCGGAATGTCTCCCACCCGGCCTTCGCCTCACGCTTACAGAGATAGTTAGAAACCGACGGTTAGCGTACCGACAATTGTGCGCGTCGACACTGGCGTGAAACGGGGCGCGCTAGCGCCGGCACCGAAGGCGTTGATCTGTGTCGACAGGCTGCCGAAGTAATGTTCGTTCAGCAGGTTCGTGACATTGAGCTGGACGTAGGACTTCTTGCCCGGCACCCAAGGTATATCCAGACGCGCATCGGCATCGACGGTGGTATAGCCGGTAACCTTTACGTCGTTTACGTCGGTTGCCCAGCGCGGACCGACATGTTTGGCCTGGATGCCGAGGCGGAGCGGCTTCACTTCGAACTCTACACGGCCGCCATATTGCCACTCCGGCGTCTCAACCACGGTTTTGCCGGCAGTCCGCCCGCAGATGTTGACCTTGGCCGTGCCGGTCGTCGGGATCGGGCTGCAGTAGTAGAGGAACGGCGTCAGCGTGGTCGCGGACGGCGGGCTGGCGCTGTTGTATGTAACATTAGTTACCAGCACGTCTTGCTTCAGCCTCGAGTGGTTATAGCTGAGCAGGCCGATGAGGTTCAGCTGACGGACCGGTTTGTAGCCAATTCCGCCATCGAAGCCCCACGCGCTGACCTTGCCGACGTTCCGGTCGACCGAGATTTGGAGGTCGGGGTCGAAACTCGTGACGATCCGGTTCTGGTAGTTGATCTTCCAGAGCGTCGCCTGCGCCTGCAAGCGCCCGGTGATGTAGCGGGCGCCGAGGTCGAACGAATCGGTCGTCTCCGGCTTCACGGTCACGACCGGCGCTCGGTACAGATTGTCCGTACGCGGCGCCGACAAGCCCTTCGCATAGCTGGCAAAGATGCTCAGCGCGTCGTCGACCGCGTAAGTGAAGCCGACGTTCGGCAGGATCTTGTGGTATTTGTACTTGGCCTTGAATGGCGCCCACAGGTCGGCCGAGGTCGCAATCGCGGTATTATAATCGACAGGACGGATCACGAACTTCGGAGTGCCACTCGCATTCGGGCTTAGCGTCGTCGGGTCGGCAACGCAGAGCGGGAAGTTGCTCGTCAACGGCGTGTAGCAATGCTGGTCGAGATTGCGCTGGAACCAGGGCGAGCGGACGCCGAGCTCGACGCGTAGCTTTTGGTCGAAGAACTTGCCGATATATTGACCCGACAGCTGGTTCAGCAGCGCGATCGAGGTGCGATCGCGGTTCTGGGCGATCGTGCCTGTCGCGGTCAGAATCGGCGTGCCGTTGCGGCCGAAGAACGGGTTCGTGAAGTTGAAGTTATTGTCCGTCGTTCCGTACTCGCCGGTTTGCCGGTGGTGCGCACGGTCGTAGGTGTAGGCGACGCGGAAGGTGTTGTTCGGATCGAGGCGCCACACGAGCGAGCTGATCACCGTGATGCGTCGCGTGTTGGTGATCGACGGACGGCCAACGAGCATGAAGTCGCTGCTCCGGATGACACCATTCCCGTTGAGGTCGACTCCGGCATTGCTGCCGCTTTGCCGAAGGATGTTGTCCGTTTCGCTGAGGCGCAGGCCTTGGCTGCCGCCGTTGGCAAGCACGTACTGATAGGTCGGATCAACCGTCAGCACGAGCCCATCGGCGAGCGTGAAGCGCGACTGGCCGCGAATATTGCCGGTGTTCGATGGGTTGATCTGCTGACCCAGCAGATTGGTACTTGATTGATTCTGAAGGCCGAGTGGCTCTTCCGGCGCGAAACAGGTCGCGGGATCAGACGTTCCGGCGACGCGGGTCACGACGGCATGAGTAACGGTGTCCCGGCACACGCGCGGGAAATCGATGCTATCGATCGCCGCCCACTGCGCATTGGTGAAGTTACCTACCACGACCGGGTAGTTGGCAGGCGGATTGGCGCCGACGCCAGCTGCGCCGATCGCCGTGATGTTGCGCAGATCGGTCAGCGTCGGGTTGTTGTAATTGTTGTTGCGGTTCTGGTTATAGTGGCCCGCGACCGACACAAAGTCGCCATTGTTGCCGAGCGGCTGATAAATCTTGCCATTGATTTGCCACTTGCTGATCCGGCCTTCGCCGCGCCAGTGATTGTAGGTGTTGCGGCTAGCCGCGAACCAGGCCTTCGTGCCCCATGGACCGATCCGCCCGGTCTGAACCATTCCGAACGCGCGCGCAAAATTGAACGTGCCGACGGAACCGTCGACGAGCACACCTGGCTGGTCGCTCGGGATCAGGGAACGGAAATTGACCGTGCCGCCGGCAGCCGAGGCCGTCGGGGAGTCGACATCGGTCGCGCCGAGATTGACGTTGACCTGTTCGACCAGCTCGGGATCGAGGAGCTGGTTGGGGAAGATTGCATAGTTGCCGCTGTCGTTTAGCGGAACGCCGTCGAACGTGACGCTGACGCGGTTGCCGTCGAAGCCGCGGATGCGGATGTTACCGCCGGAGCTGCCGTACGCGTCATTCTGCGTGAAATTAACGCCCGGGATATAGTTGATGGTGTTGAGCAACGTCTGCCCGGGATTTTGCCTGGCAATGAACTCTTGCGTGATCAGGCCCTTCGCCTTTGTCGAATCCTGAATCACAATGCCGGACGTGCCCTTCTGGGCACGGGTGCCGGTGATCACGATCGTCTCTTTTTCTGTCTCAATCGTACCAGTCGACTGGGCGTAAACGGCCGACGGCAGAAGTGCCGTCGTGCAAAGCAGCACGAATTTTTTCACGGAAAGAAACTCCCCCGAAACCCCGGTAGATGTTGTGGAACCCCGCTGCGGCTATTAGCCGATTAAGGCACCGATGTTACAGCTGTAGGCCGGGAATTAACGAATCCTTTCCGACCGTTGCAGGATTGCCACGCTCATTCTTCGGCGGGCGCGTCGAGCTTCCGGCCGAGCCCAACGAACAAATATACGAGGGGCGGCACAAGCACTGCCGAGAGCACGACTTTGGCGAGCATCTGGCCGAGCAGAAGCTCGCCGA
>CBJLMA010000113.1:0-5665 GCA_966424035.1 uncultured Sphingomonas sp. | reverse complement strand
TGTCGAGCGCTGCGGCCAGCACGTCCGGGCGAAGCACCATCCCTGCCCCGCCGCCAGCCGGTGTATCGTCGACGCTCCGGTGCTTGTCGGTCGCGAAGTCCCGAATGTTCCGGGCCTCGAGCGACCACAGGTCCTCGCTGAGGGCCCGTCCTGCGAGGCTCGCACCCAGCGGCCCCGGAAACATGTCCGGATAAAGGGTCAGGACGGACGCGCGGAAACTCATGAAAATATGTCTGAGGGTAGGCTCTGTCCCGGGGTGGCGGCCACCGCCGCTGCGCCGATCAAGAAGAGCGCCATCAAATACTCACTCCGGGAAAGAAGCATCATTGGAGGGAACCGCCGCTACCACAATCCATTGCGCTGCGCATGAGTGAAGCACTCGATTGCTTGATCGTCGGCGGCGGGCCGGCCGGCCTGACTGCGGCAATATATCTCGCGCGGTTCCATCTCGACATTTTGGTGGTCGACGGAGCGAAGAGCCGCGCCTCGTGGATTCCGAGCGCGCGCAACGTCCCTGGCTTCGCAGAAGGAATCAAAGGGGCGGAGCTACTGCGCCGAATGCGCGAGCAGGCGCGCAAATATGGCGCAAAAATCGAGCGTGAGTTCGTCACAAAACTCGAATTCGATGCAATCACCGGCCTGTTCACCGCCGCATCGGGCTCAGGCAATGCAACTGCACGAGCGGTCCTGATCGCGACTGGAGTCACCAGCCGCCGTCCGCCGATGGACGAACAGCTGCACGAGGAAGCGCTCGCCCGCGGGCTGGTCCGCTACTGCCCGATCTGCGACGGCTATGAAGTTACCGACAAGAAAGTCGGCGTGATCGGAAGCGACAGCCACGGGGTGGCCGAAGCTCTGTTCCTGCGCAGCTACACCACTGACTTGACCCTCGTCGCCCCAGACAAGGCGCTCCGCCTCAAGCCAGACGACAACCAGAGGCTCAAGGATGCAGGAATCCGCTGCGTCAACGGCCCGGCGCAAGCAGTGGCAATTTCAAGTGACTGCATCATCGTTGAAACGGCCGAAGGCACCTACACCTTCGACAGCGTCTATCCGGCGCTCGGGTCCGACGTCCATTGCCAGCTTGCGGAGCAAGTCGGAGCCCATCTGTCCGGGGACCGCTGCATCGTCGTCGACCGCCACATGAGGACCAGCATTCCGGGACTGTACGCCGCCGGCGATGTCGTGATCGGTCTCGATCAGATCAGCCATGCAATGGGCCAGGGTGGAGTCGCGGCAACGACCATCCGCAACGACCTCGAAAAGCAGCAATCACTCTGGCGCCAATTTAATTGACTTTGTCAACTATCACGACCATTGGCCCGGTGGAGGCCTTCACATGGCAACAGATGCAGTTGCGGACATTCGTGCGTTCAACCGCTTCTACACGCGCTGGGTCGGTGCGTTGGAGCGCCGCCATCTCGGCAGCAGCTTCTCGCTTGCCGAAGCGCGGGTGCTCTACGAGCTCGCTCACCGTCCGGGCATGATCTCCCGCGACATCATTCAACAGCTTGGGCTGGACCCCGGTTACCTCAGTCGGATGCTCAAGCGATTCGAAACCGACGGACTCATCCAACGCCAAGCGGCCGCCGACGGTCGTGCCGCGACACTGCATCCGACGGCGGCAGGCCTTGCCTTATTCGGCGAGCTGGACCGCAAGGCAGCGGAACGGATTGGCGATGCGATCGCCGGTCTCGATGAGCAGGAACGCGTGCAGCTCACTGCCGCGATGGACTTGATCACGCGCCTGACAAGCAAGCAGGAGCAGAACGAGGGCGCCGATGTCATTCTGCGTGAACCAAGGCCAGGCGATTACGGCTGGGCGATCGAGCGACATGGGGTCATCTACGAAACTCAGTTCGGCTGGGGCGCGCGGTTCGAGGGACTGGTGGCTGAACTGTTCGGACGTTTTGCGCTAAGCCATGATCCCGTCCGCGAACGTTGCTGGATCGCGCAGCTGAATGGAGTGCGCGTCGGGTGCGTTTTCGTCGTTCGGCGCGAGCCGCATGTGGCGCAGCTCCGCTGCCTGCTGGTGGAGCCCAAGGCCCGGGGCCGCGGGATTGGCGCGAAGCTGGTGAATGAATGCATCACCTTCGCTCGGTCGGCTGGTTACGAACGCATGATGCTATGGACCAACAAGGGCCTGGATTCGGCGAGAAAGATCTATGAATCCGCGGGCTTCCAACTGGTCGAGGAGGAGCCGCATCAGGATTTCGGCATACCCCTGATCGGTCAGAACTGGGAAATGGCGCTTTAGGCGAGGAACTCCGCGTCGAGCCGGATGCGGCCGTTTTCGAGATCGGCAATTCCAGGTTTAAACGGGATTAGGGAGCGCCTGCCACCCTCGAGTTCGATTTCGAGCAGGTCGCCGGCACCGTAATTCTCTACTGAGACGACTGTGCCAATCGGCCTGCTCTCTCGATCCTCGGCCGGAAGCCCGATCAGGTCGGCATGATAATATTCGCCATCGCCAAGCGGCGGCAGCGCCGACCGAGCGACCTCCACCAGTGAGCCGCGCAGCGCTTCGGCAGCGGACCGGTCAATGATGCCCTCGAACCGCGCAACGGCCGTGTTGCTGCTGGCGCGAATGGAAAGGAGCCGCCGCTCGGCGCCTCCGACATGGAGCTTTTCATGCGCGGAGAGGCTCTGGGCACTGTCGCTGAAGAGCTTCAGCCTCACTTCGCCTTTTATTCCGTGCGCCCCGGCGACCGCAGCGAGGGCGATCCGGCGCTCGCTGCGGTCACCAGATGCCAATGTCAGGCCTTCTCGCCTTCGGCTGCCTCTTCGCTCGACTCGCCCTCGGCAGCTGCGGCCTCGGCGCTCTCAGGCGAACCTTCGGTCGGCGGATTGACGTCGTCGGCGCCTTCAGCCGGAGCTTCGCCGGCTTCCGCCTCCGAAGCAGCAGCTTCGGCGACAGGCTCTTCGGCTGGCTGATCGGCGGTGTCGGCGGGAGCCTGCTCCTCGGCGACATCTTCCGCCACGGTCTCGGCTTCGGCGGTCGGCTCGGCAGTCGCGGCCTCGGCTTCCTCGGCGACCACAGCCTCAGCTTCTTGCTGCGGGGCCGCCGCGGCCTCAGCGGCCCCGGCTTCCTTCGCGGCCCGCGCCTCGGCACGCTCCTTCGCCTTCTCGCCCGGCTCGGCTTTCTTCGGGTTGTTGCGCGCCTCGCGCTCGCGAATGCCCGCGGCATCGAGGAACCGCAGCACTCGGTCTGAAGGCTGAGCGCCAACGCTCAGCCAATGGCTGATCCGATCCGCGTCGAGCTTTACGCGCTCGGGCGAATCCTTGGCCAGAAGCGGGTTATACGTGCCGACCTTCTCGATGAAGCGGCCGTCGCGGGGCGATCGGCTGTCGGCGATCACGATGCGATAATAAGGCCGCTTCTTTGCGCCGCCGCGGGAGAGGCGAATTGCTAGAGCCATTCATTCATTCCTTTCAGTGAGTTCAGCTATTTCTTTGAAAATTTGTCGAAACCAGGAGGCAGGTTAAATGGCGCTCCGCCACCGAGACCGGGCAATCCGCCGCCGCCGCCAAGACCAGGCAGGCCCCCAGAAGGAAGGGCGCCCGGTGGGGCAAGTCCCCCAAGCGCACCTTCCAAACCGCCTTTGTTGAACATCGCAGCGAGCTTGCCGAGGCCGCCCATCTTTTTGAGGCGCTTCATCGCGGTCGACATTTCCTGGTGCATCTTCAGGAGCTTGTTGATTTCCTGAACCGTCGTGCCGCTGCCCTTGGCAACGCGGATCTTGCGCTTGGCGTTGATAACCTCCGGCTTCGCGCGCTCCTTTGCCGTCATCGAGGAGAGCATTGCCTCCATATGGACCAGCGCCTTGCTGTTTGCCGCCTGGTCCATTGCGCCCTTCATTCCCTTAAGGCCCGGCATCATTCCGGCGAGCGCTCCGAGGCCGCCCATGCGCTGCATCTGGCGGAGCTGGGCCCAGAGGTCGTCCAGGTCGAACTTCCCCTTGGCCATTTTGGCGGCGAGCTTCTCGGCTTCCTCGACCTTGATCGTCTCGGCCGCCCGCTCGACCAGGCTGACGACGTCGCCCATGCCAAGAATACGGCCGGCGACTCGCTCGGGGTGGAAGGCCTCGAGCTTGTCGAGCGCCTCGCCGACGCCGGCGAATTTGATCGGCCTGCCAGTTACCGCGCGCATGCTGAGCGCAGCGCCCCCGCGCGCATCGCCGTCCATGCGGGTCAGGATGACGCCAGTGAGGTCGACCTCGGCCGCGAATCCCTTGGCGACGTTGACCGCATCTTGGCCGGTCAGACTGTCGACGACGAGCAAGGTCTCGGTCGGATTCGATGCTCCAGCGACCGCCTTCATCTCGGCCATCAGCTGGTCGTCGACGTGGAGGCGACCCGCAGTGTCGAGCAGAACAACGTCATAGCCCTGCAACTTCGCCGAATTGAGCGCGCGCCTCGCGATATCGACGGGCTGCTGACCCGAGACGATCGGCAGCGTGTCGACGGCCGTCTGTCGTCCAAGCACTGCCAGCTGTTCCTGCGCCGCCGGACGGGCGACATCGAGCGAGGCCATCAGGACCTTCTTGCGCTCGCGCTCGACAAGCCGCTTGGCGAGCTTGGCGGTCGTGGTCGTCTTGCCCGAGCCCTGCAGACCGACCATCATGATCACCGCCGGCGGATTGACGGCCAGATTGAGCTCGGCGGTCTCGGAGCCCAGCGTCTCGACCAGGGCATCGTGGACGATCTTGACGACCATCTGGCCCGGCGTGACCGAACGCAGCACTTCCTGGCCCACCGCTTTCTCGGTGACTTGGTCGACGAAATCTCGAGCGACCGGGAGCGCGACATCGGCCTCGAGCAAAGCGACCCGGACTTCTCGCATCGCCGCGCGCACGTCGGCCTCGCTGAGCGCGCCGCGCCCACGTAGCCGGTCAAATACGCTGCCGAGCCGATCGCTCAACGTGTCGAACATTCAAATCTCCTCAACGATGCTTGAGAGCCCATATGGGTAGCCCAAACGCAAATTGCGCCGGCGGACGAAACCTCGTCGGCCGGCGTGCATGCGCCTGTGCCCCGTGGGGCACTCAGCATCGATGTATGTCCTTAGGACGCCGGCGCCTTAGCGGCTCGCGGCTGCAAGTTCAACCTAGACGCGGCTTTCCCTTCGACTTGCGCGGTCGGCCGCCTCCACCTGGACCGCTCGGCCGGTCGTCGGGACCTCCTCCCTTCGGCGGGTGGCCGCCGCGGCGATGCCCTTGCGAAGGTCCGCGAGGAGGCCCCCGACGGTCGCGCTCCGGCACGCGGTCCATCGGTCGGGTCTGCTGCATCTGCTGCCGCGGGCCGACCGCATAGCCGTCCTTCAGAAGCTGCGTGAAGGCCGACCGCGTGCTCTCCGCGATTGCATCCTGAAGCTCCTTGGGAAGATCGGCAAAGGTGACATTGGGATGGATCGCCTGAATGTCGCGCAGGAGCTGGTTCGGCAATCCGCCCGACGCACGCTTCAGCGCTGCAATGCCGTCGAGCACCGCGGAAAAAATGATCGATTGCATGACCTCGGTCGCGGCTCTCGCCATGTCTTGTTCACCCTCACTTGTGGACTTGCGTCCGGCCGCTCCCTAAGTGCCCGCGCGCAGATGAGCGTTCCGAGCCCCCACGCTACGCAGCTTGCCGTCCTCTACGAGCACCCGCAGTGGTTTCAACCCCT
>CBJLMA010000112.1:0-5694 GCA_966424035.1 uncultured Sphingomonas sp. | reverse complement strand
GGATGACCGTGCGCTCGAGATCGAGCCTGGCCTGGTCGAGCGCGGCCTTGGCGGCTGCCACGTCGGGATTGTCGTCGACCGAAGTGCCGGCGATCAGCGCCTGATTGGCGGCAAAGCTCTTCTGCGCAGCGCCGCGCTGCGCTTCGGCCTGGACCACGGCCGCCCTTGCCTGCGCAAGCCCTGACTGGGCGGCGACATAGGCGTTGCGGTAATTGGTCAGCTCCTCGCGGCTGACCACGCCATCGTCTGCGAGATGCTGGCGACGGTCGAGATCGACCTTTGCCTTCTCGAATGCAGATTGTGCGGCCGCGAGCGCTGCGCTCGCCTGGCCGATGTCTGCGTCGCGTGCACTGACCTGTGCAGCGAGCGAGCCGCTGGTCGCTGAAGATTGCGCGAACTGGCGGCGCGCCTTGAGGTACGCGGCCTCGGCCTTTTCATAGGCAAGCCGGGCATCGCTGTCGTCGAGCCGCAGCAGTACGTCGCCGCGATGGACGATCTGCGTGTTGACCACGGGCACGTCAACGACCGCCGCTGCGACCAGCGGAGTGACCTGCGCCGAATCCGCATTCACATAGGCATTGTCGGTCGAGACATGTCCGGTGTCATGAAACATGTACCAGCCGCCGCCCGCGAGCAGGAACGCCCCGGCGAGGCCGAGCATCACCTTCTTGCGACGCGGATCGGTGGCCTTGGCGACGGCCGCCTTCTCGGCGGCGGTCGCCCGCACTTCTTCACGCTCTCCGGTTAGCGTTTCGATTGGATCACGTTCAGCCATTTCCATTCTCCAGAATTCAGCCGGCCCGGAACCCGCCGGCGCTCTTGTTGTCGGCGGCGACAAAGCCACCCCCGAGAGCGCGGACGAGCTGGACGTCGAGTGTGAAAGCACGGGTTTCGAGCTGGGCGACCGTCAGGCGCGCATTGACGACGCTTTCCTGCGCGGTGAGCACGTCGAGATAGGTCGACAGCCCGTTTTCGTAGCGCCGCTGTGCGAGCCGCAGCGCAGTTTCGTAGGAAGCCAGCGCGCTGCGCGATTGGGCGAGCCGGTCGACGAGCGCTTTTTGGCTCGTCACCGTGTCCGCCGTCTCGCGCAGCGCCCGGATGAGCTCGCCGTCATAATCAGCGACGGCTTCGTCATACTGACCGCGGCGACCGCGGTACTGGCCCTGGAGCGCACCGCCGTGAAACAGGGGCAAGGTCACGGCGGGACTGACGCTCGCAAATTTGGAACCGCTCTCGAACAGGCTGCCGAGGCCCAGTGACTGGAAGCCGACGAGGGCGGCGATATTGACGTTCGGATAGAATGCCGCACGCGCTTCCCTGATCCGCTCGGACGCGGCCTCGACACGGGTGCGCGCGGCAGCAATGTCAGGGCGGCGGCCGATCAGGTTGATCGAAGCATCGGCCGGGAGCCCCTGCGCCTGGAGTCCGGCTGCGGCCGGGCGGACGATCGTTAAAGCGCGGTCGGGACCGGCCCCGGCCAGCGCCGCGAGCGCATGCTTGTCGAGCATGACCGCTTCGTCGGTCGCTGCGAGATCGGCATTGGTCTGCGGAATCCTGGCCTTCGCCTGCTCCAGCTCGGACTGGTTGGCGATGCCCGCATCGAATCGTTGCTGCACCAGCTTCAGCGTCTGCTGACGGATGGCCAACGCGGACTCGAGGCTATCGCGCTGTGCATAGAGCGCCGCGAGATCGGCATAGGTGGACGCGATGCCGGTGGTCAGGACCAGCCGCGCTTCGTCCGTGTCATAGCGGGCGGCTTCGACATCCTTCTTGGCGGCGCGCAGCGCGGCGCGATTCTTGCCGAACAGGTCGAGATCGAAACTAAGGCCGAGGCCGGTGGTCCCAGTCGCGTGCCAGCCGGTCGGCACGTGACCGTTCGAGCCGGCGATGTTCTGGCTCTGCTTCTGGTAGTCGAGTGAAGCGGTTGCATCGAGGCTCGGAAGAAGTGCTGCGCCGGCCTGCTGCGCGAGCCCCTGGGCAATGCGGAAGCGCGCCGCTGCGGCTGCAAGATCCGGCGAACCGGCGAGCCCTTCGCCGATCAGAGAATCGAGCTGCGGGTCATTATATGCCCTCCACCAGCCATCGGCGGGCCAGCTCGAGCGCGATCCACCGAGCGACTGCGCGGACGCATAGCTGCCCGCGGTCGCAGGCTGCGGCTTGGTGCCAAGATTCGGCACCGACGCGCAGGCGCTCGCCAGAAGCACAGGCAATAGGAGGCTCGCGCGGCCAAGCCGCGTCGCCCGGAGGCGTTTCATTTCGCTTTCGTCCCTTTTTGACGCGGCGTGCGCGTTCGTGTAACTGTACCGTACGGTTTAGTTATCGACTCGACCCTTGTCAACGAATAACTGAACTGGCAGGTACTGTTATGAATTTCAGGGAGTTAGCTGCTTTTGGCCCGCGTCAGGACCGACGAAAAACGCTGCGAGATCATCCGAATCGCCGCTGAATTGTTCGAGAAGCATGGCTACGACCGATGCTCGATGGCCGCGCTTTGCGAGCGCGTGGGCGGATCAAAAGCGACGCTCTACGGCTATTTTGCGTCAAAGGAGGAGCTGCTGCGTGCGGTCCTCGACTTTCAGGTCGCAACCGACGCCGACCGAATAATGCGCGAATTTCCCGATAGCGACGACCTTCGCGCCAGCCTGATCAAGCTCGGAACGGCCTATCTCAACAAGCGCATGTCACCGCTTCCTGTCGCCAACATCCGGATGGTTGCAAACCAACCCGCGGGCTCGACCATGGGCAAGGACTTTTACGAGAATATCATCAAGCCGCACTGGCATCGTCTGGCGACCAAGTTCGACGAGCTGATCGACGAAGGAAAGCTGAGGCGGGCCGATCCCGAGCTGATGATGATGCACTGGAAGGGCCTGTGCGACTGGGACTTCTTCGAACGCCGGCTGCTTGGGGCGATTGACGGGCCTGACCCGAAGGAAGTGAAAGCTGCGGTCACCGCGGCAGCTGACGCTTTCTTGAAACTCTATGGTGTCGAGGATGCTTGCGCCTCGGGCCAGGCGACGAAGGGCAAAGCGACCGCCTAACGATGGATTAGGTCCGCCGCGCGAAGCGCAAGTTCGGTGCGGTTCTCGACATGGAGCTTGTCGAAGATCGCATGAAGATAGACCTTCACCGTTCCTTCGGTCACTCCAAGTTGGGCGGCAATATCGCGATTCTTCAACCCTTGCCGAACGAGCTCGATCAGCTCGCGCTCGCGACGCGTGAGGGACGGCGTCGAATCGGCGCGTTCCTGGGCATGCCGGGTACGCTCGACGATTTCAGGATCGACCCAGCGGCCACCAGCGGTCACTGCATCCATGCTCTCGATCAAGAGCCCGGGGTCGGATGTTTTCAGAACCATGCCTTCGGGCGCCAATTCCGACGCACTGAGCAGCTGAGCCTCATCCATTCCAGCAGTGAGCAGGATCACCTTCGGCCGCGTTCGGGAGCGCGCAAGCCGCCGGAACAGGTCCAGCCCGGACCCGTCCGGCAAATGCACATCGAGCAGAATGAGATCGGGCTTCAGCGAGGAAAATTGCTTGGTCGCCTCGACCGCGTTGCGGGCGCGACCGACCAGCTCGTAGTGCGTGTCGCGAAGCAGCATCTCCAGAGCTGCGCCGATCATTGGATGGTCATCGACAAGCAGAACTCGGGTCATGCCGCTGCTCCCGCCAAAGGTAAGCTGATCAGTACATTGGTCGATCCTGGCGAAGAAACCAACCGGATCGAGCCATGGGCTCGCTCAACCCGCTCCTTGAGCGACCACGGCTGGGTCGCTGCGTCGCGTTGGGCAAAGCCTCTGCCATTGTCGGCGACCTTGAGCTCCAAGCGACTGTCGTCGAGTGCGAGCCCGACTTCAATATGATCTGCGCCGCCGTGCCGAACCGCATTGGCTACTGCTTCGCGCAGCAATTGCTGGAGGTCGAGATGCAGCCTGATTGGAATCGACGCCTGCTCGTCGCTCGCCGAAATTCGGCAGACGACCGACCATTGATTGCTGAGACGCTCGGCAAGCACGCGGAGCTCGGCGATCGAATCCGCCAAATCGACTTCGCGATCCTGGCGAAGCGCAGTCACGAACCCGCGAATTTCGCCTTGCTCCTCGATCAGAAGGCGTTTGAGCTCGTCGAGCTCACCGCCGATGTCGTTTCCCGACCTCGCTGCACGCTTCATCGCCTCGATTCGAAACGCGGTCCCGGCAAGGAACTGGATGATGCCGTCATGAACGTCCCGTGCAAGCGAGAGCCGGGTTCGTGCCGCGGCCCCGCTTTCGATCGCGCCAAGCAATGCAGAGCGATCGAGGATAGAGCCTGCAGCGCGGCCGAGCTCTTGCCCTAAATCGATGAAATCGGTCGATATTTCCGGTATGTCCCAGAGCACGAGCCACCCCTCCTGGGTTCCAGTGCGCACCTCCGCGATAATACCTTCGCCAAGTCCTAGGCTGAGGGCTTGATCGAGGTCCAGGAAATCGGAGGCGGCACGGAACTGAAACTGGCCCTCGGAATCGCGCGTGAGCGCGCGATTGCGCGCGACGTCATAAAGGACGCATTGCTCGGCGTCCCGTACCAGCGGCCGTTCGACGCTGAACGCGGATTGCTCGCCGCCGCGGATTGAGAAGCCGTCACGCGCCTCTTCGCCAGCAGGTCCGACCAGCAGCGCACCGGCCCTGGCCTTGGTCATCAGCATCGGCACTTCGAGCGCTTGAGCGGGTGAACCCTCCCGCTGGCCGAGACTGGTTTCGAAATCCTCGAGATAGAAGAAAAGCCGGGTCCTTCGCTGATGAATTCCGAACCAGATCAGCAGGAGCGAAAGAATGATCAAATGGCCGCTTCGGATGACGAAGCGCTCGAGTTCAAAGGTTTGGTGGCCCGCGACCAGCAGG
The DNA here is from genome assembly GCA_966424035.1 of uncultured Sphingomonas sp. Classification (GTDB taxonomy): domain Bacteria; phylum Pseudomonadota; class Alphaproteobacteria; order Sphingomonadales; family Sphingomonadaceae; genus Sphingomicrobium. The sequence continues at coordinate 815 of CBJLMA010000112.1, read as the reverse complement.
CCAGCGATCAAATAGAGGATTACAAGGGCGCTCGCTGTCAGCGCCGTTTCGCGCCAGTTCCAGCGGATGGCGGCCGACAACAAGGGCAGAACGAAAAACAGAAAGAAGGGGCTTGTGGTGCCGTTTGACGAGAAAACGATCGCGGTGAACACCGCCATGTCGATCGCGTGGCTTGGAACTGCGAGCCGCGCATCGATCCACCAGTTGCGCCAGGCCGCCACGGCGATGGCCACAGCGACGGTCGCATAGACGAAGAGCAAAACATAAGTCTCGACCATGGCCCGTCCGGGTTCACCGGTGTCGAGAAGGATCGCAATCAGGAACAGCGAGACGAGCAACATGCGACCGAGCGCGATCACGCGGCCGCTTTGATATCTGAACAGGCCTTCGGCAGCGCTCAATTGCTGCACAAGTCGCACCCCCCGGGCGTTCACATCAATCTAGCTGAATGCAACTCAGGGTAAATCTGCAAATGCGCGTGGCCGATAGCTTCCCGCTGGCAGCTCAGCTGGCCATCCGCTTGGCGCCGAGGCCGAGCACCATCTGATTGGCGCGCTCGTAGGCGAGCGGCTTGCCGAACAGATAGCCCTGAATGATATCGCAGCCGAGATCGCGCATGCGCTCGAAGTCCTCGGCGGTCTCGACGCCCTCGGCGGTCACCGACATGCGGAAGCTCTTGGCGAGCTGAACGATGGACTGGATGATTGCGACGTTCTCGGGCCGGCTTCCCGCTTCGCGCACGAAGCTGCCGTCGATCTTGAGCTTGTGGAACACCGCCTTGTTCAGATAGCCGATCGATGAATAGCCGGTACCGA
>CBJLMA010000111.1:0-5702 GCA_966424035.1 uncultured Sphingomonas sp. | reverse complement strand
TGCCGCGCTTGAGCCGATTGCGATGCTCGCCTCATTCTATCGACTGGCCGAGCAATTGTCGGTTGAGCTCGGCATGAACCCAGACGCGCCTCCGGGCCTTGCCAAGGTGACGAAGACGCGATGAACCTTTTTCGATTTGCGGGCGGCCACGTCGCGACTGCATCGGGCGTTCTCAACGAGGCCGAAATCCGCGTTGAGCGGGGTCGCATTGCCGCAATCACTCCGCTCACCGGAACGGCGGAGGCGCTCGACCTTGCCGGCGGATGGGTACTGCCGGGTTTCATCGACACGCAGGTCAACGGCGGCGGCGGAGTCCTGTTCAACGACACGACCAGTCTCGAGGGCATTGCAGCGATCGGCGCCGCCCACGCGCGCTTCGGGACGACGGGCTTTCTTCCGACACTGATCAGCGAGGACATAGGGGGCATTGGAGCTGCGCTCGAGGCGGCCGACGCCGCAATCGCCGCGGGTGTTCCAGCTGTTCTTGGAGTGCATATCGAGGGGCCGGTGCTTAACCCCGCCCGCAACGGCATTCATGATGCGGCCAAATTCCGGCGCTTCGATCGGGCACTGATTTCACTTCTTACGAAACAGCGGCGTGGCCGTGTGCTGCTCACCGTTGCGCCCGAACTCGTGGATCTTGCCGACATACGCACGCTCGCGCGCGCCGGCGTGATCGTCAGCGCTGGGCACACCGAGGCCACGTTCGAGCAGGCAATGGCGGCGTTCGACGCTGGCGTGAAGGGCGTGACACATCTGTTCAACGCAATGCCGCCAATCTTTCAGCGCGCACCCGGAATCGTCGGTGCAACGCTCGAAGATCCGCGCGCCTGGAGCGGGCTCATCGTCGATCGCGTGCACGTCGCGACTCCAGTGCTGCGCATGGCGCTTAAATTGCGCCCGTTCGACAAATTGATGCTGGTGACCGATGCGATGCCATCGGTCGGATCTGATCAGAAGAGTTTCAACCTGCACGGCCGCAAGATCGACGTTGCTGACGGTCGCTGCGTCTATACCGACGGAACGCTCGCAGGCTCCGACCTCGACATGGCGACCGCACTTTCGAACTGCGTGGCGGATCTGGACCTTACTCCCGATCAGGTCGCGCTTCTCGCCTCAACGAATCCCGCAGCCTTCCTTGGCCTCTCCAACGAGCGGGGAGCGCTAGCTCCCGGCCTCAGAGCCGATTGGGTCGTGCTCGACGCCGATCTTCGACCCGTTCAGACCCAAGTAGCCGAAAGGACTGCGGAGCTGACCACCGTGTAGCGGAGCCCGGCGATGAATGGTTTAATGATTGCGGCGCCGCTTGCTGGTTGGGTCACTCCGCTCAGCGAGGTTCCCGACCCGGTCTTCTCCGAGCGCATGCTCGGCGATGGCGTCGCGATCGACCCGACCGGAGACACGCTGTTCGCGCCGTGCAATGCCGAGATATTGACGGTCAATGAAGCGCGCCATGCTCTGAGCCTGCGCTGCGAGAATCACGCCGAGATCATCCTGCACCTCGGGATCGACACCGTTGCGCTCGGGGGCGAAGGGATCGAGGCCCTGGTTCAGCAAGGCCAGCGGGTGAGCACCGGCGATCCGCTTCTCAAGTTCGACCTCGATCTCCTCGTCCGGCGGGCGCCCGCCGTCGTCACTCCAATCATCGTCGTTGACGGGGGCGGCTTCTCGATCGAGCTACTCGCGCGGGGGATGGTTTCACCGGGCGACGCACTGCTCCGCCTCAGCGCAGGATCCAATATCGCGCAAGCGGAAGAAATCGAGGGCCCGCTTTGCACGTCAAATGTCGAAGTCGCACTCGCGCACGGGATTCATGCGCGTCCCGCAGCGCGTATCGTCGAGGCCGCCCGCAGGCACTCCTCGGCGGCATTTCTGATCCATGGCAAGAACAGGGCGAGCGCCTTGAGTCCGGTCGCCATGCTCGCCCTTGGCGTGGGCCATGGGGCGACGATCACGATCGAAGCATCGGGTCCTGATGCCGAGGCCGCAATTGAAGCGATTGCGATGGTCCTGCGCGACGCCTCGCCCGAGGAGCAAGCGCCCGAACCTGCGCCGGCGCCCCCACGCACGGCCAGCGGCGAAGGGGGTCTCGCCGGCGTCCCTGCGGCGCCGGGTCTTGCGATTGGTCCGGCCTTCTGGATGCGCAGCCGCGAAATCGAAATCGATGAACCGAGCGAGGGCGCCGAGATCGAGCATGAGAAGCTCATGTCGGCGCTTACCCAGACCCGCGCCGAAATGCGTGCCGCAGCGGCGCAGCCGGGACCTGCCGGTGCGGTCATCGGCGCGCAACTGGCGTTGCTTGAAGATCCTGCGCTCGCCGACACGGCCTATAAGGAGATCGCCAAAGGCAGCAGCGCTGCAGCAGCATGGCGCAAGACGACCGAGGCTCAGGCGGCACTTCTCGCGGCGAGCGGCGATCGCCGCATTGCCGAGCGCGCTGAAGACGTGCGCGATATCGAGGGACGCGTGCTTTCTGCGCTGCTCGGAAGCAAGGCGGTCAGGAATCAGGCTCCCAACGGTGCAATCCTGCTCGCCGACGAACTCTTGCCGTCGCAGATCGTCATGCTCGATCCAGCACAGGTCGCAGGAATCGCGCTGGTCCGCGGAGGACCCACGTCGCATGCAGCGATCCTCGCCGCGGGAATGGGATTGCCGATGACCGTCGCTTTCGGTGCGGCTCTCGAACGCGTGGAGACGGGCACGACCGTAATCCTGGACAGCGACAGCGGCAGGCTCGAACCCGATCCGCCGGTTGATCGTCTCGATGATGCGAGAGCAATGCTTCAGCGCCGATCGGCTGCCGAAGCTGAGGCGCGGGTCAGCGGCGCTGAGCTCTGCCACACGATCGACGGAACGCGCATCGAAGTCTTCGCCAACTTGGGCTCTTTGGGCGACGCGCAAACCGCGGTTGCGCAAGGTGCTGAAGGCTGCGGTCTGCTCCGCACGGAATTCCTGTTTCTTAATCGATCCACGCCGCCGAGCGAAGCCGAACAGACGGCGCAATATCAAGCGATCGCCGATGCGCTCGGCGACAGGCCGCTGATCGTTCGCCTGCTCGACGTCGGCGGCGACAAGCCCGCGCCCTATCTCGATCTGCCGGCAGAGGATAATCCGGCCCTGGGCCAGCGCGGCATTCGCGTCGGCCTTGCCCGCACCGATCTCCTCGAAACTCAAATTCGTGCGATCCTCGCGGTCGAGCCGAAAGGCCGCTGCCGGATCATGGCGCCAATGATTGCCAGCCTGGCGGAGCTCGAGACAGTCGCAACGCTGGTCGAGCGGCTGGGGGGCGCCGAACTGGGGGTCATGGTCGAAACTCCGGCCGCAGCAGTCACTGCCGATCTTCTTGCACGCAGGGCGAGCTTCCTCTCGATCGGAAGCAACGATCTCACCCAATATGCGCTGGCGATGGACCGCGGGAATGCGGCGGTCGCAGCTGGCGTCGATGGACTCCATCCCGCAGTGCTTCGACTCATTGAGCGCACCTGCAGTGACGCCGAGGAGCATGGGACTCTGGTTGCCGTTTGCGGAGGGCTTGCAGCCGACCCGCTCGCGATTCCGATTCTCCTCGGGCTTGGCGTTCGCGAACTCTCCGTTCCGCCGGCGCGCGTCGCAGCCACCAAGGCGCTCGTCGGCCAATTGAACCTGAAGGCCTGCAAGGCACTCGCGGCCGAAGCGCTGGCGCTCGATTCCGCTGCAGCAGTTCGCGCCTTTATCGCCGCATTCGAAGGGTCTCGCCCATGAAATCGCCGATGCTCATCCTGCAACCGCTCGGGCGCGCATTGATGCTCCCTATTGCAGTGCTTCCGGTTGCCGCGCTGATGCTGCGCCTGGGCCAGCCGGACCTGCTCAACATTGCATTCGTGAGCGCCGCCGGCTCGGCGATCTTCGACAATCTCGGCCTCCTGTTCGCGGTCGGCGTGGCGATCGGCTTTGCGCGCGACGGCAATGGCGCCGCCTGTCTGGCGGGCGTCACCTGCTACCTTGTCACCAGCCATGGCGCCGAAGTCTTCCTCACCATCCCGCGCGATGTAGGGACCGGCCTCGCGGACGACGCCCGCAAGACCGTCGAGGCGGCGTGGCGAACAGCCGCGATCCATAAATTCGATGTTCCGATCGGCATCATTTCAGGATTGCTCGGAGGCAGCTTCTACAACCGCTTCGCCGGCTTCAAATTGCCCGACTTTCTGGCTTTTTTCGCCGGCCGCCGTTTCGTGCCAATCGTCAGCGGCATGGCGGGATTGCTGCTCGCTGCCGGCCTGGGACTTGCATATGGACCGCTCGATGCCGGCGTCGACGGTCTCAGCCATGGCGTCGTCAGTGCCGGCGGTTGGGGCCTCTTCGCTTATGGGCTGCTCAACCGGCTGCTGATCGTCACCGGCCTTCATCACATCCTCAACAATGTCGCATTTTTCATCGTCGGGGACTGGCACGGCACAACCGGCGACCTCCGCCGCTTCTTCGCCGGTGACCCGAGCGCAGGCGCGTTCATGAGCGGCTTCTTTCCAGTGATGATGTTCGGCCTGCCAGCCGCCTGTCTCGCAATGTATCACGAGGCTCTTGCCGAGCGCCGCAAGGCTGTTGGCGGCCTGCTGGTAAGTCTCGCACTGACGTCGTTCCTCACTGGCGTGACTGAGCCGATCGAATTCAGCTTCATGTTCGTCGCGCCTCTGCTGTTCGGCATTCACGCAGTCCTGACCGGACTTGCGCACGTTGTCATGAACGCGCTCGGCGTGCACCTGGGCTTCGGCTTCTCGGCAGGCCTGTTCGATTATGTGCTGAACTTCGGCCTCGCCACCCGGCCGCTGCTGCTGCTTCCGGTGGGCGCCGGATATGCGCTCGCTTATTATGGAATTTTCCGGTTCGCCATCCGACGCTGGAACTTGCCGACGCCGGGCCGCGAAAGGGTCGAGACAGCAACCGAGGCGGTGGTCGGCCAGGGAGAACGCGGTCCCGCTTTTATAAAGGCACTCGGCGGAGCCGCCAACCTGCGCGAGGTTGGCGCGTGCACGACCCGCCTGAGGCTGATTGTCGAGAACCACGCCCTGATCGACGAAGCCGCGCTGAAGGCACTAGGTGCAAGGGGAATTCTCAGGCCTTCTGCAGAAGCGCTGCAAGTGGTGCTCGGCCCGATCGCCGACGGCGTTGCGATGGACATGCGTGCAGCGCTCGACCGCCCGCTTCCCGACCCGGCACAATCGAGGCCCGCACCCGGCAGCAGCGAACCGCTACCGGAGGTCATCGCCCGAGTTCTGGGCGGCGCCAACAACATTCGCTCGGCAACCCATCGTCACGGCCGCTGGCGGATCGAGCTGGTCAACGAAAATCTGATTTCCGAGCAGGCGAGCGACCGTTCGATTCGCGCGATCACCAAGATCTCACCGAACCTTGTCCATGTTCTGGTGAGCTAGGAGGCCGCCCGCGAGCTCGGGCAGGAGCCGCTGTGGGTGCGGCTCAAGCGGCGGCCGTTGGTCGCATGACAGGTTCACCAGTCGTGCATCGTCCCGTCTTCAAGACGATTCACGGGGAGATAGGCGCGTCGGTATGGATATTCGGCGGCAAGATCCTCATCGATACTGACACCGAGTCCTGGCTGGTCGCCGGGATGCAGATAGCCGTCATTGAAGGTGTAGGCGTGCGGGAAAACCGCGTCCGTTTGTTCTGTGTGCCGCATATATTCCTGAATCCCGAAGTTCGGCACCGAC
>CBJLMA010000110.1:0-5715 GCA_966424035.1 uncultured Sphingomonas sp. | reverse complement strand
GGCGATGGTTGGAATGGCCGGTATCATGAGCGGCGCAATGCGCGCGCCGATGACCGGCGCACTGTTCGCGGCCGAGCTGACCAATCATCTGGCGGCTTTGCCCGAGACGATCGCTGCTGCTGCGGCTGCTTATGCGGTGAGCGTGCTGGTGATGCGGCGCTCGATTCTGACTGAGAAGATTGCCAGGCGCGGCCGCCACATCCTTCAGGAATATACGATCGATGCACTCGAGTTCCTGCAAGCCGGGCAGCTCATGACTGCCAATCCGGAGACTCTTCGTGGCGACATGCCGCTCGGCGATGCTGCGCGCTTCTTTGCGCATGAGGCTGAGCATCGCTCTTATCCAGTCGTCGACAACCAAAGCCGGCTGCTGGGGCTCGTCTCGCGCACCGATGCCCTTCACTGGAAAGTCGCAAGGCAGACCGAGGGCAGGCTCGCCGACACCCTGTCGGATGCTTCCACCGAATTCGCCTTTCCCGAAACACCGTGCGGCGAGGTCGCCGACATGATGGTCGAATCGGGTGTCGGCCGCGTGCCTATCGTCGATCAGGATCGACGCGTCGTCGGGATCATTTCCCGTCAGGATCTGCTGAAGGTCAGGTCGAGGCAGAAGAGCGTCGAACAGCGCCAGGCGGATACGCATATTCCAGCCGGACCAAGCACGCAGAGGCGACCCGCTTCATAACAGGATCCGCTGCGCTCCACCTGTCGGGTCGACGGCGCCCTGGCCATTGGGCATGCCAGGCGCTCGACTCGATACTGGCTCAGCTGGCGCTCGGACCTGGAAAGCGCTTGAAGAGAGCGGCCGTGAGCCGAGCGGCAATGACTTCACCGGTCCAGCGCTTGTCGCCCTCGCGAGTGACGACTTGGGCACGACCCTGCCACAGGAGCTCGTGCGTCAGAGAATCGCGGATTCGCGCCTCAATTCGAGTCGCGATCAGAGCTTTAAGCGGCTTTGAAAGGTCGATGTCGAGGCCGAGCCCGACGCCGCCCCATCCATGGCTTCCGGCACCGACCGAAACCGCTCCGCCAACCGGACTGTGCGGCGGCTCCGGCGGCCGGATGACGTCATGGCTGACGGTGAATTCCATCGTCTGGCCGGTGCCCGCCTGGCCGCCCGTCTGGTATCCTGCCTTTGCGAGCTGATCGACCATCGCGAGTTCAAAATTTCCGTCGCCTGGCGAAGGCGTTCCGGAGCCTGGACCGGGAGCAAGCACAATCGACCCGTGCCCGAGATGGCTGGCGTTCGGACTGCTGGCGACGAACGTCGCCGCTTCAATTCTTCCTTCACGCGGGTCGCGGGCGTCCTGCAACGGACCATAGTCCGGCGAGTCCGGGAAGGCCGTGCGGTCGCTCCAGCCTGGCTGCGCGGCGATCGGGCCGGCCAGGACAAGGGCTACTATCCCCGCTGAAGTCAACTTAACGCGCATCGGCACCATCAGCTGGCTCCTTCCGGAAGAGTAACGAAGCTGCGGATCTGTGCTTGATCCCGTTGCTGGCACATGAATGGCTGTGACCGCTCATGCCAACAACCATTTGTTCACTCACTCGCACCAAAATGGTGCCGGGGGTAAGACTCACATGGCTCAACCTGGTCAAGTTCAGGATGAACGGCGGCGCGTCGAGCGCCTCGCGCTACGCCTCAGTGCGACCATGCGCGACGGGACCCGCAGCCGCGTCAAGGTGCGCGTCATCGACATGTCGACACAGGGCTGCCGAATCGAATGCACGACCAATATCGAAGATGACAGCTGGATCTGGCTCAGCATCGCCGGACTTGAGAATCAGTTTTGCCGCGTCGTCTGGCACCACCAGGAATATGTCGGCCTCGAATTCGAAAAGCCCCTGTCCGACGCGGTGTTCGACCGCCTGCTCGCCGAGCAAGGCGAACTTCCCGAGACTGCGATCAAGGACTTGCGGAGCATCGCCAGCAGGACTCACTGGCTCGCACGGCAGGCGAGCGATGCGGACATCGCCATCCTTGCGGACCTATCGCGCAAATGCGCGGTGGACGCGGTCGTCGAGGGATTGCGGCGCGGGCAGAATCCGAAGCGCCGCTGATCAAGGGTTTTGAGGCGGCGCGCGCTTAGGCCGCCTTTTTCCCGTTCACTATCTCGCTGACGCCGCCCGCCGCCTCGATGTGCTCGAGCAACGAGCCGCGAGGCAGCTCTTCCTTGAGCGCCCAGGCGAGTACCGTTTCGAGCTGCTTGATCGTGGCTTCGTCGCACATCCCGTCGAAGGCCAGTTTGACCACTGGCTTCATCGGGGCTCGAAGCTGGATCTTGAGGCCCTGCGCCTCGACCAGTCGAAGATATTCCTCGGGCGCTTCCTCGGCATCGATCGCGAAATCATAGGCTGCGCTGAGCCCTTCGTAGAGAGCGGCGTTGGCCCGAATCTGGGCGAGCCGCGCCTCGTTCGACTTGGCGCGGACGTCGGCAAGTTTGCTCTGCAAGGATCCCTCCGATGCTCTGATGGGCGCTTCCGCCGCTTCCGGCGGGGGGGGCACTTCAACGGACAATTCTTGAATTTCTTCTTCGGCAATTGGTTCTTCAGCGACCGATTGTTCAGCAATCGCCTCTTCGGTGACCGGTTCGGCAGCAGCGAGCTCGATTTCAGGCTCCTGCGCCACCGGCTCCTCCGCCTCGAATTCGCTCTCCGTCACCGGTTCGACTTTCACCGGCTGGCTTCCGTAGAAGCCGGTCAGACCGGCGATACTGTCGAGCAGCTTGGAAAAGCCTGGCGCGGCCTTGGCGACAGCCGACTGCACCGGTTCCTCGGCGTCTTCCTCCGTCGCCTCTGCCATGCCGGCTCCGGCCCCCAGGTCTTCCTCGGCTGGCATTGCGGATTCTTCGGCCTCGGCATCGACCTGTTCGACCGTCTCATCGGCTTCGATTGCGCCAGCCTGATCAGGTTCGATCGCGACCGCCTCATCAATACTGTCGCTGATCGGCTCCTCGACCCCTTCCGCAACCGCTTCGGTGATCGTGTCGGATTCGGGTGTTTTGGTCTTTTTCGGTGGCGCGGTCTTTGCAGCCTTACCTTCGGCTTCGAAGCTCACCAGCGCATAAACATAGTCGACCCAGGCGCCCCCGGCGCTCAGCGGTAGCAGGGTGACCCAGCAGCGCGTCCTGCTCTCGCCGCAGACGAATTCGTCTTCGAAAGCGAGAAAATCGCGACTGATCGCAACAATCGGAAGCTTCTTGGCGATGCAAGCGAGGATCGACGGGTTGTCGGCGTCCATGATCCGCTCGGGCCAGTCGTCGCCGTCGCGCAGCGCTTCGCCGAGGTGGCGGATTTCCGCATCATGCCCGCCGCTGAGCAGCTCCAGGAGCGCGCTGTTCGGACCCGCGTCGGAAAGCTCGAGCGGATCGAGGTCGTGCAGTGGCGGGAATTCCTTGTCCCCGCGTATCGAAAGCCAATAATTGAGCACGCTCGCGTGACGCCGGCGCTCCTTGGCATCAATCGTCTTGAACGCCGTCAGCAGCGTCTCTGCCGCCGGTTGCTCAGTCGCTTTCATTCCCGAACCGGGCACCCCCATGTCCGACTCCGCTTATGTGGACCGCGCGGGAGTTTGCGCGCCGGGGTGCTTAGAAAGGGTTAAGACCGTCATCGCCAAGAACAGGAAACCGCCGCTCGAATATCTTCAGGCGGCGATTTTCCTGATTCTATGCCTTGGCGCTAAGCCAGCTCGCGCTCCCCGGCCATTGCTCCCGGCAGTCCGGCCCGCGCATCGACCGGAGCCGCCAATCCGGCTGCGGCCTCGCGCTCACGCTTATCGAAAAAGGCCGCGCGCTTGAGCCGGTTCCGCAGCGATACCGACGGGTTATTCGGCGTCGGGCCACGATAGGCTCGTTCGACCCAGGTCTCGCCGGGGCGTCGATCGTCCTGCTCGGCAACACGCTGGCCATCTGCCGGCTCGCGGCTGTCCGATTGATTGCCCCAAGCGAACGCCGATCCGGCTTGGACCGCAGCCGGCTCGACGATCGGCTCGGGCCGGGCCTCGGATGCGGTAGGCGTCTCGAACGGCTCATAGGACATGGTCTGCGCGTCGGCGAGCTCCTGCTCCCTGCGCCTCCGGCGGCGGCTCATGACTGCGGCCGCTGCAGCGCCGAGGATCAGAAGAGCGAGGACGCCCCCCGCAATCTCCAAAGTCTGTTGATCCAGCTTGAGAGGCTTGGCCGAGGCGGACCGCGGCTCCGGTGGCGCTGGTTTTGGTTGATAACTGATCAGCGGCGCGACGGCCGATTGCGGGGCTGCGGGCGCAGGTTGCAACGCTTTCGGGGTTGCGGCCTTCTTCGCAACCGGCACGGAAGCCTGGCTCGTCGCAGTCCGCACGGTCGTCCGTCTGGCAACTGGCTGTGCGTTGGTCGCAGCAGCATGGGTCCGGTGTTTGATCGTGCGTTTGATCGTCGTGCTAGTCTGCGTCGACGTGTCGCTCGAAACCGGAGCGGTGGCGCTGCTGTCGCTTGCCGGTGCCGGCTGATCGGCGGGGACCGTGGCCGTCGGCGCCGCCTGGGTCTGCTGGTCTGCCGCTCGGGCCAAAGCCGGGGTTGAAGAGAGCGCTAGTGCCGCGGCAATCGCGGGCAAGGCGCGGGTTGGCGCATAAAGCCGGTGGGTCTTGATCATCATGACTGACCAACCCGCCTCGCGCACGGTAGGTCGCATGATTATCGGCTGCTCGAGCTGTAACCCCGACGAATCGGATTTTTTCCACCGCGAACGGCTCGATATTGGCGGCGAATCGCACCCTCTTTCGGAGAACGATCGAGCGTGACGAGCGTTTTCTGGCCATGATCCGCAAGCTCAAATCGGGCGAATACCGCCTCTATTCGCGCAAGAAGGATCCGAAGAGCGGCAAGCGCCGGAATCTCGGCACGTTCCATTCGCGGGGCGCAGCCGAGAAACACGAACGGGAGGTTCAGTTCTTCAAGCGTCACGGCTAATGCCGCTCGGATGAAGGATGGACCAGCCGAAGGCGGCTGCCTCTGCGGCGCCGTGCGCTACCAGGCCCGCGGCAAAGCCGTTGCTGCGACGCTTTGCCACTGCCGTTCATGCCGCCGGGCGAGCGGCGGCACGAACGTCGCCTGGGCGATATTCGAAAAGTCTTTGTTCGAGTGGCTTGGGGCGATGCCGGCCGCCTATTCATCCTCGCCTGGGATCAACTGGCTGCATTGCCCAACGTGCGGGAGTCTCGTGGGCTACACGCGGTCTTCGCGGCCGCACCACGTCGACATCACTACCGCCACGCTAGACGATCCGGATCTCTTCCCGCCGAATGTGGAGATCTGGCTCGAACATCGGATCGGCTGGGAAACGCTGGATCCGGATTTGCCCAAGCGCCAGCAGAGCAGCCTGAACGAGCCCCAGCCTTGATGGTCGCGCTCTTCTCCTATGGCACGCTTCGGCAAAGGGAAGTCCAGCTTGCAACCTATGGCCGCGAGCTCGAGGGCGCGCCCGATGCACTACTCGGCTATCGCCTCGAGCCGCTACTCATCGACGATGCGCATGTCGTGGAAATAAGCGGAAAGGACGTCCACGCCATTGCCGTCCCTTCCGGCGATCCGACCGATCGCATCCTGGGAATCGTGTTCCTGCTCAGCGACGATGAGCTCAGAGCGACCGATGCCTATGAAACAGACGCCTATTCGCGCATTGAAGTGGCCCTCGAATCCGGCCGCAGAGCCTTCGTCTACGTCGAAAGCGCCGACTGATTTT
>CBJLMA010000109.1:0-5934 GCA_966424035.1 uncultured Sphingomonas sp. | reverse complement strand
GCCGCTGGCTCGCCAATCCCAACGATGGCGAAGCTGCGGATATCGTCGAAGCCAGTCCGATCGATGTCGGCCTGACGCGGACACGCTGCGTCGCAACCATGTTGTCCGGCGGACATGCCGACAATGCGCTACCCCAATCGGCGACCGCGACGGTCAATTGCCGCATCTTCCCCGGCATCGAGCCCAAGGCCGTGCAGGCGCAGCTTCAGCAGCTCGTCGGCGCGAATGTCGAGGTCAAGCCCGACCCCAATTATGCCGGCGTTCCGACCCCGACCTCGCCGCTGCGACCCGACGTGCTGAAGGCCGTCGCTGCCGCAATCCAGCGCTTTCACGGTCCCCAGATGCACGTCTTCCCGGTGATGCAGGCGGGCGCGAGCGACGGCAGCTTCTTCCGCGCGCAGGGTATCCCAGTCTACGACGTCGACGGCAGCTGGGGCATTTCGCCGCTGGACGATCGGGCGCATGGTCTCGACGAGCGCATCCCGGTGCGGGCCATGTATGACGACGTGCTGCACTGGGAGATGGTGATCCGGGCGCTCGCGAGCTAGGCAGCCGCGGTCGCCAGCGCCGCGTTCAGCACCTCTTCGGCGTGCTTCGGCACCTTCACCTTGCGCCACGCTTTAAGGATTCTTCCGTCAGCGCCGATCAGGTAAGTCGCCCGCTCCATCCCCATATATTTGCGGCCGTACATCGACTTTTCGACCCAGGTACCGAAAGCCTCGGAGATGCGGCCGTCCTCGTCGGAGACGAGCGGCACCGCAAGGCTGTACTTGCCGATGAACTTCTCGTGACTCTTCATCGGGTCGCGAGATACTCCGATGATCTTCACTCCGGCCTTGGCGAACTCGGGAGCCAGGGCAGTGAAGTCCTGCGCCTCGCGCGTACAGCCCGACGTGTCGTCCTTGGGATAGAAATAGACCACCAGCGGCCGCCCCGGTGTAGCAAGATTGACGCTGCTGCCGTCCGTGGCGGTGACCGTGATTGCCGGTGCCTTGTCGCCTTCGCTTATCATGATGCGATCCCTTGTCTTATGCCGTTCCAGAGTGCCGCAATCCTCTGCCGCGCAGCGTCGTGCTGGGCAAGGAGCTCATCCCAGCCCGAGGCGCCGCAAGCCTCCGCCACCAGCTGGCAAGTTTCAGTTGTCGGCTTCATGTTCCCGGGCGCCACAAGCCGCAACATCACGAGCATACGCGTAAGCAACTGTTGCGATTCAATAACATTTCTATCGATTAAATCTTCGCTGGCGAGCTGGTCGAGAGCGACGTCGAGCCTCGGGTCGAGCCCGATCTGGCGCGTTAGCTGGAGCACCTGCACGGAGAATTCGAGATCAACGAGCCCGCCTGGCCCGAGTTTGACATCGAGCGGTCCCTGGGCCGGCTTGTGACGATCGATCTCGCCCCGCATCTTGACCGCGTCGCGAAGAATCTTTGCCGGATTGCGCGGCAGCCGGAGAAACTCCTCGATAAGTGCTGCTGTCCTTGCGCGGGCAGCGTCGGATCCGAAGACCGGTCGCGCGCGGGTCAGCGCCATATGCTCCCAGGTCCACGCTTCCTCGCGCTGGTAGCGCTCGAATGCCTCCAGCGAAACGACCAGCATGCCCTTGGCTCCTTCGGGCCGCAGGCGGGTGTCCACGTCGTAAAGCCGCCCCGCCGCGGTCGGAACGCTCAGGGCCGCCGTCATCCGGTTGGCCAGGCGATTGAAATAATCATTGGGACCGAGCGGCTTCATGCCGTCCGACATGATGCCGGCCTGGGCGGTGTGCAGATATACGATGTCGAGATCGGACGCATGGGTCAGTGCACAGCCTCCAAGGCGGCCCAGTCCGAGCACCACCAGTTCTCCGCCGGGAAAGCGCCCGTGCACCTGCTCGAACTCCTGAACCGCTGCATTGCCGAGCGCCAGCAAAGTCCCTTCGGCCACGCGCGCATAGCCGAGCGCGATCTCCAGCGGGTCGCGTCGTCGATCGATCAGCTGGACGCCAAGTGCAAAACGGCGTTCGTTGACGACGCGCCGGGCACGGTCGAGCGCCACATCGTAGGGATGCCCGCGCATTGCGTCGGCGAGGTCGTCTGCGAACTCCTCGGGAGGCGGCGGCATCTCGAAGCTGGTCGCATCGAACAGACCTTCGAACAGCTCCGGTCGCAGCGCCAGCTGATCGGAGAGCACCGGCGCGTGCGCCAGAACCTTGGCAAACAGCCGGGCGAGCGCTGGCCGTGCCTCGAGCAGCCTGAACAGGTTCACCCCGCTCGACAGCCGTTCGACGATGTCGCTCAGGCGGTTGAGCGCGTGTACCGGATCCGAGCCGGTTGAGATCGCTTGAAGCAGGCCCGGCAGCATTGCCTCGAAGGCCCGCTGGGCCGCCGGCGAGCGCAATGATCGCGCGTGGCCCGAACGCCACTCCTCAATTCGTTTGGCGGCAGTTTCCGGATCCTTGAAGCCGAAGCCTCGCAGCTCGTCGAGGAGCCGCTCCGGTTCGCTCGGGAGCCGGCCCTGATCGTCGGGAGCGAGGCTGTCGAAGAGCTTTCCCGATCGTTCCGCATGCGGCCGCAGCTCGTCCAGCAGTGCCTCGCCGTTCGCAAGGCCATGCAATTGGGCGACATTGTCGAGCCTTTGCGATTCCGCCGGAAGCACATGCGTCTGCGCGTCTTCGATCATCTGGACCCGATGTTCGAAGGTGCGCAATAGCCGATAAGTCTCGGCCAGCTCGCGCGCGACTTCCTCCTGCAGGTGATCGGCCGCCCGCAACGCTCCGATTGCGTCGAGCGTCGCGGCGGCGCGGACCGACGTATCGCGTCCGCCGTGGATCATTTGCTGGATCTGGATGAAGAACTCGACTTCTCGAATGCCGCCACGGCCACGCTTCAGATCATAGCCCGGGCCGAACTTCGCGCTTTGCGCAAAATGGTCACGGATACGGGCGGAGATCTGGCGCACATCCTCAATGACTCCGAAATCGAGCGAGCGCCGCCACACGAATGGACGGATGGCGTCAAGGAAGCGCTGTCCGAGCGCAATATCGCCGGCTGCGGCACGTGCGCGGATGAATGCCGCGCGCTCCCATGGAAGCGCGCTCGATTCATAGTGCGAAATCGCAGCATTTACCGGGAGCGCGATCGGCGTGACTTCCGGCGACGGTCTGAGGCGGAGATCGACTCGTTGGACATAACCGTCCTGGGTCCGCTTCTGCATCAGCTCGATCAGGCGGCGACCGATGCGGACCGCCGCTTCGCCCGGATCGTCGCGGCTGCGCCTTGGCAGCGTTTCAGGGTCAAACAGCAAGAGCAGGTCGACGTCCGAAGAATAGTTGAGCTCGCGGCTGCCGAGCTTGCCCATGGCGATGACTGCAAAACCCTGCATCTCGCAGTCAGGCACGCGCTCTTCGATTGCGGCCATGACCGTTTCATCGATCGCATGATCGGCGAAATCGGAGAGCAGCCGAGTGACCTCTTCGAGCGGGAGCTCACCCGCCAGGTCGCCGAGCGCCACTGCAAGTGCCAGTCCGTGGCGCTTGCGGCGAAGGCGCGATTCAACGTTGGGGCCGGTGGCACGCAAGGCGAGCTCCGCGGCAGCCACGGCCCCATATTCGGCAAACAGTTCGACGATATCGCCGCGCGCCTGGATGGCCTCGCGCAGGAAGGGCGAATGATCGCTCGCGCGGCGCAGCGCATCGGCCCTTGCATCCATCGAGAAATGCCGCCTCATTGCTCTCCTTCGACCGTTCCGCGCCCGATTCCCTCGAAACTTCCGCAGCCTATCGGTCGTTTGCAATGGCGATGAAGTTGGAACGAGAGACTGCTTCGGCGCGATTAAGGTTCGGAGGAGACAATGTCTTGGGCTCCGAAATGAACAACATGGATCGCCGCCTCATCCGTGTCGACATTCCTCCGTCGCACGCGGGGATTACTGCCGCGCTCCGCCGTGCCTTCGAGGCGGCGGCATCGGAACCGAGCGACCGCGACTTTGCCGAACTCCTGCGCAAGCTGAATTGACGCTCCGATCCCTCACGTCTCGTGATCGCGGCTGAGCTCGTCAACTTCGCCCATGATCGTCTGTAGCGCGGACTTCTCCGGATCGGTCTTGTGCTGGCGCCGCGACGGAAGCTTGCCGCTCGACAGCAATTGCTCGAGTGCGACGCGGCCGCGCGCCACCCGGCTCTTGATCGTGCCGACCGCGCAGCCGCAGATCTCGGCTGCCTCTTCATAGGCGAAGCCGCCGGCGCCCACGAGGATCAGCGCTTCGCGCTGCGGCTGCGGCAGGTGCATCAGCGCACGTTGCATGTCGCCGAGCTCGATATGCCGGTCCTGGCTCGCCGGGGCGGCGAGAATCTTCGACGCTGTAATATCGTCCCACTCGCCCTTGAACCGTGCGCGCCGCATCTGGCTCAGGAACAGGTTGCGCAAGATGATGAAGGTCCATGCGCGCATGTTGGTGCCGGCCTGAAAGCGTTTGCGAGCCGCCCAGGCCTTGAGCAGCGTCTCCTGGACAAGGTCGTCGGCAAGGTCGCGGCTGCCGGACAGCGACCGGCCGAACGCGCGCAGGTGCGGAATCACCGCCGCAAGCTGGTCCTTGAACTCGGGATCGGACAGCGGAACCGGTACTGCAGAAGCAGTTGCTGGTCGGTCCTCCTCGCGAGCTTCCGTCAAGCTAAACCCCACCCGTTACCGCCCATGGTCGTGACCACGCGCGCGTTGATCCAAGATGAACAGCGTTTCTGACAGAAGCTAGGTGCTCAGGAGCGTCCGACCAAGACGATCACGACGAAAATAATCACCGCCAGCAGCGTGCCCAGGACGAGAACATTGCGGGCGACCCCGGGAGTCGATCCGGCGCGAGCTTCGGTTGTCGTTTCTCGCACCGGCGGATCGGACTGTCGCGGGTCGGCCATTCTGCTCTCGTTACGAAATCACTGTTCCACCGGCCAACGCGCCGGTCGGTGCCGTGTTCCGGACTCAAGCAGCAGGGACAGTCGCAGCGTCGAAAAAGAGCGCCTGGGCAATGGCCGCCTTTACCGTTGACCGCTGGAACGGCTTGGTGATCAGGAATGTCGGTTCGGGCCGGGTGCCGGTCAACAGCCGTTCCGGGAAGGCGGTGATAAAGATCACCGGCACGGAAAATTCCGCGAGAATGTCCTTCACCGCGTCGATTCCGCTCGAATCATCGGCGAGCTGGATGTCGGCGAGCACCAGCCCCGGCGGATTCTGGCGGGCCTGGGCGACGGCTTCGTCGCGCGTGACTGCAACGCCGGTGACGTTGTGACCGAGGTCGCGGACGATCGTTTCGATATCCATTGCGATGATCGGCTCGTCCTCGATGATCAGAACGTCGGCCAGCGTCTGACGTTCAATCTCCTCCAGGGCCTCGGTGACGAGATTGTCGACTTCCTGCGGCGTAGCCCCGATCAGATAGCCCGTATCCTCCGACGAAAAGCCCTCGAGCGATGTCAGCAGAAGCGCCTGACGCGACAGCGGCGTGATGCGCGACAGGCGTGCCTGCGCGATGCCCTCGGCCCCTCTCGCATTTTGCCCCGGCTCTTCGCCCTCCTCGATGTTCGCAGTCGACCAGATCGCGTGGAACGTCTTGTACAATCCGAGCCGCGGATCGACGTCGCGCGGAAATTCGTCGGGCTTGGCGACGATCGCTTCGAGCGTTGCGCGCACGAAGGCGTCGCCGTGGGCCTGGCTGCCGGTCAGCGCACGCGCGTAGCGGCGGAGGAAGGGCAGGTGCGGGGCAAGTTCCTGGCCAAGGGACATGTTCGGTAATTCTCCCTCGAAATCGCTTATTTGCGTCGTCTTTGGCGGCGCGCCTTTATTGTTGCAACCCTGGAAGGACCGTTCGAATGCCTGGGCTTCTCAAGCCCCCCAAGATCAGAAGCTCCTCTGGAACAAAGGACCGGCCATTTGGTTTCCGTGCCTGGGCCGGGTCGCTGCCAAGCAG
>CBJLMA010000108.1:0-6091 GCA_966424035.1 uncultured Sphingomonas sp. | reverse complement strand
CCGATCGGACATATCATCTGTTATCTGATCGGACATCTTCATCTGTTCTCGACAGTAGCCGATCCGTCATTGCGAGGAGCGAGGCGACGGCGCAATCAAAGTGTTTCAACAATTGCTTGGCTGCGCTCGCAATGCCGAAAGAGGTTTCCCGCTGCTTGACACCAGGCGAGATCGAGCTCGCACGCTCGCTCTTCGGTGATGCGATCGATTATTCAAAGGTGCGTCTCGTCAGGGCAAAATGGTGGCCCTTCCATCCTGCAAACGCCGCGATGGCACCGATGGGCAGCATCTGGTTCCATCCCAAGGCGGGCGGCTGGTCCGAGGATTTTTCGAAGGAAGTGCTCAGCCGTCAGGGATTCTTCATCCATGAAATGACCCATGTCTGGCAGGCACAGAAGGGCGGCCGCTTCTATCTGCTGCTCATGCGTCATCCGTTCTGTCGCTATGACTATCGTCTTGAGCCCGGCAAGCCGTTCGCGCGCTATGGCATCGAGCAGCAGGCTGAAATCGCGCGGCACCGGTATCTCGCCGACCGGGGAGTTCCGGCAAAGATCGTTCCGCCGAGGGACCTCCTGCCCTTCGGGTGACCATCGCGGGAACGATTATGCGCCTGTAACAATCCTGCAACAGCTGGCCCGTGAAAGTTGCCGTGAAGCCACCCAGCTCTTCCGCCGATGCGAAGGATTCGGGCATAGGGCCGCCGGGCAATTAGCAATTGGGGGGATCTCATGCGCGTCACAACCGCCTTGCTCTTCAGCACTTCATTGACTGCTGTCGCTGCTCCTGCCGCGGCTGCACAGACCACGCCGGAACAGCAGACGCAGGCCGTTCAGCCGCAGACCAACCCGGCACCGGTGCCGGTCGAAGAGCAGGGCGCGATCATCGTCACTGCGACCAAGCGCGCCTCAACGGTCCAGGACGTCCCCTTCTCGGTCAACGCTCAAACGCAGGCCGATCTGCAGCGCGCCAATGCCCAGACCATTGAGGACATCAGCCGCAATGTCGCCGGCCTCACCATACAGAACCAAGGTCCGGGACAGAGCCAGGTTTCGATCCGCGGCGTTTCCGCGGGCGAAATCGTCCGCGACCAGCCGGGCGTGAAAGAACAAGTCGGCGTGTATCTCGACGAAAGCGTCGTCTCGCTTTCGCTGTTCACTCCAGACTTCGATCTCTTCGACTTAAACCGCGTCGAAACTCTTAGGGGTCCGCAGGGCACGCTTTTCGGGTCAGGTTCCGTCGGCGGCACCATCCGCTACATCACCAATCAGCCAAGACTCGATCGAATTGAGGGTCAAGTCGAAGCGGGGGTCAACGTCCTCAAGGGCGGCGATATCGGCTACGATGCTAAGTTCGCGATCAATGCGCCAATGTCTGACGAATCGGCGTTGCGCATTGTCGGCTATCACTCACACTTCGGTGGCTTCGTAGACTCGGTTGGCCCGTACAAGAAGAAAAACGTCAACGACGGGAATCGTTCAGGCTTCCGTGCCTCGCTCCTGTGGCAGCCGGCACCGCAAATCAAAATCACGCCGCGGTTGGTCTATCAGGAAGTTAATACCGGCGGGTTTAATCGCGAAGATCATTATATCCTATATGATAACCAGTTCACCACGGGTGCTGCCGGCACCGACCTCGGTGAACGCAAGCAATATCTGAAGATGCGGGAGCATTTCCGTGACCACACTGCTCTCGCCGACCTAACAATCAGCTACGATTTCGGTGATGTCGAAGCGACGTCTGTGAGCAGCCGCATGTGGCGCAACATTTTGGTTAGTCGTGACGCGTCTGCACTGACTGGTTCGATAACGATCGATCCATTTGTTCGGAAATACGGAGGCAATCCAGCCGCAGCCAATCTCACATCGAACCTACGCGACACAACGAAACTCGGCCAATTCACACAGGAGCTGCGCCTGGCATCAACGGGTAGAGGCCCGTTCCAATGGGTCTTCGGCGCATTCTACAGCGATGCCGATCGAACGTACCATCAGCGTTTGCCGACTCCAGGCTACGACGCATTTACCGACGCGACCTTCGGTGCCGGAACATCGGCCGCCGTGGACAATGGCTTCGGCCTGGTGGACAATCCATACCACGCGGATCTGCCGTATGTTGATACGCAGAAGGCCCTCTTCGGTGAAGCGAGCTACAAGTTCGATCAGTTTAAGATCACGGGTGGTGGCCGCTGGTATGACTTCCACGAAAAGCGCCGCTTCCACTCCGGAGGCATTTTCTCGGACGTTAACGACTTCACCAATAAGACAAAGTCGAATGGCTTCAATCCACGCGGCATTCTCACTTGGCAGCCAGACCGCAGTCTGAGCGTCAACCTTCAGGCAGCGAAGGGCTTCAGGCTTGGTGGCGTCAATGATCCACTCAATCGTCCCCTTTGCACGGGGTCCGATATTCAAACTTTTGGCAACTCTCAGACTTACAAGGACGAGACGCTGTGGAACTACGAGGCAGGCTTCAAATATTCGAAGCACGGCCTGACCTTCAACGCCGCGGCCTTCTACAATGACATAAAGAACCTTCAGGTCACTCTTACAGCCGGAAGTTGTTCATCGCGTATCGTATTCAACGTTCCGAAAGCGCATGCAGAGGGTCTCGAGGCCGAGCTGAGCGCACACCCGCTGCAGGGACTCGATCTGAGCTTTGCGGGAAGTCTGCTGAGCTCGAAGTTCGATTCGACGATCACGGATGCTACTGGCGCCGTTCTCGGCGGAATCCGGAAGGGCAACCGACTTCCGGTCGTACCCAAGTATCAAGTCGCCGCCACGGCGACCTACGGCACTCGCCTCACCAGCGACAGCGACTGGTACGTAACGGGTAGCGTGCAGCGAATTGGTAGCCGCTACACCCAGCCGAGTGATCAGGAAGACAACCTATTGGTAGCAGTCCCGGGGCCCGTTGGCGGCAACGGAGCCATCTTCTTCGACCCGGCGACTCTCGCTTGGGGCGAGCGAACGATTGATTACGGTCGGCTTCGGCTTCCGGCCTACACTCTCGTCAACGTTTCGGCAGGAGTGAAGTGGGACAGTGGCCTTGAAGTCGTCGCCTATGTGAAGAATCTTTTCGACAAGGATCCAAAGCTGTCACTCGATCGCGAACGCGGCCTGCGCGCGCGTGTCGGTTACAACATCGGTCAGCCCCGGACGATCGGTCTGACGATCCGACAGAGCTTCGGCTCGCGGGTCGCGCCGCCACCTCCGCCGCCACCGCCACCGCCACCGCCGCCGGCGACGCAGACCTGTCCGGATGGCTCGGTCATCGCGGCGGCCGCGACCTGCCCGGCTCCGCCGCCTCCGCCCCCGCCACCGCCGCCTCCACCGCCGGCGCAGAAGGGCGAACGCGGCTAATCGCGGCTAAAGTGAAACCGGTGATCGTAACGCGCCGCTCGCTCCTCCTCGGAGCGGGCGGCGCTGCCGTTTCTCCACTGGCAGCAAAGCCCATGCGCAAGAAAGCTGGAGGGAGTGTCGCAGTCGTCGGAGCCGGCGTGTTCGGCGCCTGGACTGCGCATCACCTCCAGAGCGCGGGTCATCGGGTCACGCTCATCGATGCTTACGGTCCAGCACACAGCCGAGCATCTTCTGGCGGAGAATCGCGCCTTACGCGCGCGGCTTACGGGAAGGACACGATCTATACGCGTATGGCGAGAGACTCGCTTCCGCAGTGGAAGGCGCTCAGCGCGGTCTCCGGACTGCCGATTTTTGTCCCGGCGGGGGTCCTGTTCTTCTTCCCGACCGAAGAGCCCTACGTCCGCGATAGCATATCGGCGCACAGGAAGTTCGGCCTGCCGACTGACCTGCTGACCCAGGCCGAAATGAGCCGGCGGTTCCCGATGATCGATTTCAACGGGATCACCGTTGGGCTTTACGAACCAGGCTTCGGTGCGCTCATGGCCCGCCGCTCAGTGCTGACCCTGGTCGACCGTTTCGTCAAAGCCGGCGGCACCTACAAGAAAGGTGCAGTACTGCCCGATGCTCAGATTGATGCGGAAGACAGGAAGAGTGAACTCAACGCGATCCGCTTGTCATCAGGCGAGCGCGTCACTGCAGATCGCTTCGTATTCGCTCTCGGGCCGTGGCTGCCGAAATTCTTCCCCCACGTGATCGGACCGCGCATCCTGCCGACGCGGCAGGAGGTGTTCTTCTTCGCACCGCCGGCAGGCGACCTCCGCTTCCTGCCTGGGACCATGCCGGGTTGGGCCGACTTCAACGGCGGTGATATTTTCTATGGCTTCCCCGACCTGGAAAGCCGCGGCGTCAAGTTCGCCCACGACGCCCACGGAGTCCCGGTCGATCCGGACACGCAGGATCGCCGCCCAACCGACAAGGCGCTCGCCGAGATCATCGCCTACCGCGACCGGCGCTTTCCAGCTCTAAAAGGTGCGCCGCTCACCGAAACGCGCGTCTGCCAATATGAAAATAGCTCGAACGGCGATTTCCTGATCGACTTCCACCCGCGACTGAAGAACGTGCTGCTGGTCGGCGGCGGGTCCAGTCACGGTTTCAAGCATGGACCCGAAGTCGGTCGCTATGCCGCAGCGCGCCTCGCAGGCTCGGTAAAACCCGAACCGCGATTCAGCCTTGCGACCAAGAGCGAGGTCCACCACCGCGAGGTGCATTGAACAGCCATTCTCTGCTGCAAAAGCAGAAGATTCATTCCGCCTTCTTAGCAACCGCGACCAACGCAGGCCTCAAGAGCCGGTCCTTCATCATGTAGCCGGCCTGCATTTCTTCGACGATCGTCCCCGGCTCCTGGTCGCTCGGCATTTCGATCATCGCCTGGTGGCGGTGCGGATCGAGCGGCTCCCCGACCGATTGGATTCGGCTGATGCCGTTTCGCTGGAACACCGCATCGAGCTCACGCGCAGTGGATTCGATTCCAGCGAGGAACTGCGCCGCAGTCTTGTCCGCGCGCAGCTCGTCGCCGACCGCAGCCAGCGCGCGATCGAGATGGTCCTTGATCGCCAGCATGTCGCGCGCAAAGCCCGCCGCTGCATAGCTTGTCGCCTGCTTGAGCTCAGTCTCCAACCGGCGCCGCACGTTCTGCGCTTCCGCCGCCGCATAGAGCGCCTTCGACTTTGCTTCCTCAAGCTGCCTCTCGAGCTCCGTGACATGATCGTGCTCGGCGACCTCGGGAGCGCCCTCGGCTGTCTCTTTGCGGATTTCCTCCGCCTGCTCGTGCAATTGTTCTTCGTCCTTCGTGGCCTCTGTCATGCCATCAATCTCGTTAGTGCTTTCGCCGTGAAATCCACCATGGGGACCACGCGCGCATAGTTCAACCGCGTCGGTCCAATCACCCCGACAACGCCGACCACCTCGCCCCGGCTCCCGCGATAGGGGGCAGCGATAACCGATGAGCCGCTGAGAGCGAACATGCGATTTTCGGATCCGATGAAAATCCGGCAACCAGGAGCATCACGCGCGCTTTCGAGCAGATGCGCAATCTCCTGCGCTTCCTCAAGCTCGTCGAGCAGGCGACGGACCCGGTCAAGGTCCTCGGCGGCCGTATCATCCAGCAAATTCGCGTGTCCGCGAACGATCAGAACGGGCCGGCGGGCATGATCCTGGCTCCAGGCAGCGAGACCGGACGCCACAAGCTCGGCCGCCGCAGCGTCAATCGCCTCCTTGCGCTCGCGGATCTCGGCCCGAAGCCGCGCCTCCGCCTCCGCTATAGTCAATCCAGCGAGCCGTTCATTGATGAAATTGCTCACCTCGGTGAGCGCCGTAGCGCTGGTGCCCGCTTCGAGCGAAACGATACGGTTTTCTACGCTTCCGTCGGTGCCGACGAGAATTGCAAGTGCTCGATCTGGACTGAGCGCCACGAAATTAAGCTGCTTGACCCTGAGCTCGCGCTTTGGTGCGAGCACGACGCCTGCGGCCTGGCTAAGGCCCGACAAGGCTGCAGATGCGGCCGCCAGAGCATCCTCGATCGGCTGGTCGCGCACGATCTGCCGCTCGATCTCACGGCGCTCCCGTGGGTCGGGCGCCGCTGCCTGCATAATTCCATCGACGAACAGGCGTAGACCGCTGTCGGTCGGAATCCGCCCTGCCGAGGTGTGCGGATGGGTGAGCAGTCCCCGCTC
>CBJLMA010000107.1:0-6197 GCA_966424035.1 uncultured Sphingomonas sp. | reverse complement strand
ATCGGAACCGACAGCGATGGCCGAAGCTATGGCCTGTTTCTCGACAATAGCTGGCGGATCAGCTTCGACTTCGGCCACAAGGATGCAAGCGCGATCGAGCTGAGCGCCCCGGATGGACCGATCGATTATTACGTCATCGCTGGCCCGACAATTGCGGACGTAGTCCACCGCTACACCGACCTGACCGGCAAGGCGCCGCTCGCGCCGCAGTGGGCGCTCGGCTATCAGCAATCGCGCTGGGGCTACAGCAGCGACAGGGAAGTGCGCGAGATCGGGCGAAAGCTGCGCGAAGACCGCATCCCCGCCGACGTCATTTGGATGGATATCGACTACCAGGACCGATATCGGCCGTTCACCGTCAACAAGACGGCCTTTCCCGATCTCAAGAAACTGAACGACGACCTGAACGCCAATGGCATCAGGCTGGTCGCGATCACCGACCTTCACGTCGCCTACGCTCCGAACCAAGGCTACGCGCCGCTCGAGACGGGGCTTGCAGGCAATCATTTCGTCCACAAGGCCGACGGTTCGCTTTACGTTGCGCCGGTATGGCCGGGACCGGCGGTTTTCCCCGAGTTCACACGGGCCGCTTCTCGCGAATGGTGGGGCAATCTCTACAAGGACTTCATCGCCGACGGCTTTTCCGGTTTCTGGAACGACATGAACGAGCCGGCTGTGTTCGAAACCCCGACCAAGACCATGCCGCTCGACAATATCCACCGCGTCGACAGCGACGATTTTGCACCGCGCAACGCCAGTCATGCCGAGATCCACAACGTCTATGGAATGCAGAACACGCGCGGGACCTTTGACGGAATGAAGCGCTTGCGTCCCGGAGTTCGGCCGTTCGTCATGACCCGCGCATCCTATGCCGGCGGGCAGCGCTATGCGGCAACCTGGACTGGGGACAACAGCTCGACCTGGGACCATTTGCGGCTCTGCGTCGAGCAGCTCATCAACCTGGGCCTGTCGGGCTTCTCCTACAGCGGCTGTGATGTCGGAGGGTTCGTGGGTGGAGCGAGCCCCGAGCTCCTGACTCGCTGGTACGAGATTGCAGCCTTCACACCTCTGTTCCGCAACCATTCGGCGCACGACGCTCCGCATATGGAGCCATGGGTCGACGGGCCCGAGCATCTCGCCATCCGCCGGCGCTTCATCGAGGAGCGCTATCGGTTGATGCCCTATCTCTATTCGCTCGCCGAGCAGAATGCGCGCAGTGGCGATCCGATCATGCGTCCCTTGTTCTATGATTATCCGGACGCGCTGAAGCTCGACTGCGACCCTGCGCTGAGCTTCACCGTCGGTCGTAGCCTGCTCGTTGCCGCTCCGCCCCGGCCTGAATCGCCGCAGCCTTTCAACGTCTGCCTGCCAGCGGGCGGCTGGTATGATTATTGGACCGGGGCGCAGGTCCAGGAACGTAAGCTGACTGAGCAGCCCAAGCTGGATGCGGTCCCGGTCTTCGTCCGGGCGGGCACGATCCTGCCGCGCCAGCCGCTTGTCCGGAGCACGATGGAGGCGCCCAAGGGCCCGCTCGAGCTTGACGTCTATCCGGGCCCGGATTGCCGGGGGGAGATCTACTTCGACGACGGCGTGCACGTGACTGGACCGAGCCTGCGTCAGACTATCGAGTGCACAGTTACGCCGGCGGGCATCAAACTTTCCTTCGACCCGCGACAGGGCTCGTGGCGGCCGTGGTGGAAACAGATCGCAATAACCGTGCACGGCGCCCGCGAGTCGCACTTGACGATTCCTGATCAGCCCAAGGCGAAAGTGGTCACGATCGCCCAATGATCCGTTCGTTTGTCGCTGCGTTGCTGCTCCTGTTTGCCGCCGCGCCCGCATTGGCTGGCGACCCGAACGGACCGGTGCATGCCAGCGCGGGCACGATAGTCGATCTTGGCATTGTAAAGTCGAAATACGCCGACCCGCGCCGCGTCGTCGTCTGGCTTCCGCCCGGCTATTCGGAGCACGGGACCAAATATGCAGTGCTCTACATGCACGACGGCCAGAACCTCTTCGACAAAGCGACGGCGGGCTATGGCATGGAATGGGAGGTGGACGAGCATCTCTCGCAATTGATTGCCGAGGGGAAGGTTCGGCCCACGCTGGTCGTTGGCATCTGGAACACGCCCAAGCGGCTCCAGGAATATATCCCCTCCAAGGCGTTCAGCGGATTGCCGCCGGAATATCGGCAGAAGGTCCGGGCCCTCTACGGCGGTGATCCGCTGTCGGACGGCTATTTGAAGTTCATCGTCCACGAGCTTCGACCGTTGATCGACAGCAGGTTCAACGTGATGACCGATCGGGCCAACACGATCATCATGGGCTCGTCCATGGGCTCGCTCATCTCGCTCTATGCGATCGACGAATATCCGCAGGTCTTCGGCGGCGCTGGGATGATGTCGACCCACTGGCCCTTGTTCATGACGCCCGACGGCAAGTCTGTGGGCGATGCCGAATATGAAATCGTGTCGTCAGCATTCGAGCGCTATCTCGCCCCGGCCCTGCCCGATCCGCGCACGCACAGGCTCTATTTCGACCATGGCAGCGAGACTCTCGACGCCATCTACAAGCGCTACCAGGATCGGGTCGACGCGGTCGTCGCCCGGCGCGGGTACAGACAAGGCATCAACTGGCTGACGAAGAGCTACCCCGGGCAAAAGCATAATGAAATCAGCTGGGCGTCACGCGTAGACGTTCCACTGCAGTTTCTGCTTCCGCCGCGCCGGCAACGATAAGCGCCAGCGGATGCTGGCGAGCAGTGTCGAACTGCGTGGAGTGAAAAAAAGGGCGACCCGCGACGCGTGCTGGGCCGCCCTATGAGGCAGGAACAGATAGAATCAGGCGATTTGCGCGAGCGCGGTCCGGCGACGGCGGCTGCGCATGGTTAAGCCGATTGCGCCGAAGCCGAGGATCATCAGCGCCCAGGTGCCGGGCTCGGGTACAGGGCTTGTAAGCACGTTGATGGTGCCACTCATGATCTGGTTCGCGCCGCCGGGGCTCAAGGAAACATCGTTCACCCAGAAATCGAAGGAACCGCCATTGGCGAATGTGAACACCTGCGGGTCATTGTTGAAGTTAATGTACACTCCGCCACCCGGGAGCTCCGAGACGCTGCCCTGAAGGACGGCCGAGAAGCTGCCCGAGCCGGGAGAGGTTCCGGTCGGCGACGTGAACGTCACCAAGAGCGAAAACAGGTCTCCGGTGTAGACCGCCGGTGCGGTGCTCAGGCTGAACACGCCGAGATTATTGGTCGTTCCGCCGAGCCCGACGAAGCCGCCCGAGTCCGACAGATTGAACGTCCCGCCGGTAAAACTCAGTCCCTGGTCGGTGGCGGTAGATGAGGGCGAGCAGAGCGCTGTGAAGCAGCCCTGGCTGGAGCCGGTAAACACCACGGCATTTGCCGCGGTTGCCAGTGTCAGTGAGATGCCGGCTACCAAAGCCAAAGCGAGTTTACGCATGCTTGCCTCCCGTCATTAACGCAACGAAGACTATACTAAAGTAAACGGTACGTTAACACTTTTGTTCCCCCCATTGGAGCCTGAACTTCTCCTTAGAATTTTCCGCCATCCGGTTTGCGACGCCCGTCAAACCTCCACATCGGCCGCCGCTATGTCTCAGCTCAAATAGTGGGATGCGATTGCGACAAATGCGCCAGGTTCAGCGCTGTCCGCAGCTCTTCGCTGCCCCCGCCGGCGAGCTTGGGCTGATCTGGGCCCGCGCAGGGACGCCGCCGCTAGCCGATCGCCAGAGCCGCAGCCGTCCGTCCGCGATCGCCGATGACATCGAGACTGTCGCCAGGCTTCACGAACCAGGTCCCGCCGACGCACAGCACCGGATCGAGCGCGAGCCAGTCCCGCGCGGTATCCGGACGAATGCCGCCTGTCGGGCAGAAACGAACGTTGCCGAACGGACCCGCGAGCGCCTTCAATGCCGGAATGCCGCCCGATGCTTCGGCAGGGAAGAATTTGAACCGATCGAGTCCGAGATCGAGCCCGCGCATGATATCGCCGGCATTGGCAATGCCGGGAAGGAAGGCGGCGCCCGATTGAATCGCAGCCTTGCCGAGCGGATCGGTGAGGCCCGGAGAGACGATGAACTTGCTTCCCGCCTCAACCGCCTCGCCCAGCTGTCTTTCGTTCAGGACCGTGCCGGCGCCGACGATCGCTCCGGAGACGTTGGCCATTTCGCGGATCGCCTCGAGCGCGAGCGGCGTGCGAAGCGTGATTTCGAGGACCGGCAGTCCGGCAGCGACGAAGGTTTCGGCAAGCGCCGCCCAGTCCATCGGCTCTTCGAGCACCAGCACCGGGATCACCGGGGCCGATCGCATGATCGCATCGATATTCATCCGTGCTCCCTCGCAAAGGCGGCCGCTGCACCGAACAGTCCGGGCTGCGGATGGGTGATGAGTTTGACCGGCATCTCGTCCATGCGGCGTTCGAACCGGCCCTTGGCGATGAAGCGGTCGCGAAAGCCGGAGCGCGGCAGATAATCGGCGAGGCGCAGGCCTACGCCGCCTGCAATCACCACCCCCGTCGCTCCCTGCGCAAGCGCCAGATCGCCGGCGACTGCGCCGAGGATCAGGCAGAGCCGATCGAGCGCCGCCGTAGCGAGACTGTCGTCGCCTGTGAGTGCCGCGGTCCAGAGATCCTTGTTGTCATGGTAGAGGAGATCCCTGCCCTCTATGGCTCCGAGTGCTTCGTAAAGGTTGAGGAGGCCCTGGCCTGCGCAAACCCGCTCCACCGAGACGCGGCGGAACTGGCGGCGGAGCTGCACCAATATATTGTCCTCGAGACTGTCGAGCGGCGCAAAGTCGACATGGCCGCCCTCGGTTTCAATTACTTCATAATGGTCGCTCTTCCCGAGCAACGCGGCGACGCCAAGTCCGGTGCCCGGACCGACGATCGAGATCACCCCTTGCTTCGGCAGCGGCTGGTCAGGTCCGCACAGGTGCCGAAAATGCTCCCCTGGCAATGTCGCCACGGCATAGCCCACCGCGCCGAAATCGTTGACGACCGTGTAGCGTTCAACGCCGAGGCGCTCTCCCATCAACGCAGGACGGATCACCCAAGGATTGTTGGTCAGCTTCAGCACCTCGCCGCCCACCGGTCCGGCGAAGGAGAGCGCAAACTCCTTCGGCAGATCGATACCCTTGCGACGGCCGAATTCCTCCCACGCCGTCTGAAAGCTCGCGAATTCGGCTGTCTTGAGGGTCAGGGGCTCGTCGAGCGAGAGCACGCGCCCTGCCTCGATCTCGGCAAGCGCGAATCGGGCGTGAGTACCCCCAACGTCTGCAACAACGATGGTTCTCACGCCTGCTCTGCTTCCATTGCAGCGAGCATGGCCGAGGCTCCCAGCTCCGCCTCGCTGGCATGGCTGCGCATGATCGCGAACAGCTCCCTCCCCGTGCCGACCGGCGGCGGTGGGGAGTTGGCGGGCGGGCGGGCAGCCAAATCCACTCCGACGGCTTCGAGCGTGCCGCGCTGAGCGTCGAGTCGGATGAGGTCGCCGTCACGCACCCGGGCGAGCGGCCCGTCCGGCAATGCCTCGGGCGATACATGGATTGCTGCAGGCACCTTGCCGCTAGCGCCCGACATGCGGCCGTCGGTGATCAGAGCCACCTTGTGGCCGCGGTCCTGGAGCACCCCGAGGGTCGGAGTCAGCTTGTGAAGCTCGGGCATTCCGTTGGCGCGCGGGCCCTGGAACCGGACGACCACCGCAACGTCGCGGTCGAGTTCGCCTGCCTTGAAAGCCTCGAGCACCTCATTTTGATCTGAAAAGCACCGCGCCGGCGCCTCGATCAGCCAACGCTCCTGGTCGACCGCGCTGGTCTTGAACACTGCCCGGCCGAGATTGCCTTTGACGAGGCGCACTCCGCCCTCGGCCCGGAACGGATCGGTCGCTGGACGGAGCATGTCGATATCGGCGCTTTCCTCCGCGCTCTTCCAGACTAGCTCGTCGCCATGCAGCTCGGGATTGCCGACCCACGCATCCATCGTGTCGGCGCCGGCGGTCAACGTATCGGTGTGGATCAGGCCCGCATTGCTGAGCGTGTAGGTGACGAAAGCCATCCCCCCCGCATCCTGAAAGTCGTTCACATCCTTCGAGCCGTTGGGATAGACGCGCGCGATCAGTGGCACGGCCGAGGACAGCTCGGCGAAATCCTGCCAGTCGATGATGATCCCCGCCGACCGCGC
>CBJLMA010000106.1:0-6218 GCA_966424035.1 uncultured Sphingomonas sp. | reverse complement strand
TGTCGGTCGGAAT
Source organism: uncultured Sphingomonas sp. (assembly GCA_966424035.1). GTDB lineage: Bacteria > Pseudomonadota > Alphaproteobacteria > Sphingomonadales > Sphingomonadaceae > Sphingomicrobium. The sequence continues at coordinate 6,205 of CBJLMA010000106.1, read as the reverse complement.
CCGCCCTGCCGAGGTGTGCGGATGGGTGAGCAGTCCCCGCTCCTCGAGCTCCTGCATGACGCCGCGAATGGAGGCCGGCGAGAGGCTTATGCTGCCGGTCAACGCCTTCGAGCCGATTGGAAGACCTCGCTCGAGATAGGCTTCGACGACGAGGCCGAAGATCTCGCGCATGCGGTCGGTCAGTTCGCCGATCGGCTGTGACATGACATTCATCTAGGATTGGAGCGTAGCCCGGTCTAGGGACCGCGCTCATATCAGCATCAGGAACAAGGAGTCTCCATGCGCCCGTCCGGCCGCGCCGCCGACCAAATGCGTGAATTGAAATTCGAGCCCGGCTTCACCCGCCACGCCGAAGGCTCATGCCTCGTCAGCTTCGGCGACACTCGCGTGCTGTGCACCGCAAGCGTCGAGGAGAAGGTCCCGCCTTTCCTGCGCGGCAAGGCGCAGGGCTGGGTCACTGCCGAATATGGCATGCTCCCGCGCGCCACCCACACGCGCGGCAATCGCGAGGCCGCCAAGGGCAAACAGTCGGGTCGGACGCAGGAGATTCAACGACTGATCGGGCGTTCGCTGCGCGCGGTAGTCGATCTTCCGAGGCTCGGCGAACGGCAGATCATCGTCGATTGCGACGTCATACAGGCAGACGGCGGAACGCGCACCGCGTCCATTTCGGGTGGCTGGGTCGCGCTCCGTGTCGCTATCGACAAGCTGTTGGAATCTAAGGTTATTCCAGTAGACCCGATTCGAACTCAAGTGGCCGCCGTCAGTTGCGGGATCCATCAGGGCACGCCCGTGCTCGACCTGGATTATGAAGAAGACAGCCAAGCCGGCTGCGATGGCAACTTCGTGCTGACTGCGGACGGCGCAATCGTCGAAGCGCAGGTGACTGCCGAGGGCGAATGCTACGACGAGGAGGGACTCCTCCGGCTCCTTCGTCTCGCCCGCATCGGCTGCTTGGAAATATTCGCGGCCCAGCTGAAAGCGACGGGACGATGAGGCGAATTGGCGACAAGCTTGTCATCGCCACGCACAATCCGGGCAAGCTCCGCGAAATCGCCGCGCTGATTGAGCCGCTCGGCATTTCATGCGTCGGAGCCGAAGAGCTTGGCCTTCCCGAGCCCGACGAGATCGGGAACACGTTCGCTGACAATGCCGACCTGAAGGCCCGCGAGGCGGCGGACCTGTCGGGCCTTCCAGCGCTCGCCGATGACAGCGGGCTCTGCGTCGATGCGTTGCACGGCCGGCCGGGCATCTTCTCTGCGCGCTGGGCGGAAGACGAACAGGGAAATCGCGACTGGACGCGGGCAATGGAGCGCGTCTGGCGCGAGCTGGAAACGAGCGAGCCCGACGCTGCGCCCGCCGCTCATTTCATCTGCGCGCTGGCAGTCGCCTGGCCCAACGACGGTCAGGTCGAGACCTTCCAGGGGCGCGTCGACGGGACGCTCGTCTGGCCGCCCCGCGGCGACAAGGGGTTCGGGTACGATCCTATATTCGTGCCGGTCGACCACGACCGGACGTTCGGTGAGATGGAGCCCACGTCGAAGCACGCGATGAGCCATCGCGCCGATGCATTTCGCAAATTGGTGCAGGCGCTGGCCGAATGATCGGCGAAACGCTGGCGCTGTACGTCCACTGGCCGTTCTGCGTCAGCAAATGTCCATATTGCGATTTCAACAGCCATGTCCGCGCTACGATCGATCAAGCGCAATGGCGAGACGCGCTGCTCGCCGACGTCGCGCATGAGGCGCAGCTCCTGCCCGGGCGCACGCTGACCTCCATTTTCTTCGGCGGCGGGACACCGTCGCTGATGGATCCTGAAACTGTCGCTGCAGTCATTGCGGCTGCGACGAGCCACTGGGCGGCCGCCGCCGACATCGAGATCACGCTCGAAGCCAACCCGAACTCGGTCGAGGCCGCGCATTTCGCCGATCTCGCCAGTGCCGGCGTCAATCGCCTTTCGCTGGGGCTGCAGAGCTTCGATGATCAGGCCCTCCTTTTCCTCGGACGCGCGCATTCGTCGCGAGAAGGATTCGAGGCGCTCGAGATTGCGCAAAGGAATTTCCGTCGGGTCAGTTTCGACCTGATTTACGGCCTTCCAGGGGAGACCGAAACGAACTGGTCAATGGCGCTTGCGCAGGCTCTTAGCCTCGGAACCTCGCATCTTTCGCTTTACCAGCTGACGATCGAGGCCGGAACGCGCTTCGCCAGCATGGTCGCGCGCCGCGAGTTCGAGCCGCTCGATTCGGACGCTGGGGCAGCCCTGTACGAACTGACCGACGCAATGACGTCGGCAGCCGGCATGCCGGCATATGAGATCAGCAATCATGCGCGCTCGGGCTGCGAGAGCCGACACAATCTCACCTATTGGCGCTACGGCGATTATGCTGGCGTCGGTCCGGGTGCGCACGGACGCCGGTTGGGGCAACGGAGCGTGCGGCATAAGAAGCCCGAGAATTTTCTCTCGGCGCTGCGGCGCAGGGGCAATGGCATCGCCGAGGAGGCCGCATTGTCGGCCGCCGAAGCGATTGATGAGGCGCTGGTGATGGGACTGCGGCTGAGCGAGGGTATCGATGCGGCCCGAATCGCGGAGCGCTTCGGCGTCACGACAATTGTCCACTGGAACCGCGTCGATCGGCTGGTTGGTTCTGGCCACCTGACGAGCGACGGTGGACGAATTGCACTCACCGCAAGAGGGCGCCTGCTGCTCGATCATATCCTCGGGGAAATCGCCTCGGTTGAACCTAGGACTTTGGCGGTTGACCAGGCTGCGTAGTCGGGGCTGCGGCGGGCGTGACTGCAGGTTTTGCAGGCGCGGTCGCTTGCTTGGGGGCGTCCATGTTGGCCATGAACTTATAATTGTCGGCGGGTGTCGAGACATAATCGTCGACGGTCATGTCGGCGTCGTCAGTCGCGGCCTTGTGCGACATGCCGTTCTTCATCCTGAACGCAACAATTGCGCCCTTGAGCGTCGACATCTGACCGCTGCACGCATTCCTGAGATAGGTTTCGATCGCGTCGCCCGCGACTTTCTCACCCTTCGCTTTGCCGACAGCTTCACGAAGACAGCCGCGGAAAGCGTCCGTCGGCGCGGCGATCGACGCCTGGAGCGCAGTCAAGTTGATCGCAGAGGCAATCAGTAGTGCAATCATTGCCCTCTCCCCAGGCCAATGAGTGAGGTACGATGACTCTTTTCTGCTTCAATTGGAAGAGGTTAATCCTCGACTGATGGATAAAGTGCTGCCCCCAGGACTGCACATCGTCGCGACTCCGATCGGGAATCTCGGCGATCTATCGCAACGCGCTGCGCAAACGCTTCGAAATGCAGACAGAATTCTCGCCGAGGACACGCGAGTGACCGGGAAATTGCTCGCTCACATCGGCGCGAAAGTGCCGATGACGCGCTATGATGACTACAGCAGCGATGCCGAGCGAGGGCGGATCGTCGCAAGCCTCGGCGAGAAAGCCATTGCCCTCGTCAGCGATGCCGGGACGCCGCTCATTTCGGACCCGGGCTATAAGCTCGTCCGAGCCGCTCGCCTCGCCGGTCATGCCGTGCATACGGTCCCTGGGCCGTCGGCCGCAATTGCAGCCCTGACGCTTGCCGGGCTTCCGACCGATCGCTTCCTGTTCCTTGGATTCCTTCCCGCAAAGGCAAAGGCTCGCCTTGATACCATTCGAGAGATTGAGACCATCCGAGCAACTCTTGTCATGTACGAGAGCGGGCCGCGGCTTGCCGACACACTTGCAGCGCTCGCTCAGCAGCTCGGCCCTCGAGACGCTGCGCTGGCGCGCGAAATCAGCAAGCTACACGAGGAGTGCGTCACCGGGAGCCTCACCGAGCTGAGAGACCGCTATGCCGACAGCGTGCCTAGAGGCGAGATGGTGATCGTTGTTGCACCGCCGGCAGCAAGCCAGGAAGCAAGCGAGCAAGATCTCGACGCGGCGATTGACGAGGCACTGTCGCGCCTCTCTCCGTCGCGCGCCGCGGCGGAGGTCGCAGCCAAGCTCAACATCGCTCGAAAGCGCGCCTATGCGCGAGCGTTGGAGCGAGCCAAATGAAGCAGCGGATCAGCAAGGGTGACAAAGCTGCAGTGAGCCCGTAGTCGGCCGCAATGCCGCTTCGCGTCGCCGTTCAGATGGACCCGCTGGACCGGATCAACGTCGCCGGCGACTCCACTTTCGCACTAATGCTCAAGGCTCAGGAACTCGGCCACCAACTCTATTGGTATGCACCGGAGGACCTAAGCCTGGCTGAGGGGCGGGTTTGGACAATGGGCTATCCGGTCACTGTCCAGCGTGTCGTCGGCGACCATTATCGCTTCGGCGAACCGACGATCATCGATCTCGCTCGCGACGTCGATGTCGTGCTGATGCGGCAGGATCCGCCGTTCGATCTCGGTTATATCACTGCTACCCATCTGCTCGAGCGGATCGAGGGCGAAACCTTGGTGGTCAACGATCCGGCAAGCGTCCGCAACGCGCCCGAGAAAGTCTGGGTGCTCGACTTCGCCGAGTTCATGCCGCCCACGGCAATTACGCGCTCGCTCGGGCTTACCCGTAAATTCCTGGCTGAGCACGGCGAGATCGTCATAAAGCCGCTGCATGGCTTTGCCGGGGGATCGGTGTTCCGCATCGGATCCGACGGGCGCAACCTCGCATCGCTGATGGAACTCTTCAACCGTGCTTATCGCGAGCCGCATGTCATTCAGAAATTCATTCCGGAAATTGTTGACGGCGACAAACGGATCGTACTGGTCGACGGCGAGGTGGCCGGCGCCATCAATCGTCTCCCCGGCGAAGGCGAGATCCGCTCGAATCTTGCTGTCGGCGGACGGGCTGCGCACACGCACTTGACCGCGCGCGAAGAGGAGATCTGCGCGCGCCTTGGACCTGAATTGAAGAAGCGGGGACTGCTCTTTGCAGGCATAGACGTGATCGGCGGGAAGTGGCTTACGGAGATCAATGTCACGTCGCCGACAGGCATCGTCGCGATCGATCAATTCAACGGCACTGATACACCCGGGCTGTTTTGGCAGGCGGTCGAGCGACGGCTCGGCTGACGCGCTTGATAGCGACCCTTTCGGCCGGCGCAAATATCTGTTCCAAAATGGTTATTTAGGATTCGATTCACTCCTGCCGGTTAACCAAGGCGTGTCGCGGCACGGCGGTTTCCCCACTACCCGCCGACGCCGCGACGAAAGTCTCTCGTCCTCGAAAGCCGCGGCCTGGTTGCGGCTTGTGGGCCTCTGCTCAGGCGCGGGGGTGGGCGTGGCGGTAAACGTCTAACAGGCGTGCCGCGTCCACCGCCGTATAAATCTGCGTCGACGAGAGGCTCGCATGTCCAAGCAATTCCTGAAGGGCACGCAAATCCGCCCCTCGCGCCAATAGATGCGTCGCAAAGCTGTGCCTCAGCGCATGCGGCGTCAGCGTATCGGGCAAACCGAGCCGCCGTCGCGCAGCTGCGACGGAACGTCGCACCAGGTCGGGATTGAGAGGTCCACCGCGAGCACCGACGAACAGCGGAGCTTGTCCGCGCAGCGGATAGGGGCATTGGCGGACATAATCATCCATCGCCTCGCGCACTGCGGGGACGATCGGCACCACACGTGTTTTTGACCGCTTGCCGGTGACCCGAATCGTCGAGCCGAGTGGAAGCAGGCTGGCGGTTAATGACAACGCCTCTGCAACGCGCAGCCCGGCGCCGTAGAGGAGCAACAGGATCGCGAGATCGCGTGCTCCGATCCATGGAGCGCTCGCCGCCTCGGCCGCGTTCTGAGCGAGCTCGACGACGTCGTCCGGCGCAGCAGGGCGTGGCAGCGTCCGTGGGCGCTTCGGCGCGCGGGTGCGCGGCAGCTGCGCCGGTTTGCCCTGCTGTTCCGCGGCATATTTGAGGAACGCGCGGACTGCGGACAGCTCGCGCGCGGACGAGGCGGCGCCGAGGCCTGCCGACCGGCGATCGGCAAGGAAGGCGCGCAAGTCTGCCGCACCGACCGTTGTGAGCACTGCAGCGTCGATCAATTCGCCGCGATGGCGGCCGAGAAAATCAATCAGCCGGTGCGCCGTCGCCCCATAAGCTCGGACAGTGTGAGCCGAACGGCGGCGATCGTGCTCAAGATGGGAGGCCCAGCGCGCGACCAGATTTCGCGCGGGATGGTCTAGGGTTGCGGGATCGTCAGCCACTTGCGGATCATAGCCGCAAGGCTCC
>CBJLMA010000105.1:0-6250 GCA_966424035.1 uncultured Sphingomonas sp. | reverse complement strand
CAGGTCGTCAATCAGCTCCATCAGGAGCTGCCCTATTCGACTGCGATCGAAACCGAGACCTGGGAAGACCGCCCCGACGGCTCGACCGCGATCCGGCAGCAGATCCTGGTCGAACGCGACAGTCAGAAGGCGATTGTGATCGGCAGGGGCGGTCGGCGGCTCAAGGAAATCGGCGCCGCAGCCCGCGCGGAGATCGCGCAGCATCTCGGGCGGCCCGTTCACCTGTTCCTGCACGTGAAGGTCAACCCGCGCTGGGACGAGGACCGTGGCCTCTATCGCGAGATCGGCCTGGACTGGGCTGACTAGCCGAGCAACTCCTTCACCCACTGCGGCACCAGCTCTCCCGCTTTCCCGACCCGGCTCTCGTCGAACAGGACACTACCGAGGCTCGGCTCGAGATTGATCTCGAGGGTCTTTGCGCCGCAGTAGCGGGCAGTCTGGACGAAGCCCGCGGCGGGATAGACCGCGCCCGATGTACCGATCGAGACGAACAGGTCGCACCCTTGGAGCGCATCCTCGATCCGCTCCATCTCGTAGGGCATTTCGCCGAACCACACGATGTCGGGGCGAACGCGGCCGATGGTGCCGCAGCCCGGGCAAACCGCCCCCTCGCCCATCGATCCGGCCCACGCGAACCGTTCGCCGCACTCCAGGCACCAGCCCTTGGTGAGCTCGCCATGCATGTGGATCAGCCGCTTCGACCCCGCGCGCTCGTGCAGATCGTCGACATTCTGCGTAACGATCAGCAGCTCGCCCGGCCATTCGGCTTCGAGAAGCGCGAGGGCCCTGTGCGCTGCATTGGGCTCGACGGTGCCGAGCCGCGCCCGCCGAGCGTCGTAGAAGGCATGGACCAGAGCCGGATCGCGCCCGAACGCTTCTGGCGTTGCAACGTCCTCAACCCGGTGCCCCTCCCATAATCCATCGGCTCCGCGGAATGTCGCAAGCCCGCTCTCCGCCGAGATGCCGGCGCCGGTCAGCACGAGTATGCTATTGATGTCGGAACCCACGGACGCATCCTTGATCCGGCTGTTGCTTGCACGACTCATCTGCAAATGCTTGTTTTCCTTCGGGCAATAGGTTGAAGCGGGAGAGGCATGAGAAGAATCGTTCGCTCGCGTCTTCCTGAGCGGCTCGCCGGGAAAGTGCCGCCGCTCCTCGTGGAAATCGCCGTCGGCCTGGTTCTCGGTGCGATGGGCGTCGGCATTCGCTTTGCGCTCAGTCCCTTCCTGACCAATGTCGCACCATATACGTTCGTCTTCGCGGCAGTAACCATCGCGGCCGTTCTCGCCGGCTGGCGCAGCGGCCTCATCGCAATGGTCGTTGGCCAGATCCTCTCATGGTTCGTGATCGTTGCACCCTGGGGTGTTCTGGCGCCGGGCTACCGCCAGCCTGCGGCGGGATTGATCCTAGCGATCATCTCCCAAGTGATACTCCTGGCCGCAATCGCGCTTTATCAGCGAGAGATCGACAAGAGCACCCTCGAACGCGAGCAGCGTCTCGAACTCCTCGAGCAAGCGCGCCGCGAGATGGACCATCGGGCGAAGAATAACTTCCAGACGGTGCTTTCGCTGATCCAGCTCCAGGTCGGACGGGAGACGGATCCGAGCGTCAAACAGGCGCTACAGCGCATTGCCGATCGCATACTCGCAATTTCTGTGGCGACCGAGCATCTCGCGATAAGGGGCGAGGACCTCGCGACCGTGCGGCTGCGCGATCATTTGTGCGAGCTCTGTTCCCAATTGGAGCGCGGGCTCGCGCGCGGAGAAGTGCGAGTGGAATGCGACATTCCGGACGTAACCGCGAGTGCCGACACCGCGATCCATCTGGCGATCATCGTCAATGAGCTCGTGACCAATTCGCTCAAGCATGCGTTCGCCGAACGCGGCTCCGGCCTCGTTCAGGTTCGTTCGAAAATGGTCGGCGCCGGCCTCGAGCTCGAAGTGCTCGACAATGGCGACGGAATGAAGAAGAGTTCGCCGTCCTCGGGTAGCGGTCTTGGACGCAAGCTGGTCGAGACCTTCGCAGCGCATCTGAATGCGACGGTCGAGGTCTCATCCTCGTCCACCGGAACGCGGCACCTTATTGTCGTGCCGGCGTTAGGCTGAGCCATGGCAGAGCCCCTAGTCCGCATTGGCATCGGCGGTTGGACCTATCCGCCCTGGCGCGGCGTCTTCTACCCCGAGAAGCTCGCACAGCGACAGGAACTCGAATTTGCGTCGCGCGCGATGACTGCGATCGAGATCAACGCTACTTTCTACGGTCGGCAGAGCGCCAAGAGCTGGGCTGCGTGGGAGAAGGTCGTGCCCGCCGGCTTCCAGTTTGCAGTGAAGGGATCGCGCTATTGCGTGATGAAGCCGAAGCTCTCCGAGGCCGGCGACGGGCTGGCCGGCTTCTTCGCCCAAGGCTTTTCGGTGCTTGGTCCCAAGCTCGGACCTATCCTGTGGCAATTCGCGGCGCGCCGAAAATTCGATCCTGACGACATTGCCGGCTTCCTCAAGCTCCTGCCGCGCGACGTCGACGGCGTCACGCTGCGTCACGCGATCGAGCCTCGCCACGAGAGCTTCCGCGACCACAGGTTCTTCGACCTGTGCCGCGAGCATAATGCCGCAGTCGTCTTTGAAGATTCGGATGATTATCCGCTCATCGAGGCCGACACGTCCGACTTTGCTTATGCGCGGCTGCAGCGGATGCGCGAGGATGTTCCAACGGGCTATGACGATGACGCGCTCGACAGCTTCGCAACGCGTGCACGCGAGTGGATGAAAGACGGCCGCGATGCCTATATTTTCATGATCAACGGAGCGAAGGTCCGCGCACCCGCCGCTGCTATGGCACTGCAGGAGCGGCTTCGCTAAGCATCGATGATGCGCACTGTCGATCAGCCGATCCGCATCAGCCTGTTCGCGCCCCGCGGGCGGATGGGCAAGGCGATCGCGGCGGCAGTCGCCGAGGATCCGAGGTTCGCAATCGATCAGGGCCACGGCGATGTGCTGGTCGACTTTTCCGTGCCGACGGCGCTCCAGCAAAGCCTCGATCGCGCGGTTTCCGCTGCTATTCCGATCCTCATCGGAACGACCGGCCTGGATGATCTTGCCGGCGAGCGCATCGCCGCAGCGGCAAAGGACATCGCAGTGCTGCGCGCCGCCAACACGTCGCTTGGAGTCGCGCTTCTTGCCGATCTCGTCGAGCGCGCGGCCAAAGTGCTCGGCCCCGAATGGGACATCGAAATTGCCGAGACGCACCATAGGATGAAGGCGGACGCGCCATCGGGAACGGCGTTGATGCTGGGCGAGGCGGCGGCGCGTGGCCGCGGTGGACCGCTGAGTGCCGAGCGAGGCCGAGACGGCGTGGGTCTCAGGCGCGAGCGAGGCTCAATCGGCTTTGCGAGCCTTCGCGGCGGAAGTGTCGCAGGCGATCATGACGTAATGTTCCTCGGTCCGGACGAGCGGGTGATCCTGTCGCATCGCGCCGAGAATCGGATGGTCTTTGCCCGCGGCGCAGTCGCAGCTGCGCAATTCCTGGTCGGCAAGCCGGCGGGTCTTTATTCGATGCGCGACGTCATCGGGGCGAACGCCGCTTGAGCAAACAGGGCGGGCGCGTCGAATCTCACGGCCTCGCACGCCGCCTCGGCCTGTTCGACGCGACGATGCTGGTCATGGGGGGGATCATTGGTTCGGGCATCTTCGTCACTCCTGCCGAGGTCGCCCGGCACGTCGACACGCCGCTGCTGATCGTCGGTGTCTGGGTCCTGGGCGGATTAGTCGCGCTCGCCGCTTCCTTCGTTTATGCCGAGCTCGCTGCCCGTCGACCCGAAGTCGGCGGCCAATATGCCTATCTGCGCGACGCTTATGGTCCGATGCCGGCGTTTCTCTACGGCTGGGCGCTGCTGCTCGTCATCCAGTCGGGCGGAATGGCCGCGGTAGCGATCACCTTCGCCCGCTATTTCGGCAATCTGGTGCAGCTGCCGGTCCCCGACAGCGCTGTCGCAGTCGCAGTTCTGGCGCTCCTGACGCTCATCAACTGCCTCGGCGTGCGATCGGGGAGCAATGTGCAAAGCATCCTCATGCTCTTGAAGATCGGAGCGATCGCAGCGCTCGTCGCAGCGGGGCTCTGGTTTGCACCGGCAATCGCCGCCGAGCCGCGGCCGACCGCGCCAGCACCGCTCTCGATGATCGCTGCAATCGGCGCTGCAATGACTCCGGTGATGTTCTCTTATGGCGGCTGGCAAACCTCGAGCTTCGTCGCCGGCGAAATGAAGAACCCGCAGCGTGACCTTGCACGCGGACTGCTGCTCGGCGTTGCAGGGGTCGTGCTTCTCTATACCTTGGTCGCATTCGTGTGCGTCCATGCGCTCGGACCCGCGGGTCTTGCTGCATCCAAAACTCCGGCGACCGACGTGATGCGGCTCGCGTTCGGCAACAAAGGCGCGACCTTCATCGCCATCGGTGTCGCAATCTCGGCGCTTGGCTTCCTGAGCCAGGGCATGCTGACCGCGCCCCGCGTCTATTTTGCAATGGCCGAGGACGGGCTCTTCTTCCGCAGCGTCGCGCGAGTGAATGCAAGGACCCGCGTTCCAGTCATTGCGATCATCCTCCAGGGCGCTGCGGCAGCGATCATTGCGCTGTCCGGCACCTTCGGGCAAATCCTCAGCTACGTCGTTTCGGTCGATTTCATCTTCTTCGGTCTGACCGGGGCTGCTCTGTTCGTCTTTCGGCACCGCGATCCAGACCAGCCCGTCGCGTTCAGGGCTCCCCTCCACCCGTTGACGACCGGGCTTTTCGTGGCCGCCTGCGCGATCACGGTCATCGCGACCGTCTGGAACAATCCGATGAACAGCCTGATCGGCTATGCGATCCTTGCCGCGGGCGTTCCGGCCTGCCTCTACTGGCAGCGCAAGAACCGGACGGCCGCGGCATGAGGGCGATGCAGTCCGACTATATGCATTGGGCCAAGTTCAAGCGTCCCGTGCGCTACGCGCTGACGACCAGCGAGGTCCCGCACTTCAGGATGGACCAGCTGCCGGTCGCAATTGCGGACCTCGAGCTCGATGGCGCAAGCCATCCTCGCTACGCACCGCTGCGCGAACGCATTGGTAAGCGTTACGATGTGGGAATCGAGCAGGTCGTCGCGGCCGATGGGACTTCGATGGCCAATTTCCTGGCAATGGCGGCATTGGTCTCGCCCGGCGACGAGGTGCTGGTCGAGCGGCCGACCTATGAACCCCTGCTCGGAGCGGCAAGTTTTCTCGGCGCGACCATCAAGCGGTTTGAGCGCAAGCCGGAGGATGGCTTCAGGCTGGATGTCGCTGCAATTGAGGCCATGCTCGGCCCTGCAACGCGCCTCATCGTCATCACCAACCTCCACAATCCAAGCGCTGCGCTCGCAGAGGACGACCAACTGCGCGCGCTCGGAGAGCTTGCCGCGCGCGCACACACTCGAATCCTGGTCGACGAGGTCTATCTCGACGCCGCGGCGCCGCCGCGACGAAGCTCGGTCCATCTCGGACCGGAGTTCGTCATCACCAACAGCCTGACCAAGGTCTATGGTCTCAGCGGTCTCCGCTGCGGCTGGATCCTTGCCGAGCCTGAACTTGCAGAACGCATGTGGCGGCTGAATGACCTCTTCGGCGTCAATCAGGCGCACCCGGCCGAGCGTCTCGCCTGCATTGCAATCGATCATATCGACGAGGTGATCGGCGACACGCCGGCTGTGCTGGCGCGCAATCGTCAGCTCTTCAACGACTTCGTGGCGCGCCGCGAAGATCTCGACTGCATGCCCGCACTGCACGGCATTACCGCCTTCCCCCGCTGGTCAGGCGGAGACTGTCAACGCCTCGATGATCACCTCCGCGATCATTATAACGCGTCCGTGGTGCCCGGCCGTTGGTTCGAGATGCCGGACCACTTCCGCGTCGGCTTCGGAATGACGACACAAGATTTTGAGGAGGGCCTGAAGCGGCTGGTCCGTGCGCTGGACGACCTGAAATGATTCGCGGCGAGATTTTCGAATTCTTTCGCCGGCTCGCCGAAGCGAACCCGTCGCCGACGACGGAGCTCGATTACGTCAACCCCTATGCCTTGCTCGTCGCAGTCGTTCTTTCGGCCCAGGCGACCGACGCAAGCGTCAATATCGCGACCAGGCCGCTGTTCGAGCATGTCCAAACTCCGCAGCAGATGGTCGAGCTCGGCGAAGCAAGACTGCGCGAGGCGATCAAGACGATCGGCCTGTTCAATACGAAGGCGAAGAATGT
>CBJLMA010000104.1:0-6267 GCA_966424035.1 uncultured Sphingomonas sp. | reverse complement strand
AGACGAGAAGGAGAGTGCGAGATGGCTGCGCGCGCGATCTGGCGAGGGCAAATCCGCCTGGCGCTGGTCTCGATTCCGATCGAGCTTTTCCCGGCGACCCGAAGCGGGGCGCAGATCCAGTTTCATCAGGTGCACGAGCCGACTGGCAAGCGCATCAAATATGAGAAGGTCGTGCCCGGCATAGGCCCGGTCGATCGCGACGAGATCGTCAAAGGCTATGAGGTATCGAAGGGGCATTATGTCCTGCTCGATCCCGAGGAGATCGAGAGCGTCAAGCTCGAAAGCCGCAAGACGCTCGACCTCGTCCAGTTCGTCGACGAAGACGACATCGATGCGACCTATTTCGACAAGCCTTATTATGTCGTCCCGGCCGACGACCTCGCCGAGGAAGCCTATGTCGTCCTTCGCGACGCGCTCAAGGCGGCGAAGAAAGTCGGCGTCGGTCAACTGGCGATGCGCGGACAGGAATATGTCGTCGCCTTAAAGCCGTGCGGCCGCGGACTCCTGCTCGAGACCCTGCGCTATGCCGACGAGGTCCATAAGTCCTCGGGCTTCTTCCGCGACATAGGTGACCATAAGCCCGATCCTGATCTGCTCGACATGGCCTCGATGCTGATCGAGCGAAAGGCCGGCGAATTCGATCCCAAAGAATTCCACAACCGCTATGTCGACGCGCTGCACCGGCTGATCGAGGAGAAGCAAAAGAAGAAGGGCGAGAAGATCATCGAGGACCCGGATGCAGATGCGCCTCCGCCCAAGGGATCGAATGTCATCGATCTCATGGCTGCGTTGAAGAAGAGCCTCGGCGAGCAGGAACGGGGCAAGGCTGAAGGCGGCAAGGCGAAGAAGGCCGCTGCCAAAAAGACTCCGGCAAAGCGTGCAGCCGCAAGCAAGAAAGAGCCCGAGAAGGCACGCAAGCGGGCCTAAAGTCATGCCGAGGCGTGTGCCGCTCGATATCGAGACCTACAACCGCAAGCGCGACTTCACCAAGACCAAGGAGCCGCGTGGTCGCAAGCTCAAAGGCAAAGGCGACAGCTTCGTCGTTCAGAAGCACGATGCTTCGCGGCTGCACTGGGATTTTCGCCTCGAGCTCGACGGCGTGCTGAAGAGCTGGGCGGTACCCAAGGGCCCCAGCCTCGATCCCGACGAAAAGCGCCTGGCAATGCGAACTGAGGATCATCCGCTCGATTACGGCGGCTTTGAAGGCACCATTCCCAAGGGCGAATATGGCGGCGGCACAGTGATGCTGTGGGACCTGGGCCGCTGGATTCCTGCGCCGGGCAAAGATCCCAGAAAGACGATCGAGGAGGGCCACCTCCATTTCACGCTCGAAGGCGAGCGGATGAAGGGCGAATGGGTGATGTTTCGCCTTAAGCCGCGCGCAGGTGAAAAGGCCGAGCCCTGGATGCTGAAGAAGGTCGGCGACGCATATTCCGAGCCTCAGGACGGCGACGCGCTCGTCGACAATTGCGTGACCAGCGTCACTACCGGCCGAACCATGGCGGAAATCGCCGCCGGCGAGGACATCTGGCGTTCCAACCGAGCGGGGCAGAAGGGCGGCCGCGGCAAGCGCAAGGCAAGCGCTGCTCCGCCGCCGTTCGAGGAGCCCCAACTTGCGACGCTTGTCGATGAAGTGCCGGTGGGTGACAGCTGGATCCACGAATATAAATATGACGGCTACCGGCTGCTGCTCGCGATCGGCGAGGGCGTAGCAACGGCATGGACTCGCAACGGCAAGGACTGGAGCGACAAGTTCAAGGCGCTGGTGAAGGCGGCGGCGAAGCTTCCGGCCGGCTGCCTGATCGACGGCGAGGCGGTGGCGATCGACGACAAGGGCAAGCCCAGCTTCCAGCTGCTCCAGTCCACCCTCAAGGACCAGAAAGGCGCCAATCTCGTCTTTTACGCATTCGATCTTTTGATCGACCGCGGCGAGGACATCAGGAAGCTGCCCAATATCGAGCGCAAGCAGCATCTCGCTGCGCTGCTCAAGGGCGTATCGCCTCCGATCCTCTACGGCGACCATGTGATCGGCCGCGGAGACGAGCTGTTCCGCGAGATCTGCAAGCAGGGCGGCGAGGGGCTCATCTCCAAGCGCGCAGGGGCAGCCTACAAGGGCACGCGTACCCGCGATTGGCTGAAGATCAAATGCATCCAGCGCCAGGAATTCCTGATCGTCGGCTGGACCGAAAGCGACAAGCGCATCGGATTTCGCTCGCTGCTTCTCGCGGTGAAGGAGAAGGGCGGCCTCAGCTATGTGGGCAAGGTCGGGACAGGGTTTAACGCCAGGCTGATCGACGACCTCATGGAGCGCATGGAACCGCTCGCAATCGACAAGGCTCCCGTCGAAGTGCCGCGCGCGGACCGCAAGGGTGCGCATTGGATCAAGCCGCAGCTCGTCGCCGAAATCGCTTTCAGCGAGTTCACCGAAGACGGCATCCTCCGCCACCCGAGCTTCATTGCGCTGCGCGAGGACAAGCCCGCGAAGGACGTCGTGAGGGAAGTGCCGAAGCACCTCGAGACCATGGCCAAAGAGACCAAAGCGAAGCGCTCAAGAAGCAAGAAACGGGCGCATGCGAGTGCAGGCGATTTTGGGATCGAGATCAGCAGCCCGGAACGCATAATCTATCCCGAGCTCGGGCTCACCAAGAGCGACCTTGCCGATTATTATGCGACGATTGAGCCGCTGATCATGATCGACGCTGCCGATCGCCCGATGACCCTCATCCGCTGCCCTTCCGGCCGGACCGGCGAATGCTTCTTCCAGAAACATGACAAAGGCACGTTCGGACCCCATGTGAAGCAGATCCCGATCGAGGAAAAGGACGGGCACAAGGAGGATTATCTCTACTTCGACGACATCCGCGGACTGCTCGCCTCAGTGCAGATGGGGACAGTGGAATTCCACGGCTGGGGCAGCAAGGTCGACAAGGTCGAATATCCCGACCGCCTGGTGTTCGACCTCGATCCGGATGTCGGCCTCGATTTCGGGCGCGTGAAGGAAGCTGCGGTTCGGCTCAAGGCGCTGCTCGGCGACCTCGGTCTCGAGACATTTCCGCTGCTGTCGGGCGGCAAGGGGCTGCACGTCGTCGCCCCGCTCGACGCCTCAAAGGACTGGCCGGCGGTCAAGAGCTTCGCCGAGCGGTTCAGCCGAGCAATCGCGGAAGCCGAACCCAATATGTTCACTGCCAACATCCGCAAAGAGCAGCGCAAGGGCCGAATCTTCCTCGATTGGCTGAGGAACCAGCGCGGAGCAACCGCCGTCATGCCTTATTCGGCGCGCGCGCGCGAAGGTGCTCCGGTCGCTGCCCCGGTCGGCTGGGACGAGCTCGACAGATATGAGAGCGGGCATCATTTCAGCATCCGCGACGTCGACCAACTGCTCAAACGTGCCTCGTCGAAGATGCTTGCGGGCTGGGGCAAGGCCAAGCAAGCATTGCCGGATGCGTAAGACCGGTACCGCAACGCTCGCTCCACTCCTTCTCTTCCTCACCGCCGCCTCGCCGCCCGACCTTGCGCGCTGGAAAGCAGAGGCCTCGCGAGTCACCATCACTCGCGATGACTGGGGCATTGCCCACATCCATGGCAAAAGTGATGCCGACGCGGTGTTCGGCATGATCTACGCGCAGGCCGAGGACGATTTCCCGCGGATCGAGGCCAATTATCTGACCAACCTCGGCCGCACCGCCGAGGCCGACGGTGAGAAGTCAGTCTGGCAGGATCTGCGTGCGCGGCTCTACGTCAGCGAGGACGAGCTGAAGGCTGACTATGCGCGCAGCCCGTTCTCGATGCGACGGCTGATGGATGCCTGGGCAGATGGGCTGAATTATTTCCTCGCGACGCACCCGCAGGTGAAGCCCCGGCTGCTCAGGCGGTTTGAGCCATGGATGGTGCTAAGCTTCACCGAGGGCAGCATCGGCGGCGACATCGAGCGCATCGACCTCGACGCTCTGCGAGACTTCTATTCCTCCAGGCGGCACGCCGGGCGCGAGCGCGGGGACGCACTGGATCACGAGCGCCAAGGCTCCAACGGCATCGCGATCGCGCCCAAGATCACCGCCGGCGGCAATGCTCTGCTCCTCATCAACCCGCACACCAGCTGGTATTTCCGCTCCGAGCAGCAGGTGACGAGCGACCAAGGCCTCAATGTCTACGGGGCCGCAACCTGGGGCCAGTTCTTCATCTACCAGGGTTTCAACAGCCATTCGGGCTGGATGCACACGTCGAGCGGCATCGATAATGTCGATGAATTCGCGGAAAAGATCGAGCCGCGAGGCGGCGGCTATTGCTACCGTTACGGGACACAATGCCGGCCCCTGGGCATTCGTCGGGTCACCGTGCGTTACCGAACGGCCGATGGCCGCCTGGCAGCGCAAAGCTTCACCACCTACCGCAGCCACCATGGTCCGATTGTCCGCTCGGGCAATGGCCGCTGGATCGCCTTCGCGATGATGGACAAGCCGATCGAGGCCCTGCAGCAGAGCTTCCTTCGGACCAAGGCAGCCGACCTTAAGACATTCCTCGCAATCGCCGGCCGCTTCAAGGCGAACAGCTCGAACAATACGCTATTCGCCGATGATCGGGGCGAGATCGCCTATCTTCACCCGCAGTTCGTCCCGAAACGCGACGACCATTTCGATTACACCAGGCCGGTCGATGGCAGCGACCCTGCGACTAACTGGCATGGTCTCCATGCGTTGAGCGAGCTGCCGAGCGTTCTCAATCCGCCGAACGGCTGGGTCCAGAACACCAACGCCTGGCCTTACCGTGCGGCTGGCTCGAATAGCCCCGATCCGGCGCGTTTCCCCAAATATATGGACACTGACGGGGAGAATTTCCGTGGTCTCCATGCGCAACGGATGCTGGCCGGAAGCAGGGGCTGGACGCTGGAGAGGCTCCAAACCGCAGCGTTTGACAGCGATCAGCCGGGTTTCGCGGTGCTGATCCCGTCGCTCCTGCAGGCTTATGATGCGTTACCCACGTCCGATCCGCGCCGTGCGGAGCTCGCCGGCCCAATCGCCGTGCTGCGCGGCTGGAACTATCGCTGGGGAAGCGAATCCGTGCCGCAGACCCTTGCGATGGTTTGGGCGGAGTCGCTGAGGAAGGCGCTGAACGCGCCGAAGTCGGAGCCCGGCAACAAGGTGATGATGCGCCTTGCGCGCGATAGCAGCCAAGAGCTGAAGTTGCGGTTGCTCGAACAAGCAATTTCGTACCTCAAGCGTGATTTCTCACGTTGGCAGGTGCCGTGGGGCGAGCTCAACCGCTTCCAGCGAATCTCGCCCGCGATACACCCGACTTACAGCGACGAGGCGCCAAGCACTCCAGTGCCCTTCGCCGAAGGGCGCTACGGCTCGCTTGCCTCGATCCGTTCGGAGCCGCGAGCAGGGACCAAGCGCTGGTATGGCGATTACGGCAATTCCTTCGTCGCGGTCGTCGAGTTCGGCAAGCGCGTCCGCGCCCATGCCGTCACCGCCGGCGGCGAGAGCGGTCATCCGCAATCGCCGCACTTCAGGGACGAGATCCAACGTTATGCTTCGGGCGATCTGCGCGAAGTCTATTTCTATCCCGACCAGCTCGAGGGGCACATCGAGCGAGTCTATCGGCCGGGCCAATGAGCTTCTGACGATCGCAGGGGCGACAGGGAGGAGCTTGGGGTTTGCATTCCCCTTGCCCGCCCCGCTAAGGCCGCGCGCACATGGCCGACGCTCCAGAGACCAGCAAGACCGACTATCGCTCGACCGTCTTTCTGCCCAAGACCGACTTTCCGATGAAGGCCGGCCTACCGCAGAAAGAGCCGGCGATCGCGGCGCGCTGGGAGTCCGAGGGCCTTTATGGGCAGATCCGCAAAAGCCGCGTCGGCCGCGAGAAATTCATCTTCCATGACGGCCCGCCCTACGCGAACGGCGACATCCATATCGGCCATGCCCTCAACCATACCCTCAAGGACATGGTGGTCAGGACGCAGACCCTGCTCGGCAAGGATGCGCCATATGTTCCCGGCTGGGACTGCCACGGCCTTCCGATCGAGTGGAAGGTTGAGGAGCAATACAGGAAAAAGAAGCTCAACAAGGACGAGGTGCCGGTCAGGGAGTTCCGCGCCGAGTGCCGCGCCTATGCGCAGCATTGGGTGGATAGGCAGCGCGAGCAGCTGAAGCGGCTCGGCATCAGCGCCGATTGGGACAAGCCCTATTTGACCATGGCCAAGGGCGCCGAAGCGACCATCGTTTCCGAGCTGTTCAAGTTCGCCGAGACCGGCCAGCTCTACCGCGG
>CBJLMA010000103.1:0-6326 GCA_966424035.1 uncultured Sphingomonas sp. | reverse complement strand
CTCGGAGAGGACCAGAACGAGGCGAGCGTGAAGGTGCGCTCGCTCGCTCCTGCAGTGCCGGCACGTCGCTTCGGCCAATGGGTTCGGTTCGTCCAGCCCGAATATGGCGTCGCACCGGGCCAGGCGGCGGTGCTCTACGATGGCACGCGGCTGCTTGGCGGCGGCTGGATCGCCGAGACGCACACTGCAGCCGAGAGCGCCATGGATGCCGCCGCCGCTTAGCGCCGGGATCCTCCTCTTCAGGCAGCGGGATCGCAGGACCGAAGTCCTGCTAGTCAAGCCGGGCGGTCCCTTCTGGCGAAACAAGGACGCTGGAGCCTGGATGATCCCCAAGGGCATGGTCGAGCCGGGCGAGGCGGCGGCCGAAGCTGCGCTGCGCGAATTTGCGGAGGAGACCGGAACACTGCTCAGCGCAATTCCTTCTCGGCTCGCCAGGGTCCGGCAGGCTGGGGGCAAGCTTGTCGAGGCGTTCGCAGTTGAGGGCGACCTCGACCCGGCACGTATCAGCTCCAACGAATTTGAACTCGAATGGCCGCCGCGGAGCGGAAGGCGCGAGCGTTTTCCGGAAGTTATGGAAGCAAGGTGGATGGAGCTTGATCAGGCACGCTCGCTAATGCTTCCGAGCCAGCTCCCGCTGCTCGATGCACTGGAAGCGAAGCTGAAAGGATAGCGATGCTGCCGTTGCTTATTGCGCTTGCCGCTTACGCTTCAGCGCCGCCGCCGAAGAGCTGGCCAACCCACGAGACTGACGTGGTCCTCAAGAATTTCCGCTTCGGCGATGGGGAAATTCTGGGCGAGCTGCACATGCACGTAACCACCATTGGGCAGCCACATCGCAACGCTTCAGGCCAGATCGACAATGCGGTGATGGTGCTTCACGGCACCGGGGGCACCGGGGGCACCGGCAAGCAATTCCTGCGTCCCCAATTTGCCGACGAGCTCTACGGACCCGGACAGCCGCTCGATATCCGCAAATATTGGATCATTCTTCCCGACAATATCGGGCATGGCGGTTCGTCGAAACCGTCCGACGGCATGCGAATGCGCTTCCCCAGATATGACTATGACGACATGGTCGAGGCGCAGCACCGGATGCTGACACAGGGGCTCGGAGTCACGCATCTCCGCCTCATCATGGGTACGTCGATGGGCTGCATGCACAGCTTCGTCTGGGGCGAGACCTATCCCGACTTCGCGAGCGCGCTGATGCCGCTGGCCTGCGAACCCATCCAGATTGCCGGCCTCAATCGCATGTGGCGACAGCTGGCGATCAACGGGATCGAGGCCGATCCTTCCTGGCAGGGCGGCGCTTACAAGAGCGAGCCGCTGACCGGCCTGCGCGCTGCTGAAAACCTGCTGTTCGTCGCCGGATCGGCGCCGCTCTATTATCAGGCGCAATATCCGACGCGCGAGGCGGCCGGAGCCTATGCCGAGGACCGGGTCGCGTCGGCCATCAAGGAGCTCGACGCCAACGATCTCATTTATCAGCTCGATTCCTCGCGAAATTACAATCCCTGGCCCAAGCTCGAGCGGATCAAGGTGCCGCTGACGTGGATCAACTCGGCCGATGACTTCATCAATCCGCGCAACCTGCCGGTCCCCAAGCAAGCGCTCAGCCGGATGCCGAAAGCACGCTTCCGCCTGATCCCGGAAACGCCCGAAACTCGCGGACATGGCACCCACAGCTGGGCCAAGTTCTGGAAGGTCGACCTCATTTCGCTTCTGGAGCGGTCGGAGCAACGTCGTAAGCCGACACATGGTTGACGCTGATCAGCCAGCGGCCCCCGATCTTGCGCAACAGGCGCGTGTTCACGCCCTCGGTGACCCGCTTGCCGCGCTCGAGACGATATTGGCCGATGAGCATCGCAGCGTCGGGCGCAAGCAGTTCGACCTTCATATTGTAGAAGTGCAGATGCCCCCGCCGCTCCGGCGAGCCGCCATAGTCACTCAGATAATGATCGAGCGTGCCCTGCCAGCCGTCCTGGAACTTGCCGCCTGAGACGAACACGACGTCGGGCTTCTTGAAGCCGGCCATGTAGCCGCGAAAGTCGCCGCGGTTCCACGCCTTCTCCATGCCCGAAACCATCTCGAGAATCGCTGCCCGGTCGGACCTGGGACCGGCGTTGGCCGCGGCTGCGAAAAGAAGCAGCGCGAGGCCAAGGGCCTTCATAGCTGGAACTGGCCGACAATCACGGTCTGGCAATGGCCGCCGAGAATGGTGCGCCTGCCTTCGAGGCGGCAATGCAAGACACCGGAACGGGCACTCGCCTGAAGCGCAGTGAAGTCGCTGCGGCCGAGCCGCTTGGCCCAGAAGGGGACGAGCGCCGCGTGCGCCGAGCCGGTTACCGGATCCTCGTCGATACCGTGGTAGCAGGCGAAGACCCGGCTCACGATGTCATAGTCGCGGCCCGCGGCAGTAACGATCACCAGCCGGTCGAACTGTTTGAGCGCGGTGAAATTCGGTCGAACCTTCTTGACTGCCGCTTCGTCGCGCAACAGCAGGATCGCACTGTTGTTGCCGCCTTCGCCGATGAAGATCTCACCGGACGTGCCAAGAGCATCTTCAAGGCCGGGCAGATCGCCCTTCGCGACGTCGTAAGCCGGAAGGTCGAGTTCGAGCAGATCGCCGTTGCGGCTGACGGTCAAAATGCCCGAATGCGTCGAGAAGCGGACCCGATCGCCATGGATCAGGACATGGCCGCTCGCGAGCGTTGCATGGCCGCACAGATCGACCTCGGTTGTCGGAGTGAACCAGCGCAGCTCATAATCGGCATCGCTGCCGTCGCTCGGCACTGCAAAGGCTGTTTCGCTGAGGTTATTTTCGGCAGCGATCGCCTGCATGACCCGGTCGTCGAGCCAGCGCTCCAGCGGCATCACCGCGGCCGGATTTCCGGTCAGCGGCTTGTCGGCGAAGGCATCGACCTGGAAGAAGGGCAGGCTGGTCATGTCGCTCGTTCCGTAATTTCCTGGGGCAGCAAGGTTTCGCGGTCCGTCTGTCCCTCGGGATCGACATGGATCAGGATTTCGGTGCCGGGGAAGCGTTGCTGCAGCTCCTCCTCAACCGCATCGAGACGATCATGGGCTTCCTGCACTGTCCAATCGGCGGGCACCCAGACGTGGAACTGGACGAAGCGCAGGGTTCCGCTCTTGCGGGTACGACAGTCGTGCAGTCCCTGAAGTTCAGCATATTCGGCAGCCGCCGCGAGGAAAGCGCTGCGCTCCTCCTCGGGCCATTCGCGATCCATGAGCTGGGCGAGGGATTCGCTCGATGCGCGCCACGCGCCCCACAATAGCCATGCCGCAATACCGACCCCGAACAAGGCGTCGGCGCCGGCGAGGTGGAGCGCCTGTTCGAGCACGAGCGCGACGATCACCGAGCCGTTGAGCATCACGTCGGATTTGTAATGGACATTGTCGGTCTTGATCGCGACTGATCCGGTCCGGGCGATCACCTGCCGCTGGTACCAGAGCAGGCCGAAGGTGAAGACGATCGCGAGCAGCGAAACCGCAATTCCATCTCCCATGGCCTCGGTTCGAGCGCCATTGACCAGCCGGTCGGTCGCGCGCCAGCCGATGCCGATCGCGGAAACGGTAATCAGGACGACCTGCGCAAGCGCGACCAGTGCTTCGGCTTTGCCGTGGCCGAACCGGTGATCGGTGTCGGCGGGAATTGCGGCGATGCGAATGCCGACCAGGGTGGTCAGGCTGGCGATCACGTCGAGCGCAGTGTCGGCAAGCGAACCGAGCATTGCGGTCGAGTCGGTCTGATAGGCGGCCCAGCTCTTGGCCACGAGCAACACCAGGGCAAGCATAACGCTGGCAAGGGCCGCCCGGGTCGAATGGACCGAATGCTCGGCGGCGATCTTGGCGGTCGTCACGGGTAAAGCAGCCCTTCGTTCCAGCCTTGGCCGCGGCGCGTGAACAAGCGGCGTTCGTGCAGCCGGTGCTCGCGTGCGGTCCAGAACTCGATTCGGTCCGGAATCACGCGGTAGCCGCCCCACGTCGCAGGCCGCGGCACCTCATTGCCTTCGAAGCGACGCTTCGCCTCTTCGTAGCGTTGTTCAAAGCTTTCGCGGCAATCGAGTGGACGCGACTGATCGGAGGCCCAGGCGCCAAGCTGCGAATCGCGCGCCCGGCTCGCAAAATATGCGTCGGCCTCGGCATCTGAAACGCGCTCGACCGGCCCTTCGATTCGCACTTGCCGGCAGAGCGGCTTCCAGTGGAACAGCAGCGCCGCTTGCGGATTTTCTTTGAGATCTTCGCCCTTCGCGCTTCCGTCATGGGTGTAGAAGACGAACCCCTCCGGGCCGTATGCTTTCAGGAGCAGCATCCGGACCGACGGACGTCCGTCCGCGCCAGTCGTTGCTACGGCCATGGCCTCGGGCTCGTTCGGGTCGCTCGCGCGCGCCTTCGCGAACCACTCTTCGAACAACTGGAAAGGATCGTCGGCCATGCTCCCTCGCCTTAGGCTTGGCCTCGCGCGCACCGCAACCCATCTGGTCAGCGCGTGGCGGTTACGGCATGGGAAGACAATGGCACTCGACCTCTACCAGCGCTTGGGACTGAAGCGCGGCGCGAACGAACAGGAGATCAAGAAGGCCTATCGCAGCCTGGCAAAACAGCTTCACCCTGATCGCAACAAGGATAATCCGAACGCGGCCAAGCGCTTTGCGGAAGTGACTCATGCTTACGACATGCTGTCGGACAAGGACAAACGCGCACGCTACGACCGCGGTGAAATCGACGAGGAAGGCAATCCGAAAATGCCGTTCGGTGCCGGTTTCGGCGGCTATTCGAGCGGCGGCGGGCCGCAACCAGGCGCGCAGGGCTTTGAAAACTTCAATTTCGGAGGCGCTGACGGGGCCGACCTCAGCGACCTTTTCGAAGGATTGTTCGGAGCGGCCGCGGGCGGACGAACTGGCGGCGGTGCTTTCAGCGGGTTTCGGCAGCGCGCGCGGGCGGCGCAGAAGGGCGCAGATGTCGCGTATCGGCTCAAGATCCCGTTCGAGGATGCGGTTGCGCTCAAGCCGCAGCGGATCACGCTTGCCGACGGCAAGACAATCGATTTGAAGCTTCCCCAGGGACTCGAGGACGGGACCAAGATCCGTCTCGCCGGAAAGGGCGGCGAGGGGCCGGGCGGCCGCGGCGATGCGATCGTCACGATCGAGATCGCACCGCACCGCTTCTACGCGCGTGAAGGAACCAATATCCGTCTGGAGCTGCCGGTCACGCTCAAGGAAGCGGTGCTTGGAGCCAAGGTGAAAGTGCCGACTCCGGAAGGTCCTGTGATGCTGACCATTCCCAAAGGCACGACCTCGGGCAAGGTGCTTCGGCTGAAAGGTCGCGGATTTGTTGCGAAGGACGGCAAGCGCGGCGACCAGCTGGTGAGCGTCGAAGTCGACGTGCCGTCCGACGATGCAGAGCTGCAGCGGTTCGCCGAGAGCTGGAGCGGCGGCGGCAACCCGCGGGCGCGCCTCGGCGTCTAGCGCCCGCCCGCTCAATGAGAGAGCTTTCCCCTCAATCGCCGGAAGCGCGCCGCAAGCGCCTTGCGAGCATGCGTGCAGCCTTTGGGACCGACGTCGAGGAGAAGCTCAAGCCGCGACTTACCGCCTGGGAGGTCGTCAAGCGCATTGCGATCGGAGTCTATAACGACGGCTTCATCCATGCCGGCAATCTCGCTTACCTGTCGATCGTCGCCCTATTTCCTTTCTTCATTGTCGCTGCGGCCGTCGCGCATTTGCTCGGCCAGAGTCAGGACGCGATGCTGACCGTCACCAATGTGCTCCGCCGACTGCCCCCCGACGTCGCCGCAACCTTGAAGGAGCCGATCCAGGAAGTGCTGACGGTCCGGACCGGAACTTTGCTGTGGCTCGGGGCGCTCGTCGGCCTGTGGACCGCGACGAGCTTCATCGAGACGATCCGCGACATCCTTCGCCGCGCTTATGGAGTGAAGTTCTGCGCGCCATTCTGGGAGTATCGGCTGGGCTCGATGCTCGTGATCCTCGGCGCTGTCCTGCTGCTGATGCTGGCATTCGCAGCCAGTGCGGCGCTCACCTTCGCGCATCGCCTGATCATCGGATGGTTCCCTTTCGCGCAGGGCGTGGCGACCACGCTCGGAATCTCGCGTTTGGTCCCGGCGGCGACCTTGTTCTTCACTTTCTATGTCCTGTTCCTGGTGCTCACTCCATCACGGTACCGCAAGCATGGCTGCATCAAATGGCCCGGAGCACTGCTGATCACGGTCTGGTGGCTGGTGACCGTCGAGATACTTCCGGACGTTCTTTCGCTGTTCGGCGGCTACAGCCGAACCTACGGCAGCCTCGCCG
>CBJLMA010000102.1:0-6454 GCA_966424035.1 uncultured Sphingomonas sp. | reverse complement strand
ATATCCGCACCTGCACCATCCCCGTGCTCGGCGTGCTCGGCAATCATGATTATGAATGCGGCCAGCCGGAGGAGGTTGCGAGGATCCTGCGCGAGGCTGGCATGATCCTGCTCGATGAACAAGCGCATGAGATAGACGGCGTTGGTTTCGCCGGCGTCAAAGGCTTTTTGGGTGGATTCGGTCGCGGCGAGCTCGCGCCTTTTGGAGAGCCGATCGTCAAGGCGTTCGTCGACGAGGCGATGCACGAGGCGCGGAAGCTTGAGAACCAGCTTCGGACGCTCCGCACCGAGCGCAGCGTCGCCGTTCTTCATTATTCACCGGTCGTCGAGACGATCGAGGGCGAACCCCCCGCAATCTTTCAATATCTCGGGTCCCAGCGATTGTGCGAACCGATCGATCGGTTCGACCATGTCAAGGCGGTAGTCCACGGCCATGCGCACCATGGCACCTACGAGGGGCGGACGCCGCGCGGCATCCCGGTCTATAATGTCGCCCAATTCGTCGTGAAGCCGCTGTTTGGACGGCCCTACGCCCTGCTTGAGATCTGACCGAAGCTATTTGATCGCGAGCTGGGCCATTTAAGTCATGTCGTTTAGAGCCAAATCGCCAGCGCCCCGCCCTCCTGGTGGATGCCGGATCAACTAAGCGGCTGGCCAGTTCTCGAGCGACTCGACAAAACGGCTGAGCCAAGCGTTCGTCTGGTGACCATCGACGACACGGTGATCGATGGTCAGCGTGACGTAGGCCATCGACCGAACCAGGATCGCGTCCTGCCCGCCGATTTCGCGGACCACGACGCGCTTCTCCAGCTTGCCGACGCCGAGGATGGCCGCTTGCCCCTGGTGGAGGATGATAGGCGCGGCGAGCAGCGAACCTGACACGCCGTGATTGGAGATCGTGAAGCTGCCTCCCGAGACGTCGGAACGCTCGAGCTTCCCGTCGCGCGCGCGGCGGGTGAGATCGTCCAGCCTCGCGCCGATCTGTTCAAGACTGAGCTTACCCGCATCCTTGACCACTGGAACGACGAGCCCCTTGTCGCCGAGTGCGGTGCCGACGCCGATATCGATCGTCGGCGATACTGCAATCCGGTCGTCCTCCCACCGTCCATTGATCGCCGGAGCGACCGCCATCGCTTCGGCCGCCGCTTTGACGATATACGCCGTGTAGCTGAGCTTCACGCCTTTGGCCGCCATCGCGGCCTTGTGTGCCGCCACGGCAGAGAAATCGGCTTCGAACACGGCGGTGACGTGCGGCTGATCGGTGACGGCGCGCACCATGTTCTCGGCGATGGCCAGCCGCATTCGGTCGTGCGGGATGTCTTGCGGATTGAACTGCCGCGGCTGCGCGGTCGCCGGTTCGCCGATGCTGACCACGGTCGCCCTCGAGACAGCGCGATCAACATCTTCGCGCGTAACTCGCCCGTTGCGTCCCGTGCCTTCTATGCGGCTTGGATCGATACCATGCTGCGAGCACGCCCGTCGAACGGAAGGGCTGAGGCGAGTCTCGGTTCCGCTCCCCGATGGTCGAGGTCCAGGAGCAGCGTCGGCCGCCGCGCCGGCCAGGGTCGAAGGCATCGCTTTCTCGGCCTCGGCCTTCATCAGGGGAGCGTCCGTCTCAATCCGCGCAAGCAGCGCGCCCGGTACGGCCTCCGCATCGGTGTCGAGCACAATCTCCGCCAGGACACCCGCTGCCGGTGCCGACACTTCCTGCGTCACTTTGTCGGTCTCAAGTTCAACTAACGGATCGTTCTCCTCGACAGCGTCGCCGATCTGCTTGAGCCAGGCGCGCACGACAGCCTTCGTGCCCTCCTGTTCGTCGGGAACACGGACTTCGATCAAGGTCAGAACCCCACCAGCCGCTCGATCTCGGCGCGGATGCGTTCCGGAGACGGAAGCGCCCACTCCATGAGCTTGGGATGATGCGGACTGGGAATATCGGGCATTGTTACCCGCGCGACCGGAGCATCGAGATCGAGAAATGCCTCATCCGCGACAACCGCGGCAATTTCAGCGCCGAAACCGCCGGTGCGTAGGTCCTCATGGACGATCAGGCAGCGGCGCGTGCGCCGAACGCTATCCAGCACCATGTCCTTGTCCCACGGGTGCAACGTCCGAAGATCGATCACGTCCGCTCCGAAGCCTTCCGACGCAGCTTCGCATCGCGGCACCATCGCGCCCCAGGTGACGACGGTGATTTTGTCTCCTTCGCGTGTCTTCTTCGCGCGCCCGAAGGGAAGGACATATTCGTCTCCCGGCCACGGACGCCGGGCCCAGCTGTCGTCGAGCATCGCGCGATGCTCGAAGAAGAGGACTGGGTCGTTCCCCCGCAACGAACCGCGCAGCAGGCCGACCGCATCTTGGGCGTTCGATGGCACCGCCACCAGCCAGCCCGGATTGTGGACGAACTCCACCTCGTTGGTCATCGAATGCCAAGGATCGCCGCATTTGAAGAAACCGCCCGGCACACGCAGCACAATCGGTGCCGCGAAGCGGTTGTGGGTCCGCCAGCGCATCGTCCCGCAATCATGAATCTGCTCGGTCGCCGGCTCAGCATATTTGCGGAACTGGATTTCGGGCACCGGCATCAGCCCCGCGAGCGCCATTCCGACCGCCCGGCCGACGATCCCTTCCTCGTTGAGGCTGGTGTCGAACACGCGATGACGACCGTACTTCTCCTGGAGGCCCAGCGTCACCGCATGCACGCCGCCCTTCGGTCCGACGTCCTCGCCGAAGACCAGCACGCGCGGATTGGCTGCAAGCTCCTGATCGAGGACACGGCGAATTGCGGTGACCATGTTAATCCGCTGGCCGGCACCGGCGGGCTCGTCGGTCGATCGCGGCGGCCGGTAGCCGCTGTTCCAGAGGCCGCCGACCTGCTGAATCTCGCCTTCGTAGAAGATGTTTTTCGTGACTGATTCGGGCGAGGAAACTCCGCGCGCTTCGGCTTCCGCGACGGCTGATTGTACCTGCCAGGCAGTCTCGCGTTCGAGGTCCCCCCAAGCCTCGTCGCCGATCTTCACCTGAGCGCAATGCGCTTTCAGCCGGGGCAGCGGATCACGCGCCCATTCAGCCCCGACTTCCGCCTTTGTCTTGTAGGTCTGCGTATCCTGATAACTGTGGCCTTCAAGTCTCGGGACCGTCAGGCGCAGGAGTGCCGGCGCATGCTTCCTGCGCACATGGGCAACCGCATCGCTGATCAGCCGCGAGACCTCGACGGGATCGGTGCCGTCGCCGTTGAAAATCGTCAGCCCTGCAAAACTCGCGAGATTGGCTGCGATATCCTTCCCGGGCGTTTGATATTCAGAGGGAACCGAAATTCCGTAGCCATTGTCCTCGACATAGAATAGCAGCGGCAATTGTTGTGTAGTCGCAATTGTTAGCGCCGACCAAAATCCTCCGGTGGCGCAACTAGCATCGCCGCCCAGCACCAGTGAGATGGCGTCTGCCGGACCCTCCTTCAGCACCTTGCGCTTGTAATCGAGCGCCTGCGCCCAACCCGCTGCCGGCGTATATTGCGCCCCTACTCCGCCGCACATCGGCAGAGCGTGCGCGCCGCCGGGATTGGGGTAGTTGAAGACCACACCGATATCGCGCCCGTCCGAATAGCCTCCGGCGAGGCCCATGCCCGAGCCGAGCGCGTCGGCCAGCGGGACTCCAAGCGCAAGCAGGAGCGGCCGCGACCGATAATAGCCGAACGCGCCGTCACCGTCCCTGAGCTGCATCCCCAGCAGCACCTGGGCCATGTCATGGCCGCGGGCGCTGAATTGGTAGAGCACCTTTCTGGCCGGAACGAGCTCCTGCTCCTCGATTCGATCCATTTCCCGGCTGGTCAGAACCAGCCGGGCGACCTCGCGCCAGTCCACGTCGACGACGACGCGGCCCGGATCGAGGTCGGCCATGATCAGATCATCCTTCAAATGCGCCGACCACGGCGGCGATGAATCGATCGATCTGGCCGTCGCCCATGCCGACAACGTTGAACCGGCCACTGTCGGCCATATAGATTGCGTCCTTCTCCCGGAGGTTCAGCACCTGTTCCTTCGACAGCGGGAGCATCGAGAACATTCCATACTGGCGACCGATGAAGGCGAGCCGCGGATCGGCCGAAGCGATACGCTGGCGAACGGAATTGATGCGATCGCGCATGGCAGTGAGCTCAACCAGCCAGCGCGAGCGAAGCTCCGGATCGTCGAGGATGATCCGCGCCGCAGCGGCGCCGTGGTCGGGCGGCATCGACCACATTTCGCGCGCACGCTGGCCGACATGCGCGATTGCCGTTGCCGTAGCTTCCGCCGACCCGGTCTTCAGGAACAGCGAGCCGACGCGGTCGCGGTAGCAGCTGAAATTCTTGTCGCAGCTTTGTGCAATGACCACCTCGTCACACGAATCGAGCGCCAGCCGGACGCCAAATGCGTCTTCCTCAAGCCCGCGGCCGAAGCCTTGATAGGCAATGTCGATCAGCGGGATGAGCTCGCGTTCGACGACCACGCGGATGACTTCGCGCCATTGCTCCTCGCTTAGGTCCGCGCCGGTCGGATTGTGGCAGCAGCCGTGGAGCAAGGCGACGTCGCCCGGCTCGCCGCTTTGGAGCGCTGCAATCATGTCCTCGAAGCGGATGATTCCCTGACCGCGTTCGTAATAGGGATATTCGACGACCTCGAGGCGAACGCCGCGGACGATTGGTGCATGGTTCGGCCAGCTTGGCGTCCCCAGAAAAACCCTCGCAGCGGGATTTGCGGTTGCAATCAGCTCGAAGCCGAGCCGAAGCGCACCGCAGCCGCCGGGCGTCTGCAAGCCGGCAATCCGCTGGTCGTCCGCATGATGGCCAAGAACGATCGGCCGCAGCAGATCCGCAAAGCGCTTGTCGCCGGAGACGCCCAGATAGGCCTTGGTCTCCTGCGTATCGACCAGGCGCTGCTCGGCCTCCTTCATGACCTTCAGGATCGGCGTATTGCCCGCTCCGTCGCGAAAAACACCGACACCGACATCGATTTTGTCGGCTCGTGGATCGGCATTGCACAGGGCGATCAGTGCGAGGAGCGAGTCGCTCTGAACGGGCGGGAGATCGGCAAGGGTCCTTGCCTTCGCTATTGTCTCAGTCAGCATGAGGGAGCGGATAGCGCGACTTACTCGTCATTGCGAGCACAGCGACGCAATCTGCTTCTGGACCCTCATGTCGCTTGGCTCATCGCGATGGGAGGTCAAGCGTCGTAATCCACGGCCACGCCATCCCCAAGCGGGACGGACTGGCAGGTCAGCACATAGCCCGCTGCGACTTCTTCGTCGGTGAGGCCATAGCGCGCTGCCATTTCGACCTTGCCCCTGGTGACTTTCGCGCGGCAGGTGGCGCAGACGCCCGCCTTGCAGGCAAAGGGCGCAGGCAGGCCCGCGTCGCGAGCGCTGTCGAGGATGTTGCCTGCAGTGAAGGGAACGCGCCGAGTTCGCCCGTCGAGCGTCACGGAAACGCTGACGCCCGCAGCTTGCGTCTGCAGCTGCTCCATCTCGCGCGCGACCGCCTCTGGAGGACGATCCACAGTGAACCGCTCGATGTGGATGCGCTCTTTGGAAATGTTGCGGTCAAGCAACGCACCTTCGGCAGCGTCCATCATCGGCCCCGGTCCGCAGATGAACCAGCCGTCCACTTCGGCTGCATCGGGCACGAGCGCCGGAATAGCTTCCTCGACCCGGGCGCGCTCGAGCATGCCGTTGAAAAGCTCGATGTCCTGCTCTTCGGCATCGAGGAAGTGGAAGATCTCCAGGCGACCGAGGTGCTTGTCTTTCAGGTTGGCCAGCGTCTCGAGGAAGATGATCGAGCTGCTGTCCCGATTGCCGTACAGCAAGGTGAAGCGGCTCTGCGGCTCGAGGCGCAGCAGCGTCTTGATCAGCGACATGACCGGAGTGATGCCCGATCCGCCAGCGATACCGACGAGATGACGCTTATTCTGCGCCGCGAAGTCTGTTGTGAACGAGCCGTGCGGGGGCATGACATCGAGCACATCGCCGGGCTTGAGTTGATCCCCAACCCAATTGGAGAAAAGCCCGCCGCCGATCCGCTTGACAGTCACCATCCAGTCCTCGTCGGCAGGCGCAGTGCAGAGCGAGTAGTTGCGCCGCACCTCCTCACCGCCAATCGTCGCCCGCAGCGTCAGATGCTGCCCGGCGCGAAAGGCAAAGCGCTCGCGCAGTTCGGCCGGAATCTCGAAGCGGATGGAGTTCGCTTCGCTCGTTTCGGGCACAATATCGGCGACCCGCAGCGCGTGGAAATGCTCGGCCATGGAGTTCCGCTTAATCTACCAGATCGCGTCGGGGTAGGTGCGCGGGAGGAACTGCATCATTGCAAGCAAATGTCCGAGATGTTCGCTGTGGTGACCGCGGCGGCCCCCGAGGATCGCTCGCTGCTCGGCCGGAGCCTCGAGCCGGGCTTCGGCGAGAACCGCTGCGATTGCCGAACGATA
>CBJLMA010000101.1:0-6650 GCA_966424035.1 uncultured Sphingomonas sp. | reverse complement strand
ATTCCTGGCAGGTCCAGCCGAGCCTCGACGTCCAGTTCAACCTCAACGTTCAGGGTGCCGGCGAAGGCGTCCACGAAGTCTCTTTGAAGTTCGACATTTCGGCGCGGTCTGAAAATGGCGTCCATTTCGTGGTCGACCTGACCTATGCCGGCCTGTTCGCGCTCCGCAATGTTCCTGACGAGGCGCTCCCGCCCTTCCTCATGATCGAGGCGCCGCGGCTGATATTTCCCTATGCGCGGCAGGTCATTTCGGAGGCCGTGACAAGCACCGGTTTCCCGCCGCTGCTGCTCGATCCGATCGATTTCGCCTCTGCGTACATGGCGCAGGTCGAGGCGGCCCAGCAGCAAGGGTTCGGCGGCGCGAGCGAATCGCCCCCGGAAGGCGCCGGCAACGCCTGACCTCACTCAATTTCGCGCGAGCCTCTAGCCAATGAACCTCGCCCGTTCGCTGGGATCGGTCGGCGGGCTCACTCTGGTCAGCCGCGTGCTTGGGCTCGCGCGCGACATGCTGTTCGCCCAGTTCGTTGGCGCGAACTTCGCCTCGGACGCGTTCACCATCGCATGGCGCATGCCCAACATGTTCCGCGCGCTTTTTGCCGAAGGCGCATTCTCCGCGGCGTTCATCCCGATGTTCAACAAGAAGGTCGCCGACAGGGACGGTCCCGGATTGCCCGCCGGCGTCGCCTTTGCGCAGGACGCGCTGTCCGTCCTGCTGCCTGTGCTTATCGTGATGACCCTGCTCCTCGAGCTGTTCGCCTGGCCGGCAACATACATTATCTCGGGCGGGTTCAACGGCGTCAGCGCCCACAATTTCGCCTTCGCGGTACTGCTGTCGCGGATTACTTTCCCCTATCTGATGCTGATCTCGCTCGCATCGCTGGCGGGAGGAATCCTCAATTCGCTGCACAAATTCTGGGTCGCGGCCGCAGCGCCGATCCTGCTCAACTTGGCCCAGATCGTCGCTTTGGTCTTCTTCCATACGCACGAGCCCTTGTTCACCGCCCAGAACCAGGCGATCGCCGTGACGATCGGGGGAGCACTGCAGCTGGTTTGGTTGCTGCAAGCATCCTGGGCGAATGGAATTCATTTCAAAATCCGCATGCCGCGGCTCACGCCGGACGTTAAGCAGTTGATGAAATTGATCGCGCCCGCGGCCGCGGGGACCGGGGCGGTGCAGTTGAACCTGGTCATATCAAGCGCACTCGCCACCGGGCTGCTGCCGCACGGCTCCGTGACCTACATCTATTATGCCGACCGCCTGAACCAGCTGCCGCTGGGACTGATCGGCATCGGCCTCGGCACCGTCCTGCTGCCGACCATCTCGGCGCAACTGGGACGCGGGGACGAAGCCGACGCGATGAGGACGCAGAACCGAGGGCTCGAGCTCGCGCTCTTTTTCACCCTGCCGGCGACTGTCGCTTTGGTGGTTTGCGGCGTCCCGATCATCACTGGCCTCTTCCAGCATGGCCAGTTCGGCGCGGGAGATGCGGTGAAGACCGGGCAAGCGTTGGCGGCCTTCTCCCTGGGCTTGCCGTCGTACATCCTCGTGAAGGTGCTCACCCCCGGATATTACGCGCGGCACGACACGAAAACGCCGATGCGCTTCGCGATGATCTCCATCGCCGTCAATCTGCTGCTCAATCTCGCGCTGATCCTGCCGCTGCGACATGTCGGACCTCCGCTGGCAACAGCGCTCTCGTCGACGGTCAACGTTTGGATGCTCTATCACACATTGAAGAAGCGCGGCGATTTCGAAGCCGACGCGCGCCTGCGCCGCAGGGTCCCGCGCCTGGCTGTCGCCGCAATGCTCATGGGCGCGGCACTGTATTTCGTCGCGCCCGTCGTCGATCCCTATCTCACCGGATCGATCGTCCGGCGCGCAGGCGGCCTGATCGCTCTCGTCTCCACCGGTTTCGCCGTCTACGGCGCCGCCTGTTTCCTGACGGGAGCTTTCGTGCTCGACGACATCAGACTGCTCACCAGGCGGACACGAGAGGCATGAGCAAGGAGTCTATGAAGCGCGTTGTTTCCGGCATCCAGCCCACCGGCGGCCTGCATCTCGGCAACCTGCTCGGCGCAATCCTGCGCTGGGTGCGGATGCAGGACGAGGCCGAGTGCCTTTATTTCCTCGCCGACCTTCACTCCCTTTCCGAATATATGCACCCCGACGAGCGGCGAGCGAGCGTTCGCGAAATGGCCGCCGCGCTGATCGCGAGCGGGATTGATCCCCAGCGCTCGATCGTCTTCGCCCAAAGCGCAATTCCTGCACATTCCGAGCTGTGCTGGATCCTCAACGGCACCGCCCGAATGGGCTGGCTCAATCGAATGACCCAGTGGAAGGACAAGGCGGGCAAAAACCGCGAAGGCGCATCGGTCGCCTTGTTCGACTATCCCGTCCTCCAGGCTGCCGACATCCTACTCTACCGCGCGACCCATGTTCCGGTGGGTGAGGACCAGAAGCAGCACATCGAACTGACCCGCGACATCGCCCTCAAGTTCAACACGGATTTCGATACCGACATATTCCTGGTTCCGGAGCCGTTCATCGGCGGCGGCGCAGCGGCACGCGTGATGAGCCTTCGAGACGGACAATCCAAAATGTCCAAGTCCGATCCATCTGAAATGAGCCGGATCCATCTAACGGACAGCGACGACACGATTGCCCAGAAGATCCGCAAGGCAAAGACCGACCCGGAACCGCTGCCCGCTGATCCGGCCGAGCTCGACGAGCGCCCAGAGGCAAAAAACCTCGTCGGAATCTATGCTGCGGTCACGGGCCAGCAGGTCGAGGATGTGCTCGCCCGCTTCGCCGGCCAAGGCTTCGGCGCCTTCAAGCCGGTCCTCGGCGACGCGCTGGTGGCGCTGATCGCACCGATCCGCGAGCGGCTCGACGATCTTCGCCAGCACCCGGACGAACTCGATCGGATCCTCGCCGAAGGCGCCGCGCGCGCGAACGAGATCGGCGCTCCGATACTCGCCGCCGCAAAGTCCGCCGTCGGACTGAAGCAATAACCGGACAGCGACCGACTTGGACGACAGCCCGTTCCAGGACACGCAAGTGCGCCCGCTGCCGCTCTCCCAGCGGCTCGCGCAGATTGCCAGAGAAACCGGACCGGACCGAATCACGCTTTCCGAACTCGCTCAGCAGCTTCATTCACGCGTCTGGGGTGGGCTGCTGGTCATCTTCGCCGCGATCAATGTCATCCCGCTTCCGCCAGGAACGAACACGGTCATCGCCATTCCCCTCATACTCGTCTCGGCGCAGATGGTGTTCGGGCGCGCAAGTCCGTGGTTTCCCGGGCGGATCGACCGGCGCGGAGTGACCAAGGCCGAGCTTCAGAAGCTGATTGAAAAGATGGGCCCGTTCGAAGCTCGCATCGAACGCATTTTCCGGCCACGTCTGGGCGAGCTGACTGGCCCGGCAGCGACACGCGCGATTGGGCTCGTGTGCCTGATTCTCTCGGTTGTCGCCGGACTTCCGATTTTGATGATCCATAACGCGCCGGCGATAGCGATCCTGCTGTTCGGGCTGGCCCTGATCTATCGCGATGGCGTGCTCGTGATTGTCGGCCTGGTTGCGGCAGTGCTCGCCATTGCCTTTGACGCCGCCTTGATCATCTGGGGCGTCGCGGCGGTCAAATATGCCCTCGCCTGGTGGCGTCGTTAGGACGGCTTCACGACCAACGGCTCGTCGACCTGCCACAACGCTTCATCGACGGTTCAGAGCGTTTGGTGGTAGAATGAAACGATCTGAGTTTTCTCGCCCGTCCGAAGGGAAGTAACCATGCGTATCCGCCAATTTGCAGCAGCGATTGCGCTCGGTGCGACCGCCGTCGCGCTTTCTGCCTGCGCCGAACAGATCAACACCACCGTTTCACGTTATCAGGCAATGCCCGCGCCACAGGGCCAAACCTTCTTCGTTGTTCCGGGTGGCGGAATGGCGAACAACGGCGGACTGGAATTCCAGCGCTATGCCGGAATTGTCGCCCAGCAGCTCCAGGCTCGGGGTTATACGCCCGCGAGCAGCGCGCAGGGCGCGAATATGATCGTGCAGTTCGGCTACGGCATGGACAAGGGGCAGGTCCGCTACGTCGAGGACCCGTTCTACCGCAACCGCTTCGGCTATGGTTTCGGGCCGGGCTGGGGTTTCTACCGCCCGCGCTTCGGTTGGGGCTTCGGCAGCGGCTACTATTGGGGTTGGGACGATCCCTTCTGGTACGGGGATGGGCTCGACAGCTATGTCGAATATCATAGCCAGATCGACCTGCACATCAGACAGGCCGGGACGAACGCTCCGTTGTTCGACGGCCGGGCTCAGGCACGCTCGCAAACGGACCGTCTCGATATCGTCGTCCCAAGCCTCGTCGATGCAATGTTCACCGGCTTTCCGGGGCGGAACGGCGAGGTTGGGAAGATCACCATTCCGACGCGTCCGCCTGCACGTTCGTAAGTTGAACAAGGAAGCAACTGGAGCGGCCCCCCGGAAATGGTCCGGCGGGCCGCTTTTCAATGCAGCGAGCTGGCGATCAGCCCTCGAGCTGTCTCGTCAGCAGCCGGATGTCGGCATCGAGCTCGGCGTCGCTCGCCCGCAGCTTTTCGATCTGTCGCACGGCATGGATCACCGTGGTATGATCGCGTCCTCCGAAGCGCCGTCCGATGTCCGGCAGCGACTTGGGAGTCAGCTGTTTCGACAAATACATGGCGACCTGGCGCGGGCGGGCGACCTCGCGCGCGCGCCGAGCCGAGGTCATCTCGGCCTTGCGGATCCGATAATGTTCGGCGACCTGGGTTTGGATCTCGTCAATCGAGATCCGACGCTGGTTCGCGCGGAGCACATTCGCGAGCACTTCCTCGACGAATGCAACGTCGATCGCGCGCCCGGTCATCATCGCATAGGCGCCGATGCGGTTGAGCGCACCCTCGAGCTCGCGAATCGAGCTGGTCACGCGGCGAGCGAGGAAGTCGATCACCGGGCGCGGCATCTCGACGCCGGGAAGCGCCTCGAGCTTGGCGACGATGATGTTGAACCGCAGCTCGTAATCGGCGGAATTGATGTCGGCGACGAGGCCCCATGACAGACGTGAAAGGATGCGCGGAGCGATCCCGTCGAGGTCTTGCGGAGCGCGGTCCGAAGTGATCACCAGCCGCCTCCCTGCGGTGATGATCTCGTTCATCGTGTGGAAGAATTCTTCCTGCGTCGAATCCTTGCCGGCGATGAACTGCACGTCGTCGATCAACAGCAGGTCAGCGTTGCGCAGGCGCTGTTTGAAACCGATCGTGTCATTCTCTTTCAGCGCCCGGATGAACTCCACCATGAACTTCTCGGCCGACATTGAAACAACGCGCGCGGCGCGGTTTCGGGCGAGGAATGAATGGCCGATCGCGTGCAGCAAGTGCGTCTTGCCGCGGCCCGTGCCGCCGTGAATGAACAACGGATTGAAGCTGACTGCGGGTGAGGTCGCGAGCGTCCGCGCGGCGGTGGCGGCAACCTCATTGGCCTTGCCGACGACGAACGTTTCGAAGCGATAGCGCGGATCGAAATTGGGCGCGTCTGGATCGCGCTCGACACGCCCTGAAGCCTCTTCGAGAATCAGCAGCGGCGCCGGTCGCGGCGCGTCGGCGGCAGCTATCACGCGCACGCTGCGCACCACGGGCAGGACCGTCTTCCATGCCAGGGTCAGCCTCTCGCCAAAATGCGACCGGACCCAATCAGCCATGAACTGGCTCGGCATCACAATGTCGAGCGTGCCGCTGTCCGGCTCGAACGCTCCGAGCTCGGCTGGCTTGAGCCAGCCGTCGAACGTGCGTGCGCCAAGATCGCGGCGGAGTCCGGTGCGAATCGAATCCCAGGCCGCTTCGATTGGCGCTGCTACGGGCGCCCCGGCCAGTTCAGCTGACGAATTCGCCCCAACTGAATGCACTGGTCCGCGCCTCCCTCGTCTAGCCCCCCAAACAAGAGGCAAAGGGCTCCCGCTGCCCGCGATCCGAGTCGCGCGCCCTGGGCCTCTTTTCTCTCTTGCCCCCGGCGCGGATTCGCGCCCGGAAAGGCCTTTTTGTGACTGTCTGCGGCTGCTTGCAAGTGCCGTTTTTTCACAGAAGTGAAATAATGAGACTTGACAGAGGATTCAGGCCGAAAGTTCAGGAAAGTGGCGCAAAACAGCCATTTTTGGGGTTATCTCCGCGTTAACCGACACGCGAATCGCGGGAATTGCTGCATTTTTTTGACGTTCCAAAAATGGGACGAGCCGCCGGTTGCCCGACGGCTCGATCAAATACCATTTTGGATGCTTTTTCAGCCGAGCGACGCAACCCGTTTAGACAGCCGGGAAAATTTCCTGGCGGCGGTGTTCTTGTGGATAACGCCGCGGGCGACGCCGCGCGCAATCTCCGGCTGAACCTGCTTCAGCGCCTCGGCGGCTTCGGCCTTCTTGCCCGACTCGATCGCCGACTCGACCTGTTTGATGAAGGTCCGGATGCGGCTCACCCGCGAGTGGTTGATCGTCTCGCGCTTCGCGTTCCGGCGGATGCGCTTCTTGGCTTGCGGCGTGTTCGCCATTTTCTTCCTCTAGCTCAATGAAAAACGGCGCGGCCCACAGGCTCGCACCGAAGCGGCGCGTGCCCTACCCCGAAGAGCGCCGAAGGTCAACGCTG
>CBJLMA010000100.1:0-6676 GCA_966424035.1 uncultured Sphingomonas sp. | reverse complement strand
TTCGCGGAACCTCGCTCGACTATCGCATGAGCTCGAACGGCAGCGTCATCGTTGGTGGGGCGCTGGGTTATGTGCCGGCGAGCGTGCACACATCCTCCACCGAGGTCGACGGAACGCAACTCGCCCAGAATGAGGTGCAGCCGGCGCCGGCTGCGGACAGTCCAGCGCAGCAGTCGACTCCGGCCAATGCCGGATCGGAAATCGTGATTACCGGAGTTCGCGCGAGTCTCGAGCGTTCGCGCGACATCAAGCGCAACGCGACGGGCGTCGTCGACGCTGTCTCGGCGGAAGAAATCGGCAAGTTCCCCGACACCAACCTGGCGGAATCGCTGCAGCGCATTCCGGGTGTCTCTATCGAACGGCGCAATGGCGAAGGCGCGCGCGTGACGGTGCGCGGGTTCGGACCTCAGTTCAACCTTGTGACCGTCAACGGCCGCCAGCTCGCGACTACCGATATCAACGTGATCGGCGGCGACGAGAACGTCGATTTCAGCCGTGCGCAGAGCCGCTCGTTCGATTTCTCGAATCTCGCTTCCGACGGCGTGTCACGCCTCGAGGTGTGGAAGACTGGGCGCGCGGCCTCTCCCTCCGGAGGCATTGGCGCGACGATCAACATTGTTACGCAACGGCCACTCGATGGTCACGTCACCGGATTGCGCGGAAGCATTGGCGCCAAGGCGCAGGAAGATACGAGCCTGCATCAGCTGAAGCCGACGCCGGAGGTTTCGGGCATACTGACCTGGTCGAACCCCCAGAATACGTTCGGGGCAACGATTTTCGGAGCTTACCAGAAGCGTCTCAGCGCCGCTGCAAGTTCGACTTCGAACGACTGGAACATTCTCCCCTATGGCGGCGCGGGTGGTTTTCTCGATCCCAATCGCGGCATGTACCTGCCGGGCCACACGGTGGTGACGGGCGCACCGTCGAATCCGAACGAGCTGGTCGCGATCCCCAACGACAGCCGCTACCATTATTCGACCTCCTCAAGGGAGACGATCAACGGCTCCGCCACGGTGCAGTTCAGGCCCGTCGAAACCCTGACGTTCACGGCAGACGCACTATACGCCCGGAACCGCCTGCGCGAGGACCGTTCTGATCAAACGAACTGGTTCAACCGTCCGTTCGATACGGTGACGTTCGATAGCGATCCTGTTGTCGCGACCGCCGTAAACCTTGGGGAAGGCGCGCTTTACGGAGTGAAGGACATCGGGTTCGAGCAGCAGCATCGCTCGAGCAAGACGACGCTTTATTCAGTCGGCCTGAACGCGAAATGGGAGATCACGCCGGAGCTCACGCTCAACCTCGACGGCAACACGTCCAAGTCGAAGAGCACGCCCGACTCCCCGAACAACACGACGTCGACGCTGGTCAGCTTCGGAGCGCCGGTCGTCGATGCTCATTCGGTCGATTACAGCGGACCCATCCCGCAGCAGCATTGGGTGCTCAACGATTGCCTCCGCGGTAATTGCAACAACCAGCTCGACATCGGCGATTTGAGTACGGCGGTAGCCCGCACCAACACCGCCGCCCAGACGCACCGGGTGAATCAGTTCCGCGCGGACCTCGGTTGGGATTTTGGCCAGGGCGTCCGGCTCGACCTCGGCGGAACCTACATCGATTCGAAGATGCTCAGCACGCAGACATTCACGCAGCAGATCCTTGGCGACTGGGGCCTGAGCCATGTGGGTGACGTACAGCAGCATGCTGGCAGTCTGATCCAGGTCTTCTGCATGCAGTGCAAGTTCGACCATTATAATCCGACCGATGCATTGATCGATTTCCGGGCCAATGCGGTCGATCTCAACAACATCTTCTCACCACTCTACGCCAGCATGGGCAATCCGGTGAACGTGACCGGCAGTTCGTATGATCAGGTCCATGAGAAGGTCACTGCGGCCTATGCCCAGGCGAGCTGGGACGGCGAAATTGCCGGCCACAAGGCAAATTTGGTCGGAGGACTTCGCTGGGAAGATACCAAGGTCACGGCCTTCGCGCTCGTTACGCAGCCGAGCGAGGTGGTCTGGAACGCCGACAACGACTTCAGCGTCGTCCAGTCCAACCAAACGGTGCCGCTTACCAAGACCGGACATTACACCAATGTCCTGCCAGCCGTGGACTTCAAGATCGAAGCATCGCACGGGCTGATTGCGCGCATTTCATACAGCAAGACGCTCGCGCGCCCGGAATATCAATATTTGTTCGCCTCGACCCTGGTGACCGGCGCGCCCAACCGACCGATGTATCTCGGCGGCGTCGCAACGGGTTCGACGGGCAATCCGAACCTCAAGCCGCTGGTCTCCGACAACGAAGATCTGTCGCTCGAATATTATTATGGGCGCTCCAACTATGTGTCGGCCGGCCTGTTCGCGAAACAGGTGCAAAACTTTGTCGGCATCGCGCAATTCAAGCAGAGCCTGTTCGGTCTGCGCGATCCCAGTTCCGGAGCTCCTGGCACGACGTCCGGAACCGCGCTCACGCTGATCAACAGCAATGGCATTCCAGTGAGCGATGTCAGCCTGTTCACGATGACCGCGCTGATCAATGCAAATGGTGGCAACACGAGCAGCGCGCTCGCCCAGTTCCTGAGTCACTACAATGCCTCGACGAAGACCATTGATCAGGCGTTCGTCGATCAGATCCTCGGCCTGTACGATGTGCACCCCACCGCAACCGACCCGCTGCTCCAGTTCACCGTGGCAACGCCGATCAACAACCAGACTGCAAACATTCACGGGTTCGAACTCCAGGCCCAGCATTTCTTTGGCAATACCGGCCTGGGTGTCGCCGGCTCGCTCACCAAGGTCTTTGGTGACGTGGGCTTCGATCGCGGATCCGATCCCAACTCGAACGCTTTCGCGCTCACCGGACTGAGCGACAGCTTCAATGTGA
Source organism: uncultured Sphingomonas sp. (assembly GCA_966424035.1). GTDB lineage: Bacteria > Pseudomonadota > Alphaproteobacteria > Sphingomonadales > Sphingomonadaceae > Sphingomicrobium. Next base: position 3,787 of record CBJLMA010000100.1, on the reverse strand, counting down.
CCGCTATCTATGAGAAGTACGGGATCTCCGCTCGCTTGTCCTATAACTGGCGCGGACGATTCCTCGCGGCACTCAACCGGGGCGGCAGCCACAACCCGGTCTATTTCGCGCCGTTCGGTACGTTGGATGGCAGCATCAGCTATAATGTGGCGCCCAATGCTTCGATCACCTTCGAAGCGCAGAACCTGACGAGCGAGCCGATCCGCACCTATGCGCGAAGCACGCATCAGCTTTGGTTTGCGCAGGAGCTGCATCCCCGCTTCTGGCTCGGCGCCCGCTGGAGGTTCGGCGGAAATGCCGCTCCCCCGCCGCCGGCACCGCCGCCACCCGCTCCGCCTCCGCCGCCACCTCCGGCGACGCAGACTTGCCCGGATGGGTCGGTGATCAGCGCGGCGGCCGCCTGTCCGGCTCCGCCTCCACCGCCACCTCCGCCGCCTCCACCGGCGACGAAGGGAGAGCGCGGAAACTAAGCTGCTGTTCCCGACGCTGCTCGGCCTCAGTGGCGCCACGCGAGGCAATCTAGCGTGGCGCTGCAAGGAAACGCCGCCTCACCTCTCTCCCGGCGGCGTTTCCTCTTGAGGCTCTTTCCGGAACAGCCCATTCCTGTCGCAATGTGCGTCTTGAGAACGACCCCAAGGTGATGGCCAGGCTCGTCCAGCTCGATAATGTTGAGCATGCGCGACTGAGCGTGGCCGGTGGACCGGCAAGCGGGCTGTCATCCAATCAGGCGCTGGTCGTCCCGAACGAATTCGAACAGCTGCAGCGCGAATATCCGATCCTCTTCCAGAAGGATGCGGAAGGAAATTTCCAATCGGTCGCAATCCTTGGTCTGGATCGTGGTGAAAATCTCTTCGTAGACGAAGGCCAGTGGACAGCGCGCTACGTCCCCGCGACGTTGCGCCGGGGCCCCTTTTTTCTTGGGGTTGATGATGATGCCCGCGCCGATCCTGCCATCGTCATAGATCTCGATGATCCGCGAGTTAGTGAAAGTGGCGGCGAGCCGATCTTTCTTGCACAAGGCGGAGCCGCGCCGTTCCTGCAACAGGCCGCGGATGCGCTGCGGACGGTTCACGAGGGGCTGAAGCTCAGCAGTGCGATGTTCGAATTGTTCGCCGAACTCGACCTCCTTGCGCCGGTCGAGATCGATATCGATCTCGGCGACGGCGCTCACTACCGTTTCGCCGATCAATTCACGGTTGGATCGCAACAATTCGCGGAGCTGGGAGGCGACGCCCTCGAACAGCTCAATCGCTCAGGCTTTCTGGCTCCGGCCATCCACGCGCGTTCGTCGCTCGCCAACATCAGTCGCTTGGTCGAGTTCAAGTCGCGCAAGCTCGCGAGCGGAGCCGGTCATGGCTGACGTTCAGCGCAAGACGCGGGTCATCGAAGGGCTAGACCCTGAGTCTATCCCTTATGCCGAGCTGCTTGAAGCGCAGGAGCCCGCGATACTCAAAGGGGTCGCAAGCGACTGGGAAATTGCGCGGAGGGGCGCCCAGTCCGCGACCGATGCGATCAATTATATCGTATCGTTCGACGCTGGACGGCCGGTGGTCGGCTACACCGGCGCTCCCGAGATTGGCGGCAGATTCTTCTACAATGCCGACGTAACGCGGCTGAATTTTGAGGCCAGACGCGTCTCTTTGACCGACTTCCTGCGCCGCCTCGAGACCTGTCTCGACGAGAAAGACCCGCCGTCCTTCTATATCGGGTCAACTGACGTCGACCTGTTTCTGCCGGGTCTCGCGCGCGCGAATGGTCTGAGGCTCGATGATGCGATGTTCGAGCGGAATCCGCCGACGGTCAGCATCTGGATCGGCAACCGCACCGTCGCGACCGCGCATTTCGACTTTTCCAACAACATCGCCTGCAGCCTCGTCGGGCGGCGGCGGTTCACCCTGATTCCGCCCGAGCAGGTGGCAAACCTCTATCCTGGGCCGTTTCACCTCACTCCTGGCGGCCAGGTCGTGAGCATGGTCGATTTCCGCGATCCCGATTTCGAGCGCTTTCCTCGCTTCCGGGACGCTCTCGCGACAGCACAGGTCGCCGAGCTCGAGCCCGGCGACGCGCTCTTCTACCCGGCGATGTGGTGGCATCACGTCGAGGCCCTCGCTCCGTTCAACGTGATGATCAATTATTGGTGGAACACGTCGCCGGCATTCATCGATACGCCGATGACCACCCTGCTCCATGCTATCCTTAGTCTGCGCGACCGTCCGGAGGCCGAGAAACAGGCGTGGCGCGCCTTGTTCGATTATTATGTGTTCGGCGATCCCAAACGCTCTTCGGAGCATTTGCCCGAAGCGGCACGCGGGATTCTCGCGCGACTCGACGACACCGCCGCCCGGCGGCTGCGCGCGGAGCTTCTGCAACGGATGAACCGCTGAGTGCACGGGCGGCCGATCAAGCGCGTGGTGATCGCGGGCGGCGGCACCGCCGGCTGGATCGCGGCTTTTGCGCTGGCAAAGCAGCTCGGTGCGCTCCTCGACATCACGCTGGTCGAATCGGACGAGATAGGGACGGTCGGGGTTGGCGAGTCCACGATTCCAACTGCCCGCACCTTCCACCAATATATGGGAATCGACGAAGCCGACTTCGTCCGCGCGACCGGCTCGACTTTCAAGCTCGGCATCTCATTCGAGGATTGGGCGCGCCAGGGCGATCGTTATATCCACTCATTTGGCACGATCGGACGCTCGACCTGGATGGCCGACTTCCATCATTTCTGGCTGCGTGCATTCGAACTTGGGATGGCCGACGAAATCGGGACTTTTTGCCTCGAACATCAAGCGGCGGTTGTTGGAAAGTTCGGAGCCTCGAAGGGCGTGCCGCTCAACTATGCCTATCACCTCGATGCCGGTCGGTACGGGCGCTACTTGCGCAGTCTCGGCGAGGCGGCGGGCGTCAGACGCGTCGAAGGCAAGATCGAAGAAGTCCGGCAGAGCGGCGAAACCGGCGATATAGAGGCGCTCATCCTCGAAGCTGGCGAGGCCATCGAAGGCGATCTGTTCATCGACTGCACGGGCTTTCGAGCGCTGCTTATCGGGAAGGCGCTCGGCGTTGGCTTCCAAGATTGGTCACATTGGCTGCCGACCGACAGTGCGCTCGCGGTTCAAACCAGCGAAGTCGAGCCACCACGGCCCTATACGCGCGCAATGGCTCACCGCGCCGGCTGGCAGTGGCGGATTCCGCTGCAACACCGCGTCGGCAACGGCCTCGTCTACTCCAGCGCACATATGAGCGACGAGGAAGCGCGGCAGCTGCTGGAACAGGCGATCGAGGGCAAGGTGTTGATCGATCCTCGGCTGATCCGCTTCAAGGCTGGCAACCGGTCCCAGGTGTGGATCAAGAATTGCATTGCGATTGGCCTCTCCAGCGGCTTCGTGGAGCCTCTGGAGTCCACCAGCATCCACCTCATCATGATCGCGGTCAGCCGGCTGCTCCAGATATTCCCCTTTGGTGGAGTAAGCGGCTCCGTCGCAGAGCGCTTCAACCTTCAGTCGAGTCGCGAAATCGAGGGTATCCGCGACTTCATCATTCTCCATTACCGCCTCAACCAGCGTGAAGGAAAATTTTGGCGGGACTGCCGTGAAACGGAGATCCCTGATTCTTTGGCGCAGCGGATCGCGCTGTTCGCCGAGGCGGGCCATACCTTCCAGGACGCGCATGACCTGTTCCGGATCGACAGCTGGGTGCAGGTGATGCTCGGTCAAGGGTTGATGCCGAGAGGCTACCATCCCGCCGCCCGGATGATGGCTGAACAGCAGCTCAAGGACGCGCTGGAGAACCT
>CBJLMA010000099.1:0-6840 GCA_966424035.1 uncultured Sphingomonas sp. | reverse complement strand
GACGCGGCTCTCAGGATCTGGTTGACCTCGTCACGGGTCGTGTCGCGCTTTGGAGTGAAGGTCAGGTCGACCAGGCTAACGTCCGGCACCGGCACGCGGATGGCCGAGCCGTCGAGCTTGCCCTTCAGTTCCGGCAGCACCTCGCCCACCGCGCGAGCCGCGCCCGTCGTCGTCGGGATCATCGACATGGCGGCCGCACGGGCGCGGCGCAGGTCCTTGTGGATCTGATCGAGGATCTTCTGGTCGTTGGTATAGGCGTGGACCGTAGTCATCAGCCCGCGCTCGATGCCCAGCGCGTCGTTCAGCACCTTGGCGACCGGCGCGAGGCAGTTGGTGGTGCACGAGGCGTTGGACACAATCGTGTGTTCAGCGGTGAGCTTGTCGTCGTTGACTCCGTACACGACCGTCAGGTCGACACCTTTGGCGGGGGCCGAGATCAGCACCCGCTTCGCGCCTGCGTCGATATGCTTTTGCGCGCTCGCGCGATCGGTGAAGAAGCCAGTGCATTCCAGAACAAGCTCGATCCCCTGGTCGCGATGCGGCAACTGGGACGGATCCTTCACGGCCGTCACGTGGATACGCTTCCCGTTCACGACGATGTCATTGCCGTCGGCCTTCGCCTCGCCTGGGAACTTGCCGTGCACGCTGTCGTGCTTGAACAGCCAGGCGTTGGCCTCCGCGTCGGCAAGGTCGTTGACGCTCACCAGGTCGAGCCCGCAATCGGGCCGCTCCAGGATCGCGCGGGCAACCAGGCGGCCGATGCGGCCAAATCCGTTGATGGCGACTTTGGTCATTGGATTCCTCTTGTCTTCATGAAGTCGGAGATGCGGGCGGCGACCTTGTCCGAGGTCAAGCCGAAATAGTCATAGGCGTCCTTCGCCGGCGCCGAGACGCCGAAGCGGTCGATGCCGATGCGCAGGCCGTCCAGGCCGGTGTAGCGCTCCCAGCCGAAGGTGGATCCGGCCTCGATCGAGACTCTCAGAATTTCCCCTTTGCTGACGTCGGGCAGGATGTCCTCGCGATATTCGGCGGGCTGCGCATCGAAGCGCTCAGTGCAGGGCATTGACACCACGTCGGTGCCGAGGCCTTGCTGTTCAAGCTGAGCCGCCGCGGCAAGCGCGATCTCAACTTCGGAGCCTGTCGCAAGAATGATGACCTTGCGCTTCTTATCGGCGGACTTCAGCCGGTAAGCTCCGCGAGCGCACAAGTTTTCGCTCACGGACCCAGTGCGTACCGGCGGCAAATTCTGACGCGTGAGCGCAAGGATGCTCGGCTCGTCACTCTGCAGTGCCAGCGACCAGCATTCGGCGGTCTCGACCGCGTCGGCGGGCCGATAAACTTCGATCTGCGGCATGGCGCGAAGGCTCTGCAGATGTTCGACCGGTTGGTGGGTCGGGCCGTCTTCACCAAGGCCGATCGAATCATGGGTCATCACATAAATGACCCGTGCCTTCTGCAGTGCAGACAATCGAATCGCTGGCCGGGCGTAGTCGGTGAACACAAGGAACGTGCCGCCATATGCGATCACACCGCCGTGGAGCGCCATTCCATTCATCGCAGCCGCCATTCCGAATTCGCGGATGCCGTAATAGACATAGCGGCCAGCGTAATTGTCGGCGGTCAGCGGCTCGAGCGCCTTCGTCCTCGTATTATTGGATCCGGTAAGGTCGGCCGATCCGCCGATCGTCGCCGGAATTGCAGCGTTGATCGCTTCGAGGGCCATTTCCGACGCCTTGCGCGTCGCGACGGGCTTCAGTTCGCCGAGGAGCTTGTCGAGATAGGGCTTGAGCCAGGCATCGTCGACCTTGCCCGAAAAACGCTCGAGAAATTCCCCTTTCCTTCCGCTCGCCTCGAGCCGCTCGATCCAGCTCGCGCGTTCGGGGGCGCCGCGAGCACCGAATGCGCGCCAGGTTTCAAGGACATCGTTGGGAATTTCGAACGGCGGCATGTCCCATCCGAGTTCCTTGCGCGCAGCTGCGACTTCGTCCTTGCCAAGTGGTGCGCCATGCGTCGCCGCGGTGCCCTGCTTGTTGGGAGCGCCGAAGCCGATGATCGTCCTGCAGCGGATAAGGCTCGGGCGAGGGTCGGCCAGCGCCTCCTCAATTGCCCGACTGACCTGGACCGAATCAAGGCCGTTGCACTCCGTCGTATGCCACCCGGCGGCATCGTGCCTGGCCACCACGTCCTCATTGCGCGACAGGTCCGTCGAGCCGTCGATGGTTATCCTGTTGTCGTCCCAGAGGACGATCAGCCGGCCGAGCTTCAAATGGCCGGCAAGCCCGACCGCCTCATGGTTGACGCCCTCCATGAGGCAGCCGTCGCCAGCGATCACGAACGTGCGGTGGTCGACCAGATCGTCGCCGTAGACGGCGTTCAAGTGCCGCTCGGCAATGGCCATGCCGACTGCCATTGCAACGCCCTGGCCAAGCGGCCCCGTCGTGACCTCAACTCCGGGGAGCTCGAAATTCTCTGGGTGACCGGCGCAGGGGCTGCCCAACTGTCGGAAACGCTTGATGTCGTCGAGCGTCGGCTGCTCGTATCCCGTCAAATAGAGCAGCGCATAGATCAGCATCGACCCATGGCCCGCAGAAAGTACGAAGCGATCCCGATCGGGCCAGTGCGGATCGGCCGGGTCGAACTTCAGATGACGCGTAAACAGCGCCGTCGCCGCATCGGCCATGCCCATCGGCATGCCGGGATGGCCGCTGTTCGCGGCTTCGACCGCGTCCATCGCAAGAGCGCGAATGGCGTTGGCGAGGCGGCGGTCGGTCGGCTGCATGGTACTCCGCTTATGGGGTTCAGGCTCGCCCGGGAGTCCGGGCGACGATGCGGCCCCATTAGCCGCCCTGCCCGCTGCGTCAAATCGCCAGGGCATGCTTGCCGCGAATAGCCAAGTTGCGTAGCTGTGAATCATGGACGACGGCAGTCTTTCTTCGGCACTGGATCGAGCGGAGCGGGCGCTTCAGCGGATTGAGCGAGCGCTTGCCGACCGGCAGCCCGCAGTCGGTCGCGACGAAGAGCTGCGGGCGAAGGTCCGAGAAGTGGTTGAAGAGCTCGACGAGCTTATCCGCGAGGCGGCTGCCTGATGGCAACGATGATCGATCTCAACATTGCCGGGCGCACCTACCAGGTCGCATGCCGCGAGGGTGAGGAGGAGAATCTCCGGGCCGCAGCCCGACTCGTCGACGGCAAGAGCCGTGAAGCGCTGGCGGGACTCGGCACATTGAGCGAAGCGCGCCAGTTCCTGTTTGCCTCGCTGCTTCTTGCCGACCAGCTGGTCGACAACAAGCCCGAAACGACAGTGGCTCAATCGGCCGGACTCGACCCGGCGCTGGTCGGCCGCGCCGAAATGCTTGCCGAACGCCTCGAATCGCTTGCTGCAGCGCTTGAGAATGAGACGCCGAAGTCCTAGATCCGGAGCCGACGGGTACTGCCCGGTGCGAGCCTTCGGAAAATCCCTGAGGCGATAGAATCCATCTGGGAGCTGTCCCTGCCCGGACCCTGGTCCGGATCATACGGCGCCCACCTGACGTTTTGGCGTCAGAGGATTTTAGGGCAAACGGCCATGGTGGTCCCGTCACCTCCTTTCAATTCCGGTCAGCGGCCTGAGATGGAGCCGCTTGGCAAGGAGTCGCTGCGCCGCGCTGCGCTCGACGCACGCAAGGCGTTCGTGCGAACCTTATCGGACGCAGATCGCGCCCGGCTCGAGCACAGGCTTGCCGAACATCTGACTTCCCTCTTTGCGGGTGTCTCCGTAGTCGGCGGCTATTGCCCGCTCGGATCGGAGATCAGCACGCTTCCTGCCACCGAAGAAGCGCGAGCGGTCGGCGCGATCGTAGCCTATCCCTGCTTCGCAAATCCCGCCAAGCCGTTTCGGTTTCTCGCCGGCGATCCGCTCGAGCCGGGCCCGTTCGGGATCATGCAGCCCGCCAGGCGCCACCCGGTTGTTCAGCCCGATCTCGTGCTTGTTCCACTGATTGCGATCGACGGCCACGGCACTCGGCTCGGCCGCGGCAAGGGCCATTACGATCGCGCACTGGTCAGCCTCAGGAAGAGCGGCGCTCGACTGATCGGCGTCGGCTGGCAGCTCCAACGGCTGGTCGAGACGATCCCCACGGACGATTGGGACATTCCTCTCGATGCCTTCGCCTCGCCCGAGGGACTGGAAATCTTCAAACCCCTCGACTGATTTGCGTGACACAAAGGCCACGGGCTTCGATTTTGTATCCCAAGAGCTGATCTGCATCAGTCCAGAGGCCAGAACTCTCCTTTCTTATCCGATGCTTAAAGGTTAGATCGTATGTCTGACGGCGCTTGTTTGGGTCGCGACGGGGTTCCTGCCATGAAATTCAGGGCGATAGCGTTTGTAGTGCTCGTCGGAATTAGCGCTGCGCTGTTCGTCGCCTTGCGCAGCCAAAACCGCGCGGACGCCGCGGCAGGAAATTGCTATTCGGCCGCTCAAGGACCGTCGGCGCCGACAATCTGCCAGTAGCCCCGCTCTTGCAGACTTGAGGGACCGTTACTGCTATATAATCCGGCTGTCATGGCCGAGCCTTCCTATCGCAAACTCGTCGGAACCGGGGCGATCCTGCTGTTGATCGTCGTCTGGACGGCGTTCGTCCTAAGCATGGCGCAGGTCGTCGGGCGTTGGCCTATTTTGATCCAAGCTCCATTCTATCTTGTCATGGGAACGATCTGGATCCTCCCGCTCAAACCGCTGTTGAGATGGATTCAGACTGGCTCGTTTGAAGGCGTTTCAATTCCCCGCAATTGAAACGAGTGTGTTAGCTGGCTATAACACCAAGGATGAACCACGTTTTCGGCCTCTCTCGCCCATTCGACGGGCTACGCGGCATCGCGAGGCAGTTGAAGCTGCGCGCGCGGAGGCTGTGGCATGCCTATCCGCGAGAAACCGTCGGCGTTGGAATATTCGGGCTCGTTGCCGCAGCAGCTGCGGGCACCACGGCGTTGTCGGGTCCATCCTTGACCGACGGAGCCCACGCCGCCCCTCCCGCCCCGCCCCCGCTCCTTCTGCGCCAGATCGCTCCGGACCAGGCGCTCAAGGTCAACTCCCAGACGCCCTTCGTCACTGGACCGAATCCGGCAGCTGCGCCCTTCCACTTCAAGGGCAATTCAGCGGCTCGTGCACAGGCGCTCAAATGCCTTGCGAGCGCAGTTTATTACGAGGCAGGCAACCAGGACGAGGACGGCGAACGGGCAGTTGCTCAGGTCGTGCTTAACCGCGTCCGCCATCCGGCCTTTCCATCGACGATCTGCGGTGTTGTCTATGAAGGCTCGACGCGCGCGACGGGCTGCCAGTTCACCTTCACCTGCGATGGCTCGCTCAACCGTCAGCCCGACAGCGACGGGTGGAAACGCGCGCTGAGGATCGCCGAAGGCTCGCTTTCCGGTTCGGTCTACGCGCCGGTCGGCTGGGCTACCCACTATCATGCCGATTATGTGGTGCCCTATTGGGCCGCAACGATGGCCAAGAATGCTGTCGTCGGGGCGCATCTCTTCTACCGCTGGGCCGGCGGTTGGGGCGATCCGACGGTCTTTGCTCGGGCCTATGTCGGCCGAGAGCCGGACGCCGATGCACTGCGCAGCGCTGCGATGGCCGCAGTTCATGTGACGCAGGCGCTGCCGGGCTCCGTCGCTGCGGCAATCAAGGATATTCCGGGCGCGGAACCGCTGAAACTGGCTCCGTCGCTTCGCGGCGACAAACGAGTTGCGGTGCGTTTCAACCTGGTCGCGCGCAAAGCCTCGGCCGAGGCGCCGCACGAGGATTATACGAAGAAGTTCGAGGCTTCGGAAAATCTCAAATGGTCGCTCTCGGGCGACAGCGTTGCGAATAACCAACAGCCGCTCGGGCGGTCGGCGGAATCAGCTTCAGGCGGAACGTCCGCGCAACATTAATCGGAAGACGATTCTATCGCAGGGGCAAGTTCCAGTTCGACGCGCAGGCGAATCCGATCGAGCCGCCCGTCGATTGCCACATAATCGCTCGACAGCGCGGTTGCCCCGCTCCACAGGCGACCGGTCACTGCAAGTTCGCTGAACGGACCCTGGTCACGCAGCGGATCCCGATCCTCGAGCTGCACGACGGCATCATCAAAGGCCACGCATCGGTCGAGCTGGAGCAAATTGGGGTCGTTGCGCAGCCTGTGGTGGCAATCACGGCTCGCGCTCGCGAGCGCCATTTCGTCGCGGGTGCGGGCAAGGCGCAGCGCGCTCCGAGCGGCGGTGTCAATCGCCTGGACGTGAAGCGGCTGGTCCATCGGGTCGAAAGCCGTGCCCGCTCCTCGAAACCGGTCTGCTTTCCCCCGCGAAGCACCGGCAGGAGCGCCGTTCGACAGCGATGACCGAGTGGCAAGCACCAAGCCGGCACAAGCGGCAAGGAGCAGTGCAATCAAAACCCAGGTGCGTGCCCCGCCGGGCCTTGCAGACCAGTCGTTATTGAGCTCCAGCGGGTCCTTGAGATTTCGCTCAGCGCGGATTTCCCGATAGGCGCGATTGATCTCGGCAGCGCGTTTCGCGTCTCCGCCTTCGCGATCGGGATGATGTTCCTTGATGAGCCGCTTGTAGGCCGCTTCGATCGTTGCCGAATCCGCATTGGGCTCGAGCCCGAGCGCTGCATAAGCGGATGCATCTCCGGCCATGGTCAGCGGGTCTAAACCAGCTTCGACTGATATGGAATGTGGCGCGAGTGACGGGGCTCGAACCCGCGACCTCCGGCGTGACAGGCCGGCGCTCTAACCGACTGAGCTACACCCGCGTTTTTGGCGTGGCCGGGCACCTAGGAGCGGTGCTTGGGAGTGTCAACCATGGCCGGCTGCATTT
>CBJLMA010000098.1:0-6873 GCA_966424035.1 uncultured Sphingomonas sp. | reverse complement strand
CGCCGGGCGACACAGCGACGACATGCGCCATCGGCAGCTGCATTGTGAACCTCATTCCGTCCGGCCGGAAGCTGACCTTGGTCTTCGCCCCCAGATCATAGGGCAGAATGCGCTTCAAGAGCTCCATTCCGAAGCCGTCGCGGGCAGGACCCGGAATGTCGCCATGAGCCCCTTCCTCAACCCATTGGAAGTCAATGTGCCTGCAGCCGTCCGCGTCGCCAACGTTCCAGCGTACCGCGATCCTTCCGCCGTTTTGGTGGTTGAGCGCCCCATGTTTCACTGCATTGGTCGCAAGCTCGTGGAGTGCGAGGCTGATTGACTCGGCCGCCTTCGGCTGGAGCGCGAGTGGCGGCCCCTTCGCAGTGAATTGCTCGCCCTCACGCACGGCATGAACGAGCAGCTCGTCGCTAAGGATGCTCAAGAGATCAACTCCGGCATCGGGATTGCGGGTGACCGCGGCCTGAACGCGCGCGAAGGCATCGAGTCGACCGGTCAGATGCGCCGCCATCTCGTCCACGGATTCGCTTGATTCAGCCGTCCGAGTGGCGATCGATTTGACCAGCGCCAGCGTATTACGGACGCGGTGCTGAAGTTCCGCAAGAAGGGTTTTCAGGCGCGATTCGCTATCGCGCAGAGCACTCTCGCTGCGGGAGCGCTCCTCATTCTCATGCTGCCGCGAAATGATGATGGAGGCTGTCCCGACTAGCAACGCCGCAATATCGAGGTCGCTCCGTGTTGGGGATCGCGGCTGCTCAAAAAACAAGGCGAGTGCCCCGATGAGCCTCGCGCCCGAAATCTCAATGGGCAAGGACCAGCAGGCGCGGAAATTGTATTTCTCCGCAAGCCACAGCCATGGCTTCCACGTGGGTTCCCGCCGCACGTCCGGCGTGATTATCGGCGCTGCGGTTCGTGCACCCGAGCCACAATCCAGATATTCCCAAGCGTTCTTAAGAACTTCGACTTCTTTCGTGCACCCGGGCGGCAGTCCGGCCACGTGGCGCAGCTGCGTTCCATTCTCGTTGGCAACGTAGAAGGCGCAATTGTTTGCGTCAGCTATCTGGTCCTTGGCCGTCGTCGCAAGGATGCCAAGCGATTCCTCGAGCGACGCACCATTGACCGCCGCCCGGAACGCGTCGTTCTGCCCCGTCAGCCATTTCTGTTGCTGTCGGAGCTTGATTTGCGATGCTCTAAGGTCGGCGATTTGGTCTTCCGCGTCGACGCGCCGCGTAATGTCGAGCCAAGACATGAAGTGGTTCAAGACCTGCCCCTGATCGTCTTTGAATGCGCTCAGCAGCACCGCCGCCACGAAGCGGGAACCGTTCTTGCGATACTGAACCGTCTCGATGATGTCGTCATGATCACCCCGGAGGGTCTCGGCAAATCCAGCTGCGTCCCGCGGGTCAGTGTCCGGACCATTCATGAAGTGCGGCTCTTGGCCGAGCACTTCCTCCATGCTGTAGCCGGAAAGATTCAGGAACGACTCGTTGGCGAAGACGATTGGATTGCCGGCAAGATTGGGGTCGGTCAGCACCATCGGCATGCGCGTGGCGCGGACTGCTCCGACGAAAACGCCGCCGCGCCGGCGCAGGTCTTCAATCGCTGCTTCGGCCCGTGACCGCTCTGCCGTGCCAGTCTTTCCACTCTCGAACTCGTTCGGAGAGGTGCCTTCGGGCGCCGGCGTCGGGAGGTCATCCTTCATGGGTCAACGTGCAGGGTGTCTGCGCTGAACATCGCCTCGCCCGTGCAGCAATGCCGCGGTTGCTTCACGCAGCTTCGCCGTGTGGTCGTTCGATGGACCAGGCGACGGCCCTGCGACCGGTCGCGCTGGGCCTCTTGGCGGGCTCAGACAAGTCAAGCGTTCTTCGACCATCCGGAGCACACCTCCGTGTCGGAAGCGAACGGGGTTCGCATACGTTCCCCCCGAGCATGTGTTATAGCGGTGACCTCAGACTCGACGGCATCAGGGTCCTCGTCGTCGAGGACGAATATTTCATCGCCGACGACCTTTCGCGGGCGCTGCATGCTGCGGGGGCGGAGACGGTCGGTCCCGCAAAACACTGTCGAACAGGCCGCCGGTCTTCTCGCGGCTCAGCCGATCGACGCCGCCATTCTCGATCTCAACCTGCGTGGGGACATGGCAGTGGAATTCGTCGAGCAGCTTTCGGCTTCGGGCCTGCCCTGCGTCATTGTCTCCGGCTATGGCAGTGGCTCGCTTCCGGAGTCGCTTCGTGCGATCCCGAGCATCGAAAAGCCGGCCAGGTACGAGAGCGTTATCTCCTGTCTCGCCGGACAAATCAGTCGGCAGTCCGGGGCCGCGTAGGCCATTCGGCAGATGCCCTGAAAACCGTCGAAGAAACCGCCGGCCCGATCGGTCAGCGCGAGCAGCCGCCCTCCATGCGAATTGCCGTGGGATAATGTTCATCGAAAATGCAGGCGCTTTGCGCGAGTGGCGTTGCGCGGATGCGGGCGCCCGTTAAGGTCGCGCGCTCACCTGCTCGGGAATTCACCGGAGAAACCAAGCTGATGCGCAAATTCGGCCGTTTTGCACTGCTCGCCGCCGCCACTGCCCTTGCCACTCCAGCATTTGCGGCGCCGACGCGGTCGGTGCCGGTACCGGCCTTGGTCAGGGAAGTATCGATCCCGCACACGAGCTTCCGCCTGGGGAACGGACTAACGGTGATCGTGCATGAGGATCATAAGGCGCCGGTCGCGGCGGTCGCCGTCTGGTACAATGTCGGCTCCAAGGACGAGCCGCCAAAGAAGACCGGCTTCGCGCACCTGTTCGAGCATCTGATGTTCAACGGCACGGAAAATCTGCCGGGGGACTATTTCAAATATCTGCAGCAGATCGGCGCAACCGATTATAACGGGAACACCTATTACGACTGGACCCGCTATTTCGAGACGGTGCCGAACGGTGCGCTCGAGCGGGCTCTGTTCATGGAAAGCGACCGCATGGGCCACCTGCTCGGCGCGGTCACCCAGGGCGTTCTCGATAACCAGCGTTCGGTCGTCCAAAACGAAAAAAGGCAGGGCGACAGCCGGCCAGGCGGGCTGCTGCAATATGCGGTCCAGGACAATCTATTTCCGGCGGGACACCCCTATCACCACACGGTGATCGGCTCGATGACAGACCTCGACGCCGCGAGCCTTGCAGACGTCAAGGAATGGTTCCGCGACAGGTACGGCCCGAACAACGCCGTGCTGGTGGTCGCGGGCGATGTGAATCCGGCCGAGGTCCGGAATCTCGCGGAGAAATATTTCGGGCCGATCCCGCGGGGACCGGTCAATCACCCGGCGCTGGCGAGCATTCCTACACTCTCCAAACCCAAGACCATCGCGATGAAGGATCATGTCGCGACGACCATCATCCAGCATTATTGGGCGGTGCCGGGACTGCTCGACAAGCGCCTCGCAGCGCTCGACATCGGCGCCTCCGTGCTGGGTGGCCTCGCGAGCTCGCGGCTCGACAAGATCATGGTTCGCGAGGAAGGGCTGGCGGTATCGGTCAGCGCCTATCTCAATCCGCTGCAGCGCGCCGGAATATTCACCGTCCAGGCGCTGGTGAAGCCGGGCATCGACCCGGCGAAAGTTTCAAAGCGCCTCGACCAGATCCTCGCCGATTATATCGCCAAGGGGCCGACCGCCGACGAGGTTCATCGGGCGGTGATGAGCGAGGTTTCCAACCGCATCCGTGCGCTGGAGCAGGCCGGCGGCAAGGCCGAGACTCTCGCGGAGGGGCAGACCTATGCAGACGACAGCGACTTCTACAAGAAGACGCTCGCCTCCTATGCGGCGATCACGCCGACGGCAGTCCGGACGGCGATGCAGCAATGGCTTCGGCGTCCCGCACTGACGATCGTCCTCTCGCCGGGGGAACGTCCCGCTTACGCCGAGGCCAAAGCGGTTGAGCCGCCGAAATCCGGAACCGACAAGACCCAAGGCGCGGCCAAAGGCGAACGGCCGCTGCCTCCGGTCGGCCAGCTCGCCGCCCTCGAATTTCCGGCGATCACCCACACCAAATTGTCGAACGGAATTCCGTTCGAATATGTCCAGCGGAAGGGCGTGCCGGTGACCCAGGTTGCACTGGCATTCGACGCCGGCAGCGCCGCCGACAGCCCCGCCGCTCGAGGACTGGCGGCAATGACCATGGACCTGCTGGACGAGGGCACGTCGAAGCTGAGCTCGCAGCAGATTGCCGAGACCGAGGAACGACTGGGCGCCGATGTCAACGCCAGCAACGGCTCCGACCGCTCCTACGTCATGCTCAATAGCCTCTCGCCGAACCTCGCGCCGTCGCTTGAGCTGATGCACGACGTGGTCACCGATGCAGCGTTCCGCCCCGACGACATCGAGCGGATCAGGGCCCAGATGCTTACATCGATCGCGCAGACGCAGAAGGACCCGACGCGGGTGGCGCGGCGACTGCTGCCGCTGGTGCTCTATGGTCCGAACCATCCCTACGGCGGTCCGCCCGGCGGCGATCCCAAGGCCGTAGCGAAGTTCGCTCGCGACGATTTCGTCGGCTTCGAGCAGCGCTGGCTGCGAGCTGACAATGTGAAGATTTTTGTGGTTTCCGACCGGCCGCTGGCCGAGGTCCAGCCGCTGATCGAGGCACGGTTCGGCCATTGGGCTCCGCCCTCGACTCCAAAAGGCATGAAGGTCTTCACCGCGCCGCCGCCGCGGCCGGCCAGCCCAAGGATCCTCCTCGTCAACCGGCCGGGTGCTCCGCAGTCGAGCATCGTTGGAGCCCAGCTCCTGCCGCTCGATCCGAAGGGCGACATCGTTCCGTTCGACGCCGCCAATGACGCGCTCGGCGGCGATTTCCTCGCACGGCTCAACATGGACCTGCGCGAGGACAAGGGATGGTCCTACGGTGTCAGCGGCGACGAGCAGGTGATGCTCCACGCCGTACCGTACGTCGTTTCGGCGCCGGTGCAGGCCGATCGGACGGCGGAGTCGCTCGCCGAGCTCAATCGGCAGATCACCGACTTCTTGACGACAAAGGGCGTAAGCCAAGAGGAACGTGACCGGGTAGTGACGAAAAGCATCAACGAGCTGCCCGGCGAATTCGAGACGTCGGGCGCAGTGCTTGGTGCGATGCTGAACATCGAGATGCTGCAGCGGCCGGACAATTATTACGAGACCCTGGCGCCTGAATATCGCGCCCTCACGCCCGCCTTGCTCGACCGGGCCGCTCGCTCAGCGCTGGATCCCAAGGGGTTCACCTGGATTGTCGTCGGCGATGCAGCCAAGCTCAGGCCGCAAATCGAGAAGCTCGGAATGCCGATCGAGGTGGTGGACGCGCCCTGATTTACCGGATCACGCGCGTCACATGTCCCATCTTCCGTCCCGGCCTCGCTTCTCCCTTGCCGTAGATGTGGACATGCGCGCCGCGTTCGGCGAGCAGCTCGGGCCAGCGACTGATCTCGTCGCCGATGAGATTGTCCATCACTGCTCCGCCGCGCATGAGCCCCGTTAAGCCGGGGGGATGGTCGCAGATCGCTCGGATATGCTGCTCGAACTGCGACGTAACCGCGCCTTCTATCGTCCAATGTCCGCTGTTGTGAACGCGGGGCGCGATCTCGTTGACGAGCGGGCCGTCGGCGCTTGCGAAATATTCGACCGTAAGCACGCCAACGTGACCAAGCGCCTCCGCGATGCGCAGCGCCGCCTCCCGCGCTTCTGGAAGCTGCGACGCGACCAGGTCGCCGCACGGAACCTTCGAGCGTCGAAGAATGCCTTCGCTATGCTCGTTTTCGGGGGAATCCCAGAAGCTGTGGCGGCCATCGGCCCAGCGCGCGATGATGACCGAGAATTCGGCGGCGAAATCGACCCCTGCCTCTGCGACTGCCGGCTCCTCGGCAATTGCCGCCCAGGCGCTTTCGGCCTCATCTGCCGAACGGACCCACGCCTGACCTTTGCCGTCATAGCCGTAGCGCCGCGTCTTGAGCACCAGCGGAAGACCGATGGCTTCGATCGCTGCTCGGACATCACCCAGCGAGGCAACGGTTCGCCATTGCGCGACCCGGTCGCGGCAACTCTCGATGAACTCCTTTTCGCGCGCACGGTCCTGTGCGACCGCCAGCGAGCGGGTGCCCGGCCGGAGCTTCTTGCCCAGAGCCTCGAGCGGCTCGACCGGAAGATTCTCGAATTCATAAGTTGCTACGTCGATGGAATCCGCAAAGCGGCGGAGCGCCTCAACATCATCATAGGCAGCTCGAGTGAACTGGGCCGCGACGTCGGCTGCCGGCGGACACTCGTGCGGATCGAAAATGTGACAGCGATAGCCGAGCTGCGCGGCCGCAACCGACAACATCCGGCCAAGCTGGCCGCCGCCGATGATTCCGATTGTCGAGCCCGGCGGAATCGTCATTCCGGGGCTTCGGCCACCGATCCGGTCTGCTTTTCGCGCCAAGCCTCAAGACGCTTGGCGAGCGCATCGTCGTCAGCTGCGAGCATCGCTGCAGCGAGCAACGCTGCATTGATCGCGCCGGACTTGCCGATCGCCAGCGTCCCGACCGGCACGCCCGCAGGCATCTGAACGATCGAAAGGAGGCTATCCATGCCTTTGAGGGCCTGTGTCTCGACCGGCACTCCGAGTACCGGCAGCAAAGTCATCGAAGCAGTCATTCCGGGTAGATGCGCAGCGCCGCCGGCGCCGGCAATCACCACCTTGAGACCACGTTCCTTGGCCGAATGGGCATAATCGTAGAGCCGCTTCGGAGTGCGGTGCGCAGAGACGATCTTGGTTTCATGGGCAACGCCCAATGTGTCGAGCGTCTCGGCGGCATGGCGCATCGTTTCCCAATCGGAGTTGCTGCCCATGATGATGCCGACCAGCGGCTCGGTCATTTTCCCGCCTTGAACTGC
>CBJLMA010000097.1:0-6888 GCA_966424035.1 uncultured Sphingomonas sp. | reverse complement strand
CGGGAAAAGCCCCGGGCGCACGCCATGGTGCGGCCAGAGCCGATATGTTTGGATGAGCCTCATATAATCCATTTCGAACGGTGCGCAAGGCTCTCTCGCGCAAAGGGCAAGTGGCGGGACGCCGGCTTCGACGTCCCGCCACTTGCTCGTGGAGCTCAGAAGTTGACTGCGGCCGACAGGAAGATCTGCCGCGGGTTGCCATAATAGCCGGTAAGGACGCCCGTGAGACCAATCGAGGCCGGCGCCAAGCCGGGGGTGCCGACCGGCCTGTTCAGGATGTATTGGCCCGTATACGGGTTCTGCGTCAGAAAGTTGTAACCGCCGATGATGTATTTCTTGTTGGTCAGGTTCTTGCCATGGACCCCGAATTCGTAGCGGTTCCCCGGCGACCGCCAGACGAGATTGGCGTCCCACAAGGCGAAGCCGGGCTGGTCGAGCATCGGGCTCTTGAGCTCGAACTGCTGGCTGGCGCTGCGATATGATACGGTCGAGTTAAGGTCGAGGCGGCCACCGAACGCCGGCGTGTCATAGTCTAGCGTCCCGCTCAACGTCCACTTTGGCGTGTTCTGGATGTGCCGATATTTGGCGAGGTCGACAACCGTCGGAGCGATCTGGTTGCCGTTGATATCCCTGGTAACGAGAGTGACGAACCTAGTATATTTGGCGTCTAGATAACCGAGCGAACCGGACATCGTGAAACGATCGCCGGGCGTCGCGATATTTTCGCCGGCCCGCAGATTAGTCTCCAGCTCGACCCCGCGGAATCGGGCACCGCCAGCATTGGTCGTGATACCGCAGAAGCTCGGCGTCGCCACTCCGCGGACCACGACCGTGCAACCGGCGGAGCCGGGAACCTGCACATCCTTATACTCGGCATCAAAGATTGCGCTCGCGAACTGCAGCCGGTGATCGAGCACTGACGCCTTCCAGCCCGCCTCGTAGCTGTCGACCTTTTCGGGCTTGAAGGTCATGAAGTTGTAGATGTCCTGGTAGTTCTGCGTGGGCGCATTCGTCGTCTGGCCACGGGGATCGAAGCCGCCGCCTTTGAATCCGCGCGAGTAACTCACGTAGATCGTATGATCCTGATTGGGCTTCCAGGTCAGCGACGCACGCGGCGTGAATGCCTTGTCGCTGCGGGTTCCGGTGAAGTTGGACGTCGTCGCCACCGGAATCCCCACGCCGAACCCGTTTGATCCGCCCAGCCCCGGCTGTCCGCCGTTGACGTAGTTTTGGCGAAGCACGACCGCATGACGCTTGTCATCGGTGAAACGACCACCGAGCGACAGGCTGAACTGCGGCGTGAAATTGTAGGTAAAATCGGCGAACCCGGCCCAGGTGTTGGTGCCGACGTCGCCTTTTGTCGCTGCGGTGAATCCAGGCAGGATCGTGTAAAGCCGCACGTCGAATTCGTCGAATGCCTTGGCATTCAGATAATAGAAGCCGGCGACGCCCTGAAGCGGCCCCTTATCGAGGACCAGCTGGAATTCCTGGCTGAACTGATGGTTCTTGTATTTGGCGGGGACGTCCAGATCGACATAGGGGAGCGCGTCGAAGTCGATCGGGGTGTGGGTCCAGTCCTCGCGATAGGCGGTGATCGTGCGGAACTTCAGACCTTCGGCAACGCCGATTTCGCCGCTCAGCGAAATTCCGCCGGCGCGAATCCGCTGCTTGGGATCGTTCAAAGCGCCTTGCGAATCGAAGACGTTGCTGAGGACCGGGAAGGATCCGTTGCACGCGGGGATTGTGCAGATGTTCGGGATCAGCCGGTGTCCGCCGCGCGGATTGCTATTGTCGGAGGTGTAGTCGCCGGTCAGGCGGAAGAAGACGTCAGGCGACGGCTCAAGTTCGATCGTGCCGCGTGCTGCCCACATGTTCTTGTTGTAATTATCCTGGCCGGTGGTCAGGTTCTTGCCGAATCCCGTATTGCTGAGGCGGGCCAGTGCGGCGCTGACGCGCAGCTGGCTCGTGATCGGCGTCGAAGCGCTCGCAATCGCATCGAACTGGCCATGCGTGCCGACGTTGGTGCGCAGACTGAGATGCGGTCGGTCGGTCGGTATCCGCCGGGTCACATATTTGATCGCTCCGCCGATCGTATTGCGGCCATAGAGCGTGCCTTGCGGCCCGCGCAGGACCTCGATCCGTTCGACGTCGTAAATGTCTAGTAGAGCGGCTTGCGGACGATTGAGATAGACATCGTCGAGGTAGAGACCCACGCCCTGCTCGAAACCGGCGACGGGATCCTGCTGGCCGACGCCGCGGATGAACGCAGTCAATGTCGAATTGGTGCCCCGCGAAGCTTTAAGCGTAACGTCGGGCGTGGTCTTCGCAAGGTCGGCGATATCGAGCGCACCGCGGCGGTCGAGCTGCTCGCCCGAATATGCGGTAACTGCAACTGGCACGTTGAGCAGAAGCTCGTTGCGGCGGCGTGCAGTGACGACGATCGCCTGATCGCTTCCGGTGGCCGACTGCGCCTGCGTTTGGGCGTTGTTCGCCGTCGGCGGATTGGTTGCCGGATTCTGCTGGGCGGCCGCAATCGCCGGAGTCGTGAAAAGCGTCGCCGCGGCAGCAGTGCCGTACAAGGCGGCGCGTGTCGAAATGACGCGCATATCTGGTCTCTCCCCCTCGCGTTCGCCTGGATTGCGTCCGCGGTCGAATTGATGTCATAATGAAAGTTGAACCGTGTTTCAACTTGCGAATATGCCAAGCGGGGCTAGGGGAGCCGGATGGGGGTCAAGGTCCAAGAGACTGCCGAAGTCGTTTCCGGCGCAAAGACACCGCGGACAGCGCGCGGTGAGCGGACTCTGCGCAAGATACTCGACGCGGCCCGCGAGGAATTCGGCGAGCGCGGTTTTTCCGACAGCTCGATTGTCGGAATTACTCAGCGCGCCGGCGTCGCGCTCGGTACCTTCTACACCTATTTCGATTCCAAGGAGGCGCTGTTCCGGGCCCTGGTTCGGGATATGTCGGCGCAGGTTCGCGACAATGTCGGGCCAGTGCTCGGCGAGGCCAACGACGCGCTCGACGGCGAGCGGCGCGCCCTTGGCGCATTTCTGCGGTTCGCGCACGATCATCGCGACATCTACCGGATCATCGACGAATCCGAATTCGTCGAGCCGGCAGTGTATCGCGAGCATTACGAAACGACCGCCACCCGCATCGCCGCCCGTCTCAAAGCTGCGCGCGACAAGGGTGAGATCGGCGCCGGCTTCAGTGACCGGGACCTGGACGTGCTCGCCTGGGGAATGATGGGAGCCAACGTCTTTCTAGGCCTGCGCTTCGCTGTCTGGGACAAGGGGGACGAGGATCAGGTTGCCGAAGTGATGAGCAGGGTCTGGCGCAGGGGATTCTCCGGGTGAACGCCGACGGCTCGGTCGGCAGCGCCCGCTATGAGGATCGCCATTTCATCGTGCGCGACGGCCTCAAGCTCCATTATCGCGATTATCAAGGCCCAAGCGAGCGGCCGCCGCTCCTGTGCCTTCACGGTCTCACGCGCAACAGCCGCGATTTTGCCGGCCTGGCGAATCGTTATTCGCCGCGCTTTCGCGTTCTCGCGCTGGACTTTCGCGGCCGCGGCGACAGCGACTACGACCCGCTGCCGGCACGCTATAATCCCTTGACCTATGCCGGCGATGTGATCGAGCTCCTTGACCGTCTGGCCATCCCGCAGGCAATTTTCGTGGGCACCTCGCTTGGCGGGCTGGTCACCATGACCATCGCCGCAATGGCTCCGCAGCGCCTCGCAGCGGCGATCCTCAACGACGTCGGTCCAGACATCGATGCATCCGGGATCGACCGAATTCTGTCCTATGTCGGCAAGGACAGGAGGTTCAAGAGTTGGGACGAGGCCGCCGAGGCGATCGCGACCAATTACGGCAGCTCGTTCGATCGCTACACCCATGACGACTGGGTGAGGATGGCCAAGCGCAATTGTCGCGACGAAGGTGGCGAGATCCGGTTCGACTATGACATGGCCATCGCCGAGCCGTTCAAGACGGCGGGCCCCGCGCCGCAGGTCGACCTCTGGCCGCTTTTTGCAGTGCTCGGCCAGAAGCCGCTGCTCGTGGTGCGCGGCGAAAAAAGCGACCTTCTCACCGCTCCTACCGTCGAGAAGATGAAAAGGGTCGTGCCCGATGTGAAGCTTGCGCTGGTGAAAGGAGTCGGCCACGCGCCCGAGCTCAGCGAGCCGGAAGCGGTAGCGGCAATCGATGAGTTTCTGGACTCGCTTGGCAGCTAGCCGCAGAAGTCGCGGCTGCAATGATCAGCGACTTTCACGCCCACATCTATTTCAATCCAGACCAAATTGAGCTTGCCAAGGCGCTCGGCAAGGCAGCCCAGGAAAAGTTCGGCGTCGCCCAGGGCCACTACCACCTCCGTCCGGTCGGTCCGCATCCACGCGGCAGCTGCCAACTGACCGTCCCCGTCCGGCAGTTCGGCGATGTTGCCCAATGGCTGGTCCTCAATCGCGGCGAACTCACCATCTTCGCCCATGCGAACACCGGCGACGATCTTGCCGACCACAAGCATCACGTGATCTGGTTCGGCCCGAGCGAGGAGCTGAACCTGTCGATCTTTGAGTGATCGGAAGGGACGCTTCGCCCGAGTTGCGCCCCACAAAGCGCAAAAATTTCGCATCGATCAGCCAAGACCGGTCTGGCCGCGACGGCGAGGAGTTGGCACAAGTGGGCGCATGCCTGTCACAACCGTTGCCATTCTCACTGCAGGCGGCCTCGCCCCCTGCCTCTCCTCGGCCGTCGGCGGCCTGATCGAGCGCTATACCGAAGTCGCACCGGACATCCGGATCATCGCCTACCGTAACGGCTACGCCGGTCTGCTCACCGGCCGATCCGTGGAGGTGACCGATGAGGTACGCCGAGCAGCTGGAAGGCTGCACGCGTTCGGTGGGAGCCCGATCGGTAACAGCAGAGTCAAGCTGAGCAACGTCAACGACTGCGTCAGGCGGGGCCTGGTCCAGCCCGGGCAAGACCCACTCGAAGTGGCAGCCGGCCAGCTCAGTCGCGACGGCGTCGACGTCTTGCACACGATTGGCGGCGACGACACCAATCTCACCGCAGCCGAGCTCGCTGCGTACCTGCGCAGCAACGGCCATCAGCTGACAGTCGTCGGACTGCCCAAGACTATCGACAATGACGTGGTGCCGATTGCCCAGTCGCTCGGCGCGTGGACTGCCGCCGAACAGGGCGCATTGTTCGCCCGCAACATCATCGCCGAGCATTCGTCGAACCCGCGGATGCTCATTGTCCACGAGGTGATGGGCCGCAATTGCGGATGGCTCACCGCAGCCACTGCGCGGGCGCACCATCAATGGGTCATGAAGGCCCAGTTCGCCGAATGGATGGAGAACTCCGCCGCCCACTGGGACGTCCACGGCGTTTTCGTGCCGGAGCGCCCGTTCGAGATCGCCGAGGAGGCCAAGCGGCTGCGGACGATCATGGACGAGCTGGACGGCGTGAACCTCTTCATCTCGGAGGGCGCCGGAGTCAGTGAGATCGTCGCTGCGATGGAAGGGGCGGGCGAGGATGTGCCGCGCGACCCCTTCGGCCATGTCCAGCTGGACAAGATCAATCCGGGCCAGTGGTTCGCAAAGCAGTTCGCAGCCGAACTCGGCGCAGACAAGGTGCTAGTCCAGAAGAGCGGCTATTTTTCGCGTTCGGCTGCGGCCAACCATGCCGATCTCGCGCTGATCCGTGACTGCACGAGATATGCGGTGGACGCCGCGCTTCGCGGCGAATCCGGAGTTGTTGGCCATGACGAGGAACGCAATCAAGAGCTCAGGGCAATCGAGTTCGAACGGATTGCTGGCGGCAAGGCGTTCGACGCGTCGGTGCCGTGGTTCACGGAGCTGTTGCGCGAGATTGGCCAGGGATGAAGGGTAGAGTGCCGCAGCGGAGATTGACGGAATAAGAAAGGGCGGCTCCGAAGAGCCGCCCTCGCTGTTTTCGTCGCTTTGGAACGAGCCTTACTTGAGCTCGACGGTGCCGCCGGCTTCCTCGATCTGCTTCTTGATCTTCTCGGCCTCGTCCTTGTTGACGCCTTCCTTGATCGGCTTGGGCGCGCCTTCGACCAATGCCTTCGCCTCGCCCAGGCCAAGGCCCGTGATCGCGCGAACTTCCTTGATGACGTTGATCTTCTTTCCGCCGTCGCCGGTGAGGATCACGTCGAACTCGGTCTTCTCTTCGACGGCCGGAGCGGCAGCGCCGCCGCCGGCAGCCGCCGGACCGGCAACCGCGACCGCAGCCGCGGCCGAGACGCCCCACTTCTCTTCGAGAGCCTTGGCGAGGTCCGCCGCCTCGAGGACGGTGAGTGCCGAAAGATCGTCAACCAGCTTCTGAATGTCAGCCATTTTAAACTCCTTGTACGGGACAGTGCCCCAAATGTCGTGCGTTGATTGAAAAGCTTTGCCTTATGCCGCTTCCGTGGCTGCATAAGCGCCGAAGACCCGGGCCAGCTGGGCGCCCGGCTCGTTGATCGTGCGTGCGATCTTGCTCGCGGGTGCCTGGATAAGGCCCACGATGGTCGCGCGCAGTTCGTCGAGCGAGGGAAGCTCGGCCAATGCCTTGATCCCGTTCACGTCGAGCACCGTGTCGCCCATCGCTCCGCCGACGATCTCGAACTTGTCGGTCGTCTTTGCGAAATCGACCGCCACCTTGGCGGCCGCGACGGGGTCTCCGGACGTCGCCAGCGCGGTCGGGCCTTTGAGAAGGTCGCCGATCGGCTTGTAACGCGTGTCCTCGAGCGCAATCAGGGCAAGTCGGTTCTTCGCAACTTTGAACTGTGCGCCGGCGTCGCGCATCTTCAGGCGCAGCTCCGTGGACTGCGCCACGGAGAGCCCGAGATTGCGGGTGACGACCACCACGCTCGTCTCGGTGA
>CBJLMA010000096.1:0-6966 GCA_966424035.1 uncultured Sphingomonas sp. | reverse complement strand
CTTGCGCCAGAGCCTCGGATGCCCGGGTAGCCCAATCGTGACGATCCAGATCGTTCCACGGCAGCGTTTTCATTTCATCGTCCTCACTGTGGCACTCGAAAGCCAGCACCGGTCGCCGCGTCGCGCGAGGTGTTAGGGGTCCTGGCCTCTGACCCGAGCACGCTCGCCCCCTGCGGAATAAAGGTAGCGGCACTATCGAACTCTCTCTCACCGATCGGCGCCCACGGCCGGTGCGATCGCAGCAGTATGGACCCGGCAGCGCCGCACGCTGGTCAATATTGCTCACGACAGGGAGTTCGACGGGATCATCGCAGTCCGCGGCAATGCTCTTTGCACGATGCTGGACGCCAAACGATGCAAACTATCGTGCAAGTTTATTTGGACCCTGGGCTCGTTGTCCGGACCTTTGATCCCCATATCTATTTGAGTCTGATCACCCCATCGGGGTTTGTTCGGAAGGGGCCGCGACTTTCAACGAAAGGGGCCCGGCATGTCTAGATCTCAGCAATCTCGGGCGAGAGAAGCCAAGCACGGCGAACTGGCCGAGCACCCGCCCGATCCGGATGAGAACCGCTCGTACGGTGCAGCCCTTGCGGCCCAAGAAGAACGTGTTTTGCGGTGTCTGGGCGCGGCCATCATCATACGATGGAACGCCCTGCCGACGACGCTGCAACGGCCGATCTTCGACACTGCGGGGTCGGTCGGCAAGTTACTGGCGACATCGGCGCTCCGCAGCCAAATCGCCCGGTTTCTTCACAACCACAAGGATGATGCCGGTCGCGGCAAATTACCGGTGACAGAAGACTCGCCTGCCGATGCAAGATCAAGTGCCCTGGCGCTGTCGCGATGGGACAACGAGGGAGGAGCAGTCCACGACTGCCCGCCGATCTAGATGGACGCCGATAACAGGAGGACTCCCATGTCGCTTACACAGTTTCGAGTCGATGACGGACCACACGTCATGGATGGACTAAGGCTTCTCGCTCAGGATGGAAATGATTGCGTGGAAGCGTTTATTGGGCGGAAGGTGATGGACGTCTGGGCGGACTCCATCGAGCATGGTGGTGGGCGACAAAGCCTGTTTCGCGATCAATACAATGCGCTTGGCAGACTGAACCTTCCCGCACTTCAGCGGATCGTGAGCGCGAAATACCAGCGAGGCGCGGTATTCAACCGACAGCATCCCTTCGTCGAGGTTCTATTCTCCGACATTGCGGACAGCGGGGAGGCGCTGGATCTGAGTCAACTGGTTCGAGAGACGTTGCCACCGGCATTTCACAGGATGGCCTGAGTCTCTGATTCCGAGAATGCTGCGACGTTGGCAGCGTCGCCGCGGAACCCTCTCAAGGCTGGGCCGTTCCAGACTTGCAACAGTCGTCAAGAGTATTGAGGAGCCACCGGTGCGAATACTTATGGTCGAGGACGATCCACTTGTCCGCGAATTGGTGGTCGACGCTCTGCGCGAGGAAGGCTACGAGGTCTTTCACGCCTCCAATGGTGAGCAAGCGCTGGCATTGTGCAAGAGGCAGATCGCGGACGTTCTGGTCACCGACATCAGGCTGCCCGGCGGAGTTGACGGGTGGCAGATCGCCGAACGTTGTCGGGAGCATGATCCCCAGCTGCAGGTGATCTACGCGACCGGCTTCTCGCCCGTCGAGGCCCGTCCGGTGCCTGGCAGTCTCACCTTGCACAAGCCCTACCAACCCGACCGCATCGTCGAAGCGGTCAGACAAATGGGAAAAGAAAGACGGCCTCCTTCCATCAGCTGACGGCGCTCCTTGCGGTCCGTCGATCGCCAATAGCTGACTTGCAGACATCTGCGGTGTGGCTTCCGCTTCGCCAAGGAAATCATTCAATGCGCGCAAATCTGCCCATAGGCTCTACGTCCGCGAATGCTCAACCAAGCGGCAATTGGTTCGCCCGGCTGGCAGTTGCGACCTCGCGCATTTCCGGCCGACCGACGACCTTTCTGCTGGCAGTTGCCGTCGTACTCGTGTGGGCGATCACAGGTCCCTTATTCGGCTTCAGCGATACCTGGCAGCTCGTCATCAACACGGGCACGACAATCGTGACGTTCCTGATGGTCTTTCTGATCCAGGCAACGCAGAACCGCGACACGCTGGCCTTGCAGTTGAAACTCGACGAATTGATCCTGGCGACCAAGGCCGCAAGCAACCGCATTGCGGGCATCGAGGAGGCGTCGGATGAAGAAATCAAGCAAGCGAAAGTCGAGATGCTCGAGCGCGCCGGCTGATCCGGATCGGCTCGCAGGACCGGACATCTCCACTGCATTCAGGCCTCGCAAACCGGACCGCGGCCCGGCGACGTTGGAGGAACTGCACGATAAAGGGCGATTCAGGGAGTCCTGATGGCAGGCACAATCAAACGAAATAACGTTCGCGTTCGCGGCGCCGGCCACCGGACGATGATCTTCGCACACGGCTTCGGGTGCGACCAGAACATGTGGCGCTTTGTGGCTCCCGCGTTCGAAAAGGATTTCATGACCGTTGTGTTCGACCACGTCGGCGCCGGCGGCTCCGACCTTTCGGCCTACGACAGCGCCAAATATTCGACCCTGTCCGGCTACGCCAAAGACGTGGTCGAAATCGGCACGGAGCTCGGATTGAAGGATTCCGTCTTCGTGGGACATTCCGTCAGCAGCATGATCGGCGTGCTGGCCGCCCGACAAGCCCCCGGGATGTTCGGCAAGCTCGTGCTTATCGGTCCGTCACCCCGTTACATCGACGACGACGGATACGTTGGTGGGTTCAGCGCTCAGCAGATCGAGGAATTGCTCAGGTTTCTCGACTCGAACCACATGGGTTGGTCGATGCAGATGGCGCCGATGATCATGGGCAATCCCGATCGACCGGAATTGGGTCAGGAGCTAACCAATAGCTTCTGCAGCACGGATCCCGAAATCGCCAAAGCGTTCGCCCGGGTGACCTTCACCTCCGACAACCGCGAAGACCTCGCGGAGGTCTCCCTTCCGACCCTCGTTCTCCAGTGCAGCGAGGATATTATCGCCCCTCCGGAGGTCGGCGAGTTTGTCGCCCGCAATATTCCCAACAGCCGGATGATCGTCCTGGACGCGACCGGGCATTGCCCAAATCTGAGCGCGCCGGAAGAGGTCATCGCGGCGATGCGACCTTTTGTCTAGTGCGCGCCTCCGATCCCCAGTTCAAGGACATGATCGACAATGCGCCCTGCGGTTACGTCACCCTGCAGCCGAACGGCCGGATCGAGTACGTCAACCTCACCTTCCTGGAATGGAGCGGACATACGGCGCCACAGATGATCGGGAAGCGCTTCAGCGATTTCCTGACCATGCCGGGCCGCATCTATTACGAAACCCATATCGCGCCGCTGCTCCGAATGCAGGGATCCTTCGACGAATTCGCCATCGACGTGTTGACCGCCGCCGGTACGCCGCTGCAGATGATCGCCAACGCGAACGAGCGCCGCGATCCGGAAGGAAGGCTGCTGCTCATCCGTCTAGCCCTGATCAAGGCGACGGATCGGCGGCGCTACGAGCACGAGCTTCTGGCCGCCCGAGAATTGGCGATTGGCGCCGAGAAGGCGACGCAAGAACTGCTGCGGCTCGAGCACGAAACCTCCGAGTTGCGCGAACAGTTCATCGCCGTGCTCGGTCACGATCTTCGCAATCCTCTCGCCTCCATTAGCGCCGGCGCGAGAATTCTCGACCGAACCGTCCATAGCGAAAAGGAACACCAGATCATCGCCATGATGCAGACCACGGTCATGCGAATGGCCTCGATGATCGACAACGTTCTCGACTTCGCGCGCGGTCGGCTGGGCGGCGGCATTACCCTGGAACGCGATGCAAGAGCGCCGCTCGAACCTGCCCTTGCCCAGGTGGTCGACGAACTGAGACTGGCCTCACCCGGCCGGGTCATCGAGACCGAATTTGCCATCCACGAGCCGGTGAACTGCGATCGCATCCGCATCGGCCAGCTCCTCTCCAACCTTCTCGGCAACGCGGTGACGCACGGAGCAACCGACAAACCCATCGTCGTTCACGCCGAGACGCGAAAGGGATCGTTCGAACTCTGGGTAGCCAATGCGGGTGAGGCGATTCCGGAAACGGTGATGGAGAAGTTGTTCGAACCGTTCTTCCGCGGCAAAGCTCGTGCGAGCAAGCAGGGGCTTGGATTGGGGCTCTACATCGCCTCTCAGATCGCAAAGGCCCATGGGGGCGCTTTGACCGTCGCATCGAACTCCGCTGGAACCCGCTTCACCTTCTCTATGCCTCTTTCGTAGCCTGCCAGCACTGGCCGTGCCCCGCCGGCGGTACGTCCTCAATCCATCACCAAGACGCTGCGATTATCCTTCGAGGACGTGCCCCAAAGCCTTTAGCGGACGGACGCGATCGCTGACGATCTTCAGGATGGCCAGCATTGGAACGGCCAGGATCGCGCCAGGCACCCCCCACATCCAGAACCAGAACACCAGCGACAGGATGATCAGCACGGGATTCAGGGTGAAGCGTCGCGCAAGCAGCATGGGAGTCAGGGTCTCGCCCTCGGCGAGGTGGATGCAGAAGTAAAGAATCGCCGGCAGCAAGGCCCACCACAAGCTGTCGAAACTCAACATTCCGGCGAGCAGGAAGATGACGGTTCCCAACAACGGCCCCAGAATTGGAACGTAGTTGAGCAGGAAAGCAGCGGCTCCCCACAACAAGGGATCTCCAAGCCCGCAGAGGTACATCGCAGCCGCCGTCGCAATTCCCACCGCAGCATTCATGGCCGTGATCGTGAGCAGATAGGCCGATATGTCCGCTTCGATCTGCTGGAAGATGTCCACGGCCTGCCTCTTGTCGGCAAAATTCGGCAGCACCTCGACGATGCGTCGCAGAAAAATGTCGCCTGCGACCAGAAGGAAATAGAGCACCAGAACCGTCGTGAACAGGCCGTCGAGCACGGCGCGCGTTCCGGCAAAGAGCACGCCGGTCAGACCGAGATCGCGGCGAACCGAAACGGTGGGCTCCTTTTTCCCGGGAGAGTCCGCGACGTGCTCCGCCTGCTGGACAACCTTTTGCAGCGCTTCGATCGGGCGCTTCAGGACGACCAGATGAGTTTCCAGGCGCGGTAAGCCGTCCGGCAACTTCTCCGCCCACGACGCGGCGGGTACTGACAAGGCTGCCACGAAGCCCACGAGCGCTCCCACGACCAGCAGGATCGCCAAGAGCGCGCCGACGGCACGGGGTAGGCCGATACGCTCGAGAAGATCCACGGCAGGTTGCAGAATGAGTTGCAACACGAAGGCGAGCACCACGGGCAATATGATCGAGCTTGCCACGTACACGGCCGCTAGGACGGCCAGTGTCAACAGGCTACCGAGAAAGAACGTCTGCGGACTGGACGGCAGCGGCATCTCGACATTGTCGACCGCCTGCGTTGGCAAGGCCCCCGATTCCGACGCGCCGGCGTCCTGCCCTGGCGACGAGGGGGCCTCCTGCGGCAACATCGAAAGCGAAACCAAGGCGTTTCCTCCATCCTCCACGCAAATCTGTCCTGCCGGAGTCCGGACCCAGCAAGGTATCCCTGCGCGGTCATGGCGAGCGGGACGCGCCACCGCATCCGACGGACTAGTGCAGGGTCTCGGCAGCGGCTTCGTCGATAGCCGCCATTAGATCTCGCGTGGCAGATTGCTGGATCATATGTCCGGCTCCGGCAATGCGGTGCAGCTTGCTCTGCTTGACCTCGTCATGCAGCCTGGCCGATTGCTCATCGATATCGATCAAACGATCATCCTCGCCCGCGAGTATGATCGTCGGCATGTCGAGTTCGCCGTAGGTCTTCGAGGAAGCAAATGCAGCGGGAACCATCAACGTCGATTCCGCCGCACTGGCGCGGAGCTGTGATGGCCGGACGGCCATTTCCTTCGGAAAGCCGGCGAATTTGCCGGGGACTGGTTGCGGGCCAAACACCTTGCGCAACATTGCCGGCCACATCAATCGACCCAGGATCGGTGAGACAGTGTAGCTGATGATATCGCCAAGCGCGGGTGTAGCGGATAGAGATGAGGCCACTGCGTCGGCTCGCGCGGTCGGAAAATAGTATCCCGATGCCAGCACCAGCGCTTCGACGAAGGAAGGATGCCTTATCGCCAGCGCAACCGCGACCGACGCCCCCCACGAATGCCCGAGTACGATGGCTCGCTGAACGCCCAGCCCATCAAATGCCTTCCTGAACAGGTCCGCCTGTGCCTCCGGCGTCCAAACCACGTTTCGCGGCCGCAGGCTATGCCCGAATCCCGGTCGGTCGAACACGATCACCCGGTAATTCTCGGCTGCCAGATCGATCAGGCCGCTCGACTCGAAATCCTGGATCATGCTGCCATTGCCGTGGAAGAGAACCAGCGGCCGGCCATTGCCGCGCTCCACATAGTGCAGCCGAACCCCGTCGACGTCGATGAACCGACCCCGTGGCGGGTTATCACGCTGCGCTTTATCGGCAAGATGCCGGTTCGCGATCGCCGTCGCCGCCACAAGGGTAGCGGCCCCAGCAAACGCGGCGATGGCGGGATATCGCCTGAAGGCGGCCAGACAGTCGGATAGGAATGCGGAAGAACGTGTTTGCGAAAAAGCCATGTGCAACACCTCAAGTGGTCTGCACGACGCCTCACGCCAATGAGAAATGTTGCAGGTGATGCTCAACGGGGACGAGCGAGCTTTCGTTCCACGCGGTCAATCGCAGCTTTGGGAACATAGAGACCTCGGTCCCGTTCAACATTGTTACTCTTCCCAAGGAGTGACTGGTCCAATGACTAACAACAAGAATCCAACTGAGAAGCAGCCCGGCGAGAATCCGGATGGCAAGTACCATTTCAATCCCGGAAACATGGCAGGGAAAACGCCGGGGGATGCCGAGCAGACTGACGAAAATCGTGGCACGCCGCATGAGAAGGAAAAGCCAGCCGGTTAGCAGTGGTCGATGAGACCGC
>CBJLMA010000095.1:0-6969 GCA_966424035.1 uncultured Sphingomonas sp. | reverse complement strand
CATCTTCCTCAGGATCGGCTCGATCACGCTCGCCATCGCGTCATAGCCGGCCGGCGTGGGATGGACACCGTCGACTGCAAGACCCGATTTCATCCCGCCCGACCCGTCGTCGAGCACCTGATGATAGTCGACCCAGGTCGCGCCGCTTTCGAGCGCGAAGCGCTTCAGCCAGGCATTGATTGCAGCAATGGGTCGACGCGTCTCCACTCCCGGTTGCCACGGGAACCTCGCTGCTGGAGGGATGGACGCCAGCAGCACCCTGATCCCATGCCGCCGGGCGATATCGGCCATTGCCCGCAAGTTGTTCTCGCTCATCCCGATGGTCATCGGCCCTGTGTTGCCGGCGATATCGTTGGTCCCGGCCATGATGTGCACGGCCTTTGGCTTCAGGTCGACGACGTCGCTCATCATCCGGAGCAGCATTTGCGACGTGGTCTGGCCGCCGATCCCGCGGTTCACCCGGCCGCGCGTGAAAAAGCCGGGGCGCTTGTCGAACCAGAGTTCGGTGATCGAATCGCCCATGAACACGACATCGACCGGCTCGTGCGAGGCAAGGAGCTTCGCATTGTCGTCGGCATAATAGCCGACCATTCCGAAGTCGCGGCCAAACCAGCCGTGAAACCATGTCAGCCAGTCCGCGCCTGGCGGGATGCTCCGCTTGGCAAATCCGGCTGCAGACGAGAGCAGCAATGGCGCTGCAACAGCGCACTCAAGAAATCGGCGTCGTCCGATTGTCATAGGCGGTCCGAAAGTGAGCAAATTTGCGGGCGCAGTGCACCCAGGGAAGTAACCCCTGCGTCGCTGAACAGCACATGGGCATGCTGAGCCGTCGTGAAGCGCGGCCATTCGGCGAGACCGGTGCCGTTGGGATCGCCCTTTTGGATGAAGTTCAGCCAATAGGGCTTGAGCGACAGCGCATGATCAAAGGTCGAATCGCCGAAGGCATAAGGAATCTCGGCCGCGTGTGACGTCCTTGCGCCATTTGGAGCAGCATCGAACTCGTAGCGCCAGACCGGGGCACCCTCGGCCGCCAGGATTTCGGCCATATGCTCCGTCGGGCAGCGGAAGATGATGTCGGTTCCGATCTGGTCATCCAAGCTGCCCATTCGCGCGTCGGCCGGGGGATCGATCCGGTCAGCGTGATAGAATGCGCGGGCCTCGGCTTCGCGAATGCCGAAGGCCTTGGCAATCAGCGGATCGCGATGCGTGCGCTCGGCGCCTAATTCGACGAGGTTCGATCCGAGGATTACGGCTTTAGGCGGCGCTTCTCCGAGCAGCGCGCGCGGGTCGCGCGGGAAGATTTTGCCGTCGATCGTCGTGCGAAGCCAGACCATCGCGTCGGATTCGAGCGCGTCATCGTGGAGCTTGAGATCGACCGCGAGCAAGGCCGGGACCGACATGCGTCGCAGCTTGGCGAGGTCGCCGCCGGCGCCCAGCAAGGCGTCCGCCTGGTCGCCGATCCGCTCCGCGTCGCTGAGGCTGCGGAATGGCATTCCGAAACCCGGCGTTCCGCTTTCCATGATTGCCTTCTCAAAGAGCGTGCGCGCGGCCGGTGCGGCGAGCATCAGGCTGACATCCTGCGACCCTGCGGACTCGCCGGCGATCGTCACATTCTTGGGGTCGCCGCCGAACCTCGCGATATTGCGCTGGACCCATTGAAGCGCCGCAATCTGGTCCATGAGGCCGTAATTGCCGGATGCGCCTTGCTCTTGGGTCAGCTTGCGATGCGAGAGGAACCCGAAGATTCCGAGACGATAGCGAACGCCGACGATCACGATGTTTTTGCCGACGTCGGAGAGGACGATGTCATTGGGCCCGCCGGCGCGGTTGCTGCCGCCGTGGATCCATACGAGCACCGGCACCTTGCCGCTGATCGAGGGCGTCCGCACATCGAGCGTCAGGCAGTCTTCGCGGCCGATGACATAATCGCCGTGATTCCAGCCCTGATCGTTCTGGACGCAGGATGGCGGCTGGTCGAGCGACTCACGGACGCCCTTCCAAGGGACAACCGGTTGCGGCGACTTCCAGCGCAGATCTTCGAGAGGTGGTGCTGCGAACGGAATGCCGCGAAACAAGGTGCTTCCGCTCCACGCTTTACCGCGGACGCGACCGCCGTCGACAGGCACGACCTGCGCGGCCGCAGGAGCGCTGCAAACGACCGCAATCGCGATTGCAATTGATCGAAACAAAGCGCGCAAGACAGGCACCTCCCGCCAGAACGTTAGCGCTAACCGTTCGCCTTGTGCGACAGATTTTTCGCTGCCAATTTGCGCGCCGGATCAGGAGAGGGAAGCTTCAATGCAGCAGCGTTCATCGGCAGGCGTCACCGGCGCTTACGTCATTGTCACCTGCCTGTTCTTCGCCTGGGGCTTCATCACCTCGCTGGTCGATCCGCTCGTTGCCGCGGTGAAGGGCATTTTCCACCTGTCTGACGTCGAGGCGCAACTGAGCGCATCGGCATTCTTCATCGCCTACGGCGTAATGAGTCTGCCTGGAGCAGTGTTGCTCGCTCGCGCCAGGTCGGTCCCGACGGTGCTCATTTCACTGTCAATGATGGTCGGCGGCTGCCTGATCATGTTGCTGGCCGCGAACATTGCCGTCTATGAAATCGTGCTGCTGGGCCTGTTCGTGATGGCGAGCGGAATCACGGTTCTCCAAGTCGCAGCCAACCCACTTTCGGCGGCGCTTGGCGCGCCGGAACGCAGTCATTTCAGGCTGACCTTCAGCCAGGCTTTCAACAGCCTCGGAACGGTGCTGGGCCCATTGATCGGTGCCCACCTCTTCCTGCGAGGAATCGAAGTTAAGGCGGGGTCCCACGTGAGTGCGGCCGCCAAGGCTGGCTCGTTGGCCGGAATCGATCGAGCCTTCTTCTGGATCGCAGGCCTGATCATCCTCATCGGCCTGCTCATCTTTGCCGGACGCAAGCTTATCAGCGCGGCCGCTCCTCCCCCGCCGCACGGCACCGAACGCATGGGTATTGGAGCGACGATCCGCGAAGCCGTATCGTCGCCCTGGGCTCTCTTCGGTGGCCTTGCGATCTTCCTCTATGTCGGTGCCGAGGTCGCCATCGGCACGCAAATGGCGCTGTTTCTCAACAGCGATCCAATTTGGGGGCAGTCGGATTCGCCATTTCATCTTCCGGCTATTGGCGGTCTATTGAGCTGGTATCTTGGAAGCGACGGAATCCATGGCGTTTCGCTTCAGGAAGCGGGCAACGCCGTAAGCCTCTATTGGGGTGGAGCAATGGTCGGGCGACTTGTGGGCTCGGCATTGCTCACGCGAGTTCCGGCACCGCAGTTGCTCACCGTGTTCACCGCCGTCGCCTGCGCGCTTTGCCTGTTCGTGTTTACAGCAGGCGGCGTGCCGGCGGGCTATGCAGCCCTGTCGATCGGTCTGTTCAACTCGATCATGTTCCCAGTGATTTTCACAATCACGTTGGAGCGATCAACCGCATCGGAAGAGGCGACTTCGGGCTTCCTCTGCTTCTCAATCGTCGGCGGTGCCGCGATCCCGCCGCTCACAGGTCTGGTGTCCCAGCACACGAGCTATGTGACCGCTTTCATCGTCCCGGCGACTTGTTACGCTCTGCTCTGTTTATTTGCGATCGCTGCGCGCCGCGCACGAACCCATCTTCGGGACGAACCCGCCGTCGCGACGATACACTAAGCTTGCGCGATCATTCGCTCGATATAGTCGCTTGCGAGCGGCAGCTTTAGCGCGGTCCGTTCGTAGCCGGCGCCGAGCTCGGCGATTGCTCGAAGCACCTCGGCATCCGGCATTGCGTCCACCAGGGGATCAGCCGCGGTCGGAATGACATCC
This sequence comes from uncultured Sphingomonas sp., assembly GCA_966424035.1. Classification (GTDB taxonomy): domain Bacteria; phylum Pseudomonadota; class Alphaproteobacteria; order Sphingomonadales; family Sphingomonadaceae; genus Sphingomicrobium. The sequence goes on along the minus strand of CBJLMA010000095.1, from coordinate 3,150 downwards.
TGGCCGAGCATCACGGCGACCCAGCTGGGGATGTCGAACAGCTCGTTGTTATAACGGAAGACGCGGCCGTGCTCGCGGAACAGCTCAAGCTTGTGCTTCAGCGTGTCGGGCAGGTCCATTGTACGAACGTGGTTCCAGAACGGTTCGGTCCGCCGGGTTGCATGATAGTGCAGAATGATGAAGTCGCGCACCGGCTCATAGCTGTTGACCATCGCACGGTTGAATTCGTCGCGTTCCACCGGGCTGATCCCTTGTCCTGGAAATAAGGAAAGCAGCTTCTGCACCGCATGCTGGATCAGGTGGATGCTGGTCGATTCGAGCGGCTCGAGGAAGCCTGCAGAAAGGCCGATCGCCACGACATTCTTCTCCCAGGACTTCGACCGACGCCCGGCCTTGAACTTGAGCAGCCGCGGCTCCGCAATCGGTTTTGAGTCGAGCGTGTCGAGCAGAATGCGCCCAGCCTCATCGTCAGACATGTGCGCGCTGGAATAGACGTGCCCGTTGCCGGTCCGGTGCTGGAGCGGGATGCGCCATTGCCAGCCCGCCGGATGCGCCGTGGAGCGCGTGAAGGGGAGGAGCGGGTCGCTGCGTTCCGATGGCACGGCCTGCGCCCGGTCGCACGGAAGCCAGTGGCTCCAGTCCTCGAACTTGATGCCGAGCCTGTCGCCGAGCAGCAGGCTGCGGAATCCCGAGCAATCAATGAACAGGTCGCCGCGGACGCGCCGGTCGTCATCGAGCTTGAGCGCGCTGACGAATCCGGTCTCTGCATCTTGCTCGACGTCGACGATACGGCCCTCGATGCGCTCTGCGCCGAGCTTTTCGGCGTAGCGGCGCAGGAATTGGCCATAAGCGGACGCATCGAAGTGGAAGGCATAGGCGAGCTGCGAAAGTGGTTCGTCGGGTTTGTTGGACGAATGGGCGAAACGATTGTTCGCCGCCGCGACCGCCGACATCGAATAAGCCGCAAGCGAACCCACCGCCGGGTTCTTGCGATGCTTGAGCCAGGCCTGGTGAAACGACAGGCCGTTCAGCGGCCGGCCGATCTCCCCAAATTGATGGAAGTAGCGTTGCCCGTCCTCGGTCCACCCGACGAATTCGATCCCGAGCTTGTAGGTCCCGTGTGTGGCACGAAGATAATCGGCTTCATCGAGCCCCAGCTGATGGTTGAACTCGAGGAACGGCGGGATCGTGCCTTCGCCGACCCCGACGGTGCCGATCGCTTCGGATTCGACGAGAACGATGCGCCGGCCCTTGCCCCCGACAAAACGCGCGAGCGCAGCCGCGGCCATCCAGCCTGCAGTTCCGCCGCCGACGATAACTATGCGCCGGATCGGCGTGCCTTCGCTCATGCGCTCAGCCTACTAGCGCATCTTGTACGGAATCCAATTCTGCAGGATGCATTGCGGCCCGGCGATGATCGCTCCGGGCTCGCGGCCCTGGACACGGTCGCCGCGGCAATATTGGCCGGGCAAGCCCGCTCGAACAATTACCGTGTTTAGCGGCTCGAGCGCTGGGCAGGGCGCGGCCAGATGGTTGACGTAGATTGTCCGGCCATTGCCGTAAGCGAGGGTGCTCGCGTCGATTACCCGAAGGTTTTCCGCGGGGAAGGTCGTGACGCAGCTCTGTGCTGGACCTGCGACATGGCCGGCGAGTTCCCTGGCCAAGCCGGCCCCGGACGGTTCAGCGGGGCGCGCGCAGCCAGTGACTGCAAGGGCGGCGGCGGAGATGAAGATCAGAGCGCGCATGACGTGCCTCCTCTACCTGCAACGCACAATGTTCGGCGATCGATCCTGGGCACGAGAAATCCCGGTACGCGGTCGAAATGAATTGCCTGATACCATGAAAGAGGATGAGCCGGAGGTGAATGGCCCGTCGGCAACTCGAGCTTCGACAGGCTTTGCCAATAAGCGATCGAGGCGTCGCGCCACCACCACGCCTGCCAAGCCTGCCGGTCAAGATCGCCGCTGACTGCCGCGAAGCGCTGCCGGTCGACATAGGGCCTGAGCATCGTCCAGCTTCGCCGATTGGCTTCGACCTGGCCCACGCCTCGATCATAATGATTGACGAGCGAGGTCCAAAGAGTGGTCCCGTCGCGCATGGAATAGCCCCACGGCAAGTGGTGGAACCACAGCAAGTCCTTGTCGGCTACGCACTTCAGGTCCGCCAGGCATTGCGCGACCGGCGGCGCATATTGGGCGGCTGCATTGCTCCCGCTCGCGGTGCGATCGAAGCCGATGCCGCGAGCGTCGGCCTTGTTGTAATAGCAAGGATTCCAGCTCGGCTCACTGAAGCTGCACGACCATGGGGCAGGACCATAATGATGATCGTTCTGGAACTGGTGCGCGAGCCCCAATGGGATCATGTAATCGACGACCGCTTCGCGCGAGCGCAGCATCATTGCGACGATCGGCTTCACGGCTCCCGGATTGTTGCTCCAGCTCATGCGTACCCATTCGCCCGCGATCTGGCGCGCAGTCAGCGACGGGTTCCACGCGAGCCGCCCGAACGCATACCAATTGGCCTGATCGAAATTGGTTGCGGTCCACTCGCGGTTGCCGCCAACGTTCGAGACTCCGGCCATCGATGCGATCGTCGATTTGACCGGCGTGCCGCAGCGCGGAGAGCAGGTCTCGCTGTTGAGTGCTTCCGTCCACAAAGGAGCGAGGAAGACGACGCCGTCGCCCTGTCCGAGATATTCGCGCGTCAGCTGCACTTCGATTCCGACCCTCGTGTGCGACATTTGTCCGAACAGCGGATGGAAAGGTTCACGCGGCTGGAAATCGATCGGGCCGTTCTTCACCTGGACGATGACGTTGCCGCGGAACTTGCCGTCGAGCGGCCGGAACTCGTCATAGGCCTGCCTGGCTCGGTCCTCCTTCGAATTGCCATAGACGAACGCGCGCCAGAAGACGGTGCCGCCGTGCGGTGCAAGCGCGTCGGCGACGACGTTTGCGCCGTCGGCCTGGGTCCTTTTATAATCCCACGGACCCGGCTGGCCTTCGGCATTGGCCTTGACCAGAAACCCGCCGAAGTCGGGGATGAGCCGGTAGATCTCCTCCGCCTTGCCACGCCACCAGTCCCTCACTCGCGGATCCATCGGGTCCGCAGTGCCGAGGCCGCCGACCTCGATCGGGCTACTGAAGCGGGCGG
>CBJLMA010000094.1:0-7071 GCA_966424035.1 uncultured Sphingomonas sp. | reverse complement strand
TCCTCGAGGAGACCATCTTCGAAAACCGCTACATGCACGTGCCCGAGCTTCGGCGGATGGGTGCGAATGTCGACATTCACGGACGATCGGCGATCGTTCACGGCGTCGAGAAGCTGACCGGCGCCAATGTGATGGCAACCGATCTTCGCGCGTCGATGAGCCTGGTGCTCGCCGGCCTCGCCTCCGAGGGTGAGACCGAGGTGCTGCGCGTCTACCATCTCGACCGTGGCTACGAACGGCTGGAGGAGAAGCTGTCCGCGGTCGGAGCGACGATCGAGCGGCGGAGCGGGGGGTAGGAACACTTCCCCTGGCCATCCGCCAGCAGCCGCCAGATGGCAGCCCAAGCGGTTCAGCATGTTGGTTCAGAGCTTCTTGAAAAAGCGGATGCTCGATCGCTCGTAGCCCAAGTGGCGATAGAAAGCGTGGGCTTCGGCGCGACGGTCGTTGCTGGTGACTTCGACCATCTCGCAGCCCTTCTTGCGCATCCAGTTCTCTGCCGCCTCGACCAGCAATCGGCCGATCCCCTGGCCTCGCGCTTGCTTTGCGACGACCAATGCCGTGATGCGGCCCAGCGGAGCGGTGCGGTGGACTACGACGCGCCGGCCGACACCGCACATGCCGACGACCTTCTTGTCGAGAGCGACGACGAACGGGGTCTCTCCGGATTTCTCGAGTGCTGCGAGATTCTTGCGAACCTGCTTTGCGGTGATTTGGTGGCCGAGCTCGCCGATCAGCTCGGCAAGCCGTTCGGCATCCGAAGGCTTGGCATCGCGCAATTTGGGTTTCGGCCTGGGCCGCAGCTTTGGAGCTGGGGCACGGGCTCGCTTTGGCTCAGGCTCCGGCGCCAGGTCGTTTGCCGCCTGCCTTGCCGGACTGGCCCTGCGCTTGCGCGGAAGTACAGCAACATCGAGTGAAGCGCCCCAGTCCCTTGCGCCGAGGTTCCTCAGATAATCTTCGACATCCTCCGGCTTTGCCGCAGGTCCCTTCGCATCCATGCCGAAGACGGCCTTGCCCGAAGCATCGGTCAGTCCGACCTTGCCGAAGCGGCGTTTGCCTGGCGTGCGCACGCGCGACCGGACCAGCTTCAGGCCCCGGTTGCGGGCCGATTCGGCGAGCTCGTCGAGGTGCGGGTCGTTCATAATTTGTCCACTGCGTAGAGGATCAAGCCAACAAGGCCGCCGACGAGCGTGCCGTTGATCCTGATATATTGAAGGTCGCGCCCGACCGCGGCCTCGAGCCGGTTGGTGACCGTCCGCGCGTCCCAGCCACGGATGGTTTCAGAGACCAGCTTCACGATGGAGTCTCCGTAGCTGGCGGCCATTCCGACCACCGCGCGCCGCGCGAACTGGTTGATCGCCGCACGAATTCGTGCGTCCTTTTCGAGCGTGCCGCCCATGCTCTTGAGCACCTCGCCGAGCTTGCCGGCGAGCACGGCATCGGGGTTGCGCGCGGCGCGGATCACCGCTTCGCGACCTTTCTGCCAGAGCGTGTCGAGCCACAGGCTGACCGATCGATTGTCGAGCAATTGTTCCTTGATCGCTTCAACCCGCTCGCGCGTTTCGGGCCGGGTCTGGAGATCATTCGCAAGCTGCGCCAGCGCTTCCTCGACCTTGAGCCGCACCGGATGCGCCGGGTCTGTCGACATTTCGACGGTGAGCTTTCTCAAGCCGTCGATGATTGCATCGGCGAGCTTGGTATCGAGAGCAGCAAGCTTCAGCACCCAATTGGCCTTCTTGTGGACCATTTCGCGGATCAGCTGCTCGTTGGCGTCGAGCGCCCGGGCAGTCCAGCGGATCGCAGCCTCCAGCATCGGCACGTGGCGATCTTCGTTGATTGCCGAGGCAAGCGCGTGGCCCAGCAAAGGCGACAGTTCGGCGTTGCGCAGCCGAGTCGAGATTGCGCCTTTGACGATGCCGCCCAGCCGCTCATCATCGAGGCTTTCGAAAATGTCGGCGATGAGGCGCGACGCGCCCGCTCGGATTCGCGTCCCCTGGCCCGCGGGCGTTTGCAGGAACCGGCCTGCAGCGCCGGCGACATCGAGCCGTTGCATGCGCCGCGCGACCACCGCCGGAATCAGGAAATTCTCCTTGAGGAAAGTCGCGAGCGCCTGGCCGATTCTGTCCTTGTTACGCGGAATGATGGCCGTGTGGGGGATCGGCAGGCCGAGGGGGTGACGGAAGAGGGCGGTGACAGCGAACCAGTCGGCGAGACCGCCGACCATTGCAGCTTCGGAAAAAGCCTTGATGTAGCCCAGGGACGGAAGCTGGTGCTCGAAAGTGCGGGTGACGAGGAACACCGCAGCCATCACGACCAGCAGCCCGGTCGCGACCACCTTCATTCCCTGCGCGCCCGGCTGCGCTGGGTTGAAGCGGGAAAGAGCGTTGTTGGTCATCGCCCTCATGCCGGCTCAATAGCTGAGCCGGCACGTGGGTCCATCATTCAGCCGGAACGGCGTGCGGTTCGCGTGGGCCTTCGCGATGGGCTTCCTGCCCGATGAAGCGATGGAACAATTTGCCGATCCGCGACTCGATCGAAATTGCGATCGAGAAATAAGATGGCACCAGCAGCAACGTCAGCAGCGTCGAGAAGATGAGGCCGCCGATCACGGTGATGCCCATCGGCTGACGCCAGCTATTGTCGCCGCTGATCGAGATGGCGGTCGGCAGCATGCCAGCAACCATCGCGACGGTGGTCATGACGATCGGCTGCGCACGCTTGTGCCCGGCCTCCCAGATCGCCTCGTTCTTGCTCATGCCGTGGTTCATCATCTCGACCGCGAAGTCGACCAGCAGGATCGAGTTCTTGGCGACGATGCCGAACAGCATCAGGATGCCGATCAGCACAAACAATGAAATGGGTTGCCCGGCGATGAGCAGGGCCACCGCCGCGCCCAATGGCGCGAGCAGCAGCGATCCCATGTTGACGAACGGCGCCAGAAAGCGGCGGTAGAGCAGGACCAGCACCGCGAATACCAGCAGCACGCCGGAGATCAGCGCGACCGCGAAGTTGAACAGCAGCTCCGACTGCCACTTCTGATCGCCGAGGTTCATCTGCTGAACCCCCTGCGGCAAATTCTTCACCGCGGGCAGGTTTTTGACTTTGGCAAAGACATCGCCCTGGACGAACCCCGGCGCAAGGTCCGCGCCGATCGTAATACGCCTGAGCTGGTTCGAGCGGTTGATGGTCGTCGGGCCCGAGCCGAAGCCAATCGTCGCCACGGCCTTGAGCGGAACTGAGCTGCCGCGCGTCGTCGGGACGGGCAGGTTCTCGAGCGTGGAGATGTCGCGACGCGCGTTCTCCGAAAGTGACACCGTGATCGGCACCTGCCGGTCGCTAAGCGAGAATTTTGCGCTGTTCTGCTCGATCTCGCCCAGAGTCGCGATACGGATGGTCTGGCTGAGCGCGGCGGTCGTTACGCCCAGATCGGCGGCGAGATCGAAGTGCGGAGAAATGGTGATCTCAGGCTGCGCAAGGTTGCTGCCGATCCGAGGGGCAACGAGGCCGGGGACGGTCGCCATCTGCTCGGCGATCTTGTTGGCAACTGCGGTCAGCTGCGCCGGGTCTTCGCCGCCGAGATACAGCATGATGTCGCGCGAATCGCCATCCGGCCCACCGCCTTGCTGGCTCTGGAAGCTGACGCGTGCATCGGGGATGGCAGAAAGGGTCGGCGACAGGTTTCGTTCAAACTCGGTGCTCTTCACCTTGCGGTCCTTCTTGAGCACGATGTTCACATGGCCTTCGCCGACGTTGATCCGCTCGAACACGCGTTCGACGCTGGGATCCTTGGCGATAATCGCCGCGACGCGGTCGACTACGTCTTCGGTTTGCTTGAGCGTCGTACCCGGCGGCATGGTGATGTTGGCGCGCGAGAAATCGCTGTTCTGTGGCGGGAAGAAGGACTGCGGGATGTTCGCGAACAGGACGGCGCTCAGCAGCAGGGTGGCAAAGCCCGCCCCAACCATCGCCATACGGTGATCGAACATGCTCGCCCAGCCGAGCCGTACCATCGATCGGCTCCACGCGGCGTACTGACTGTCCTCAAAGCCGCGAATCAGACCCCAGAGAAGGCCAAGCAGGATCGTGACGCCCATCAGGAAAAGGCCCACGAAGATGAAGCCGAATATGGCCCCGATGACGGTCAGCGGCACGTTCGGCGGCGCGTCAGGAGTCGCCTTCACGAACTTCATCGCAGCGTTTACGGTCATCAGGATCGCCGCGACGGCCAGCGGGACCGCAAAATAAGGGAGTCGCATCGGAACGTGCGGCACCCGCGCGCGCCTTGCCACCGCCTTCGACGTGTCGAGGCTCCAATTGAGCACCTTCAGATAGACATCCATCCACTTCCACGCCGCGTGGGGCTGCTGCCCATGCGAGCGTAGGAAATAGGCCGCGATCAGCGGCGTGATCATGCGGGCGACGAACAGGCTCATCAGCACCGACAACACGATGGTAAAGCCGAACGCCTTGAAATATTGCCCTGCGATGCCGGGCATCAGCGCGACGGGGAAGAAGACGGCGACGATCGCCATCGTCGTCGCCAGCACAGCGAGTCCGATCTCGTCAGCTGCGTCGATAGCCGCCTGATAGCCCGATTTGCCCATGCGCATATGACGGACGATGTTCTCGATCTCGACTATGGCGTCGTCGACGAGCACGCCTGAGACGAGGCCCATCGCCATCGTCGACATGAAGTTCATGGTGATGCCCATGAGACTCATGAAGAAGAAAGCGGGAATCGCCGACAGCGGAATTGCTATGGCTGAAATGGCGGTCGCGCGGATGTCGCGGAGGAAGAGGAGGACGACGAGAACCGCGAGGACCGCCCCCTCGATCAGGCCTTCCATCGCCGAACGATATTGTCCCTTCGTATAGTTTACTGGGGTGAAGACTTCGGTAAAGCGAACTCTCGGATTCTCCTTCTCGAGTGCCTTCAGCTCTTTCCACATGGCGTCATAGTCGGTCACTTCTGACGAGCCCTTGGCGCGTTGGACGCTGAAGGTGACTACTTGGCGCCCACCCTGCTTGGCGATCGAACGCTGTTCAGAGTTGCTATCCTTCACTTCGCCGAGATCGGCGAGCTTGACGAAACGGCCGCTCGAAAGAGCGATCTGCGTCTGCGAAAGCTGATAGGCGTCCTGGGCATTACCGAGCACGCGCACCGATTGCTCCGAGCCCGCGATTTCGGTGCGGCCGCCAGCGCCGTTCATGTTGCTGGCGCGAAGCTGCTGGTTGACCTGTGCGGCGGTGATGCCCTGCGCCTGGAGCGCTGCGGGATCGAGGATCACCCGGATCGTGCGATCGACGCCGCCGACCCGCTGCACAGCAGCTATGCCGGCGACCCCCAGCAGCCGCTTGGCTACCGTATTATCTATATACCAGCTCAACTGCTCCAGGGTCATGTCGGTCGTTTGAGCGCCGACGTAGGAGATCGGCTCGTTCTCGGCGTCGACGCGGGTGATCTGCGGCTCAAGAATCCCCTCGGGCAGGGTGCCGCGAATTTGCGAGATCGCGTTGCGCACGTCGTTGACGGCGCGGTCGGTCGGCGTCCCCTCCTGGAAATTCACAAAGGTCTGGCTGTAGCCTTCGCCGACCGTGCTGTTGATTTCCTCGACACCATTCACGCCGCGGATCGCCGATTCGACCCGCTGCGTCACTTGAGTCTCAAGCTCATTCGGCGCGGCGCCGGGCTGAGACACGAAAACGATTGCCGCGGGGAAGTCGATGTCCGGCGCATTATTGACCTGCATCCGCGCGAACGAGACGAGGCCCGCGAGCATGAGGGCGACGAACAGCACGATCGGAAAGACCGGGTTGCGGATGCACCAGGACGAGATGTTGCGGAAATTCATGCCTTAGCTGCCTTCGTTGGTTCGTCCTTGGACGCTCAGCGCGCCGCCTGCCGGCGAGGATTCACTTTCTGGCCCGGATTGAGGAATGGGCCGGCCGAGAGCACAACTGCTTCGCTTCCGCTCAGCCCGCTCGCGATCGTGACGCCCAGATCGTTGACGGTTCCGATCTTGATGTCGCGCCGTTCGACCTCATTCTTGCCGTTGATGACGTAAACGTAATTGCCCTTGTCATCGCTCAGTACAGCACTTTGCGGAAGCAGCGGGGCAGTCGTCGTTCCAGCCGTGATCTTCACCTCGGCAAAGCCGCCGGGACGCATCGCAGGATCGTAGGGAACGGCGATGCGTACGTCGCCGAGCCGCGACTGCGGGTCGATGACCGGCGCGACCTGCCACACGGTGCCGGTGAAGCTGCGGTCGGATCCGACCGGAGTGACCTGAGCAGCCATTCCGACATGGACTTGCGCAAGATCCTGCTGCGAAAGTTCGGCGCGCATTTCCATCTGGCCGTTATCGGCAAGGCGGAAGAGCCCGGTGCTGCCTGGGCCGACGATCTGGCCCACTTCGACATTGCGTGCGAGAATCAGTCCCGATGTCGGCGCGACTACGTCAAGGCGGCCGATCTCGGCGCGGGTTCCCGCGAGCTGCGCCTGTGCGACCCGAACCTGCGCGTAAGCGGCGTCGCGGGTCGCCTTCTTGGAATCGATTTCCGCCTTCGAGACGAAGCCGCGGCCCTGCAGTGCGATCGCACGTTCATAATTGGACTGGGCGAGTGCCGCATTGGCCTTGGCGGCTTCGACCTGCGCAGCGAGCTGTGCCGCCTGCTGCGCCTGAACCGAACGATCGACGACCGCAAGCACCTGGCCGGCGCGTACCCAGCTACCGGCATCGACCAGGACGCGCACAACACGCCCGCCCGATCCGGCGATCCCGACCGGCTGATCTCGCTTTGCGCCCAGGGGGCCGCTGGAAGTGATCACCCGTCCGACCTGGGTCTGACCGGGAATGACCACTGAGACCGTCGGGATCTGACCCGCGCCGGCGGCGCCGGTTTGTGCCGGCTTCTTCGCGCCTCCAAGTCCCATCACCAGGAACAGTGCAAGGAGAACGACCACCACGCCGGCGATTGCAGCGATCATGATCTGGCGCCGCCGGCGTGACCGATCCACGACCACCAAAGTGTCGGAGGAGTGAATCGAAGTTTCCCTGTTCATGATATCCATGC
>CBJLMA010000093.1:0-7072 GCA_966424035.1 uncultured Sphingomonas sp. | reverse complement strand
TGACCGGCGAATTCTCGCGCAAGGTGATTGGATACCCAAACCATGATGGATCGCTGTTCGGGGTCGCTTTGGGCAGGATGAAAACGTCCTCGAGCGGAGCAAGCAGCTCGGTCAGAAGGTCGAAATTGCGCCGCCGGGCAGCAATGAAGCCGTCCAGCCGATCGAGCTGAGCAACGCCTACCGCCGCCTGCATGTCGGTAATCTTCAGATTATATCCGCAGTGGCTGTAGGTATATTTGTGGTCATAGCCCGTTGGGAGATCGCCGAGCTTGCGGCAAAATCTCTTGCCGCAGGTATTGTCCATTCCCGGAGCGCACCAGCAGTCGCGGCCCCAGTCGCGCATCGATTCAATGACGCGCTTCAGGCGGGGTTTGTCCGTGAACACTGCGCCCCCCTCGCCCATCGTGATGTGATGAGCGGGATAGAAGCTCAGCGTGCCGATGTGGCCGAACGTGCCGACGCCGCGGCCGTCATAGCTCGCGCCGAGCGCATCGCAGCAATCTTCGATGACCCAGAGATTATGTTTCTCGGCAACGCGCATCACTTCGCCAAGGTCGAATGGATTGCCAAGCGTATGGGCAATCATGATTGCTCGCGTCCGCTCGCTGACGGCTGCCTCAATCATCTCCGGTTTGATGTTGTAGGTCGGGATATCGACGTCGACGAAGACCGGAACGAGCCCATATTGCAGCGCCGGGTTGACGGTTGTGGGAAAGCCGGTTGCGACCGTGATCACCTCGTCGCCGGGCTTCAGCGCCTCGCCCCTCAGGTAATGCGAAGTCAGCGACGACAGTGCGAGCAGATTTGCCGACGATCCCGAATTGGTGGTCAGGGCATGGCGTACTCCAAGGCGCGCCGCGAGCCGCTCTTCGAATTCGCTGTTGAACCTGCCAGTCGTCAGCCAGAAATCGAGTGAGGAGTCGACGAGCGCCTGCATGTCCTCGGCGCCATAGACTTTGCCCGAGACCGGCACTGCACTTTGGCCGGGCACAAACGGCTTCGGCGCATGGTGGCGGCGTGCATATTCGCCGACCAGATCAAGGATGAGCTGCCTGAATTGGGCTTCATCCGTCTGATCGGCGAAAGCCTGGAGCTGAGCCGATTCTTTCATGCCGCTTGCGCCTGACCCATGGGTGTTTCGCTCCATCCTTCATATTTGACGAGTTGATTGAGGCTGACCGAACGGGCATCCGCGCCATTCGCTACTTGCGAATGCCAGTCGACGACGCTCTCAAGTGCCGCTGCGAGCCTGAGGCGCGGTCTCCAACCGAGCTGCGCGCTCGCTTTGCTGCAGTCGAGCTTGAGCTGCTCCGCCTCATGCGGCTGCGTTCCGCGCGGTTGTTCCCAGCTGGTGCCTCCGCCCCACTTGGCAAGCATCTGTTCGACGATCCAGCCGACGGGCCGCGTATCTTCGTCGCTTGGACCGAAATTCCAAGCGGAGGCGCAATCGGCATCCCCCTCGAGCAGGCGCTCGGCGACGAGCAAATAACCGCTCAACGCATCGAGGACGTGCTGCCAGGGCCGCACCGACTTGGGATTGCGAATCCGAGGTGCCTCTCCTGCAAGAAGCGCGCGAATGATATCGGGAACGAGGCGGTCGGCGGCCCAATCGCCGCCTCCGATCACGTTGCCGGCGCGAACCGAGGCGATACTGGGACCGGATTGGAAGAAGGAGCGCCGGTAGGCTGAGACAACGAGTTCAGCGGCGCCCTTGCTGCTGCTGTAAGGATCGTGGCCGCCCATCGGATCATTTTCGCGGTAAGGCCAGACCCATTCGCGGTTCTCGTAACATTTGTCGCTTGTTACACAGACCACAGCCTTGAGATCGGGCGCCGCGCGACACGCCTCGAGCAGATGGACCGTGCCCATGACGTTGGTCGCATAGGTTTCGACCGGCCGGTCGTAGGAATAACGAACGAGCGGCTGAGCAGCGAGGTGGAAGACGACTTCCGGTCGAGAATTGCGAACCACCGCATCGACGGCCGCAAGATCGCGAACATCGCCCTCGACGTGCGAAACCAGCTCGCGCAGGTTCGTTTGCTCGAAGAAGCTCGGTTCCGTTGGCGCCGGAAGTGAAAAACCCGTGACCCTTGCCCCGCGCGCGTGCAGCCAAAGCGACAGCCAGCCGCCTTTGAAGCCAGTGTGGCCGGTCACGAGGACGCGCCGGCCGGCCCAGGAGGAGCCGCTTACCAGCATTGCCACGGAGCCCCCGCGACCCAAAGCTCCTCGAGATGGAGCTTGTCGCGCAAAGTATCCATCGGCCGCCAGAAGCCATAATGGCGATAGGCTACCAGCTCGCCTGCAGCGGCCAGCGATTCCATTGGCCCCTGTTCCCAAATCGTATCAGGACCCGCCACCAGGTCCAACACGGACGGATCCGCGACGAAGTAGCCGCCGTTAATGAGGCCACCGTCCCCGGCCGGTTTCTCTCGGAAGCTGCGCACAACATCGCCGCCGTCGAATTCGAGGGCACCAAAGCGCCCAGGAGGGGCAACCGCGGTAATTGTGGCCTTCTTGCCATGGGCCCGATGGAACGCGATCAGATCCGTGATGTCGATGTCGGAGACGCCGTCGCCATAGGTGAAACAGAAGGGTTGGGTCGGGTCGAGATAGCCCTGGATCGCCTTCAGCCTGCCGCCGGTTTGAGTATTCTCGCCGGTTTCGACGAGCGTGATCCGCCACGGTTCGCTCCAGTTCTGATGAACCTCGATGGCGTTCTTCTTGAGATCAATCGTTACGTCCGCGGTATGAAGGAAATAGTTCGCGAAATATTCCTTGATCAAATACCCTTTGTATCCAAGGCAGATAATGAAGTCGTTAATGCCATGAAACGAATAGGTTTTCATGATGTGCCAGAGGATCGGCTTCCCTCCGACCTCGACCATCGGCTTCGGACGAACCGACGTTTCCTCGCCCAGTCTGGTGCCGAGCCCCCCGGCTAGAATTACCGCCTGCAAAGTTCACTCCACTCATGCCCGGCTTCAGCACTAGCGTGGCGTCTCTAAATTAAGGTTAACGAGAAATTTCGAGAGCGGGATCGTGGTGGATCTAAGCGGTGATGGGGCAGCGAAGCGCGGCTGGGTGAAACTGGGCAGTCGCAAGAGCGCAGCAGCGCTCTGTCATTCAGGATCGTAGGCTCGCGATTCGGGACATCTGGCGCGACAGTTCGCAGCGATGCTCGCTCAGATCGATGAGGTGAGCGAGCGAAGGTAGGCCGCATAGTCGCTCTTGCCGAGCCTCTCTGTCGCCGCACTGAGCTCAGGCTCGTCGATGAAACCCATGCGGAAGGCGATCTCCTCGGGACAGGCGACCTTCATCCCCTGACGCCGTTCCAGCGTTCCGACGAACGCGGCCGCCTCGAGGAGACTGTCGGGCGTACCTGTATCGAGCCAGGCATAGCCGCGCCCCATGACTTCGACATGAAGCTGGCCAGTATCGAGATACGCCCGGTTCACATCGGTAATCTCGAGCTCACCGCGTGCAGACGGACGGATATTGGCGGCGATCTCCACCACCTTTTCGTCATAGAAATAGAGACCGGTCACTGCCCAATTGGACTTTGGCTGCACCGGTTTCTCTTCAATGCTGAGCGCCCGCATCCCTTGGTCAAATTCCACCACTCCGTAGCGCTCCGGATCGGCGACCTGATAGGCGAAAACCGTCGCTCCAGAGCCACGCTGCCGTGCACTTCCCAGCAGGTCGGTGAGACCGTGGCCGAAGAAGATATTGTCGCCGAGGACAAGGCAGGACGGTCCGCCTGCGATGAAATCGGCGCCGATGGTAAAGGCCTGCGCAAGGCCCTTCGGCTCTGGCTGCACAGCGTAGGAAATGCTCATGCCCCATTGCGACCCGTCGCCGAGGAGTTGACGAAAGAGCGCAGAGTCATGCGGAGTGGTGATCACCAATATTTCGCGAATTCCGGCCAGCATGAGGGTCGTCAGCGGATAATAGATCAGCGGCTTGTCATAGACAGGCAGCAGCTGCTTTGAGACCGCGAACGTCATCGGAAAGAGGCGCGTTCCGCTTCCACCGGCAAGGATAATGCCCTTCATTCGTCAACGCTCCTCATCCGGCCGGCCTGAAACCAGGCGCTCCACGATCTTTTTCATGGACTGATGCCAATCGGGTAGGCGAACTGCGTGCACCCGCTCAAGCTTGGCTGAATCCAGCCGTGAGTTTGCCGGTCGTTGCGCTGCGGTGGGATATTCCGAACTGCCAATAGGCTTGACAACGGCTGTCGGGCCCTGGGCGTCGTCGGACGCAGCGAAGATCGCCTCTGCGAATTCGGCCCAGCTCGCTTCGCCGGCGCCAGCCATATGGAAAATGCCTCGCAGGGCCGCATCGCCCGAGCCAAGGAGATTCGAAGCGACCGAAAGAATGCCCTCCGCAATGTCGAGCGCGCTGGTGGGATTGCCACGCTGGTCCGCCACGACGCGGATCTCGTCTCGCTCGGCCGCTATCCGCAGCATGGTCTTCACGAAGTTCGTACCGAAGGGGCTGTAGACCCACGCTGTGCGCAGGACCACGCAATTGTCGTGATTGGCGACGACCGCAAGCTCGCCGGCAAGCTTTGATGCACCATATACTCCGGTCGGGCTTGTCGGATCCTCTTCAACATAGGGCGAAGATTTTGATCCATCGAACACGTAGTCGGTCGATAGGTGGATAAGCGGCACGCGCAGACGATGCGCGGCACGGGCGATCGCCGCGGGTCCGCGCTCGTTGATCGCAAAAGCGAGCTCGCGCTCGCTCTCGGCCTTGTCGACCTGCGTATAAGCAGCGGCTGACACCAGAACGTCGGGAGATGAAGCCTCTATCATCTTGGCGATCTCATCGACGTCACCGGCGAGATCGAGCTCAGGCCGACCGAGCGGCACGACATCGAATTGCGTGCCTTGAGCTATCTCGAGCAACGAGCGAACGACCTGTCCCTCGTGTCCAGTGACTACCAGCCGCACCTGGCGTCACTCCGTTGCTGACTTGAGCAGGCCCAACCGCTCGCCGGCATAGCGTTCGCGCAGCGGTCGCCACCACCATTCGTTATCGAGATACCATTTGACGGTCTTCTCGATCCCGCTGTCGAAATCTTCCAGCGCCCGCCATCCAAGCTCGGTCTCGAGTTTGGTTGCGTCGATCGCATAACGGGCGTCATGTCCCGGCCGGTCGGTGACGAACTCGATCAACTCGGTGCGCGGCCAGTTGGAGGGCGCAAGCTCGTCGAGCACCGAGCAGATTCGCCGTACCACGTCGATGTTGCGCCGCTCATTGCGTCCACCGACATTGTAGGTCTCCCCGATGCCCCCGCGCTCGACGATGAGATCGAGCGCGCGCGCATGGTCCTCGACATAGAGCCAGTCGCGAACATTCTCACCCTTGCCGTAGACCGGCAGCCGCTCGCCCGCGAGCGCATTCAAAATCGTCAGCGGGATCAGCTTTTCGGGAAAATGATAGGGTCCGTAATTGTTCGAGCAGTTGGAGACGACGACCGGCAGGCCGTAGGTCCGCTGCCAGGCGATTGCGAGATGGTCGGACGACGCTTTCGACGCCGAATAGGGCGAGCTCGGATCGTAGGGAGTCTGCTCGGAGAAGAGTCCCTCCTCACCCAGCGAACCATAAACCTCATCAGTCGAAACATGGAGGAAACGGAATCCGTCCTTCGCTGCCCCAGCCAGATTTGACCAATAGCCTCGAGCGGCTTCGAGCAAAGTGAAGGTGCCGATCACATTCGTCTGGATGAAGTCGGCCGCCCCGGTGATCGAGCGGTCCACATGGCTTTCAGCTGCCAGGTGCATGATCCGGTCCGGTTGAAAGCCGGAAATCGCCCGTTCCATCGCCGCACGGTCGCAGATATTCGCGTGCAGAAACCGGTAATTGGGCTTGCCTTCGACCGCTCGCAGCGAAGGGAGGTAGCCGGCATAGGTCAACGCATCGACGTTGAGGACCTCATACCCCCGGTCGATCACGAGATATCTCACCAGCGCCGAGCCGATGAAGCCCGCGCCCCCAGTCACGAGTACACGCATCAGCCAGCTTTGATGGCAAAGTAAGGCGGCAAGTCAACGAGCTTCGGCTGCTTGCGGTCTTTGGCCGACAATGTGTCCGGATCGGCGATTTGCGGCCAGTCGATCGCGATATCCGGATCGTTCCAGGCGACACCCTTGTCGCACTCAGCGCTGTAATAGTCGGTGACCCGGTAATGGATCACTGAATTTGGTTCGAGGCTGCAGAAGGCATGGCCAAAGCCAACAGGAATCCACAGCTGGTTGCCGAGCTCGGGTGTCAGCGTCACCGTCACCCAGCGGCCGTAGGTCGAAGAATCCGGGCGCAGGTCGACCGCTACGTCGAATACTTTGCCGGCGATGCACCGCACGAGCTTCCCCTGGGCAAAGGGCTCGCTCTGGAAATGAATCCCGCGGATCGTCCCAGGCCGGACGCTGAGCGATTGATTGTCCTGGACGAAGTCGACCGGGCCCGCTTTCTCGACAAAGTCGGCGAGCCGGAACAGCTCCATGAAATAGCCGCGCTCGTCCTCGATCTTGCGCGGAACGATCTCGATAGGGCCGTCGACCGAAAAGGTACGAAATTCCATTCCTAATCCTGTTATCGCGCCATAATCCTGCCGCCGACGGCACCATGGCCATTTGGCTTCATAGAAACCGTCACTGACTCACGGCGAAGTGCTGGCTGGGGCGGCAGGATATGAACCTGCGAATGCCGGAACGGCGCAGCGCCTTTTGCCGAGACGTTAGCGTCTCCAAGAACCGCAGAAATCTGCGGATTTTTGGAGTGTAGCCGATCCTTGGCGTTGCGCAAAGAAAAATCCTGACAAAAATCCCTGACAAAAATGCCGGCAAAATTGTCCGAACTTTGTACACATATTTCGGACGCCCTCGGCCTTGGTGCCTGGCCGTTTGGGACACGAATCTCCGGACAGAGGGATGATTATCCAAGGTCGTGGATCACGCCCGTAGGAACTGGGAAAGTTGATCGATTTGCGCGTCAAATTTGGCACGGTTGTTGGCGCGCAACCGCTCAAGGTTTAGCAGTTTCCATCGGACAGCCGGAAGCGCCC
>CBJLMA010000092.1:0-7286 GCA_966424035.1 uncultured Sphingomonas sp. | reverse complement strand
GACGTGCTTGAGATCGATCGCATGACGCGCGACCATGTCCGAGCCATGATGAAGGCGAGCTGTTCGTGAATATGCTTCCCCAACCTCCCCTTTGGCTGGTGCTGCTCGCCTTCGTCTGTGCGCTCGGTCCGCTCGTTTTCTTCCATGAGCTCGGTCATTATCTCGTCGCGCGGCTGTTCAGGATCCCCGCCGAGACCTTCTCCATCGGATTCGGCAGCGAGCTGGTCGGCTGGACGGACAAGCAGGGGACTCGCTGGAAGATCGCCTGGCTGCCCCTTGGCGGCTATGTGAAATTCGTCGGCGATATGGGTCCAGCCGGCGAACCCGCTGCCCTCGACGCCATTCCCGAAGAGGTGCGCGACCGCGCGTTCCACCTGCGGCCGGTGTGGCAGCGTTTCCTCGTCGTGCTTGCTGGACCCGTTGCGAACTTCTTGCTCGCGATCGTGATTTTTGCCGGTTTCTTCATGACATTGGGCGCGCCTCGCACCAACGTCGTTGGCGAAGTCATCTCGAATACGCCAGCGGCCGCAGCCGGGATCAGAGCCGGCGATAGGGTCATATCGGTCGCCGGCCGCGAGACTCCTACCTTCACCGACATTTTCAACGTCGTCGCCTTGAGGCCCGGTGAAACGGTTGACATCGACGTCAGCCGGGGCGGTGCGACGCGCGAGCTTCGGGTGACCCTTGGCTCCGATATGCTCGAGGATGCCTCCGGCCAGAAATTCAAGCGCGGACTGCTCGGTATCTCGCCGACCACCGAAATCGGGGAGCCGGTTCCGGCCGTCCAAGCTGTGCCGATGGCGGTCGATTACACCGCTCGCCTTACGCGAACCATCGTCGATGGAATTGTGCAGTTGATCCGCGGCGAGGTCTCTCCCAAGCAGCTTGGCGGTCCGGTAAAGATTGCGCAGATCGCAGGCGCAGCGGCCAAGCAGGGGCCATTGCCATTCGTCGAGCTGCTTGCATTGCTCTCAATTAATCTCGGATTCATCAACCTCTTGCCAGTCCCGATGCTCGATGGAGGGCATCTTTTCTTCTATGCCATGGAAGCAATTCGCCGGCGTCCCCTCAGCGAGCGGGCGCTTGAATGGGCGTTCCGCGGCGGACTTGCGATCATCCTCGCATTGCTGGTTTTCACAACCGGCAACAATGTTGGCCTTTGGGATAGGCTTGAACGCTTGATTGGTTAGGAGGGTTGGGGCAGGGCAGAAACAGGGGCTTGGCGGCGAAGCGCGCCGCTCCACCAATGCACACAAGGCGGGGAAGCGTGATTTCAAGGTCAAATTGCTTTAGCCGGCGCGCCGGCGCTTTGTTCCTGGTAGGCACTGTGCTTGGCGGATCAGCCGCGCCGCTGCTCGCACAGGCGACGTCTCAGGCGTCACCGCCGCCCCAGGCACCTGCGACGGCCCCACAGGCGGCAAATGCAGCGCCGGCCCAGCCGCCGGCACCCGTCATCCACACAATCCGTTCGATCGCGGTTCGCGGCAACCAGCGCCTCGAGCCGGAGACGATTCGCGCTTATGCGAATCTATCACCCGGGCAGACCTACACCGCCGAGACGCTCGATCAGGCGCTGAAAGACCTGTTCGCCACTCAGCTGTTCGCCGACGTGAACATAACTGGCACGGAAACCGGCGATCTGGTGATCAACGTGCGCGAGAATCCGGTGATCAACCGGATCATCCTCGAGGGCAATAAGCGTCTCAAGGAAGACAAGATCACTCCGGAGATCAAGCTCGCCCCGCGCCAGATCTTTACTCGCTCGGCGGTCCGCGCAGACGTCGACCGGATTCTCGAACTCTATCGGCGCCAGGGTCGCTTTGCCGCCCGGGTCGATCCCAAGATCGTCCAGCTCGACCAGAATCGTGTCGATGTCATCTTCGAAATCTACGAGGGCGATCTGGCGAAGGTCCGGGCAATCAACATTCTCGGCAACAAGTCATTCTCGGCCGACCGTCTGCGCAAGGAGATGTACACTCGGCAGGCCGGAGGTTTCCTCGGTTTCTTGAAATCGAACGACACCTACGATCCTGATCGACTTGCCGCGGACCAGCAGAAGCTGCGCGCCTTCTATCTCACACAGGGCTATGCCGACTTCCGGGTCGTGCAGGCACTCGCCGAACTCACGCCCGATCGCCGCGATTTTGTAATCACCTACGTCGTCGACGAGGGGCCGCGCTACAAGTTCGGCACCGTCGAGGCCGACAGCGCATTGCGCGATTTCCCCAACGCGCGGGTGCTGCAGCTCGCCAAGATCAAGCCGGGAACCTGGTTCAACGCCAAGCAGGTCGAGGACGCAGTCACTAACCTCAACGAAGCGGCCGGAACGCTCGGTTACGCCTTCGCTGACATCAACCCGGCCTATGATCGCGATTCCGAAAAGCGCCTGATGAACCTGACCATCAAGGTTGCGCCAACTCCGCGTGTCTACGTCGAGCGGATCGACATCACCGGTAACACCTCGACGCGCGACAAGGTCATCCGCCGCGAATTCCGCCTCAATGAAGGCGACGCGTTCAACGCCCTGAAGGTCAAGCGCAGCCAGGATCGCATCCAGAGCCTCGGCTTTTTCCAGGACAAGCTGGAGATCAAGCAGACCGAGGGTTCGGCTCCGGACCGCGTGGTGCTCGGCGTGAATGTCGAGGAGAAGCCGGCCGGCCAGCTGTCATTGTCAGGCGGTTATTCGAGCCTCGAGAAATTTGTCGTCCAGCTGGCGGTCAGCGAAAACAACTTCATGGGGAAGGGGCAGGAGGTCGACGCCTCGGTCAATTATTCGGCCTATTCGAAGTCGGTCGAGCTCGGGTTCGTCGATCCCTACTTCATGGACAAGCCCATTCTCTTCGGCGGCAACGTCTTCCGGAGGGATTATCGGAGCTTCAATTACATCGGCAACAACCGCAACACGACCTATTCGCAGCTCAGCACCGGTGCTGGGCTCAGGATGGGCTTTCCGATCACCGAATATTGGAGCTTCGGCGGTCGCTACACGCTCGAAAACGACAAGATCACGCTCGACAAGACGACATTCTACACCAACGGCGTTTGCGATCCGATCAAGGCTGGCCGCTATCTGTGCGATGAGCTCGGCACTCGGCTGACGTCGGCGATCGGCATTTCGACCATCTATGACGATACGGACGGCATCCATCCGACGCGCGGACAGCGCCTGTCGTGGTCGGAAGACTTCGCCGGCCTTGGCGGCGACGTGCGCTATGTCCGCTCGCGCCTTGACGCCACCAAGTACAAGAGCATCGGCGGGGGTTGGGTCGTATCGGCTCATGGCGAAGGCGGTTACATCTTCCCGCTTCAAAAAGGCCCGGCTTCCGGCAGTGACGCTGTCCGCCTGACCGACCGCTTCTTCGATCCCGGGCTCCGCGGATTCGATATCCGGGGCATTGGCCCGCGCGTCGTGCGCGTCCCCTATAATGCGGACGGCACGCTCCAGGCGATCGACATCAAGAAGGATGTGACGGACGCGATCGGCGGACGCGCTTACTATATGGGCCGTCTCGAGCTTGAGTTTCCGGTCAGCTCTGGTCTCAAGAGCCTGGGTATCAGGCCATCGGCATTCGTCGATGTCGGCTCATTGTGGGGAATCAAACAGCCGCAGCTGCTCGATTTCAAATATGTTTGCACGCCGACCGCAACGAACACGACGGACACGACGACGTTCACCAGCCCCGTCTCCAACTGCAGTGTCGATTATAACGGGACGGCGCACACATCGACGAATTTCGCTTCAAGTCCGGGCTTCAAGGAGCTCTTCCTCGGCAACTCACCCAAACCGCGTCTGTCGATCGGCATCGGTGCCAATTGGACCTCGCCTTTCGGCCCGCTGAGGCTCGACCTTGCCAAGGCGATACTGAAACAAAAGGGCGACGATACCAAACTCTTCACCTTCAACGTAGGAACTCAATTCTGATGAAACGACTACTTATTTCCGCTTCCCTCGGGGCCTCGGCGGTGATGCCCTCGGCTGCTCTCGCCCAGGCGCTGCCGCCTGCCGTGGTCGCAGTGGTCGACGTCGACCGCGTGAGGACCACTTGCAATGCGTGCAGGACGGCAATCGCTGCCCTCCAAAGCCAACAGACGGCCGAGGAGAGCCGCGAAAGGGCCCTGGTTGCTCCGCTTGAAACCGAACAGAAGTCGATTCAGGCTGCTGCAAATGCACTGAATGGAAAGGAGCCCGACGCTGCGCTGCAGACGCGCGCGAAGGCGTTCCAGGCCAGGTACCAGCAAGCGCAGGAAGAGGCGGCTCGCGGACGCCAGCAGCTTCAGCTGAACCAGCAGTACGTCGTCAAGCAGATTGACGACAAGATGAACCCCATCTTCGGCCAGGTGTTGCAGCGTCGCGGCGCGAACATCATGGTTGAGCAGGGCGCCACATTGGCGGCAGCTTCGAGCGTCGACGTTACTGGCGATGTGCTCGCAGCGCTCAATACCGCGCTCACAACCATCCAAACTACCGCTCCGGCCCCGGCACGGCCCAACCAGCCGCAGGGCCGGTAAATCCGGTAATGGAACAAGGCGCCGCCATCGGTCCGCTCGATATCAAGCGGGTGATGGCGGCGCTGCCGCATCGCTACCCGATGCTGCTGGTCGACCGGGTCGAAAGTCTCGATCCGGAGAAGGGCATCGTCGCAATCAAGGCGGTGACAGTCAACGAACCCTTCTTCCAGGGTCATTTCCCGGCGCGCCCGATCATGCCCGGGGTGCTGATCGTCGAGGCACTCGCGCAGGCCGCGGGGGTACTCGCAGTCGAGGCCCTCGGTCTCGCCGGCTCGGGCAAGCTCGTCTACTTCATGGCGATCGAGGGTGCGAAGTTCCGTCGGCCAGTCGAGCCTGGCGTCCTCCTTAAACTCGAGGTTGAATTCGTTCAGAAGCGGGCAACCGTCTGCAAGTTCGCCGGCCGGGCGTCGGTTGACGGCAAGCTCGCAGCGGAGGCGGCGTTTACTGCAATGATTGCCGATCCCCCCGCCGCATGATCCGTCTGCGGCTGTTCAGCCCCAGTCGTGCCGAGGTTGCCCACGGATCCGTTCGATATCCGAACACCTGCCAATAATCTTATTGAGCGCATTGCCCATGCGCGCGAACAGCTGCACCAACCGCGACCCGGCCGAGCCCAGGCTTGGCCGGACCACCCTGACCGAAGCTCGACTGAACGGGGGCGTTCGCAGGCTGTCAAATCATGTTCATCGGGACTATTGAAGACGCATGAACGCCAATCACAGTCGCCTGATCGCGCTACTCGGCGCGATCCTCGTCGCCGCCATATTGAGGCTCGTGCCGCATCCTCCCAACTTCACGCCGATTGGCGCGATGGCACTGTTCAGCGGCGCCTATCTCGGGAAGCGGTCACTGGCCTTTTTCGCACCGCTTGGAGCGATGCTGCTTAGCGACGCGGTTCTTGGCTTCTATTCCGGCTTCTGGATGACTTACCTCGGGGTCGCACTGATCGTCCTCGTCGGCTGGCTGGCCCTGTCGCGCGTCTCGGTGCTTCGAATTGGCGCGGCTGCGGTTGCAAGCTCAGTGCTCTTCTTCCTGGTGAGCAATTTCGGTACCTGGGCTTTGAGCGGCATGTACCCGCACTCGCTCTCGGGTCTGAAGACCTGCTATGTCGCGGCAATTCCGTTTTTCCAGAATACTTTCGCCGGGGACCTCTTCTATGCGACTTTGCTTTTCGGCGGCTTCCGGGTTGCCGAGCTGCTGATGCCGCGTCTGCGGGCAGCAGCGCCGCAGCTCGCCTGATCCCGCAGCTCGGTTGCAACTGCTGCGCTCTCCCTGTAGAGGCGCCGCTCAACTTGCTGCTGCTGGTCGGAAACCAGCAGCTAACTCAAGGAAAAATAACATGAAGTCCGGCATTCATCCCGACTATCACATGATCAATGTCGAAATGACCGACGGCACGAAGTTCCAGGTCCGCTCGACCTGGGGCAAGGATGGAGACACGCTCCATCTCGATATTGACCCGAAGGTGCACCCGGCCTGGACCGGTGCGAACACCCGCATGGTACAGGAAGGCGGCCAGGTCGCGCGCTTCAACAAGCGCTTCGGCGGTCTCACCCTGGGCAAGAAATAGCGCTTGTTCCGCGAAGCCCCGCGGATCGAGACGAAACGGCTGGTCCTTCGCGCATTCGCGCCGGAGGACCTCGATGCGCATGCTGCAACGCTCGGCGACGAAGGGGTGATGCGCCATATCGGCGGCAAACCCGTAGGCCGCGAGGATTCGTGGCGCCGGCTGCTGATGGGCGTCGGGATGTGGAGCCTCATCGGAATGGGCCCGTGGGCCGTGGAGCTCAGGTCCGACGGTCGGATGATCGGCCACTGCGGCTTCTTTCAGTTCAATCGCGAGATGAGCCCGTCGATCTTGGGCGAACCGGAGATGGGCTGGATCTTCGACCGCAGCGTACACGGGCAAGGAATCGCCTTCGAGGCGTGCAGCGCTGCGCTCGACTGGGCTGAACGCGAGTTTTCCGCCGAATCCTACCCCGCGATCATAGATCTCGAAAACACTGCCTCAATGAAACTTGCCGAACGGCTTGGCTTCGTCCGTCAGGCCGATGGCACATATCGCGATGCGCCGATCGCGATATTCCGACGACCCGCCAGGCTCGCCTAGAAGGCGCTCAGTCCCGTAATCGCACGACCCATGATCAGCGCGTGGACGTCGTGCGTGCCTTCGTAAGTGTTCACCGTCTCGAGATTTGCTGCGTGGCGCATCACGTGGAACTCGGCGGAGATTCCGTTGCCGCCGTGCATGTCGCGGGCAATGCGGGCGATTTCGAGAGCCTTGCCGCAATTGTTGCGCTTCACGAGGCTGATCGTTTCCGGAACCAGCTCGCCGGCTTCGAGGCGCCGGCCAACGCGCAGGCTCGCCTGAAGGCCCAGGCTGATCTCGGTCGCCATATTGGCGAGCTTCAGCTGAACCAGCTGGTTGGAGGCGAGGGGGCGTCCAAACTGCTTCCGGTCAAGCGTGTATTGCCGTGCAGCATGGTAGCAGGCTTCGGCCGCGCCCATTGAACCCCAGCTGATGCCGTAGCGGGCGCGATTGAGGCAGCCGAACGGGCCTTTCAGGCCTTCGACGTTGGGCAGGAGTGCATCCTCGCCAACCTCCACGCCATCCATCACCACCTCGCCAGTGATTGACGCACGAAGCGACAGCTTCTCCTTGATCTTTGGCGCGGACAGGCCCTTCGCGCCCTTCTCCAGCACGAAGCCGCGGATCTTCCCTCCATGCGCTTCCGACTTTGCCCAGATGACGAATATATCGGCGATCGGAGAATTGG
>CBJLMA010000091.1:0-7320 GCA_966424035.1 uncultured Sphingomonas sp. | reverse complement strand
AAGAGAATGGCGCGATGGAATATTCGATCGTCGTCGCGGCGACCGCTTCCGAGCCGGCACCGCTGCAGTTCCTGGCACCCTATACCGGCTGCGCGATGGGCGAATATTTCCGCGACAACGGCATGCATGCAGTGATCGTCTACGACGATTTGTCCAAGCAGGCCGTCGCCTACCGGCAAATGTCGCTGCTGCTGCGCCGCCCGCCGGGCCGCGAAGCCTATCCGGGCGACGTCTTCTATCTCCACAGCCGGCTGCTCGAGCGCGCCGCCAAGATGAACGAAGACAATGGCGCCGGCTCGCTGACCGCACTCCCGGTCATCGAAACGCAGGCCGGCGACGTCTCGGCCTACATCCCGACCAACGTCATCTCGATCACCGACGGCCAGATCTTCCTCGAGACCGACCTCTTCTACCAGGGCATCCGCCCGGCGATTAACGTCGGCCTCTCGGTCAGCCGCGTCGGCTCGGCTGCGCAGACCAAGGCGATGAAGAAGGTCGCCGGCTCGATCAAGCTCGAGCTCGCCCAGTATCGCGAAATGGCGGCCTTCGCGCAGTTCGGTTCCGACCTCGATGCTTCGACGCAAAAGCTGCTCGCCCGCGGCGCGCGCCTGACCGAGCTCCTGAAGCAGCCTCAATATCAGCCGATGCCGGTCGAAGAGCAGGTCGCTTCGATCTTCGCAGGCACCCAGGGCTTCCTCGACAGCGTCGATGTGAAGGACGTGGTCCGTTATGAAGCGGCGATGCTGAGCTTCCTCCGCTCGGACAAGCCGGCAATCCTCGCCAAGATCCGCGACACCAAGACACTCGACGACGATAATGCCGGCGCGCTCAAGGACGCGCTCGCCGAGTTCGGGAAGACCTTCGCCTAAGATGGCGTCGCTCAAGGCCCTCAAGATCCGCATCGGCTCGGTCAAGTCGACGCAGAAGATCACCAAGGCGATGAAGATGGTCGCCGCGGCGAAGCTGCGCCGTGCCCAGCAGAATGCCGAGGCCGGACGTCCCTATTCGTCGCGGATGACGGACGTAGTCCAGTCGCTCGCCTCGCGGGTGACCGCCGGGCCGCAGGCTCCAAAGCTGCTTGCCGGCACGGGCAAGGACGCGGTCCATCTGATCGTTCTCGCCACTGCCGACCGGGGCCTTGCCGGCGCATTCAGCAGCAACGTCGTCCGCGCCGCCCGGCGCCGCGCCGACGAACTGATTGCCCAGGGCAAGACGGTGCTGTTCTACATCGTCGGCCGCAAGGGCCGCCCGGTGATCCAGCGCCTCTACCCGAAAAGCATCGTTGCCCAATATGACACGAGCGCGATGAAGGCGCCGACCTATGCCGACGCGCAGGGAATCGCGAAGGACATCATCGACCGCTACATCACCGACGGCGTCGACGTCGTGCATCTCGCTTATGCCCACTTCCGCTCGACGCTGGTGCAGGAACCGACGATCGACCAGATCATCCCTGTCGTTCCGCGCAAGCCGGAAGCGGCCGCGCAAGCGAAGGCCGGCGCGCCTGCGGCGGTCGAATATGAGCCGGACGAGGAAGAGATCCTCAACGACCTGCTGCCGCGCAATATTGCGGTCCAGGTCTATCGTGCCCTGCTCGAGAACCAGGCCGGCTTCTACGGCTCGCAGATGACCGCGATGGACAATGCGACCCGCAACGCCGGGGACATGATCAACCGCCTGTCGATCCAATATAATCGCCAGCGCCAGGCGGCGATCACCACCGAGCTCGTCGAAATCATTTCGGGCGCCGAGGCGCTCTAACCAGAGTTGAAGGCAAGGAAGACTGACATGGCCACCGCAGCCACCGACACGAAGCCCCGCAAGAAAGCCGCTCCCAAAGCTGCAGCGCCCCAGACGAAGGCGCCCGCGCAGACGAGCAACCTCACCGGCCGCGTTGCCCAGGTGATCGGCGCAGTCGTCGACGTCGCCTTCGAAGGCGAGCTCCCGCCGATCCTATCGGCGCTGGAGACCGACAACCAGGGCAACCGCCTGGTGCTCGAGGTCGCGCAGCACCTCGGCGAGAATGTCGTCCGCACCATCGCGATGGACTCGACCGACGGCCTGACGCGCGGCCAGGTCGTCAATGCGACCGGCTCGCAGATCCGGGTGCCGGTGGGCCCCAGGACGCTGGGCCGCATCATGAACGTCATCGGCGAGCCGATCGACGAGCGGGGCCCGATCGGCAGCGACCGCACGGCGCCGATCCACGCGGAGGCGCCGGCCTTCGTCGACCAGTCGACCGAAGCCTCGATCCTGGTCACCGGAATCAAGGTCATCGACCTCCTCGCCCCTTACGCAAAGGGCGGCAAGATCGGCCTGTTCGGCGGAGCCGGCGTCGGCAAGACCGTGCTCATCCAGGAGCTGATCAACAATATCGCCAAGGGTCACGGCGGCGTCAGCGTGTTCGCCGGGGTTGGCGAGCGCACCCGCGAAGGCAACGATCTCTACCACGAATTCCTCGATGCCGGCGTCATCGCCAAGGACAAGGACGGCAATCCGACGCCTGAAGGCTCCAAGGTCGCGCTGGTATTCGGCCAGATGAACGAGCCGCCGGGAGCACGCGCCCGCGTCGCCCTCTCGGGCCTCACCCAGGCCGAATATTTCCGCGACGAGGAGGGCCAGGACGTGCTCTTCTTCGTCGACAACATCTTCCGCTTCACCCAGGCGGGTTCGGAAGTGTCGGCGCTGCTCGGCCGTATTCCTTCCGCGGTGGGCTACCAGCCGACCCTGTCCACCGACATGGGCGCACTGCAGGAGCGCATCACTTCGACCAACAAGGGCTCGATCACTTCGGTGCAGGCCATCTACGTGCCCGCAGACGACTTGACCGACCCGGCTCCGGCGACGTCCTTCGCCCACCTCGACGCGACCACGACGCTCAGCCGGGCGATTTCCGAGCTCGGCATCTATCCGGCGGTCGACCCGCTCGACTCGGTCAGCCGCGTGCTGACCCCGGCGGTCGTCGGCCAGGAGCATTATGAGGTTGCTCGCGCGGTCCAGGAGACGCTGCAGAAGTACAAGAGCCTGCAGGACATCATCGCCATCCTCGGCATGGACGAGCTCAGCGAAGAGGATAAGCTGGTCGTCAGCCGCGCGCGCAAGATCCAGCGCTTCCTCAGCCAGCCGTTCCACGTCGCCGAGGTCTTCACCGGCATCCCCGGCAAGTTCGTCCAGGTCGAGGACACGGTCCGCTCGTTCAAGGCGGTGGTGAACGGCGAATATGACCATCTTCCCGAAGCCGCCTTCTACATGGTCGGCGGAATCGACGAGGCGGTCGCCAAGGCCGAGAAGCTGGCGCAGGAGGCCTAAGCCCTGGCTCACGGCCTCAGCCTCGAGGATTGCGTCAACGAGCGCTGCCCCTGGTCGGGCGACCCGGTCAGCGCGGACAGCCTGACGCTCTATCGCGGCAAGGTCGTCGGCTTCTGCAACACCGGTTGCCGCGACAAGTTCGAGGCTGCAACCAAAGCGTTCGACGCAAAGATACAAGGCAAGGACTAATGGCCGATCTTCATTTCGAGCTCGTCACTCCGGACCGCCTGGTAATGTCGGACGACGTCTACATGGTCGTCGTGCCCGGCACCGAGGGCGAGTCCGGCATCATGGCCGGCCACGCGCCCTACATGACGACGCTCAAGAATGGCGACATCGCAGTCTATCGCGCTCAGGGCGCCCAGCCGGAGCGGATTGCGGTCACCGGCGGCTTTGCCGAAGTCAGCGACAAGGGCCTGACGATCCTCGCCGAGAGCGCCGGCGCCGCCTAGCGCCCAAGAGGGCTGAAGCGGATCTAGCCCCGCCGCTCGCGATACATTGCTGCGCCAGAACCCGGGCCCGCGCTCGGCAGGGTTAGTCTTTCCTTAGGCATCTGGCGTTAATGCTCGGCCCCGAATTCCAGTTAAGCGAGCGACAACGGGCATGAGCGCATTCGGCAAGCGTGGTGGCATGGGCGGCGGACGTCCGAGTTTCGGCGTTGCCAAGCCAATGAAGGGCGGAGCCGGCTCCGGCTCGGCAGCCCAGATCTCCGGCGGCGATCAATTCCCGCCGATCGACGAGCTGGACGCGCCGATCGATGCGCCGATCGCCGAACCGGGCAGCAGCGGCGGCCTGAGCGGTGCGATGGACCGCCTGACCGCTCGCCAGAACGCCAGCGGCGAAGCAGCCAGCAGCAAGGCCGAAGGCTTCGAGGCCTCCGTCCATCGCATCAAGGAACAGGTCCTCCCGCGCCTATTGGAGCGCGTCGATCCCGAGGCAGCGGCGACCCTCAACAAGGACGAGCTCGCCGAGGAATTCCGCCCGATCATCTCGGAAGTGCTTGCCGAGCTCAAGATCACGCTCAATCGCCGCGAGCAGTTCGCGCTCGAGAAAGTGCTGGTCGACGAGCTGCTGGGCCTCGGCCCGCTCGAGGAGCTGCTGGCCGATCCGGCGGTCAGCGACATCATGGTCAACGGCCCCGACCAGACCTACGTCGAGCGCAAGGGCAAGCTCGAGATCGCGCAGATCCAGTTCCGCGACGAGGAGCATCTGTTCCAGATCGCGCAGCGCATCGTGAACAAGGTCGGACGCCGGATCGACCAGACGACGCCGCTCTGCGACGCGCGCCTCCAGGACGGCAGCCGCGTCAACGTCATCATTCCGCCGCTCTCCCTTCGCGGCACCGCAATCTCAATTCGTAAATTCTCCGAAAAGCCGATCACGCTCGACATGATGAAGGGCTTCGGCTCGATGTCGGAGAAGATGGCGACGGTACTCAAGATCGCCGGCGCATCGCGCATGAACGTGATCATCTCGGGCGGTACCGGCTCGGGTAAAACGACGATGCTCAATGCATTGTCCAAGATGATCGACCCCGGCGAGCGGGTGATCACCATCGAGGACGCGGCCGAGCTTCGGCTGCAGCAGCCGCACTGGCTGCCGCTCGAAACCCGGCCTGCAAACCTCGAAGGCCAGGGCGCGATCACTATCCGAGACCTGGTCATCAACGCCCTGCGTATGCGTCCCGACCGCATCATCCTCGGCGAAATTCGCGGCCAGGAGTGCTTCGACCTCCTGGCGGCGATGAACACCGGCCACGACGGCTCGATGGCGACGCTTCACTCCAACTCCCCGCGCGAGTGCCTCGCGCGTATGGAGAACATGGTGATGATGTCGGACATCAAGGTCCCCAAGGAAGCGATCAGCCGCCAGATCGCCGATTCGGTCGACCTCATCGTCCAGGTGAAGCGTCTTCGCGACGGCTCACGCCGCACGACCAACATCACCGAAGTGATCGGCATGGAAGGCGACGTGATCGTCACCCAGGAGCTGTTCAAGTTCGAATATCTCGACGAGACTGCCGACGGGAAGATCCTCGGCGAATATCGCTCGATGGGCCTGAGGCCATATACGCTCGACAAGGCCAAGCAGTACGGCTTCGACCAGCCGTACCTGGAAGCCTGCCTCTAGGATTATTCGGTCAGGATCAGCGGCTGACCACCAAATATAGTCGGATCTTCAGCCGACTCCCATAGCTGGCGCAGGCTTTTGGGCAGGGCGTCCCTCACCTTGTTGACCTGCCCTTCCGAAATGTGCCGCGAAAGCACCCGGAACACCGAGCGGATCGCCTCTTCGGGATCGACCGGCCGGGTATCGCTGAGCCATGCCGCGACCTCGCCCACGAAATCGTCGCGATTGCGAAGCTCGCTCGGCATGTGGACGGGCTCGAACTGGTCGTAATAGACGCCGCGGATCAACAGCGGCAGCTGAGCACCGAGATGGGCGGCGAGATTGACCGTCAGCCGGTCGCGGAGCTTATGGAGGACCGTCGAGAGCACCTTCCAGGCGACCTGCTTGTCCGGCCCAAGATCGTTGCAGATCTCATTGAGCCAGACGTGCGTTGTTTCGAGGGTTCTGTCGAATACGTCGAGGCCGCTCGCGCTCATGGCTCCACTCCCGGTCAGCTGGTTTCGCCCTGTAGTTGGCGAACGATCCGGGTGGGGCAGTGTTCCGCTTGTACGACCGCTCAGGCGGCCTTTTTGAGGAGCTCTGCGCCATCGGCTGCAAGACCCTCGATGAACCGCTGCGTGCATGCTTCCCAGCTGTAATATAGCGCTTCCCTTGCAGCTGCCTTGCGGCTTGCGCGCAGGGCCGATGCGACCGCTTTTGCGAGGTCCTCGTCGAGGGCGCCGATCGGCCGCGATCCCCCATGCATGCCCTTGTTGTCGCTCCCCAATATGTCGATCGGACCCGGCACTGGAAAAGCTGCGACGGGCAGGCCGCAGGCAAGCGCCTCGATGTTCACCAGCCCGAACGTATCGGTACGGCTGGGGAAGACGAAAACATCCGCTGCGGCATAGGCCGCCGCGAGCTCGGCGCCATGCTTCGATCCGAGGAACAGCACGCCAGGATATTGCGCCCTCAGCCGCTCGAGCGCCGGGCCATCGCCGACGACGACCTTGCTCCCCGGCAGGTCGAGATTGAGAAAGGCTTCGATATTCTTCTCGACCGCGACCCGGCCGACATTGAGCAGGATCGGACGCGGCAGGTCGGCGAATGCAGGATGCGGAGCAACCGATGGATTGAACTGCTTAAGGTCAACTCCGCGCGGCCAGTGATGGGTATGGTCGAGGCCATGGCCGTGGAGCTCATCGGCAAGCGTCGCAGTCGCCGTAAAGGTCCGCTCGGCGACGCCGTGGAAGCGCCGCATCACCTTCCAGATCCATTCCGCCGGAATGCCGGTCCGGATCGACACATAATCGGGGAAACGCGTGTGAAAGGCGGTCGTGAAGTGCCGGCCGTGCTTCAGGCACCAGCTGCGCACGGCCCAGCCGATCGGCCCTTCGGTCGAGATATGGATCCGGTCGGGCCTGATCTCATCGAGCATTCGCGAGACTGCCCGGCCGCAGCCGAGCGCGAGGCGGATCTCGGGATAGGTCGGGCACGGCACAGTCCGAAACAGTCCCGGCTCGATCACGTCGACGTCATGGCCTGAGCGCCGCATCTGCTCGACGGTCATGCTGAGCGACCGGACAACGCCATTGACCTGCGGATGCCACGCGTCGGTGGCGAGGACAATCTTCACGCCGCTGCCGCTTCCCTCGCCCGTCGCGTTTGCCTTTGCTGCACCGCTTCCTCGCGCTTGCGTTCCGCCCAATCGATGATCTCCATTCGCCCGTCAGAATACTCGACGAGCGCCGTGCAGCTCTCGACCCAGTCTCCGTCATTATAGTAGGTCACGTCGCCGATTTTCCTGATTTCGGCGCTGTGGATGTGGCCGCAGACGACGCCATTGGCGCCGCGCTCGTGCGCCGCATGCGCGACGACTTCCTCGAAGCTCGAGATGAACTG
>CBJLMA010000090.1:0-7458 GCA_966424035.1 uncultured Sphingomonas sp. | reverse complement strand
GCCCGTTTCCGGACGCCCTTCGCTTTCAACGCGTGCTCTCGCGTGAACTTATTTCGACTTGTTCGCAGTGGCGTTCGAGGTCGAGTTCTTGACCGCTTCGGCCTTGTTCTCGCCTGCGTTCTTGATCGCCGCCGCCTCGTTCGAGGCTTCGTTCTTCACTGCGGATGCCTTGTTCTCGGCAGTGTTCATGATGTTCGCAGCTTCGTTTTCGCCGGCCGCGGTCACATTCTCGGCCGCATTCTCCGTATTGGCCTCGATATTGGCAGCCGCATTTTCTTGCGGGTTCTTCTTGTTGCACGCGGCGAGCGCGACAACGGCTGCGGCAATAATCATGGTTGTGCTGATCTTCATACGCTTTCCCCAAGTTGGCGCCCATCGGGCGAGCGCGGTGAAATAGCGGCCGCTCGATGACCGGCACATGTACGTTACATTAACTGCCGGTCGTTCGGCAGCCCATCGACACCTGTGTCGAGCCGGTCCTGGCTAAACGCACGGCGCTCGTCGGAGTGCCGGCAGCGAGCTCAACGCCGAGCCGAGATCAGCCTCCCAGCCGAAATTGCGAACGCCCTCCAGAGAGGACCTGGGCCTCAGCGACGTTCGACCTCGGCGCGTCGGCTACTTCAGCGCTTTGACCGCCGCGAGGGTCTTTGCGACGTGCTGGCTGAAATCGAGATCGTCGTGGACCATGACGATCTTGCCTGTCTTGTCGATCACGTAGGAGGTTCTTGTGGTCTTCCCCGGATATTTGGCCCAGGCAACGTCATAGGCCTTCTGCGTTGCGGGCGTCGCAGTCGCGACCGGGAAGGCGCTACGGCATTCCTTGACTGAAAAATCATGCAGCGTCTTCAAGTCGTCGGCGGACATTCCGATCACCTGCGCACCGGCCTTCTTGAACTCGCCGATCGATTCGCTGAACGCATGGGCTTCCGCAGTGCAGCCGCTGGTGAATGCCTTCGGGAAAAAATAAAGGACGACGGGTCCCTTTTTCAGCTGGTCAGCCAGATGAAGTCTGAACTCTGAGCCCCCGACCGCGCCCGTGGTGGTGAAGTCCGGAGCCTTGTCGCCGACCTTGAGGGCAGCGGTGGCCGGCGCAACTGCTAGAGTGGCGGCGGCGAAGGCAAACAAAAGCTTGCGCATTTCAGGTCCCCTTGAAACCAGCTGATGGCTTGGTGGCGACCTTAGCGCTCGCAGTTCAAAAGCGCGAGAGTAAGCTCGTCGCGCCGACCGGCAAAGAACCCGTTGAGAGCCCGCGCGAATGAGGACCCGCCCTCGACTTGATCGAACAGGGTGAGGCTGGAAAAGAGCTTCAATCCATCGATAGGCCCGAGGATCTGCTCGGCCGAGCGGCGGCCCAGCCACTCGAGCAGCGCTTCGACGCATTGATGCAGCCGAGGTCCAAGCAGCGGATGGGCGATGTACGCGCGCGCCTCGCGGAGCGAGGAGATGGCGTAAAATTGAGCGGTGGGACTTCGGCCAAGTCCGGCGAGCTGCGGAAAGATGAACCACATCCAATGGCTCTTCTTGGCCCCCGAGCAAAGCTCGTCGAACGCAGTCTCGAAGACATTCTCTTGCGCGGCGACGAATCGCTCCAAATTGTAAATGTCGTTCACGCCGCCACGATGCGCTTCGGCGCTCCGCGCGGGAAGAGCGGCTGGCGCCTAGCGGGTTGGCGCCAGCAGCCCGGTCAACACATAAAAGAAGATCATCACCGGTCCGGTCAGAAGCGTCAGAGCAACGAAGCCCAGGCGGATGATCGTCGGGTCGACACCGCTGTAATCGGCAAGACCGGCGGCGACGCCCATCACCTTGGCGTCGCCGCGGTTGATCAGGAAACGTCCGTTCATCTGTGTTTCCTCGGTTCGAGTGGATTCAGGCGATCGGCAGCGAAGTAGCGGCCGAGACGAGCAGAAGCGCGGAGATCAGCGCACCGGCGAAAATGGTGGCGGTCTCACGGGCGGAAGCAAGAGTGAACATTGAAAACCCCTTTTTCATCGTTTTGGCCGGACCCGACCGTCGGGCCCGTGCCAATATCAATGCAGGGGGCGTGCCAATTGGGAAAAAGGCTTATTGTTCAATGGTGCAGGCACGAAGCTTGCAAATTCTGTCGGCGAATCGCGCCGCTGTTTGGTGAGAATTCCTACTTCCGCGCGCCGACAGAGCAGGCTCCTGTCCGGAAATGGACAGTGCGCTACAATCGGTCAGCTCGACGTCGTATCCCCGCCATCGGGGTGCAGCACCTGGGCGGTCATGTAGCTCGAGTCCTCGCAGGCGAGGAACAGGAAGGCCGGGGCAACCTCGTTCGGCTGACCAGGCCGGCCCATCGGCGTCGATTTGCCGAACTCCGGTATCTTCTCCGGATCCTGCCCGCCGAACGGATTGAGCGGAGTCCAGATCGGGCCCGGAGCGACTGCATTGACCCGGATACCTTTCTTCACGAGGTTCAAGGCAAGCGAGCGGGTAAAGGCGGTGATCGCCCCCTTGGTCGCGCTATAGTCTAGCAGGTGCCTTGAACCTGCGTACATCGTCTCCGACGTGCAATTGATGATCGCCGATCCGTGGCTGAGGTGCGGCGCCGCGGCCTGAGTCAAATAGAACATCCCAAAGACATTGGTCTGGAAGGTACGCCTCAGCTGCTCTTCAGTGATGTCACTTATGTCCTTGTCGCTATGTTGTTCGCCGGCATTGTTGACGAGGATGTCGAGGCGGCCGAGCTGGTCGAGCGTCTGCTGCACCGCACGGTCGCAGAAGGCCCTGTCGCCAATATCACCGGCAATCGTGATTGCGCGGCGACCCTCCTGCTCAATGATCTGCTTGGTTTTTGCGGCGTCGTCATGTTCGCACAGATAAATGATCGCAACGTCGGCGCCCTCCCGCGCGAACAGGGCGGCGACCGCCCGCCCGATGCCGCTGTCGGCACCGCTGACCAGCGCCACCTTCCCTTTCAACCGATCGGAGCCTTTGTAGCGCGGCTCCCAATCAGGCTTGGGCTCCAATGCGCTCTCGTGACCCGGAAGCTGATCTTCATGGATCATTGGCTCCATGACGTCGGACATTGCCTTGCTCCTTCGAAGCGACCCCGTCCCTTCCCTCTGATTCGACCAGTGCAGCCACCTCCGGCTCGTGGTTCGGTGGGCCATCGATGGGCGGTTGGCATTGGCGCGAACGATGGGTGCGGGTCGCAATGTTGATCGCTTTGATCCTTCTCGAACCATCGCAAACGGGGGTGGTTCCTGACTCCGGTCCGGACAGGCGGGCGCTTCGACGCAGGCGGGTGCTTGGCTCGACCGGTTTGCTCCGCGCCATGCACGTTCCTACTTAAGACCCGATGGCAGCGGAGGTCGCAAAGGAGACGAAGCCCAACAGCGGGTTCGCAGCGTTATGGCGATTCTTGCCGATGCTGTGGCCGAAGGGCGAGCCGGAGTTGCGGGCGCGGGTGGTCATTGCGGTGCTGCTGGTGCTTGCCGGCAAAGCGGTCGGTTTCGTCGGCCCCTATGCATTGAAGGTCGCAGTCGACCGAATGAGTGCACATGTGGCCTTTGCCGTGGTTGCCGGCCTCGTCCTCGCTTACGCTCTCGCCCGCTTTGGCGGAGTAGTGTCCGACAATATCCGCAACGCAATCTTCGAGAAA
Organism: uncultured Sphingomonas sp.; assembly: GCA_966424035.1. Classification (GTDB taxonomy): domain Bacteria; phylum Pseudomonadota; class Alphaproteobacteria; order Sphingomonadales; family Sphingomonadaceae; genus Sphingomicrobium. Next base: position 3,830 of record CBJLMA010000090.1, on the reverse strand, counting down.
GTCGGGCAGGATGCAGCGCGTCGGCTGGCAGGGCAGGTGTTCCGCCACGTCCACGACCTGTCGCTTCGCTTCCATCTCGAGCGGCGCACCGGATCGCTGACCAAGATCGTCGAGCGCGGAACCAAGAGCATCGACATGATGCTCTACTTCATCCTCTTCAACATTGCTCCGACGCTCATCGAGCTCGCGGGAATATGCATCATTTTCTATGTGAAGTTCGGTGCCGGGCTGGTCGCCGCGACCCTAGCGATCGTCATCCTCTACATCACCTTTACGCGCAAGGTGAGCGACTGGCGCACGCACATCCAGCGCCAGATGAACGACGTCGACAACAGGGCGATCGGCCGAGCGGTCGATTCGCTCCTCAATTACGAGACAGTCAAATATTTCGGCGCCGAGGACCGCGAAGCCAAGAGATACGAGGAAGCGGTCGGCGCTTTCGCGCGCGCCTCGGTCCGCAACGAGGTGTCGCTCGCCTGGCTGAACATCGGCCAGTCGCTGATCACCAACCTGATGATGGCCGGGGCGATGATCTTCACCGTCTGGGGCTGGAGCCGTGGCCGCTTCACGCCTGGCGATGTCATCTGGATCAACGGCCTTCTGATGCAGCTCTTTCGCCCTCTCGACATGCTCGGTTGGGTCTATCGATCGATCCGCCAGGGCCTCATCGACATGGAAGCGATGTGGGACCTCCTCGATACACCCGCCGAAGTGGTCGACAGGCCGGGTGCCCCGCCGCTGACGGTTACTCGCGGGCGGGTTCGCTTCGAGACTGTCCGGTTCGGCTACGAGCCCGACCGCGACATATTGAAAGGCCTCGACTTCGACATTCCCGCAGGCACGAGCTGCGCCATCGTCGGCCCGTCGGGCGCGGGCAAATCGACCATCGCACGGCTGCTCTACCGCTTCTACGATCCGTCAGCAGGGCGCATCACCATCGACGGCCAGGACATTTCCGGGGTAAACCAAAGCAGTCTGCGCGCAGCGATCGGAATTGTCCCGCAGGATACGGTGCTGTTCAATGACACGATCGGTTACAACATCGGCTACGGCCGCGACGGTGCGGCCCAGAATGAAATCGAAGCCGCGGCAGGCGGGGCAGCAATCGACCGCTTCATCGCAGCGCTTCCCGACAAATATGAATCGATGGTCGGCGAACGCGGGCTCAAGCTCTCCGGCGGGGAGAAGCAGCGCGTTGCAATTGCCCGGACTCTGCTCAAGAACCCGCCGATTCTCGTGCTCGACGAAGCGACCAGCGCCCTCGACAGCCGAACCGAACAGGCGATCCAGGAAACGCTCGACCGCGTCTCCCAAAGCCGGACGACGATCATGATTGCGCATCGTTTGTCGACGATCGTCAACGCCGATCAAATCATTGTTCTCGACGAGGGCCGGGTCGCCGAGCGCGGAACTCATGATGAGCTGCTCGACCTGGGCGGGCTCTATGCCGATCTCTGGTACCGCCAGGCGGCCGAACAGCTGCTCGAGGAAACCGCCCAGGCGGCGGAATGAGGAGCTGGTCGAAATCCAGGCGGAGGCGTTCGGCGGCGCTCCCGCGTTGAGCGGGCAAGGAGAACCGACATGGCAAAGGTGCTGATCACCGGAGCGAACAGGGGCATCGGACTGGAGTTCGCGCGGCAATATTCGTCCGCTGGCTGGGACGTCATCGGCACCACACGACGGTCAAGCGCAGAGCTCGACGAACTTGGCGTTCGCGTCGAATCGCTTGACCTTTCGGATCCCGACGCAGTCGCTGCTTTTCCCGCGAAGATCGACAGTCTCGACCTGTTCATTGCCAATGCCGGGACCAATCATCCGATGACCCCCGACGGCCCGCAGAATGCACGCGACTGGCAGCTGATGATGATGGTGAATGTCATCGCCCCCTATCAGCTCGCCAAAGCACTGCTCTCGCGGATGACCAATCGCGGCAGAATGATCGCGATTTCGAGCGGCATGGGCAGCATTGGCGACAATGGCGGCGGCTGGATTCCCTATCGCACCTCCAAGGCGGCGCTGAACATGGCGTGGAACAGCCTGGCCCTCGAGGCGCGTAGCCACGGCATCACCTGCGCACTCGTAAGCCCTGGCTGGGTCAAGACGCGGATGGGCGGCGCCGGCGCTGAAATCACCACGGGAGAGAGCGTCGGCGACATTCGCGCGCTGATCGACAGACTTTCGATCGCCGACACCGGCAAGTTCCTCCGGCGCAGCGGTTCTGAGCTGCCATGGTAGTTGCAAGAGCACCGATCCGCCTCTATAGCCGCGCTCCTTTCCAGATCCTTGGAAAACCAATGGCCCGGCCGAAAGGGCTGCCGTGGCGGTTGGATAATGTCGCGCTCTGATGGGCGCATTAAGGAGACGAAATGCCCAAGCTGAAGACCAAGAGCGGCGTCAAAAAGCGCTTCAAGCTCACGGCGACCGGCAAGATCAAGCATGGGGTGGCGGGCAAGCGCCACCGGCTGATCAGCCACAACGCCAAATATATTCGCCAGAACCGCGGCACAGAGATTCTCGCCGACGCCGACACGGCGCGCGTGAAGGCCTGGGCCCCCTACGGCCTGAAGTAAGGAGGTCCACCCATGGCACGTGTCAAACGGGGTGTGACCACCCGCGCCAAGCACAAGCGAATCCTTGAACAGGCGAAGGGCTATTACGGCCGCCGCAAGAATACGATCCGCGTCGCCCGCCAGGCGGTCGAGAAGGCGGGGCAATACGCTTATCGCGACCGCAAGGTGAAGAAGCGGAGCTTCCGCGCGCTCTGGATCCAGCGTATCAACGCCGCAGTGCGCGCCGAGGGTCTGACCTACGGCCAGTTCATGCACGCGCTGAACCTCGCCGGCGTCACCCTCGACCGGAAGGTGCTCGCCGACATCGCGATGCACGAGGCCGAGGCGTTCAGCGCCATCATCGCCCAGGCGAAGAGCGCGCTGGAGAAGAAGGCGGCTTAATCTTTCTTACTGCACAAACAAGCAGGGCGTCGGAAGCGATTCTGGCGCCCTTTTTTTGCCCCCATGGGTCAATTATCGTTCGAGCACGACCAGGTCTTCACGCTGGAAGCCTATTGCGACGAAGGCGCCTCTATTCGCCCTGACGCCTTCCAATGTCGGAAACCTAATCTAGCAGCTCGTAGGCCGGCAGCGTCAGGAATTCGACGAGATCATCGGCGATGATCATGTTGTGCATCAGCCGCGCGGCTTCGCCGATGTTGGGCACGTCGACGAGGAGGCCAACCTCCTCCTCGAACCATTGCTCGAACAAGTCGAGGGTGAAGCGGCGGCCATCGCCCAGCGGCGCTTCGAACTTCAGCCATTGCCACAGTTGCGTACGGCAGATTTCCGCAGTCGCAGCATCTTCCATCAGATTGTAGAGGGGGACGGCGCCCTTCCCGCCGAGCCAAGCGGCCAGATACTGGACGCCAACGCGAATATTTTCCCGTGCGCCGGCTTCGGTTCGCTCGCCCTCATGCAGCTGCAGCATCTCCTCGCGGCCGGGGATATGCTCAGGAATCTTTGACAGCTGGTTCGGGGCGATTCTCGCGAATACCTCCGCAGCCACCGGCACCAGCGCCGGGTGCGCGACCCAGGTTCCGTCGTGGCCGTTGCCAACCTCGCGCAGCTTGTCCGCGCGGACTTTCTCGAGAGCGCCTGCGTTCGCCGCCTCGTCGCCCTTCACCGGGATGAAAGCCGACATACCTCCCATCGCGAAGGCGCTGCGCCGGTGACAGGTCGCGACCAGGCGCAGCGAATAAGCGGCAAGAAACGCCTTATCCATGGTCATCAGCGCGCGGTCGGGGGTGAGTCGCTTCGGGCTGCGACCGAGGCGCTTGA
>CBJLMA010000089.1:0-7493 GCA_966424035.1 uncultured Sphingomonas sp. | reverse complement strand
CGGATCAGTGCGCGTTCCAGAATCAGATAGGCAGAGGCGGCGCCGACAAGCACGAACCCGAACGATGCGACCGGCAATGACGTGATTCCCGCCTCATCGATCCAGCGGATCATCAGCGGGAAGAGGGTCAGCCAGAACAAGAGCGCGTGATTGGCCCAGAGCACCGCGCCGGTCACCCGGTGCGCCGACTGCATCATGTGATGATGATTATTCCAGTAGATCGCAACGTTGATGAAGGCGAGCAAGTAAGCGGCGAGGAGCGGAAGCACTGCAAGCACCGCGCGCAGGTTCGGCTCTGCCGGAAACTTGAGCTCGAGCACCATGATCGTGAGCACGATCGCGACCACGCCATCGGTCAGCGCGTTGAGGCGAGTTGGAGTCATTCGGGTTCCCTGTCAGACCAAGAATGGCGCGAGAGGGGTAAGCGTCAAGCCTTGCCGACAAACATGAAGGCTGCGGCACCGGCGAGGCAGCCGAAGGCGCCGATATAGCGCCAGCCGATCGGCTCCTTCAACACGAGCGCAGCGAACAGCGCGAACACTCCGAGCGTGATCACTTCCTGGATGATCTTCAGCTGCCCGCCACTAAATCCCTGAGCAAAGCCAATACGATTGGCGGGCACTGCGAAGGAATATTCGATCAGTGCAATTGCCCAACCGATGAGGATTGCGGCGATCATCGGCAGATGCGGGAATTTGAGATGCCCGTACCAGGCGAGCGTCATGAAGATATTGGAGATGACGAGCAGGACGATGGTGATCATGCGCGGGCCATTAAGCAGCCACCTGGAGTGTCGCAACGACCGTTGAACGCCAATCCAATCCATTTCCGGTGACCGTCCGAACCGATCTCAGAAAATAGGGTCCGAAACATGTCCCCCCCTCCCCCCGTGAGACTTGTGCTGGTTGGACGAGCGTCGCTAGACTTTGGCCATGAGTTCACGACTCCTGTTCGTGGTTGGAGCGCTCACCCTGCTCCTCACGGCTCCCGCCTCCGCCGCGCTCACCGCCGCCGAGCAAGTGATGATCCGCACCGTCGATTCCGAGCAGCAGCGGACCACCGACATGCTGCAGCGCTGGGTAGATCAGAACAGCGGGACGATGAACCTGGCCGGCGTCGAATCGGTCCGGCGCATGGTTGAGCCGGAGTTTCGACAGCTGGGATTCAAGACGCAGTGGATCGACATGCGCGCGGCAGGCCGCGCTGGCCATCTGGTTGCGCGTCACGCCGGCAGCCGCCACGGCAAGCGTCTGCTGCTGATCGCGCACCTCGATACGGTGTTCGAGGCGGATTCGCCGTTCCAGCGCTGGATCCGAACGGGCGATCAGGCACGCGGTCCGGGTGCCGGCGACGACAAAGGCGGAATTGCGGTGATCGTCGCAGCGCTGCGCGCGATGGAGGCCGCAGGGACGCTCAAGAATGCCAATATTACAGTCTTCCTGACCGGCGACGAAGAAGATGCGGGCAATCCCCGATCCATCTCGCGCCGCGACCTCATCGCCGAAGGAAGGAAGTCGGACGTGGCGCTCGATTTCGAGGACCTGGCTCAGGAGAATGGGCAGGATATGGGCTCGATCGCACGTCGGAGCGCAGGGAGCTGGACTCTGACCGTGACCGGTCGAAGCGCTCATTCGGCGGGCGTCGGACCAGGCAATTATGGCGCAATCTACGAGCTTGCGCGGATCCTCGACCAGTTCCGGCGCGAGCTGACCGAAGACAAGCTAACCTACAATGTCGGGCTGGTCGGCGGCGGCCAGACGGCCGGGCTGGACCCTGAGAAGATCCGGCTGCAGGCGACCGGAAAGACCAACATCATCGCCGCTGCTGCAGTCGCGCGCGGCGACCTGCGTGCGATCAGCCAGGACCAGATCGACCGCACGCGCGCCAAGATGCGCGCAATCGTCGCTCAATCCCTCGCTGGAACGCACTCCGAGATCAGCTTCAATGACGACAATTATCCGCCGATGCCGCCGACGGAGGGCAATCGCGCGCTGCTCGCTCGATTGAACAGGGTGAATTCCGACATGGGCCTGGCGGAGATGGGCGAACTCGACCCGGTCAAGCGCGGAGCGGGCGACATCAGCTTCGTCGCGGCGGATGTCGATGGACTGGTCGGCCTGGGCCCTGCGAGCGATGGCTCGCATACGGCCTCCGAAACCGTCGACATCCCTTCAATCTTCAAGCAGGCGATGCGTGCTGCGATACTGATGAGCCGTCTGACGAAAGAGCACAGGCCTTCGTCGCGTCGCTGACGCGGCAGCCCATATCGGTTTATTGCTGCAACCGTAACGACGGCTTGCGTGTTCTGAATCTCGCGCGACAGAACCCCCGTTGCGCCTGTGAGGAGCGCTTCACCGCGAGATGACCAGGAAAACCGACGCCGGGCAATCGCTGCTGGACGCCGAACGGCACTTTCGACTGCTGGTCCAGAGCGTCACCGATTATGCAATTTTCATGCTCGATCCCGAGGGGCGGGTGGCGAGCTGGAATCCGGGTGCCCAGCGCATCAAGGGCTATTCAGCCGACGAGATCATGGGCGAACATTTCAGCCGATTCTATACGCCCGAAGAGTTCGAAGCGGGCGTGCCCAAGCGCGCGCTTGAAACGGCGCGCGAAACCGGCCGCTACGAGGCGGAAGGCTGGCGCATCCGCAAGGACGGGAGCCGCTTCTGGGCAAATGCAGTGATCGATGCAGTCCACGACGAAGAGGGCAAGCTCATCGGATTTGCGAAGATCACCCGCGACATGACGGAGAAGCGCGAGGCCCAGCTGCGCCTCCAGGAATCGCGTGACCAATTGTTCCGCTCGCAGAAGATGGAGGCCTTGGGGCAGCTCACCGGCGGCCTTGCTCATGATTTCAACAATCTGCTGACCGCGATTCTCGGTGCGTGCGACCTGGCGATGCGCAATCTTGGCGACGAAGAGCGGCTGAGACGGATGCTCGAGGGAATCCGAAATTCAGCGCTGCGCGGAGCAAGCATCACGAGGCAGCTGCTTGCTTTTGCTCGCGCGCAGCAGCTGGAAATCAAGGCGATCGACCTCAAGTCGTTCCTTCCCGATCTGACAACCCTGATCCGTCCGTCGGTTCGCAGCAACATCGAGCTCGTGATCGAGATTTCGGATCATGTCTGGAACGTCGATGCGGACCCAGGCGCGCTCGAGCTTTCGCTCCTCAATCTCGCGTTCAATGCACGCGACGCAATGAAGGAGGGCGGAACGCTCAAGATCAGTGCGACCAATGAGCTGCTCAAAGGCAAGCCGGAGGGGCTTCGCGGGGAATTTGTCGCGCTGCGCATTGCCGACACCGGCGAGGGAATGAGTGACGAATTGATGGAGCGGGTGTTCGAACCCTTTTTTACGACCAAGGCGTTCGGCGAAGGCACCGGTCTCGGTCTCAGCCAGGTTTTCGGCTTTGCAAAGCAGATCGGCGGCGCGATCACAGTTGAATCCCGAACCGGCAAGGGCTCGACCTTCACGCTTTATCTGCCCGCGAGCCGCGGCGCCCCGTCCGAACCGCGGATCAATGGCGAACAGGCGCTCGGGCGCGTGCTGCTCGTCGAGGACGATCATTTTGTCGCAGAACTCGCTGCCGGAATGCTCAATGAGCTCGGCTTCGAAGCGATTGTCACGCACAGTGCAAAAGAGGCTTTGGAACGGCTCTCGGGCGAGCAGCGACCGACGATCGTCTTCACTGATGTCGTAATGCCCGGCGGAATTAGCGGCATCGAGCTCGCCCATAGGGTGCGCGACCGATTTCCCGAGCTCCCGGTGCTCCTGACCACCGGCTACAGCGAGCGCGTCGCCGACACGAACGGATTTCCGTTATTGCAGAAGCCTTATGAAATGAGTTCGCTGGCAAGTGCCCTGGGCAAGATCCTCAAAGTCGAAATCGCCGTGGAACGAACGCCATAGCCGCGAGGCCTTGACGCCATCCATGAATCGGAGCCTCCTTTGTCCGCCGCGCGAAATGAACCGCGGCATGGAGGGGGATATTCAAAATGGCGACAACTACTGAAGCTCGTGTGCCCCTGCACCTGTGGATCGTCGGCGCCCTGGCACTTTTGTTCAATGGCTTTGGCTCTCTCGATTACACGATGACCAACCTGAAAAGCCCGGCATGGCTGGCGAAGATGCCGGCCGACCAGCTGGCTTATATGGCAAGCCTTCCCGGCTGGCTGACTGGCTTCTGGGCGATTGGCGTCTGGGGCGGCCTCATCGGTGCAATCCTGCTGCTGATGCGCAATCGTTATGCGGTCTGGGCAATGGCCCTGTCGTGCGTGGGCGCCGTAGTCGGCCTCGGCTACCAGCTCACTATCGCCAACATGCCTGCAAGCATGAAGCAGGGTGGGATGGCATTCATGCCATGGCTGATCATTCTCATCACCATCTTCCTGCTCTGGTATTCGTGGAGCATGGAAAAGAAGGGCGTGCTTCGCTGATCCCGGCCGGCGGGGCCGCCCTGTCGCCGCCCCGTCGACTGTTGCAATATTGCGTCATTCGCGCGCGCACTTGGAAGCGGCAGCGCGCGACTACTTGCACTGGTGTCGATAATCGTCACGATCGCCCTCTGGAGGCTCGGGAGTGTTTTGCCCGAGCTCAGGGGAGAAAAGTCAATGAATCCTCGTCGCATTGCCCGCGCGCTCGCTTGCGCCTCGGCGTTTGCACTGACCAACGTGTCGACTTCAGCTGAGGCTCAGCAGATCGACCGGATCATCGTGTTCGGAGATTCCTATGCCGATATCGGCAACGCGCTTCGGCTTGCCGGAATCAACCCCGTCTCCACTCAGGTCTATACGACCGGTCGCTTCTCCGGCGGCAGCAACTACATCGATACGCTGACCACCATCCTTCAGGTGCAGCAGTATAATTTCGCGATCGGCGGCGCGAGCACGACCGGCAATGGGACTGCTGGCTTGCCCGGCTTTCCGTTCGAAGTGCAGGAATTCCTTTCCGGTGGCGGCACGCTCGGCTTTCCGAGCGTGAACACGAGCCTGACGCGCAGCGATCTTGTCGCATTGTCGATCGGCGGAAACGACTCGCGATATTATCAGCTGGCCGGCGGAACGCTCGCTGGAGCGCCGGCCGCAGCCGCCGCATCGGTTACGGCCTTCAAACAGAATTTCGATCTGGTGATGGCACGCGGCACCCCCACCATCAGCTTTCTCGCCGGAAATGCGGCGCTGCTGCCCGAAGTTGCGAATAACCCTTCGGCCCAGGCGGTGCGGGCAGCATTTTCGAGCGCGTACAATAGCGGCGCGCAGCAGGTCCTCGCCGGATATGCGAGCCGCGGTGCAATCGTCCATTATCTCGACCTGACGCAGGTAGCGAATAACATCAGCGCCAATCCTGCGGCTTACGGAATCACGAACGGCCTGGTCTGCCCGATTTTTCCCGATCCGACCTGCGTCGTGAACTCGAATGGATATCTGTTCTATGGCGATGCGCTGCATCTCACCTCGACCGGCTTCACGATTGTCGGCAAATATGTGGCGACGCAGCTCGCTGCACCGCTGACGCTTCAGGCACCGTCCGACCTCGAACTGGACACTGCGCGGCAGTGGGGCCGGACGCTATCGAGCCGAGGCGATCTTTATGGCCGCGGAGAAGGGAGCGAGGGGCTTCGGCTGTACCTGGTCGGCGATGCATTCTCGCGCAATGTCGGACGGACCGATGTCAATTCGGCGTTCGAGATCCGCGGCATCGGAGCGACGATCGGCGCCGAATATGGAGTGCCAGGAGGCCTGGTCGGCATCGCCGGCAATTACAGCCGCCCCAAAGCAACCTTCGGCAACGACTCATCGCGCGACCGCGCACGCACTTGGCAGATCGGCGCCTACGGCAGTCTCGATGTCGGCGGCCTCTTCGGCCAGGCTTATATTGGCTACGGCAAAGACCGGAACCGCATCACCCGCTCGGGCGTGGTCGAGCCGATGACCGCCGGTCCGCACGGCAGCCACACTCTCGCCGGAGCCAAGGGTGGCTATCTCTGGTCGGTTGCCGCGCTGAAGCTGGGGCCGATCGTCGCGCTCGATTATGCACATGCGAAAGTGGATGCTTATACCGAGAGCGGGGATCCGGCGCTGACGCTCAACGTCGGCAGCCAAAGTGACAAGGCCCTCACTGGTCAAGCCGGCCTCGAGGCACGCGGTGATCTCGCAGGTCTCCACCCGTTCGTCGACCTGACCGCCGAACGGAACTTCACGGGGAACGACCGGCTCATCACCTTCGCCCAGACCAGCGCTCCGGCTATCGTCAACAGCTGGGCGGTGCCGGGCCGCAAGCAGACCTACGCGCGCCTGTCGGGCGGTGCGAGCGCGAATCTGCTCGGCAGGGTAAGCATCGACGCCTCTGCCTCGACGACGTTCGGCCGCAAGGGCGGCAACGAGGTCAGTGGGCAGCTCGGGCTGAAAGCGCGGTTCTAGTCTTAGCCTCAGCCTAACGCCGGCCGCCAAATCGCGTGCGGCTCTGCTTGCCGAACCGGCCCTTGCGCGTGCCGGGCTTGCCTTCGCTCGAATGGCCGAGCGGACGCGGAGCGACACGTTCAAAGTCGGGGATTCCAAGCTCGTCTTCTTCAAGACGGCGGATTTCGTCGCGCAGCCGCGCGGCTTCCTCGAACTCAAGGTCGGCCGCGGCCTTGCGCATCCGCTCCTCAAGGTCGCCGATATAGGCCTTGAGATTGTGCCCGACGAGATGCGGGCGCTCTTCGTCGCCGGTCTCGACCAGCACATGGTCGCGCTCGGAAACGTCAGCGAGCAGGTCGGTGATGTTGCGCTTGACGCTTTCCGGAGTGATCCCGTGCGCGGCATTATATTCGAGCTGCTTCTCGCGTCGGCGGCCGGTTTCCGCGAGCGCGCGCTCCATCGAGCCGGTGACGCTGTCGGCATAGAGGATGACGCGCCCTTCGACGTTGCGGGCGGCGCGGCCGATGGTCTGGATCAGCGAAGTTTCGGAGCGGAGGAATCCTTCCTTGTCGGCATCGAGGATTGCGACCAGGCCGCATTCGGGAATGTCGAGTCCCTCGCGCAGCAGGTTGATGCCGACAAGCACGTCATAGACGCCCAGGCGAAGCTCGCGGATCAATTCGATGCGCTCCAGGGTCTCGACATCCGAGTGCATGTAACGGACCTTCAGACCCGCCTCGTGGAGATATTCGGTCAGGTCCTCGGCCATGCGTTTGGTCAGCGTCGTGACGAGCGTACGATACCCTTTGCGCGCGGTCTCCTTGGCCTCCTGGACAAGGTCGTCGACTTGATCCTCGACCGGCTTGATCTCGACCGGCGGGTCGATGAGGCCGGTGGGGCGGATCACCTGCTCGGAGAAGACGCCGCCGGTCTCGTTCATTTCCCACGGGCCCGGAGTCGCCGAGACGAAGGTCGTCTGCGGGCGCATCGCGTCCCATTCGTTGAACCTCAGCGGCCGGTTGTCGATGCAGCTGGGAAGGCGGAAGCCATATTCGGCGAGCGTGATTTTGCGCCGGTGGTCACCGCGCGCCA
>CBJLMA010000088.1:0-7515 GCA_966424035.1 uncultured Sphingomonas sp. | reverse complement strand
TCAGCGGCGGCGGCATGGCGATATTGAGGTTCGCGAAATAGGGATTGTAATGGAGATTCGGCGGGGTCTTCGCGTCGGGGAATTTCTTCAGCAGCTCTGCGGGCTGGTTCTGGAATCCCGTCAGCAGCGAATAGACATAGGCTGCCCCACCCTCGCGCGCCTTGGTGATGAGCGACAGATCGGGCGGAAGCGCGTTGTTGTTCGCAGCGCGCGCCGCAACCTCGTTCGGGAATGGCGGCGGGAAGGTGTCGGACGGCAGCGGCTTGCGGGTAGTTGCTTCGCCTGTCTCCGGATTGATGCTCGGAACCTGGATCTTCCACTGCTTGCCCGAGCCGGCATAAGCCTTGATCTCGGCATCGTTGTAGCCAAGATCCTTGAGGTCACGGAACGAGACCAGCTTCAGGCTGTGGCAGGCCGAGCAGACTTCCGTATAGACCTGGAGTCCGCGCTGCAGCTGCGCCCGGTCGAACTTGCCGAACGGTCCATCGGAGGCGAGCTCCAGATGCTTGGGCTTGAGGTGGAACTCCTCCGCCGCAAGCGGCGCCGGCGGGCTGCTGATATAGGTTGCAACCCCCGTGATCAGCGAAATGAGAAGGACCCCCGCGAAGACGAGACCGACCAGGAAACCAATTACACGGACCATCTGTTTGTCTGCCCCCTTAATGCGCGGCCGCGGTGGCGACCGAGCCGCCGCGCTTCTTCGCCTGCCCAGCCGGCGCTGCCTCGGCTTCCTCTCCGTGCAGCACGCTCTGGGTGATCGAGTTCGGCAGCGGCAGAGTCGTTTCGAATTTCGAGACCAGCGGCAGGATCACGAGGAAGTGCAGGAAATAATAAGCCGCGCAAATCTGGCCGATCGCATTCCTGAGCGGGGTCGGCGCTCCGCCGCCAGCCCAGCCGAGCAGCAGCACGTCGATCACCAGCAACCAGAAGAAGCGCTGGAACATCGGTCGGTAGCTCCCTGAGCGGACCGGCGACTTATCGAGCCACGGCAGGAAGAAGAGCAGCAGGATCGAGCTGAACATGGCCAGGACGCCCCACAGCTTCGCGGGGAGGATGAAGTCGAAGGTGAAGGAGCGGAGAATCGCGTAGAAGGGCCAGAAATACCATTCGGGGACGATCTCGGCGGGAGTCGCAAGCGGGTTGGCCGGAATGTTGTTGTCCGGATGTCCCAAGAAGTTGGGCGCGTAGAAAGTGACGATCGCATAGACCAGCAGGAACGCGCCGACGAACCAGCCGTCCTTGGCCGTATAGAAAGGATGGAAGGGCAAGGTATCCTTCTCATCCTTCACGTCGACGCCCGTCGGATTGCCCGAGCCCGGGATGTGCAGGGCCCAGATGTGGAGGATCACCACGGCCGCGATCACGAACGGCAGCAGATAATGGAGCGAGAAGAAGCGCGTCAGTGCGGCCTGGTCGGGCGCATAGCCGCCGAGCAGCCAGACGCGGATCGGCTCACCCACCAGCGGGAAGGCGGAGAAGAAGCCGGTGATGACCTGCGCGCCCCAATAGCTCATCTGCCCCCAGGGAAGCACATAGCCCATGAACGCGGTCGCCATCATCAACAGGTAAATGACGAGCCCAAGCATCCACACCAGCTCGCGCGGCGCCTTGTACGAGCCATAATAGAGCCCGCGGAAGATGTGGATGTAGATTGCGATGAAGAAGAAGCTCGCGCCGTTCATGTGCGCGTAGCGAAGCAGCCAGCCGGCGTTGACGTCGCGCATGATCAGCTGATTGACCGAATTGAACGCGCCGTCGGTGGTCGCATAATAATGCATTGCGAGCACGATTCCGGTGACGATCTGGATCGTCAGGAAGATCCCGGCCGAAAAGCCGAAATTCCACCAATAGTTGAGATTGCGCGGCACCGGATAACCGCCGCCGACCGCTCCATAAGCGATGCGCGGCAAGGGCAGGCGCTCATCCAGCCATTTCATGAACGGATGCTTGGGTTCGTAGGGCTTGGCCCAGGAAAAGCTCATCTACTCACTTCCCCTTAGCGCCGATCGTAACGGTCGTCGGCGACGTGAACTGGTAATCGGGAACCAGGAGGTTCTTCGGCGCCGGTCCCTGCCGGATGCGCGCCGCAGTGTCGTACATCGACCCGTGGCAGGGGCAGAAATAGCCACCATAGGGCCCTCGATTCTCGCCCTCGCCAATGCCCAGCGGCACGCAGCCGAGGTGGGTGCAGACACCGAGCGTGATCAGCCAGTTCTTGTGCCCCGGCTTGGTCCGCTCGGCGAGCGTCTGCGGATCGCGAAGACTCGAGATCGGAACCGCATCGGCCTGCTGAATTTCCTTGGGCGTCAGGTTGCGGATGAATACCGGCTGCTTGCGCCACTGCGCTTTGATGCCCTGGCCCGGCTGGACCTTGGAGATGTCAACTTCCGTGGTCGCAAGCGCGAGCACGTCGGCCGACGGCGACATCTGGACAGTCAATGGAGCGAGCGCCGCGACGCCGCCGACGCCCACGAAGCTGACCGCTGCGACATTGAGGAAGTCGCGGCGGCGGACGCCCTCTTCTCCCCCGGCGCCTTCTCCGGCCCCACCTGTGGTCGTGGAACCCTCAGCCGATTGTGCCTTGGTGGCCATTCTACCCCTTTTGAGACGCTTATTCGGTTGTGCCTGGACGGCACGTAGGCGACGCCGCCCGGAACGGCATCCCGAGCGATTGGCCGGCCTGATAGCGAGGGGTTTCGGGGATGTGAAGGGGCCGAAAGCGCGAAGAACTGGAACCTGCCGCGAAAGCGGGGATCAGAGGCCGTTTCGCCTCAGGTCCACTTCCCAAAGTTGAAACGCATGACCAAGGCTGCCCCGCGCCGAGCTACCCAAGCCGCTCAGGCTGGGCTGTTCGGAAACACCACGTGATGATGGTGCCTGGTAGCAATCCAGATCGCGACCCCGATCTCGGCAAGCCAGATTGCGATTACCGGAATTGGAGGCGTGGGAATCCCGCCGTTCGTTGCGGAATTGGGCGCGACCGGGAGCGACTGCGGCGGCGGAGCGTCGGTCTGCGGCTGAGCGGCTGCCCCAGCATCGCCCGCAGCACTGCTCGAGGAGAGCATGCTCAGCATCAGCCACCCTCCTTGGCCGCCAGTCTGCGGCTCGGGCGCGGAGGCGGCAGCCGGCGCAGCGCTGGCGAGAAGAGCCGCGGATACGGTCAAAGCCACAATCTTGTTGGTCATTGAGCCACCTTCCGTCAAACAGTGAACCGCCCTAGTCTCATGCGCCACCCAGATCGAGAGAAGCTGACCGCGGCGAAAGCACGGCTGGTCGTTGATGCGCGTTAATCGCAGCGATTATCAACAAGCCGATTCCCGGCGCCATAACCAAATACGCCGCCCACAATCTTCATTTAACGGTCTCGCATTACACTGCTCCGCCAGTGAGGCCTGGAGCCCCGTGGGGAATATCGCCAATGAATGCCAATTCGAGCATCGGCGCACAGCATCCGCATTTCGTGCCGATTCCCGATCCGAAGCGGGTCGAAGGCGTGCGCGTCTATCATGAACCTGCCGAGCCCAACCCCCTACAGATCACGTTCCTCGAGCGGGCCGGCGAACTCGCCTGGATTGAGGAGATGCGCGCCCTGCTTTGCGCCGGCCGCGCCGCCGACGCGGATGCGCGCATTGCTGCCCATCTTGCCGGCTTCGACGGCGCGCTTGCCCGCCTGTGCAAAGCAACCAGTGCAGCCGATGTTGCCCTTGAAGGCTGGGACGATCTCCTTCCAATCCTCGGTGAATGGGAGGGTCCGAGGATCACCTGCATCACCTTGGGTCTCAGCAACCCGCCGGACCTGGTGTTCGAGGCCGGACGGACCCACGAGCCCGATCTGCTGCTCGGCCTTTTTTCAGACGAAGCTTTCAACTTCAGCCACGCAAACGAGGCCGACCTCCTCCGCGAATGCGCAAAGGAGCTCCCCGCCTGGGCCGGGGCTGAAGAAGACGTCGAATTCTATTGCACGCTCTCGGGCCTTGCAGAGCTCAATACTGCGCTCATCAACTGCAAGCACCGCCGGTTCCTTCGCGACGGCCGCGACGGGGTCGAGGGACGCGCGCCTGGCGGCTATGTGGAATATGTGCTCGGGAGCTGGTTGCTCGCCACTCGGTTCCTCCAGGCGACCGACCGGGCATTGTCCGAGCACGGGCTTCCCGCGGGTTGCCGGCTGATCGCCGGTGCAGTCGACATCAACGCCGATTTCATCACTGTCCTTGGAAAGGCTCAGTCCTGCGCCGTCCCGGACAAACACTCCGGACCATCGCAGGAGCCGGCATTTGCGCCCCTGACTATGAAGCCGTGGGTCCCTCGCGAGGACCCGACTGCTGATACCTCGGCAAACGGCCCAACGCTGCGGCAGCGTCTTGCCCCCGTCGAGGGAGCACCGGCCGCGCAGCCCAAACAAGGTCTGCTCGCCCGGCTGTTCGGCCGTTTTCGGCGCAACTGAACCGAGCCGGCCCCAACCTCGCCGCCTTCCGCAACCGCGCGCAAGGCGATCGGGGCGAATGTCGGGACAACGGCTGCTCCGTTCATCGCTCAAGGACGCCGCCTCACCGTTAACCGATGAACTGCCGGTAATCTAACGAAATGCCTTACTTTTCGAACGTTTCGGATCAGCTATCGTCCGCGCGAATTCAGGAGGTTGGGCAAATGCTTGGGAAACTCGCTTTCTGCGCGTTTGCAAGCGCAGCAATGATTTCAACGGCCGTGGACGCGCAGGGGCGCGGTGGTGGCGGTGGCGGCGGCATGGGCAATGCCGGCGGCTTTGGCGCAATGGGCGGAGGCAATGGCGGCTTTGGCGCCAACGGCGGATTTGGCGGCAACGGCGGCTTTGGCGGTATCAACAATATCGGTTCGTCCATGCGCGACCAGGGACGATTGAACAGCCAGGCATTGTCGCATGCGTCGCAGACCGGCATCGATCATGCCAATTCGAACAGCGTTCTTGCCGGCACCAGCACCACGAAGACGGTAACAAGCGGCGCGCTGGCCGGTCTGACGACCGGGACGACATTATATTCCAATGGCACCGCCGTAGGCACCGTGCAGCAGATCCGCACCACCGGCACCGGCTCGGTCGCTGTGGTCATCGTCAAGGGCACGAACGGCGGATTCTACGCAGTGCCCGCGACCAAGCTGACCTACAGCGGCGGGACGCTGTCGACTACTGCGCGGCTGGCTGGGATCAATAGCTCGACGGGCACGGCAATGAATGGCCAAGCCCGACTGAACAGCCAGGGGCCGCTGCACGCATCGGCAACGGCTATCGCGCACGCAAATTCGCATAGCGTGCTCGCCGGCGCATCGACCACCGGGCTTACCGGAGTGAGCGTCGGGATGCCGTTCTTCAGCAATGGAACGCAAGTCGGCACGGTCTATCGCGTGGTAACTGCCAACGGCGTCATCACTCGTGTGCTGGTGCAGGGAACCAACGGGCGCATCTATTCTCTTGCACCGAACACGCTGACTGCTTCGGGCGGCACCGTCACGACGACCGCTATGCTTCGCGGCATTTAGGCCGACAGCTCGGCCAACAGCCGCGACCCTCTCACCGGCGGCGGTGGCGGTGTCCAGAAGGGTGCACGGCCCTGTGCCGTGCCGAATGGTGGTGGCGATGGCGCTTCGTCACCTCGTGCAGACTTCTCATCAGCGCCTTGCACCTGCTGTTCCGCAGCATCTGACGGTGGCTCATGCTCCTGCACCGGCGGATCAGCCTCTTGCTAGGATGGGTCACCTGCTGATGGACGCGGGCCGCTCTGCGATGCGCGTGGGTTGCCCGGTGGCGGTGCGCGCGGCTGGCTCGATGGCGCGCATGTGAGGCTCGATGACCGCCGACATCGACCCAGCGGTGCCTCGGGGCTCTCGCTGGCATCGGCGGGAACGGCGGGGGCGCCTCCGGTGCCGTCTGCTGGTCAGGCGGGAGAGCCGGCGGCACAGCCGGCGCCGTCTGCGTCGGCGGAGATGGTTGATCGGGCACGGTCTGCTGAGCCGCCGTAGGGGCCGCGAAGACCCCGAAGGCCAGAGCCGTGCAGACAAGCGCAGCGCGGTGGATGGTCGACTTCATGATTCAAAGGATAGCGCTCGCGGGAGGCGCGGGCATTGGGTTTCGACCGGCGTTCAGCGAAATGGATGCACGGTTTGTCTCGCGCCTCGGACCTCTGTGCGCCCGTGCAGCCCGGACAAAAGCGGGACTTCAAAAATGATGGGTGCAGAGCGCGATCAACAGGATGATCGGGATCGGAATACCGATCAGCCACAGCAGGATGGAGCGCATGACCAAAACCTCCTTCTCCACCGCTCTGGCCCCAACAATGGTTTGATGGGCGCAACTGTTCCTGACGCTTATTCGGCGACGGCAGCGGTCGCGGGCTCGGCCCGATGTTCTCGGCGGCCGAGCATTGCGGCGTGGAACATGATGGCCGAGGCATAGAGAACGACGATCAGCACGAGCCAGCGCAGCAGCACCAGCGGCATTGCGATGACGATATATGCGGCGACGAGTACTGCCGGGATGCCGCCGATCGTCAGGCCGACAACCACACGAAGATCGAGATGCCCGGTATTGACGTGCCGGACTCCCGCTCCCGCCCCCATCAGCGCAGCGGCTCCGGCCATGATCGGAAAGCAGAGCCTCGGATCCATGCCCATCAGGCTGAGGACCACCAGCGTCGGCGCGTAATTGCCAACACCGTAGTTCAGAAGAATGCCGAATATGAAATTGGCGATGATCGCAAGCAAGGTGAGCGCTGGCGGTAGCGAGGAAGCGGTGCCGCCGCCGGGAAACATGTGGAGGTTGGTCATCGCATAAGCGATCGCTGCGGCGAGGAGGCCGGCCGCGACTATGGTCTGGACGATCCACACGCGGGTCCGGTGAACCAGCGGCGCACCAAGCAGCCCGCCCATCAGGCAGGCCAGCACGCAGCCGATCAGAAGCGCTGGATCGACGGTCACGCCCAAACGAAAAAGAAAGATGATCGATTCGACGACCGCTGTGATGGTCAGCCCGACGAGGATCGTCGGCGGGATCAGTCGATCAGGAACGAGGTGCCGAAACTTGAGCCACGCAGTGCTCGGCGCGAAACAGCCGATGCCGAGCGTGTCGAAGAAGCTGACTATCGCACCCAATAGGATCGTTTCGCGCGTCGGTGTCGCTCGTTTCGCAACCGCAGCCTTGACCAATACGAAGGTGAACATGAGGGTCGCCAGCACGACCGGCACAAGCAGCGCAATCAGCATCCCCGCCCCCTTCGAGCCTGGGTCGCAACGGCAAGATGCTACCGGATTTGAGCGGGCGCACAACAAGCGGCCCCAACGGTGAAATATTCGCGATGGTCCTGACTCTTCGCCTGCGGTGGGGAATCTGGCCGCACAAGCTCGAATCAAACCGCTCGTCACTCTCGCCAAAGCGGGGGCCTGGCAGTTTTGTTGCGGGCTTTTCGTGCTGATTCCGTCCCCAGCGGAAGCAGCGAAGAGAAACAACAGAGAGCGGGAATTTCACATGGCGAGCAACGCAGGTAC
>CBJLMA010000087.1:0-7673 GCA_966424035.1 uncultured Sphingomonas sp. | reverse complement strand
CCTTCGACGCCATATTCACGCCCGTTGCCGGAGCGCTTGTACCCGCCGAAAGGAGCGCTCGGGTCCCAGGCGGGATAGTTGATATGGACCTGCCCGGAACGGATTTGCGCGGCGACCCGACGCGCGAGTTCCATGTCCTTGCCTTGCACATGCGCGCCAAGGCCGTAGACGGTATCGTTGGCGAACTCGATGGCTTCCTCGACGCTGCCATAAGGAATTAGGCACAGGACCGGCCCAAAGATTTCCTCCCGCGCGATCGTCATGCCCTGATCAACTTCAGAAAAGACGGTCGGCCGGGCGTAAAAGCCCCGGTTCAGGCCCGGCGGACGACCGGGGCCGCCGCAGACGAGCCGCGCGCCTTCGACTATGCCGAGGTGGATCATGCCCTGAACGCGTTCGAACTGCGCCCGGTTCGCAATCGGACCGTGCGTCGTCCGCTCGTCGCTCGGAACCCCGACGACGAATTCGGAGACGACCGAACGCGCGAGATCCTCGACTTCAAGGAGCTTCTCTCGCGGCACGATCATCCGGGTCGGCGCGCTGCACGATTGCCCAACGTTGCGAAACGCCGACGCAATGCCCGCAGGTACGGCGCGCTGCAGGTCCGCGTCCGGCAAAATGACGTTGGGCGACTTGCCTCCAAGCTCCTGGGTGACGCGTTTCACCGTCGGTGCTGCTGCCTGGGCTACAAGGACGCCGGCCCTGGTCGAGCCGGTGATTGAGATCATGTCCACGCCGGCATGTTCGGCGAGCGCCGCCCCGACTTCAGCTCCGCTGCCGTTCACCAAATTGAACACGCCCGCTGGAGCACCCGCGTCTTCCATGAGCTCGGCGAAAAGGAGCGCGCTTAGCGGGGAGAGTTCGCTCGGTTTCAGGACCACGGTGCATCCCGCGGCGAGCGCGGGCCCCACCTTTGCGGTAATTTGATAGAGCGGCCAGTTCCATGGAGTGATCAGCGCACAAACACCGATCGGCTCGCGGAGAATCGCGGTCGTGCCGCGATGCTTCAGGAACTCGTAGGTCCGCGCATTGTCGCGTGCCACGCGGATGTGCTCGGCTGCGAACGGGACGTGGGCGGCACGAGCAAAGCTGATTGCTGCGCCCATCTCGAGCGACAAGGCCGCCGCAAACAGCTCCGCCCGATCCAGAATCAATTGGTGAACGCGGTCGAGAAGTTCGGCCCGCTCGACTGGCGCCGTTTCCGACCAGGATTTGAATGCACGCCGCGCGGCACCAACGGCGCGGTCTACGTCGGAAGCGCCGGCGAGCGCGATTTCGGCAATCTTTTCCTCGGTCGAGGGATCGACGACCGCGCACGGGCTGGAACGTTCGGGCAGGGTCCATTCGCCTCCGATCAGCGCCCGCTCGAGCCGGCCGGCTAGGGCAAGGCGCTCGACCAGAGCCGCACCATCAATTGCTTCAGCCATTGTCGCAGTCTCGTTCACGAGCTTGCCGCAGCTCGCATTTGGCCCAGGGGAGCGACGAGCCCCGGCTCTAGCGTCTCAACCGCGCAAAGGAGGTTTCCGTTTCGTTGCGCGTGTGCCGCCACCGCCGCCGCGCGGGCGTAGCCGATCAGCGGGACGAGCTCGGCTGCAATCGCTGTACTGCTTTCCAGATTGGCTCGACACCTTTCCCTACGGGGTTCGATTCCGACCACGCAATTCTCGCGCATCATGTCCATGCCGCGGGTGAGCAGGCTCACTGCCTCGTGCAATGACCAGCAGATCAGGGGCTCGAAGGCGTTGAGCTGGAGCTGCCCGGCCTCCGCTGCGAATGTGACGGTGAGGTCCAGGCCGATGACCCGAAACGCAATTGCGTTCATTGCCTCGGGAATGACAGGATTGACCTTGCCCGGCATGATCGAAGACCCGGGCTGCCGCTTCGGCAACTCGATTTCTCCTAATCCGCCAACCGGGCCGCTCGAGAGAAGGCGTAGATCGTTCGAGATCTTGGACAGCTTCGTTGCAAGCCGCTTGAGCATGCCGCTGTAAAGGACGAATGCGCCCATATCCCATGTCGCTTCGATGAGGTTCGATGCAGCGCTGACCTCGAGCCCGGTGACCTCCGCTAGAGTGTCGCGCACATGGGCGCGATAATCAGGGTGCGCGGCGATTCCGGTCCCGATTGCGGTGCCGCCAAGATTGATCTCCAGGAACAGACGCGAGATTTCGCCTAAACGTGCGGCATCTTCGCGTAGCGTCGCCGCGAACGCGCCGAACTCGGCGCCGAGCGTCATTGGCACCGCATCCTGCAGCTGCGTCCGGCCAAGCTTGGCAATCTCCCGGAACTCGTGCGCTTTCCCGTCGAATGCCGAGGAAAGACGCTCTGTCGCCCCGATCAGTGTCGATGTCAGCGCGATCATCGTCAGCCTGACCGCAGTCGCATAGGCATCGTTCGTCGACTGGTTACGGTTCACATGGTCGTTCGGGTGGACCTCAACTGCGCTGCCGGCCTGCTCGGCGAGGATCTGCATCGCGCGATTGGCGATGACCTCATTGGCATTCATGTTGGTCGAGGTGCCCGCTCCGCCCTGGCAGACGTCGACGCAGAAATGGTCGTGGTGGGATCCAGCGATGATCTCGTCGCAGGCGCGGATGATTGCACCGGCACGGGCTTCATCCACTTCGCCTATGGCGGCGTTGGTCATGGCCGCGGCTTTCTTCACTTGCGCAAGCGCGACCAGGAGCGCCGGCATCGACGAGATGGGCGTTCCTGTCAGCTGGAAGTTGCGGCAGGCACGTTCGGTTTGCGCGCCATGCAGGCAATGGGCCGGAACGAGGACTTCACCGAGCGGGTCCCGCTCTATCCTGCGGTCCGATTTGCAAATGTTCGCGATCATCGCTGCGCCCTCTTTCAAGCAGCAGGCGTCACCAGGCACTGCTCGGGCAAAAGCTAACGTCGAGGTCGGGAATGGGCTGTCGTTGTGTAGGACAGAGGCGGCACATTCTGCCGCTTTGAAGGACAACGGAGGATGCCGCTGCTGTCACTGGCGAGTGCACGACGCGTTGAACTGAATTGGATCGCTCTGCAAGAAAAGCCAGAGAATACAGATGGTTGTATATTAAGAGAGAGGCCGGACCACCGCTAGGCGCGACGCCGGTACCGGAGCCCGCAAAATGCCGTCTGGCGAGCGCTCTTCGGCATGAACCGACGGACAATATCCCTCGATTTGGCATTTTCATCCGAGTGCCACGCATATCCTGCGACATGTATAACGGGAGAGGGCCCTCCAATGAAGGTTTCGCTGTTCAAATCTACTGTTGTCACTGGTGTCGCGGCGGCGCTGATGATTCCCACCATGGCTGAGGCCCATGCCACCTGGTTTGCTGAGAGAGCAGTCGGCACCAGCCCAACTACCGGCGGGACGCATACTGGCCTGGCAGTGATCTTTGGTGACGGTTCGGAGGAATCCGATCCGCTTAAGCGACAGAGGCTGATCACCGGCGTCGCCGGTTATGACAGCGATTATCGGCCAGTGCCCGCCGAGTTGCACGCCGCTGGACCGCTGCTCCTTTTCGAGAGTGCGAAGTCCGCCACAGTGGAAACGCTTGCCGTCGATTATGGAGTCTGGAGCAAGACTCCTGCTGGCGAGTGGGTCAGCGGTGGCAAAGACAAGGTGACGAACGCTCAGGCCAGCGAGCATAACTTCAAATATGCGGTGCACCTGAGCGGCCCGCTGGCCAAACCCCTCCCTCCGTTTCCGGACCAAGTGATCCAGATCGTACCCCTCGGGCCGATCCCGCAGCAGATGGGCAAGCCTCTCAAGGTCCGCGTCTACTTCAAGGGCAAGCCGTTGGCTGGTGCGGTGGTCACGCCGGATGAGCCGACCGATCCAGATGACGTGGGCGTGAAGACGGCGAAGGACGGCACGACAACGATCCATGTTCGCAACCAGGGACTGAATGTCGTCGTCGCAACGTTCAACGCGCCGAGCGACCAGCCCGAGAAGTACAATCAGATGGAATACAAGGCGACTCTGTCGTTCGTGCTGCCGCACGCGCCGGAGTGAGGAGGGACGGGATCGGCTCGCGCCCGCGGTGACCACCACCGCAAAATGGATTGTCCGGTACTCACCTCGTCTCGAGGAGAACCCAATGACCACAATTGCGACATCGGCGGCGCCAGCGCGTGAGGCTTCGTGGCCGCTCGCGATAGCTGAGCCAGCGAAGAGCCGCACGCGACTTACGTCCATCGACGCGCTCCGCGGGTTCGTCATGGTCCTCATGCCTCTCGATCACCTTCGTGAGACATGGTTTGTCTACGTGCCAGTGGCCGATCCGGTCGATGCGCGCACGACCTTGCCGGCGCTATTTTTCGCGCGGCTCTTGGTAAGCTTGTGCGCGCCCATCTTTGTGACGCTCACCGGCCTCGGCGTTTTCCTCTTCCGAAGAAATCACACACTCGAGGAGACGACCTCCTATCTCTTGAAGCGCGGCCTTCTCTTGATGGCCATAGAAGTTCTGTACCTGTCACCTCTTTATTGGGGGATTGTGCCAGAGCCGACCTTCTGGCTGCAGGTCATTTGGACGATCGGTGTGTGCATGATTGTACTGGCGGCCGCAATCCGACTGCCCATGCAGGTCATCATCGCGTTGGGGCTCTTCATTGTGTGCGGCCACAATCTGCTCGACTCGATCACCGTCGATCCGCAGAGTCCGTTCTTCGTGCTGTGGGCGGAATTGCACGAGCGTGCCCTGATCAATTTCCCGTTGGGATTTGCGATCAAGACCACTTATCCGGTTCTGCCGTGGATCGGAACGATCATGCTCGGCTACGGGATCGGCCCCTGGTTCCTTGGGGACGTGACACCAGAAGTCCGACGCCGTCGACTTGTCGCGGTAGGGCTCGCAATGCTGACTGCGTTTCTGCTGATTCGCGGGGTGAACGTATACGGTGACAAGCCGTGGTTCACTGTCGCCGGCGACCCCGGCCGGACTGCCATGAGCTTCTTTTCACTTACCAAATACCCGCCGTCTCTTCTCTTCCTACTGTCGACACTTGGCGTTGGAGCGCTCCTCCTGGCTCTGTTCGAACGGATGGGCAACTCGGGCCTGGTCCGAATCCTGGCCGTGTTCGGCGGGGCACCCATGTTCTTCTACCTGCTCCACCTGACCGTCTTTCGGATCCTCTATCACAGCGCATTCGCCATCTGGGGCCCTAACCACGGCGCTTATTTCGGAGTGGAGAATTATGGATGGGTGGTCGCCTGGTATGTTGCCGTCATCGTGCCGCTCTATATGCCGACTGCCTGGTACTCCCGGTTGAAGAAGCGGCGTCGCGACATTGAGTGGCTGAAATATTTCTAGACGCCCAGTGATCCCCCTTCCCCGGGCGCATCGAAGGGCCGGCTCCGCAGGGAGTCGGCCCTTCTCTCATTCAGCCTCGATCCAAGCATGACTGAAGCCAGCAGATTCTGCTTCAATTGCGTGACACACGAAAGATCAGTCCGCTCTGCGGTCAATCTTTGAGCTTACATGCTCGACCGTGGGCGTAACCTTGCTTCCGGACCTGAGAAGAAGATCTCGGACCCGCGGATCTTCGCAACTCATGGCAATCAGGGGCCATGCCCGGCCCAGCTCGGATTGGGGGAAGTATTATGAAGCCGTCGCGGATTTTCCGAATTGCCATGCTGTCCGGCGCAGCCTCGGTCGCGCTCGCCTCGCCAGTTTACGCGCAGGCCACTGCGCAAGCGACGGGTCCGGCCCCGAGCGGACAGACTGGACAAGCGGCCCCCGAACCGTCCAGCAAGCCCGCAAACCCCGTGGATGCAGCGCAGGCGGCGCAAACGGCGCCGACCACAACGCAGACGACACCCGGCGGCCGCATCGTTATTACGGGAATCCGACAACAATATCGCGGCGACGTGCCCCTGAAGGACCTGCCGCAGTCGATCTCCGTGATCTCCGACCAGATGCTGAAGACAGTTGGAATTACCCGGCTGGACGCAGCCCTCGACCTTGCTAGCGGAGTCAATCGCCAGAACAATTTCGGCGGCATCTGGGACGCTTTCGCAATCCGCGGGTTTGCCGGCGACGAGAACCTCCCGAGCGGCGTGCTCGTGAACGGGTTCAACTCCGGCCGCGGTTTCGGCGGGCCGCGCGATGCCTCCAACATCGATCATATCGAGGTATTGAAAGGACCCAATTCGGCGCTGTTCGGGCGCGGCGAGCCCGGCGGCACGGTCAACGTCATCACCAAGAAGCCCCTGTTCACGACGGAGGGCAGCTTCGGCGCCTCCTACGGAAGCTTCAATACCGAGCGGCTGGAGGGCGACTTCACGACACCGGTCATCGGCAAGCAGGTCGCAATCCGGGTCAACGGCGCTTACAATCATTCCGACACGTTCCGAAACGTGCTCGACAATAATCGCTTCACGATCACGCCATCGGCGCTGATCAAGTTCACGCCGCACACGATTCTGTCCTACGAGCTCGAATATATCCACTTGAAGACGCCGTTCGATCGCGGCGTGATTGCGGTGCCGCAGGCGCCAGGAGGGTTGCCCGCGAAGCTCGGCGAAGTCCCGCGCTCACGCTTCTTCGGCGAATATGCGGATGGCCGAAATACGGTCAATTCGCTTGGGCACCAGGTACAGCTCCAGCAGAATCTCGCCAAGCACTGGAGCGCCCTGTTCGGCTTCGGCTATCGCACCAGCACGTTTCAGGGCTATTCGAGCGATCCGGAGATCACTCCAGGTCGCCAGCTGCTTTACCTCCACCCCGAGCTGGGCCTCCTGTCGCGGCAGCGGCGCTACCGCCATTGGCACACGAAAGATGTGACTGTCCGAGGCGAAATCAGCGGTCAATTCGACACCGGCGGCCTCAAGCATCATGTCCTCTTCGGTGCCGATTACGATTCGTTCGACAGTCATCAGATCCAGCTGCGGTTCCGCCCCCCTTCAGCCAAGGCGCAGTTCGGCGGCGCATTCGGAAACACGATCAACATCTTCGACCCTGTTTATGGCGTGAACGTCCCCGGACTAATTCCGGGCGAACCGCCGCTCAGCAACTTCCGCAATCTGCTCGAGCAGCAGCGGGGCTGGGGCATTTATGCGCAGGACCAGATTGATGTTACCGATGCGTTCAAGATCCGGCTCGGCGGCCGCTATGACGTGTTCAAGCCGCACGATGTTTTCGAACCGGGCGACTTCAATTCTGCGGTCGGCGCGAGCCCGCGCGTGACGTTCAGGAAATTCAGCCCGCAGGCCGGCGCAGTCTATGAATTCAGCGACAGCCTCTCACTCTATGTAAGCTACGGAGAGGGCTTCCGTCCGAATTCAGGAACGGACGTCAACAGCAACCTGTTCAAGCCCGAAACGACGCGGGCGTACGAGGCTGGCGCAAAGTTCGCACTCCTCGACAAAAAGCTGAATGGAACGCTCGCCGTCTTCACCATCACGAAGAACAACGTCATCACCGCAGACCCGAACAATGCCGGCTTCTCTCTGGCGCTCGGCAAGGCACGAAGCCGCGGCGTCGAGTTCGACCTCAACGGAAAGCTGCCGGGGGACATGACCCTGTGGCTCTCCTATGCCTATCTCGATGCGGAATCGCTCGTAACCGCTGGCGATCCCAACGGCTTCGGCTTCCTCATCCGCAAGGGCGATCCGCTGCTCAACATTCCAAAGAACAGCGGCAACATCCTGCTGACCAAGGACTTTGCGATCGGCAATG
>CBJLMA010000086.1:0-7735 GCA_966424035.1 uncultured Sphingomonas sp. | reverse complement strand
CGACGAGGCCCGTGTCGGCGAACGCCTGATTCCAGGCATAGATCGAATAAGCCATTCCGCGCTCTTCGCGCAGCTCCTGGAACAGTCGCGACGACGTGCCGCCGCCGAGAGCCTGGACGAACAATGCGAGGGCGGGATTGCGTGGATCCGCGGCAGGCATCCCCTCGAATGCCAGGCACCAATGCGCCTGTTCGAAGGTACGACTGTCCCCCTGAACGCCGCCGGTGAAATGCGCTGGTTCGACAGCTGGGGCTTCGCGCGATTCGAGGTCCCCAAACAGCCGCTCGGCCAGCTTCAGCAGCTGTTGCGGCTCGACGCGGCCGCTCGCCGCAAGCACCAGCCGCGACGGCACGAACTGCTCGTGCAGCCAGTCGAAGCAATCCTTGCGGGCGATCGATCCGACCGTTTTGCCGCTTCCGAGCACCGGACGTCCGATCGCCTGGCCCCGGAACGCTGCTTCGAACAAATGGTCGTGGACGAGATCGTCGGGTGAATCGACGCTTTCGCCCAGCTCCGACAAGATGACCAGCTTCTCGCGGCCAAGATGCTCCTCGTCGAAATGCGGGGCACGAACCAGGTCGGCGATCAGCTCGGCGACCAGCGGCAGGTCGCGCGCAAGCGCGCGAGCGTGGAACACGGTCTGGTCGCGCGCGGTCCAGGCGTTCAGCGATCCGCCCACATCTTCGATCACTTCAGCGAGCTCTCGCGTATCGCGCCCGCCGGCGCCTTTGAACACCATATGCTCGACGAGATGCGCGAGCCCGCTCAACTGCGCCGGCTCGGACCGCGATCCGACGCTGGCGTAAAGGCCGAATGCAACCGATTCGGCATGGGGCAGCGGATCGACGGCCACGGTCAATCCGTTGCCGAGAATATGTTGCAGCCGGCTCATTTGGGCTCAGTCTTGAGCTTTTTGCGCACGGCCAGGCCGTAGATGACCAGCGCGATCACGGCCAAGGCGAACCAGGTCGCCGCATAGCCTCGATGCCCGGCCGGGCTGACCGGACTTGCAGTGGCGACGTCCGGAGTCTTGCTCGGCTCGAGCCCCGGCGGGGCGCTCGCGGCAACGAGGCGCATGCGCGAGAATCGATCGGGCACGATGATCCCGCTGACCGGACCGCCGGCCCAGTTGACCTTCGCGTTCGGGTCCTTCGACCAGCCGACCTCGACCGCCATGCCAGGTCCCTCCGCGCCCGTCGCACAGTCGAGGATCTGGACGTAGCCAGGCTCGCCCGCCTGATTCTCTCCGCCGATCGAACGATGGCCGTTGACGCGGAGGCAGACTCCGGTCGCATGGCGGAATAATGGCAGCTGGTCGTCGCCAAGGGGCATGGTCGGATAGGCGATCGGCGGCAGCTGTTCGGCCTCGGCGTATCTCTTGAGGAGCCCCTCTTTCCATTTCGCGCGCTGCAGCTGCCACGCTCCGAGATAGACGAGCACTGCAGCTGCACCGAAGGCCACGATCGTTGGAATAAGGGGGAGCCGCCTCGTCATTCGGCGATCCGTCCCTCGCGTGCCCGGTGCTTATACTCCTGCGCGAGCAGCCAGCCCTTGGAGACACGAAGCCCGCCGATGGTCAGTGTCGCGGCAACCGGAATCCAGACGAGGTGAACCCACCACGGCGGCGAGAAAGCCCCGTCGACGACCAGCGCGCCAACCACGGTGATCGTCCCGACAATGAAGATCAGGAAGGCGGCGGGTCCGTCGCCGACGTTGAAGCTAGAGAAATCGAGACCGCAGGCGCGGCACCTTTGGTCGAAGCTCACCCAGCCCTTGAACAGCGTGCGAGCGCCGCAGCGCGGGCAATCGCCGGCGATCGCCGCCTGAAGCGACGACGGCTCGCCGGCTTGCGGTTCTGGACTCACCCAGCGTGCGGCGCGCCCCAGCCGCCCCACAGGTAAATGGAGGTGAACAGGAACAACCACACGACGTCGACGAAGTGCCAGTACCAGGCTGCCGCCTCGAACCCGAAGTGCTGCTTCGGCGTGAAATCGCCCTTGGTGGCGCGAGCCAGGCAGACAGTCAGGAAGATCGTTCCGACGATCACGTGGAATCCGTGGAAGCCGGTCGCCATGAAAAAGGTCGAGCCATAGATGCTGCCTTTAAAGGCGAAGGGCGCATGGGCATATTCCCACGCCTGGACGGAGGTGAAGGTCAGCCCAAGCAGGATCGTGAGTAGAAGGCCGAGCTTGAGACCGTCGCGGTTGCCGTGGATCAGCGAATGGTGTGCCCAGGTTACGGTGGTGCCCGAGCAAAGCAGGATCATCGTGTTGAGCAGCGGGAAATTCCACGGATCGAGGACCGAGATGCCCTTTGGCGGCCAGACGCCGCCGACTGCATCTACCGCCGACGGGAAAATGGCGCTGTCGAAGAAGGCCCAGAACCAGGCAAGGAAGAACATGACCTCGGAAGCGATGAAGAGGATCATGCCGTAGCGCAGGTGAAGCTGCACGACCGGCGTGTGATAGCCGGTGTGCGCTTCGTTGATCGTGTTCCTCCACCAGTTGATCATGGTGACGATGACGCCGGCAACTCCGAGGACCATGACCGGCACGCCGAAGCGGTTGGCGTGGAACCACATCACGGTCCCGGCGAACAACGCGCCGCCGCACAAGGCGCCGATCAGCGGCCAGGGATCCGGTTCCACCAGATGATAATCATGGTTCTTCGTGGCGGCCATTCGTGAAGCTTCCCTCGTTGGTTTGTGAGCGGCTCTAGCGGGCCGCGGTGCCGGTTTCCACCGGGTAAAATGTGTAGCTCAAGGTGATTTCGTCGACATCCCTCGTATCAGGGTCCTGCTTGATCTTGGGATCGACGAAAAAGATCACTGGCATGTCCACCGTTTCGCCGGCTTTCAGCGTCTGCTCGGAGAAGCAGAAGCACTGGATCTTCTTGAAATATTTGCCGACCGTGTCCGGAGACACATTGTAGACCGCCTGGCCCGTCCAGGGCCGGGCACTCAAATTCTGCGCCCGGTAGAAAATCTTGGTTTGCGCACCGGGCTTGATCCGCACCGTCGTCTGCTCGGGTTCGAACCGCCATGGCAGACCAGGATGAATGTTGGCATCGAAGCGGACGCCGATCTGCCCCGCCGCTGCGCCAGGCGCCTTGTCGGCGCGCTGGGTCGTCCCGTTAAATCCGGTGGCTTCGCAGAACGCCTGGTAAAGTCGCGGAGTCAGCGCCACGAGGACGACCATTGCCGCAATGATCAAAAGCAGGACAACTAACGTCCTGCCATTCCTGTTCTGGGCGACTGCACTATTCACCAGTTCATTCCCGTTTTCGCAATGGTGATGAAAAAGAGGAGCACGACGAAGGCCGCGAGCAGCAGAGCGAGGATCCGCGCCCGCGCGCGCTGGCGGCGCACGACTTCTTCCTCGAGCTTCACCATGCGAGAATGCGGTCCGCGACGAGCACTGCGAATAGTGCGAAGAGATAGAAGACCGAATAGGCGAAGAGATGCTTCTCGGCATCCATCCCGGTTGGATCGCTTGACCGATTGGCCATGACACGGCCTGCAAGCACTAAAAAGACGAAGCTGAGCACGGCCGCCGAGGCGCCGTACACCGGTCCGGTCAAGCCGAGCGGCCAGGGCGCAACCGCGGCTGCCGCCATTGGGAGGGTATAGAGGAAGATCTGGCGTCGAGTGCTCTCCACCCCCGCCACGACTGGAAGCATCGGAATTCCGGCGGCCGCATAATCGGAGCGGACGAACAGCGACAGCGCCCAGAAATGAGGGGGAGTCCAGAGGAAGATAATGGCAAACAGCAGTAAGGGGAGCGCAGCGAAATGACCGGTTGCGGCGACCCAGCCGATAAGCGGCGGAAAGGCGCCCGCAGCGCCGCCGATAACAATATTCTGAGCGGTCCTGGGCTTCAGCCAGACGGTATAGATTATCACGTAGAACAGGATCGAGACCGCCAGCAGCGCCGCCGCCAGCCAGTTGGTGGCGAGGCCCATTAGAAGAACCGAGAAAGCCGCCAGCCCGACACCGAAGTGGAGCGCCGACTGACGGTCCATCCGCCCTGACGGAAGCGGCCGCTTGGCAGTGCGTCGCATCTTTGCGTCGACGTCAGCCTCATACCATTGATTGAGCGCTCCGCAGGCACCGGCACCCAAAGCGATGCACAGGATCGCAGTGAATCCGAGGACGAACGGAAGCTGCACCGGCGCAACGAGCAATCCGCACAGGCCCGAAAAGACAACCAGGCTCATCACGCGCGGTTTGGTGAGCGCGAGGAAATCGCGCCAGTCGGCCGGAAGCGCGGCTGGACTCGTCAGCTCCAGGGTGGGCATGGCTGCGGCCTATAAGGGCTTGGCCAAGAGAGGAAAAGCCCGAGCGTGAGCGCCGACGAGACTGGGCTCCTGGAAGGGCCCTTGAGGCATGCGTTCGCAAGCGCCTGCCGCGCTTCCGGGTTCCTGTCCTCGCAGGAGCACTGCTATGGACGAAGTCATGCCCACCCGAATCGCATTGCTTCTCAGCATCTTCGTCGCCGCGCCGCTGCTCGCTCAGCCAGTCCAGCCACCAGCCGGAGCGCCGGCACCAAAGGAAGATCTCGTTCCCGTTGCAATCGATACCAGTCTCGGTCGGATCGTCGTTGCACTCGATCGCGGACGAGCTCCGATCACAACTGCCAACTTCCTCCACTATGTCGATGCCCACCGCTTCGATGGCGAAACCTTCTACCGTGCCAATCACACCGGCGGCGGCGGTCTGATCCAGGCCGGAATCCGCAGCGACGCTCGCAAATTGTTCCCGCCGGTCGCGCATGAGCCGACCAGTCAGACCGGGCTGCACAATGTGGCAGGCGCCATTTCCATGGCCAATTCTGGTCCCGGTACCGCTCGAGCGGACTTCTTCATCCTTCTTT
Organism: uncultured Sphingomonas sp.; assembly: GCA_966424035.1. Taxonomy (GTDB): domain Bacteria; phylum Pseudomonadota; class Alphaproteobacteria; order Sphingomonadales; family Sphingomonadaceae; genus Sphingomicrobium. The sequence continues at coordinate 2,864 of CBJLMA010000086.1, read as the reverse complement.
CCGATATGCCGGGCCTGGATGCCAACGGCCCTGGTGGTGACGTCAACGGCTTTGCTGCTTTCGGCCATGTCGTCGAAGGAATGGACGTGGTGAAGAAGATCTCCGAGGCGCCGGTATCGCAGACGAAGGGGGAGGGCGCGATGAAGGGCGAGATGCTCGATCCGCCGATCAAAATCTTGCACGCAGCGCGGGTGAAATAGCTCGCCTTCGCCCCCGGCGCCTTCAGACGGCGAGGGCAGTTTCCTCGATCCCGAGCCGCTTCTTCGCCCGGGCAAGCAGCGCCTGGAAGCGGGGGTCGGCGCGCAGCGGATCCAGATCGGGATCAGTTTCAGCGATGCTCAACTGATATTCGCCAGCGATCGAAAGCGTCGATTGAAGCAGGCTCAGCGCAGCCTCCGTGTCACTCAAATAGCCGGCGAGGATGCACGCGAAGTTGTATCGCATGTTGATATTGTCGGGATCGATCAGGAGCGCTCGCTCGATCCACTCATGCGCTTTCTCCTTTTCTCCCAAAAGTGCATAGCCGCCGGCGAGAATGCCAAGGGCTGCGCCGTTGGAGGGATCCTGCTGGACTGCCCGCTGCGCTTCAGAGACCATCATCTTCGCCGCATGCTTGACCTTCGCCTCATCGCCGGCGGCGTGGTGGCAAGTTGCGAGCATGGCCCAGGCATGGAAATCGCTTTCCGCGATCTTCGCGGCTTTCTCATAGTGCATCGTCGCCGTTGCGACTTCACGCTGCGAGAGGAAATAGCGCCCGGCCTCCTTGTTCACCTCCCATGAGTCCGGCCCAAGACGAATCGCATTCGCAAGCTCGGCAGCGGCCGCATCGGACTGGCCGCGGTTCTGAAGTCGTTTCGCCATTGGCAAATGCGCTTCGGCGATCGTCGGGTCGATTGCGAGCGCGGCATGGGCGGCGGCGAAGCCGTCGTCGACCTCTCGGCCGAAGCTGTAGCAAAGGCTCGATTGCGCCATTGCAAGAAGCGCCCAGGCCTGCGCGTAATATGGATCGATCTCGACCGCGCGACCACAGATGCGCATCACTCGTTCTTCACGTCGAAAGTCGCCGTGATTTCCGGTAACCCAATATTGCCGCGCGAGCAGGTAGAGCGTGTAGGCTTCGGCGCTGTTCGTGCCGCGCTGCTCGATGGCTTTCTTCTCTTCCGGAAGCAGCTTCAGCCTTAGCGCCCTGACGATCGCCTTCGATATTTCATCCTGGATCGAGAAAATGTCGGTCAGGTCGCGATCGTAGCGGTCGGCCCAGACGTGCCCGCCCGAACGGCCGTCGATCAGCTGCGCGGTGATCCGCACCTGATTTCCAACCTTGCGCACGCTGCCCTCGAGCAGGTGCGTGACCCCGAGCTTTCGCGCCACCTCGCACACGTTCACCGACTGTCCCTTGAACGTGAAGGCCGTGTTGCGGGCGATCACTTCGAGAGCGGAGATTTTGGACAAGTCGGTCGTAATGTCCTCGCTGATGCCGTCGCTGAAATATTCCTGCTCAGCGTCGCCGCTCATGTTCTCAAACGGCAGCACGCAGATCGAAACCTCGCGCGAAGCTTCCCTTGGATTGGGGTCGGCTGCTCCGCCGGAGAGATCACGCACGCTTGAGATGAGCTTGCGCCAGCCCGGCGACGTCCGCTGGCCGTCCCAGGCCTTGAGGTCCGCGCACTGGATCTGATTGAAGGGCATCGGCGGCAGGGTCCCGTCGAGACTCGCCTGCACGAGCGTAAAAGCGGCGCGGGCCGCATCGGCTTCCGCGCGTACCCAATGCGAATTCGCAGCCTCCGCCGACCACAAGACCACGACTGCACGAGCCCCTTTGATCCGCTCCAGAATCACGTCGGCATAAGGGCGATGCGCCGGCAGCTCGTCATCGCGCCAAACTTCGAACCCACCCTCGCGGAGAGCATCGGCGACTTGGCTTGCGACCAGTTCATCCGCGCGCGCGTAGGAGATGAAGACGTGCGACATGAGCGAGGCTGCCCCTTGCCTCGCCCTATTCGGCCGTGGTCGGGTCGATCGTCGTTCTGACCTGCGAAATCTTGTTCGCCGGGAAGCCGCCCCGCTGCGCATGCTCGCGGATCAGCTCCTCATTGGGCGCGCGATAGACGCAGTAGATCTTGTTGTCGGTGACGTAGCTGTGGACCCACTGGATCTGAGGCCCGAGGTCGCGAAGCACCGAGCATGACGTCTGCGAAGCAAGTTTCAGATCCTGGGGGCTTAGCTGTCCTGCCCCCGGCATCTCCCGCTCAATCACGAACTGGGGCATTCATTCGCCTCCATGGTTCACTTGTTGGGGACCCGCCATCTCCATAACACCAGTTGAACGAAAAGTCCGCATCGCGCAGTGCGAGGTCAGCGTTTCCGTGCCTTCTTCATCGCAGCATAGGTGTCGAGCGCTGCCTGTGGGAGGCTGACTGCTGGATGGCCCGCACAATAGAGCTTCACCTCGCCGATCACCCCGTTTGCCGTTGTATTGTCCCCGACAAGCGCGTCATTGGCTGCGTTAAGGCCGCTCCAGAAGCCGAGGATCCAATAGCCGATCGTATCGGTCGTGCTCGCGCCAACCTCGTTCAAGTCGGCACAGACGAACTGCGCGCCATTTCGCATCGGTCCGAACATCGTCTGGTCGGCGATCGCCGGCGCCGGCAAGAGCAGCGCTGCCACTGCGTATAGCCATAGCCGCATCGTGGTTCTCCCCCGAGTCCCGCCGAGGCCGAGACTAATCCTCGGGGCCAGAACAAAAAAGGCTCCGGTCGCCCGGAGCCCTTCTCGTTCCGATACTGCCCGAGATATCAGTCGATCTTCGGCAGCGTCGAATATTGGTGGAAGGGCGGCGGACTCGAGAGGGTCCATTCGAGCGT
>CBJLMA010000085.1:0-8140 GCA_966424035.1 uncultured Sphingomonas sp. | reverse complement strand
GTGGATTACGGCAACAAGCGCAACATCTTCCGCCTGCTTGTCGAGGCTGGCGCGCGAGTGACGGTCGTGCCGGCGACGGCCACCTTCGACGAGATCATGGCTCATGAGCCCGACGGCTTCTTCCTTTCGAACGGACCGGGCGATCCGGCAGCGACCGGCGAATATGCGGTGCCGGTGATCCGGCAGATGCTGGAGACGAAGAAGCCGCTGTTCGGAATTTGCCTTGGCCACCAGATGCTGGCGCTGGCGGTTGGCGGCATGACGTCAAAGATGTTCCAGGGCCACCGCGGCGCCAACCATCCGGTGAAGCGCCTCGCCGACGGTCAGGTCGAGATCACCAGCATGAACCACGGCTTCGCGGTCGAGCGCGAAGGGTTGCCGGAGAATGTCCGCGAAACGCATGTGTCTCTCTTCGACGGCAGCAATTGCGGGATCGAGCTCACGGACCGGCCGGCGTTCAGCGTCCAATACCACCCCGAAGCCAGCCCCGGGCCGCAGGACAGCTTCTACCTGTTCGAGAAGTTCGTCGGAGCGATGCGTTGAGACGGATGCTCCACTCCTTGCTTTATGACGGAGCTGCCGGAGGAGCAAAATCATCGCGAATGCGCCGCTGGCATTTCTGGGAACGACTGTCGAACGAGAACAAGCAATGAAAGCCCGCTTCATTGCACCGGGGGTCGCGATCAGTGGCTTGTCGCTCATCCTCTCGGCGTGCGCGACGCCGGCGCAGATGCACACGGAGGCGCAGCTCAATGACGTGGCGCTCCGCTGCGGACTGGCATTGGGTGAGCTGATTCAGGACGAAGCGCAGAAGAAGCTGCTGCTGATGGTTCGCCAGGAGGCGACGCCCGAGCAGCGCGGCTGCGTCGCGCACTGGGCCCGGCGCAACGGACTCAAGGCGGTGTTCGTGAACATGAAATTCCCCGAGGAGCCCAAGACATGAGCGACAAGCTTTCGATCGGCGGTGACGGGGACGGCTGGCAGGTCTTCGGAAAGACCCCGACCGGTGGCAATCAGAGGCTGTTCCGTTCGCGCGCCGGCTGGCCTCCGGTGCGGGCTTACGCACTCGAGAATCAGATGATGCGCCTGCGCTGCGTGCTCCGCGCCGACCAGGTGCGCGACGATGGAATGCCCCGCTCGACCAAGGACCTCGACGAATATGAGGACAGGCTCCTTGGGGCTCTGACTGGCGCGAATGCTGAAGTGTACTTCATCGCGTCGATCACTGGTGATGGAAACCGCGACCTGTTCTTCGCAATGCGCGATCCCGACGAGTTGCGCGCCGGAATCAAGGCGGCGAAGACGGATGTCGACACGTTCAAGCTCCAGCTCGCTCCCATCGGGGACGATAAGGCCGCTTTCCTGGACGCGCTCAGCCTGTCCGAGGAGCAGGTGCAGGCGGCTGCTGCCGCAGGACGCGTCCACGACGTGTCCACACTGGGTCGCGGCGGATTTCTTGGAAAGTTGTTCGGACGATAAATGCCCAAACGTACTGATATCTCTTCCATTCTCATCATCGGCGCCGGTCCGATCGTCATCGGCCAGGCGGCCGAGTTCGACTATTCGGGAAGTCAGGCCGTTAAAGCGCTGAAAAGCGAAGGTTATCGAGTCATTGTCGTCAATTCGAACCCGGCGACGATCATGACTGATCCGGAACTGGCGGACGCGACCTATATCGAGCCGATCACGCCCGAGATCGTCACCAAGATCCTGGAGAAGGAGCGGCCAAAGGAATCAGGAGGCTTCGCGCTGCTTCCGACAATGGGAGGCCAGACGGCGCTCAACACCGCGCTCGCGCTCTTCAAGGACGGCACGCTCGACCGCCTCGGAGTGCAGCTGATCGGTGCCAACGCAGAGGCCATCGAGAAGGCCGAGGACCGCGAAAAATTCCGCGATGCGATGGACAGGATCGGACTTGAAAGTCCGCGCTCGGCCATCGTTCACACCATGGAGGAGGCTGCCGCGGCGCTGGAGAACGTCGGTCTTCCAGCAGTGATCCGTCCCAGCTTCACACTTGGGGGGACCGGAGGTGGCATCGCCTACAACCGCGACGAATATGAGCATTTCGTGCGTACCGGGCTGGAAGCTTCGCCAACCACCGAAGTGCTGATCGACGAGAGCCTGGTCGGCTGGAAAGAGTATGAGATGGAGGTCGTGCGCGACCGCGCCGACAATGCCATCATCATCTGCTCGATCGAGAATGTCGATCCGATGGGAGTGCACACCGGCGACAGCATCACGGTCGCTCCGGCGCTGACGCTGACTGACAAGGAATACCAGCGCATGCGCTCCGCAAGTATCGCGGTGCTACGGGAAATCGGCGTCGAAACAGGCGGTTCCAACGTCCAGTTCGCAGTCGATCCAACGACTGGGCGGATGGTCGTGATCGAGATGAATCCACGGGTCTCGCGGAGCTCGGCGCTTGCGTCGAAGGCGACCGGCTTCCCGATCGCCAAGGTCGCAGCCCGGCTGGCAGTCGGCTACACGCTCGACGAGATTGCAAATGACATCACCGGCGGCGCAACCCCGGCGAGCTTTGAGCCGACCATCGATTATGTGGTGACCAAGGTGCCCCGCTTCGCTTTCGAGAAATTCAAAGGCGCCGATGCTGTGCTGTCGACCTCGATGAAGTCGGTCGGCGAGGTGATGGCGATTGGCCGAAACTTCCACGAGAGCCTGCAGAAGGCGTTGCGGGGATTGGAGACTGGGCTGTGCGGCGTCGACCGCGTGCGGCAGTATGAGGATGCCGATCCGTCTCAGATTGAGAGCGCGCTGGCACGGCCGACACCGGATCGGCTGCTCGTCGCAGCCGAGGCGCTGCGGAACGGCTTCACGGTCGAGCGGGTCAATCAGATTGCCGGGTTCGATCCGTGGTTTTTGAGCCGGTTAGAGGAGATCGTTGAGGCAGAAGAGCAGGTCCGGATCAACGGACTTCCCAGCGATGCCAGGGGCATGCGGCGGCTGAAGGCGATGGGCTTTTCCGATGCGCGGCTCGCTCAGCTCTCGCTGCGTTCGGCTGGAGTCGAGCGGGAGATGAGCGAGGCGGTCGCTGCGGGTGGCTCGGGAATCGTGCACAGCGCGATGACTGCGATGACCGGCGGGATCACCGAAGCGGAGGTGCGCTCGCACCGGCTGAAGCTTGGCGTGCGCCCGGTGTTCAAGCGGATCGACAGCTGCGCGGCCGAGTTTGATGCGACCACGCCCTATCTTTACTCGACCTATGAGGCGCCGCTGTTCGGCGAACCTGAGGACGAGGCCCAGGTCAGCGAGCGCAGGAAGGTGATGATCCTCGGCGGCGGGCCGAACCGGATCGGTCAGGGGATCGAGTTCGACTATTGCTGCTGCCACGCTGCCTTTGCGGTGCGCGATGCCGGCATCGAGACGATCATGGTCAATTGCAACCCCGAGACGGTGTCGACCGACCCGGATACTTCGGACCGGCTTTATTTCGAGCCGCTGACCGCGGAGGACGTGCTCGAGATCGTCCGGCGCGAGCAGGAGAAAGGCGAGCTGCTGGGCGTCATTGTGCAGCTCGGCGGGCAGACGCCCCTCAAGCTCGCCGAAGAGCTGCAGGCAGCAGGCGTGCCGATTCTGGGCACCTCGCCCGACAGCATCGACCTTGCCGAGGACCGCGAGCGTTTCGCGGCCCTGGTGCAGCGCCTGAACCTCAAGCAGCCGGCGAACGGAATCGCGCGCAGCCGTGACGAGGCGATCCGCGTCGCCGAGCGGATCGGCTATCCGGTGCTGCTGCGACCGTCCTATGTGCTCGGCGGGCGCGGGATGGAGGTAGTCGAGGGGCCGCAGCAGCTCGATCATTATATTGCGACTGCCGTGCAGGTGTCGGGCAAGAGCCCGGTGCTGATTGACCGCTATCTGCGCGATGCGATCGAGGTCGACGTCGACGCAATCTGCGATGGGAGCGACGTCACCGTCTGCGGCGTGCTCCAGCATATCGAGGAAGCGGGCGTGCATTCAGGCGACAGCGCCTGCTCTATCCCTCCCTACAGCCTGCCCGCCGAGATCGTGACCGAGATCGAACGCCAGACGCACGAGCTTGCACTGGCACTCAAGGTCAAAGGCCTGATGAACGTCCAATTCGCGGTCAAGGATGGCGAAGTGTACCTGATCGAGGTCAATCCGCGCGCTTCGCGCACCGTTCCGTTCGTCGCCAAGGCCGTCGGACGTCCCGTGGCGAAAATCGCCGCCCGGGTCATGGTCGGGGAACCGTTGTCGAACTTCGGCGAGATCGGGCGGGTGCGGGACTACATAGCAGTGAAGGAGTCCGTCTTCCCGTTCGCCCGCTTCCCAGGCACCGATCCAGTACTTGGACCGGAAATGAAAAGCACCGGAGAAGTCATGGGAATTGCTGGTGAATTCGACATCGCTTTCGCCAAGGCTCTGCTCGGCGCAGGAATGGAGCTGCCGCAAAGCGGGACGGCGTTCGTGTCCGTCAAGGACGCGGACAAGGACAATATCGTGCCGGCTGTCGAGAAACTGGTCGAGCTTGGTTTCAACATCATCGCGACCAGCGGAACGGCGATGCACCTGGAGGCGAAGGGTCTTCCTGTCGAAGTCGTCAACAAGGTCGCACAGGGACGGCCGCACATCGTTGACCGCCTGCTCGACGGGAACGTGGCACTCGTGTTCAATACGACCGAGGGGTGGCAATCGCTCAAGGACAGCCATTCGATCCGAACGACCGCGCTGACAAAGAAGGTGCCTTACTTCACGACGGCGCCGGCGAGCCTTGCCGCGGCGCGGTCGATTGAGGCGGTTCGGGGGCGTGCGCTTGAAGTCGCCTCGCTGCAATCCTATTATTCCGGCTCCCAAGGCTAGGTTTCCACTCACAATCTGCTCGGCTTGGCGGCCCATGGAGGCCCGCAAGGGCAGAGGTTTTGAAAAGAGGGTTTTGACAATGGCGAGTGCCGAAAAGGTGCCGATGCTGGCCGAGGGCCACCGCAAGCTCACGGACGAGCTGAAGCGCCTGCGGAGCGAGGAGCGCCCGGCGATTGTCGAGGCGATCGAGGACGCACGCGCTCACGGGGACCTCAGCGAAAACGCCGAATATCATGCCGCCAAGGAACGCCAGGGGCAGATCGAGGCGATGATCGCCGATCTTGAGGACCGTCTCAGCCGCGCGATGGTCATCGACCCGACAACCTTGTCCGGCGACAAGGTTGTGTTTGGAGCGACCGTCACGCTCTTCGACGAAGACGAAAAGCAGGTCAGATATCAGCTCGTGGGTCAGACCGAGGCGGACGCCAGGGTTGGGCGGATCAGCTACAATTCGCCGCTTGGCCGCGCCCTGATCGGACGCCAGGTAGGCGAGGAAGTCGAAGTGTCGACTCCCTCGGGCGATCGCTATTACGAGATCAAGAAGATCGAGTTCATCTGATCGTGCAGCGCTTCCCGCGCACCGCGACCAACATCATTGTCGCGCTGACCGCGCTGGCATGGGTGATCGCGGCCGTCCTCGGTCAGAGCGAGAAAGCCGCCTATGCGCTGGGCTTCATTCCAGCTCGGTTCGAGGGTGCGCAGCTGCCGTTTCCGGCAGTGCCCGCCTGGCTGACTCCGGTCAGCGCGACATTGGTCCATTCGGGCCTCATCCATCTGGGCTTCAACCTGTTGATCCTGGCCTTTTGCGGTTCCCAGGTTGAACGCGTGCTCGGGCCGATGGGACTTGTCGTGCTCTACTTTGTCGGCGCCTATGCGGCCGCGGCTGCGCAATGGGGCGTCAATCCGCACGGCATTGTGCCGGTGGTTGGGGCGAGCGGAGCGATCAGCGCAGTAATGGGTGCGTTCGCGCTGAGCTTCGGGCGAGCGAAGGCGTTCACTCACAATCTTCGCGTCAACCGCTGGATCAATGTGGCCTGGCTGTTCGTCGCCTGGGTAGTGCTTCAGTTCATGATGGGCTGGATCGGCGATCAGCGCGGTTATCTCCTGGCGACTCCGGCGCATGTTGGGGGCTTCGCGGCGGGGCTGCTGCTGCAGCGCCCGCTGCTGCTATGGCGGTACCGAAAAGCCTAAGTCGTCTGCTTCGGCCGGGAAATCCCCTCCATGTCGGGCTCGAGGAGCCGGTGCAGGTGGACAACGACATATTTCATCTCGGCATCATCGACCGTGCGCTGCGCTCTGCCGCGCCACGCCTCTTCGGCCGCGGCATAGCTGTCGTACACACCGACCAAATCGATCGTACTGAGGTCGAAATCGATGCCGCGCGGATCCTTGACCCGTCCGCCGAATACCAGGTGAAGCTTGCTCATAGCTTGCCGCTACCGCATCCGGCGCGTTTCGTCAGCCCTTGCGCACCGCGTCAACTGCTGCAGTCGCGGATGCGCGTGCCGCATCGCCGAGACCATCGATCAAATTGCGAATGGTTTCCTCCCCCTTTTCGCGACTGATGCCTCGATCCCTGAGCTGTTGGGTCCCGGTCGTTCGCGCAGCATCGATCGCAGCGCGAGCACTGCTTTTCACCCGGCGCGCGGCAGGCCGAACGAGCCGCGTCTCGGCCTCGGTCCTGGGCAGCAGGGCCGCAATCAGCGCCCCAGCCGCAATCCCTCCGGCCAGCGCGAGCAGCGGGGCTTGTCCGAGCGTGTCGGCAGCCCGGTCGCGAGCGCTCTCATAGGCCTCGATCGCGCGCTGGCGCGGGGAAATCGACATGTCTTGTTCGGTCATTGGTTTGTCTCCGTGTCGACCTGATTCGAAGCGTCTTTCCGTGAGGTCTTGCGTGTGCGGCGGCGTTTCGTCTTTTCGCCGACACCGTCGATGAACTTGCCCGCAAGATCCAGTAGCGGCTCTCGTGCAAGGAACAGGGTGACTGCTGCAACCACGCCAGTTGCAGCGAGCGGCCGCGACTTGACCGCATCGACCGCGTCCTCGGCGAGGTCAGCCCCTTTCTCCTTGGCTCCCTGCCACGCGCCCTTCGCCAGAGTTTTCGGGCTCAGCCGGTCCTGGAGCTCTTGCGCCGTCGCGATAACCTTCGAACGACTACGCTCGACATCGACGCGTGCCGCCGCGATCTCGGGCGTGTCGCGCATCAAAAGTCGCGCCTCAGCCGCTGATAACCGTATCCGCCGAGCGCTCCGGCGATCCCCAAAAAAATCAGGGAAGCGACGATCCCGGCAAGGATTGGGCCGAGCGGGTGCAAGAGCGCCATGAAGACGCCGATCGCCAGGATCGTTACTGCCGACTGGACTACAATCAGTGCCATCAGGAACAGGCCCGCGGGCCAGGCGAGCGCCTTGCCCTTGGCCGTCGCGATTGCTTTGGCGAGACCGACTTCGGCCCGCGCATAAGCCTTGCCCTCCTCGATGAGCTCGTGGACGAGCTCACCGACGGGGCGCTCGGGCGGCGGCGGTCCGGGATCGGCGGGTTTGAGCATCAGGCCTCGTCGTCCTCCTGCCGGTCATCGGCAAGGCCGGTCTTGAGCAGGCGGGCAACGACAAAGCCCACGACGGCCGCGCCGGCGAGCGCGATTCCGGGGCTGTTGCGCACGAAGTTGCGCGTATCCTCGATCAGCTCGTCAGGGTCTTTTTCTGCGATCGTGTTGGCGACATTCTCGAGGGCGCCGGCAGCGCGGCGCGCATAATCGCCATATTCGCTGCCCAAACGCTCTTCGATGCCGGGCGCCGTGTCGCCGACCATCTTGGAGACATTGGCGAGCGCTTCGGCGGTGCGCTCGAGTCCCTGGCTGACCAGCCCGCGGGCCTTTTCGCCCGCCTGACTGGCGAGCTGCTCCCGCCCTTCGCGAAACCGGTCGGCAAGACCGCGCTCGGGACTGCCGCTGCCGGTGACCGGCCGCTCGGCATCTCCGCGGGGCGCAGGAATTTCTCTTTCCGTAACCAACGCCGTGTCGTCCACAGTCACATTTCCTTCGCCGTTCGATTTTGTCGCGCTTTCAATCACCGTGTCGGTTCCGTCGGGCAAAGCGGCAGTCCGGTCGTCAGCCATGGCGAGTACTCCTTCTGCGCCGATTCAACCGTGGCCGCGACCCTTCGTTCCGACGCGTGAAAGCGAAAGTTGCACACCCGAACGCTCGCCCTATTAGGCTTCGAATACACCCATATTGTTACGCCCCCGCAAGAAGGAAAGCCATGACCGCGATCGTCGACGTCCACGCCCGCCAGATCCTCGACAGCCG
>CBJLMA010000084.1:0-8440 GCA_966424035.1 uncultured Sphingomonas sp. | reverse complement strand
TCACCTTGATGTCGGGCTCGAGCGCATAATAGCCAAGCTCGAAGCGGACCTGGTCATTGCCCTTGCCGGTCGCACCGTGGCACACGGCATCGGCGCCCACTTTCCGTGCGATCTCGATCTGGCGCTTGGCGATCAGCGGCCGGGCGATCGACGTTCCGAGCAGATAGTCGCCCTCATATTGGGTGTTCGCCCGGAACATCGGGAAGACGAAGTCGCCAACGAACTCCTCGCGCAGATCCTCGATGAAGATATTCTCGGGGCGGACGCCCAGCATCTCGGCCTTGCGCCGCGCCGGCTCCACCTCCTCGCCCTGACCGAGGTCGGCAGTAAAGGTCACGACCTCGGCGTCATATTCGGTCTGCAGCCACTTGAGGATGATCGAGGTGTCGAGCCCACCCGAATAAGCGAGCACGACCTTCAGCTTCTTTTTCGTCATTAGTCCTGTTCCAGCAACCAAAGCATTGCGCCGCGTGCGCTGTGCATCCTGTTTTCAGCCTGCCGCCAGACCGCCGAGCGCGGACCGTCGATAACGGGCGCAGTCACTTCCTCGCCGCGATGCGCGGGCAGACAATGGAGGAAGCGCGCGTTCGGGGCTCGGCTCATCAGCGCTTCATCGATCTGGTAAGGCTCGAACGCAGCGCGCCGATCTGCGCTATCCTCGTCGCCCATCGACACCCATACATCGGCATAGACGATATCGGCGCCCTCGACCGCTTCGGCCGGATCGCTCACCTGGCGAACCTCGGCATTGCCCAGGCCATAACCTTCGGGACTGGCAATCACGAATTGCGCGCCAACGAGGCCGCAGGCTTCGCCGAGCGAGCGCGACACATTATTGCCCTCGCCGACGAATGCGATCTTCACCCCTTCAAGACGACCGAGCAGCTGCTTGATCGTCAGCATGTCGGCGAGCGCCTGCAGCGGATGGTCGGTGCCCGAGAGCATGTTGAGCACCGGTGCAGCGTTCACCCGCGCCATTTCTTCGAGCAGGCCATGATCGAACACGCGAGCAGCAAGAATTGCGTGATAGCAGGCCAGCGTGTGCGTCACGTCGGCGACGCTCTCGCGCGTGCCGATGCCAAGCTCATCCTTCTGAATGTAGACCGGGTGACCGCCGAGCTGGGCGCTCGCAAGCTCCATCGAGTTGCGGGTGCGCGCGCTGGGCTTCTCGAAGTAGAGCGCGACGCCCTTCCCTTCGAGCAGGCGCGGCGCAGGCTGCTCCGAGGCGGCCAGAATCCACTCGAGGTCCGATGACGTGAGGTCGCGGATAGACAGCAGATGCTTCACCAGCTCTTCTCCAGTTTCACCATCGTTCCGACACCGTGGACCGTCAGCAGTTCGATCAGCAGCGAATGATGCACGCGCCCATCGATGATGTGCGCGAAATTGACGCCCTGTTCGACCGCGTCCGCGCAAGCCTTGAGCTTGGGGATCATCCCTCTCCCAACGCTTTCGTGCGCGAGCCGGTCACGAAGCTCGGCAGCAGTCAGCCGGGGGATCAAACTGGACTCGTCCCTGGGGTCTTCGAGCAGACCCGGAACCGCGGTCAAATAGACGATCTTCTCGGCATTCATCGCGACTGCGATCGCGCGCGCCGCTTCGTCGGCATTGATGTTGTACGGCTGGCCGTCGGGGTTCGCGCCGATAGTCGAGATCACCGGGGTCAGTCCGTCGTCGAGCAAGCGATGGATCAGCTCCGCGCGCACGCCCGTGACATTGCCGACGAAGCCGAGGCTCGAGTCGGCGGGCGTGACCGTCAATAGGCCCGCATCCTCGCCGGATACACCGACAGCGACCGGCTCTTCGCCGGCCTGGCTGTTGATCGTCGCAACGAGATCGCGGTTGATCTTGCCGACCAGGACCATTCGCACGATCTCGAGCGTCTCGGCGTCGGTTACGCGAAGCCCGTCCTTGAACTCGGGCTCCTTGCCGACGCGGCGAAGCATCACGTCGACCTGAGGGCCACCGCCGTGCACCAGCACGCAGCGAACGCCGACGCTGCGCAGCAGCAGAACGTCCTGCGCGAGCGCAAGGTCGGAATCGCGGTCGATCGCAGCGCCGCCAAGCTTCACAACCACCGACTTGCCCGCGAATTGGCGAATGTAGGGTAGCGCCTCGACGAGCACGCGGGCGGTTTCCGCCGGAGACAATTGCGCCGTCATGACGTCCTCGAATTCTCTTTGATGTAACCGGGGCCAAGATCGATCCCGATCATCTTTGCACTGCCGTGGCCGGCGCCGAGGTGCACCTCAATCTCGACCTCGTCGCCCATCATATGCTCGGCAAGCGCCTGGCCATCATGCGCGACGCCGACGCCGCCCTTGGCAACGACGATCCCGCCATAGGCGACGCGCGACCTGGGCACGTCGAACTCGACGCCTGCCGACCCTGCAGCAGCGAGCAGGCGTCCCCAATAAGGGTCGCCTCCGTACCAGCTGCATTTGACAAGATTGTTTTCGACGATGTTCTTGGCGGCGATCCGCGCTTCGTCGCTGCTGTGCGCTCCGGTTACGCTTAGGTGCGCAATCCGGGTCATGCCTTCAGCGTCCCTTGCCATCTGCATGGTCAGCTCGCGGCAGGCGGCGAGCAACGCATTGGCGAACTCCTCATGGTCCGCCTTGCCGCCCTTTCCCGAGGCGAAGAGCATCGCAGTGTCATTGGTCGAGGTCGCACCATCGACGTTCAGCGTATTGAAAGTCGCGTCCGATGCGGCCCTGAGGCTTTCCTGCATGAGTGCGTGCGGCACTTCGGCATCGGTGGTCAGAAAGGCGAGCATGGTCGCCATGTTGGGTGCGATCATGCCGCAGCCTTTGGCCATTCCGCCGAGCGTGAAGTTGGACCCTTTGATGACCACCTGCTTGGTCTTGTGATCAGTGGTAAGGATTCCCCGCGCAGCATCCTCGGCGCCGTCCACGGACAGCTTCTTCGCAAGCTTCGGCGCGTGGGACAGGATCGGCTCCATCGGCAGCGGCGTGCCGATGATCCCGGTGGAGCAGACCAGCACGTCCGAAGCCGCGACGTGAAGCGCTTCGGCTGCGGCGTCCGCCATCGCTTGCGCGTCGCTGTAGCCCGGCGCGCCGGTCCCCGCGTTGGCGTTGCCCGAATTGATGATCACTGCCGCAGCGCGACCGCCGTTCGCTGCAAGGGTTGCTCGGTCGAACTCGACCGGCGGAGCTGCAAATTTGTTCTGGGTGAACACCGCAACGCAGGGCACCGGCCGGCGGTCGTCGGTTGCGATCATCGCCATGTCGAACTTGCGCCGCTTGATCCCGGCGTGAAGTCCCGATGCAACAAAACCTGCGGCCGCGGTTACGCTCATGGGTACACTCCGATCATCGTGAGGCCGGCCGCCTCATCGAGGCCGAGCATCAAATTGGCGCATTGGACCATCTGGCCGGCAGCGCCCTTGCCGAGATTGTCGATAGCCGAGAGTGCGAGCACCTGCCCCGTCCGCTCATCGTAGCGAGCGCTGAGCTGGACTCCGTTGGAGCCCGACACCCATTTGGTCGCTGGCGCCTGGTCGGTGACATGGACAAAGGGCTCGGCGGCATAAGCAGAGCGGAGCGCTTGAAGCGGGTCGCACGGGGCGATCGCTTCGCCATAACAGGTCGCAAGAATACCGCGGGTCATCGGCACGAGGTGCGGGGTGAACAGCACCTTGCCCTTTATGGCCATTTCCATTTCGGCCGTATGACGGTGGCTGAGCAAGCCATAAGCGGAAAAGCTTCCGTCCACGGTGCTGAAGCCCGTGGCTTCCTTGGCTTCACGGCCGGCGCCACTTGCGCCGGAAGCAGCGTCGACGATGAGTTTCTCCGCTTTGACCAGTCCCGCGTCGACGAGCGGCTTCAGTGCGAGGATCGCAGCAGTCGCATAGCAGCCGGCCGCAGCTACCGCCTTGGCGCTCCTGATTGCACTGCGGTTGAGCTCGGGGATGCCGTAAACGAAATCGCCAAGCAGTGCCGGCGCCTCGTGCGCGTGGCCGTACCAGCGCTCATAGGTCGCTGCGTCGTCGAGCCGGAAGTCCGCGCCGAGATCGACGAACAAAATGCCCTTGTCGAGGATCGTGGAGGCGAGCTTTTGGCTGTGGCCGTGCGGCAATGCAGCGAAAACGAGGTCGATTCCGTCGAGCGCATCCTTCTCGAACTTCTCGACAACCGCATCGGGGTAAGCCGCAGCAAGGTGCGGATGCACCGCGCCGAGCTTCTGCCCCGCCTTGCTCTCACCGAACACCTTCGTAGGCCTGAGCTGGGGATGCGCGGCAGCGAGCCGCAGCAGCTCACCGCCGACATAGCCTGAGGCTCCAAGGATTGCCGTCCGAATCATGGGGCGGCCCTATTCACCGGATTGCATATTTATGCAACCCCATGCATAAAGATACGCATGAACGATCTGAAGGAACGACGACGACGAGCAATAGCGGACCTGATCCGCGCCAGTGCTCTCGGCAGCCAGGAAGAGCTCGCTGAACGACTTCATGCACTGGGATTCGCCGCAACCCAGGCCACCATCTCGCGCGATCTTGAGCAACTGGGCGCAGTAAAGGTCCGCCGCGACGGGCATCTCAGCTACGCGCTGCCCGAGCACGCGCGCAAGGGACCTGGCCCCCAGCTCGCCGCGGTGCTCCGGGATTGGGTCCGTTCGGTCGACACGGCCGCCAATCTCGTCGTGATCAAGACTCCTCCCGGCTCCGCTCATCTGATCGGAGTGGCACTCGACAATTCCGACTATCCCGAAGTGGTCGGCACCATCTGCGGCGATGATACGGTGTTCGTCGCCTGCCGCTCGACCACCGAGGCCGAGGCGCTTGCGACCAAATTTCGTGGACCGCTACAGTGACGCGATCGTCGGGTGCACGCAGTCGCTGCGGCTCAGCGGTGGCGGAGCATCAGCGCGGAGCTTCAGCCGCCGAGTAAGCTCGGTCAACTTGCGAACATAGGCATCAGTGAACACGGCCGCGCATTTGCGAGTGAGATGCGACCATTCGGGAAGGATCAGATTCTGCGCCTGCGGAAGGTCATCGGCGTGAATGCCCTGCGCATGCGTACCCGCAATCAGCAGATCCCACCCCTTGGATCTCGGAAGTCGACGATCCTCGATTGATCGCAACTCGGGCGCGGACGGCGGACGGATGAAAATCACATCGCCGCCGCGGGCGCGGATTCGACTCACCGCCTCCTGGCTTCGAGCGATCACGTTCCTGGCGATGAATGGAGGCAGTGGAGGTCCCTTGAACAGGTTCCACGCATGACGTGCATGATTGCGCAGATAGCCGTTCTTTTCGATCCGATCCCACATGAAGTATTGGCGATCCTCGAATGTCTCCGAGATCTTCCAGACATCGTCGTATGGGGCGTGGGCGCCCTTTCGCCAGCCCTGATCCAACCGCGGCGCCCATTGGCTCAGGCGATAATCCGAGTCCATGAAGGCCAGATATTGTTGCAGCCATCGGTCGAGCCACAGGCCCGTAAGTTGTGATGGTTTGTCGTTCTTGTTGAAATTCTTGAGGTAGGGCGCGCCCAGCCCGACCCCTTGCGGGCGGAAATAGCTGAGGTCAGCCAGACCGAGGACCAGCAGCCCGTGAAACTTGGGGTCATTGGCATAGCTCTCCAGGAGAGCGCGAGCATTGGTGCCGGGGATTGCAGTTTGGATCGGCCGCACGCCCGTCAGTTGCTGAAAACGGTCCAGGTCAGTGTCGAACAATATCCGGCTGTCGCCGACGATCGTAACCGGGGCCGCGTCGGCAAGGCGGCGTTGCTCGGCCCAGGATTGAGGGCTGTCGCCGATGTCGCCCGCACGAAGCCCAAGATTCGCCCGTGCGTTCCATTCCCATGCCGCGGCAAGGAGGGACACGGCGACGAAAACGAAGGTGCCAATTCGCGTCCAAGGTCTGAGCGGAATATCGCGCGTCGGCACTGGCTGCGCCTGGCCCGGACGGTTCGCTGCCGTTTGCCTCAGGCCAGCCGGAAGCGCTCCTTCGCGCAGGCCGCGCAGCTCGGCCTTGTGCGCGTCAGAATGCGAAATAGATGAAGGCATTGCCCTGCCCCTGCTCGACGATGACCGCGAACAACAACATCGTCCAAATGCCAGCGAGCGCGACTGACGGTGTCCGCTCGACCACGGCTTCCAAGGTCGTGTTGCGCATCGCCAGATGAGTGCCGAAGATGCCGGAGACGATGATCATCGCGATGATCATCGGGCCCGCGGCAATCAAGGGCTCGGGCTTTACCTGCATCCCAGCCATGCCCTTGAGCACCAGGCCGGCTCCGGCGAACGTCTTCGCGCGGAAGAAGACCCAGGTGACGTTGACCAGGAGGAAGGTCAGCGCTGCGAGACCAACTATCGAAATACGGCCTGGGGTGAAGCCCTTGAACCGTGCGCGGAGCCAACGCTCGACTGAAAGATAGGCGCCGTGCAGCCCGCCCCAGACGACGAACGTCCAGTTGGCACCGTGCCATAGGCCGCCGAGCAGCATCGTGCCCATCAGCGCTGCGTAAGTGCGTGCCGGTCCGTGCCGATTCCCGCCAAGAGGGATGTAAAGATAGTCCCGAAGCCAGCTCGACAGCGTGATGTGCCAGCGCCGCCAGAAATCGGAGAAGCCGACCGCTCCGTAGGGAAAGCGGAAATTGTCGGGCATCGCAAAGCCGAGGCACAGGGCAACCCCGATCGCCGAGGTCGAATAGCCGGCGAAGTCGCAGAAGATCTGCCCTGCGAAAGCCAATGTCGCTACCCAGGAGTCGAGCATCCCCGGCGCACGCCCCGGCGCGTCGTAGACCGCTTCGACCACGGGTGCGAGAAAGCCGTCGGCGAGCACCACCTTCTGGAACAGCCCGAGCGTAAGCAGCGCCAGGCCGAAGAAGATCTGGTTCGGCTTGGCTTGGCGCGACTCCTCGAACTGGGGAACGAGCTCGGTTGGGCGCATGATCGGTCCGGCGACCAGGTGCGGAAAGAAGGTCACGAACAATGCGTAGTTGAGGAAGCTCCCAGCCGGCGCCGATCGCCGCAAATAGACGTCGAGCGTGTAGGAAAGCGTCGCGAACGTGTAGAAACTGATCCCGACGGGTAGGATGATGTCCCAACCCGGCGGATGGTAAACGACGCCCAGCGACGCCGCGACCACGACGAAATTGTTGAGCAAGAACCCGCCATATTTGAAATAGCCGAGCATGCCGAGGTTCACGACGACGCTGGTCAGCATCCACAACTTGCGCGTCCGCTCGCGCCTTGCGCGGACCATCCATTGCGCCGCCCACCAGTCAACGACCGTCGAGATCCAGAGCAGTGCCACGAAGGGTGGATTCCACGCGGCGTAAAACAGGTAGGACGCTATCAGCAGGTTGATCTTCTTCTGGTGCCACGAGAAAAAGGGCGCGTAGTGAAGCGCCATCACGACTGCGAAAAACACCAGGAAAGTCAGTGAATTGAAGATCATCGGACGCTTCCCCCGCGTCCGGTCGCCCCGTCATCCATACAGCGAGCCCCGAAGCTGTAAGGGCCGCCGGGACTCGGCGGCTCGAAGCGCGCGACGTTACACTTCGGCTAACCAGTTGCAAGTGTAATGGTTAATAACAGCAATGGCGCGCGACGAATGGAGCAGAATGGCGAGCGGTTGATCTCAATCCCCCAGCAACCGAAGATTGGGAGCGCCGGGCGAGACCGGCGCTCCCGTGGAGACTTAGAATTTCACTGTCGCTCCAACGACGATGTTGCGCCCGAGCGCATCGTAGCGCTGCGGGATCGTGTTGCTGCGCGCGAGGCTCACGTCATAGGAGTTCGGCAGGATCGGTGCCGACTTGTCGAACAGATTGTTGGCGATCAGCCGCAGCTGGTAGCGCTCGCCGACATTGAACAGGAAGGCGAGGTCGAAATAGCTCTTTGGAGAGAAGCGGTAGAAAGTCGTCCGGGCGCGGTCCGGAGTTCCGCCGATTGCCGGATCGCCCGAATTATCCGCGCTGGTCAGCGATCCGACATACCTCCAGTTGAGCGATGCGCTGAACGCCTTGTTGGCGGTGGTGTAGGTGGTGCGCAGCGCATGGACCCATTTGGGAATGAGCTGACCGCAGCCGTTTCCGTAATAGCCGGCGCAATTGCGCTTCGGCTCAATCGGCGAATCCTGGCCACCAGCGAAGGTCGTCAGTGAACCATTGAAGTCGAAGTCGACGCGACCGGAGTTGCCGAGACCCAAATCCCGAAGATTGAGCCCGTAGACCGCCTGGAAATCGTATCCGTTGGCGATCGAGTAATAATAGTTGGTCGTTCCCTGCCGGATAAAGCCGGTCTTGACGGTGTTCGGGTCGGTGCCTCGTGGGACAAAGAGCGTGCCGTCGGGATTGCGCACGATTCCCGAGCAGAAGAACGGATCCCCGTTCGAGAGCAGACAGCCGTTCTGATAATAGCTGTAGTCGTTGTAGCCGATCGAGTTCTTGATCTTGATCTTGTAGCG
>CBJLMA010000083.1:0-8462 GCA_966424035.1 uncultured Sphingomonas sp. | reverse complement strand
CTCTGTGTCATCGCTGCAACGCTATCATGCTGAATACGTATGTACAGCCGTTGTAGATGCGTTTCCGCCGTTTCGCTCTCGCAACACTCTGATATTCCTAGGCTTGGGAGAGAGGGGTCCAAATGCCCCTTTTCAAATTTTCTGTGTCCCCGGCGCATCGCGCGCCGGCTCGAGGGGGATTGGACTGATGACCAGCATTTCTTCGCGTTCGCTTCTCGTTGCGGCGGCAAGCCCGCTCGCGCTCATGGTGGCGACCACACCCGCCTTTGCGCAAGAGCAGGCCGCGGTCCCGGCTGCTCAGCCGGCGATTACCGGCGCCGCGAGCGCGGCAACGGCGGCCCAGCCGGCGGGCGCGACCAGCCAGGGCGCAAATCCAACGCCGAACGCAGATCAGGGGGCGATTGTCGTCACCGGCTTCCGCGCCTCGCTGCAGAATGCGATCAACAAGAAGAAGCGGTCCGACCAGATCGTCGAATCGGTCAGCGCGGAAGACATCGGCAAGCTGCCGGACGCGTCGATCGGAGAAGCGATCGCCCGTCTGCCGGGAATCACGTCGCAGCGCTTGTCGGGTCGCGCCGACGTCATCTCGATCCGCGGCTTCGGTCCGGACTATTCCACGACCCTCCTCAATGGACGCGAGCAGACTTCGACCGGTGACAACCGCGCGGTCCAATTCGACCAATATCCGGCAGAAGTGATCAATCAGGTCAACATCTACAAGACGCCGATCGCTTCGGTGATTGGGCAGGGCATCGCCGGTACGATCGATCTCCGCACGATTCGGCCACTCGAATATGGCAAAACAATCATCTCGATCGGCGGCCGCGCGGTCTACCCGGACATCGGCAGGCTCAATCCGGATGTGAAGAAGTACGGCTATCGTGTGAATGGCGTATACGTTGACCAGTTCGCGGATGGGCGCGCGGGCGTGTCACTCGCTGCCAGCTGGGATGACGAGCCGTACGAGATCAAGGAATTTAACGCCTGGGGTTATGCTGACGGCCCTGGCGGAAATAAGGTCGTCGGCGGCCTGAAATCCTATTCAAGGTCCACCGAGCTGAAGCGCCTCGGCCTTACCGGGACGATCGAGTTCAAGCCCACCGATTATTGGACGTCGACGATCGACGGCTTTTACTCGAACTTCAAGGACGACCAGATCGCCCGCGGCATCGAGGTTCCGCTCCAGTGGGGAGGAGGAGGCACAACGCCGCATGAGGTTCTTCAGCCGGGCTTCACTGCGTCCAACGGACTCATCACCTCAGGCACCTACAATAATGTCGTAGGGGTTGTCCGCAACGTCCTGCAGCCGCGTCATGCTAGGCTCTACTCGGCGGGATGGAACAACCGTTACGACGGGCCGGACGGCTGGCACGGTTACCTCGACCTCAGCTGGAACAAGACGAAGCGCAACGAGCTCGTCTTCGAAACCTATGCCGGCACCGGCTACAATTTCTCAGGTCCGGGCGACAATCTCAGTTTTGTGACAGGCAGTACCGGCACCGTCTTTACCAGCCATAACCTGAACTATGCAGACCCTAACCTGATCTTCATCACCGATCCGCGCGGTTGGGGCGGACATGCTGCAAATGGCGCGATTCAGCCCGGCTACTGGAACAACCGGATCGTCAACGACCGGATTTGGCAGGTCCATCCGGAGATATCGAAGGACCTCAATTCGAGCTTCATCTCGCGTATTGCTGTTGGCGCCAATTATACCGATCACAAGAAGTCGCTGACTCCGGACGAATTCTTCGTCGCACTCAGTGATCCGACGGCCACTCAGATCACCGTCCCTTCGCAGTATCTGCTCAGCCCGGCTGACTTCAGCTGGATTGGCCTCGGGCATACGCTCGCCTTCAATCCGCAGCAGCTGCTCAATGCTGGCATCTACACGCTCATATCGAACAATCTCCATCCGGACGTCCAGGCGAAGGCCTATGACGTCCATGAGAAGGAAGGGACGATCTACGCCCAGGCTGACATTAAATCGCAGCTTGGTTCGACCGAACTGACGGGCAATTTCGGAGTGCAGGCGGTTCACACCGACCAGCTCTCGACGGGATTCAAGATTGCGGGTGGCCCTCCAGCTCTGCTCACTCCGGCGAGCAATGGAGCCAAATATTGGGACGTTATGCCCAGTCTAAATCTATCCTTCCGTTTTCCGCACGATTGGGTGATCCGGGCAGGCCTCGCTCGCGAAGCCCAGCGCCCGCGCATGGATTCAATGCGTATCGCTAATGAATATGGCGTAACGAAGCTGATCGTGAATGGCGTGAGTCAATCGTATATCAGCGGATCGGCCGGTAATCCGACCCTGAGGCCATATCGCGCCAATGCGGCCGACCTGAGCTTCGAGAAGTACTTCGGAACCAAGGGTTACGTGTCGCTGCAGTTCTTTTATAAGTATTTCGACACGTTTGTTGTCGAGCAGAACTTGCCCAATGTTCCGTTCGATTACACGGGCTACCCTATCCCTGCGCCGTATCAGACGACCAACCCCAGCAATGTGCAAACCTACCTGCCACCTGCGGGGATCACGAACGGCTTCATCAAGAGGCCCTACAACGTAAGCGGCGGCAAGATGTATGGTGCCGAGCTTGGCGCAACGCTTCCGTTCGGCGACTTCGTGCCGGCGCTAGACGGCTTCGGGCTGACGGGCGGCGTCGGCTACACCCAGTCCAAGGTCCACATCTACCCCGGCGCTCCGGCGACGATGCTGCCCGGCTATTCGAAATGGGTGGCTAACGGCACGCTCTATTTCGAAAAGGGCGGCTTCAACGCGCGTGGCAGCGTGCGTTACCGGTCGAGCTTCCAAGGAGAGGTGTCGGGATTCGCTCAGAACAATGTCTTCCGACAGGCCAAGCCAGAAACGATCGTGGACGCACAAGTAGGCTACGACTTCCAGCCAGGGTCGTTCCTCAATGGACTGTCGATCTACTTGCAGGGGCTCAACCTCACGAACGAACCGTTCGTGACCACGAACCCTGGCCAGAACCTCCAGGTCATAGATTATCAGCGCTACGGTCGTCGCTGGATGCTTGGGGCAACCTACAAGTTCGGCGGTTCGCATGCCGCAGCGCCTCCGCCCCCGCCTCCGGCGCCGCCTCCACCGCCGCCTCCAGCGACGCAGACCTGTCCGGACGGATCGGTGATTGCTGTCAGCGCGACGTGCGCCCCTCCTCCGCCGCCTCCGCCGCCACCACCGCCGCCGCCGGCGACAAAGGGCGAGCGCGGGTCCTGATCTAAAGCGGTGCCGGCGGCGCATATGCATCGCCGGCACCTGCCGGCTACGAGACCAAAAGCATGAGTGAAGTACCAGGCAACCGGATCGTCATAGTGGGTGGCGGGACGGCGGGATGGATGACGGCTGCAGCACTTGCACGGGTCTGTCTGCCGGGCATGTCGGTCACGCTCGTCGAATCCGACGAGATCGGAATCGTGGGGGTCGGCGAAGCGACCATTCCGACGATCGGCTTGTTCAACCAGGCCCTGGGCCTCGACGAGGCTGAATTCCTCAAGGCGACCGGCGGGACCTACAAGCTCGGCATCGCCTTCGACGGCTGGGGCAGGCCCAATGAGGCCTATGTCCACGCATTCGGGCTGGTCGGCAGCGCGCTCGGCGTGGTGCCCTTCCATCATTATTGGTTGCGTGGCCGAAAGCTCGGCATCGCGAAGCAGCTCGGCCATTATATCCTTCACACGATCGCCATCGCCGGCAACCGCTTCGCCCATCTCGAGCGGCCAGTCGGAAGCGTGCTCCCACCACTGCCTTACGCCTATCATTTCGACGCGAGCCTCTATGCCAGGTTCCTGCGCGGCTATGCCGAGAAGCGAGGAGTCGTTCGGCAGGAAGGCAAGATCGTCGCCGTCGAGCGCGACCCGCAGAATGGCGACGTGGCGGCGGTACTGCTCGCAAACGGCAGCCGAGTCGAAGGCAATTTGTTCGTCGACTGTTCGGGCTTTCGCGGCCTTCTCATCGAGCAGGAGCTCGAGACCGGGTTCGAGGACTGGTCCGAATGGCTTCAGTGCGATCGCGCGATCGCTGTTCCATGCGCACGAGTCGACCCCCTCATGCCGCTGACCCGTGTCATCGCGCGCAAGGCCGGTTGGCAGTGGCGCATCCCGCTCCAGCACCGGATCGGCAACGGCCATGTCTTTTCTTCGCGGCGGATCAGCGAAGACGAAGCCGCCGCAATTTTGCTCGCCAACCTCGACGGCGAAGCCATGGGCGAGCCCCGGACCATCCGCTTCGCTCCGGGCATCCGGCGCAAGAGTTGGGTTCGAAATGTCGTCGCGATCGGGCTTTCCTCAGGGTTCATAGAGCCTTTGGAATCGACCAGCATTCATGTCATCCAGACCGCAATCAACCGCCTGCTCGACCTACTGCCCTCGGGCGACGTCAGCGACGCCACGCGCGACGACTTCAACGCGCGCACCAGGTTCGAGATGGAGCGCATCCGCGACTTCATCATCCTTCATTACCACGCCAACCAGCGCGAGGGTGAGCCGTTCTGGGATGGACTCCGGACGATGGAGGTCCCCGAGCCCCTGCACCACAAGATTGAGCTGTTTCGCTCGGCTGCACGGGTGACTGCGAGCTTCGATGAATTGTTCGACGCGCGCGCGTGGATCCAGGTTCTTCTTGGCCAGAACGTCATTCCCGAGTCCTATCATCCGGTCGCCGATCTCTTGCCCGAGGAGCGGCTCAGGGAGTTTTTGGACGGGCTTGAAAGATCACATGTCCAGGAGGTGTCCGGATGGCGCGACCATGGCGCCTTTGTCGCGACATTCGCTCCCGTGAACCGCGAACTGGTGCCTGCCTGATGTCGCTTGCCGCGCTTGCGCTCCTCGCTGCAGCATCCTCATCTGCAAACGGCTATCGCGGCCGCCTTCCCGAGGACGAAGTGATCTATTTCGTGCTCCCGGACCGGTTCGAGAACGGCGATCCCTCGAACGATCTCGGCGGCCTTTCCGGCGACCGGTTGACCACCGGATTCGATCCGACGAGCAAAGGCTTCTACCACGGCGGCGATCTCAAGGGCCTGACCAGGCACCTCGACTATATCCAGGGACTTGGCGCGACGGCGCTATGGGTTGCACCAGTCTTCAAGAACAAGCCGGTGCAGGGGCCCAAGGGGCAGGAAAGTGCCGGCTATCACGGCTATTGGATCACGGATTTTACCGAGGTCGATCCGCATTTCGGCACCGACGCGGACTTCAAGGCGCTGGTCGACGCGGCCCATGCACGCGGCATGAAATTCTACATGGACATCGTCGTCAACCACACCGCCGACGTCCTCTATTTCGCGGAATGCGAAGGCAAGAACGCTTGTCCCTACCGCAGCATCGCCGATTATCCCTATCAGCGCCGCGGCGGGATCGGCGGGGCTTCGATCAACCCCGGATTCACCGGCGAGCGCGACGGCAGCGCAGTCAATTTCGCAAAGCTCACCAATCCGAACTACGCCTACACAGTGAAGGTCGCGCCTGCCGAGAAAAACATCAAGCATCCTGCCTGGCTCAACAACCCGCTCTACTACCATAATCGCGGGGACAGCACGTTTCGCGGCGAATCCAGCACGATGGGCGATTTCGTCGGCCTGGACGACATCTTCACCGAAAACCCCCGCGTCGTTCAGGGGATGATCGACATCTACGGCGCGTGGATCGACAAATATCGTGTCGACGGCTTCCGCATCGACACCGCACAGCATGTGAATCCCGAATTCTGGCAGAAGTTCGTGCCGGCAATGCTGGCACGGGCACGCAAGGACGGAATCCCCAATTTCCACATCTTCGGCGAGGTCGCGACCGATAATGCAGATCCGGCTCACACTGCGGAGAACACGCGCGTCGACAAGCTGCCGAGCGTTCTCGATTTTGGCTTCCTATGGGCCGTTCGGGACGTCGTCGCCGGCCAGGCGGGGAGCGATGAGCTCGCCAGGCTGTTTCGTGCCGATGCGCTTTACGAAGGCGGCGCAGCGGCGGCGCTGAAACTGCCGACCTTCGTCAGCAATCATGATTCTCCCGGACATATTGGGTGGGCCATCCGGCGCGCACGGCCGAATGCCGACGACGATGAGCTATTGAAGCGCGACATGCTCGCGCAGGCGATGCTGCTCACCCTGCGCGGCGTTCCGACCATCTATTTCGGTGACGAGCAGGGTTTCGCCGGCAAGGGCGGCGACCAGGACGCGCGGCAGGATATGTTCGCGTCGAAGGTGGCGAGTTACAACCAGGAGAGGCTGCTCGGGACCAGCTCGACCACCGCCGAAGCGAACTTCAATTCCACGCACCCGCTCTATCGCGAGATTGCGTCGCTGGCGCGAATTCGCACTGCTCACAAAGCATTGACCCGCGGGCTTCAGCTCATTCGCTACTCGCAGGACAAGCCGGGGCTGTTCGCCGTTTCGCGCTTCGAACCCGGCACCGGCCGAGAAATGCTCCTGTTGTTCAACACCTCGACGGCACCGTTGAAGCAGAATGTTCGCGTCGAAACGCGCTCGGCGCGTTTCGAAACATTGGCCGGCAACTGCCCACTCGCAGCGTCCGCGCCAGGCAGCGTCGCAATCGCGCTGCCCCCGCTCGGCTTTGCGGTCTGCAATGCTCGCTGAGAGCGAAGAGCAGGCCCGGCTCGCATTGGGCCATGAGTGGTGGCGCGGCGCGGCAATCTACCAGATCTATCCGCGCAGCTTTGCCGATTCCAACGGCGACGGCGTCGGTGATTTACCGGGCATTACTGCCCGCTTGGACCATGTCGCGAGCCTTGGCGTCGACGCAATCTGGCTCTCGCCCTTCTTCACTTCGCCGATGCGCGACTTCGGCTATGACGTTGCCGACTATTGCAACGTCGACCGGGTGTTCGGAACGCTTGAGGATTTCGATGCACTGGTCGAACGCGCGCACGCGCTGAAGCTCAAGGTCATCATCGACCAGGTCTATTCGCACAGCTCCGACCAGCATCCCTGGTTCCAGGAGAGCCGGTCCAGTCGCAATGGTTCGAAGGCCGACTGGTACGTCTGGGCCGACGCCAAAGCCGACGGCTCGCCGCCCAACAATTGGCAGTCGGTGTTCGGCGGCCCGGCGTGGCAGTGGGACGCGCGACGCGGTCAATATTATCTGCACAACTTCCTGGCCGAACAGCCGGATCTGAATGTCCACCATCCGGAGGTGCAGGATGCGCTGCTCTTGGTCGCGCGATTCTGGCTCGACCGCGGGGTGGACGGCTTCCGCATCGACGCGATCAACTTCGCAATGCACGATCCGGATCTTCGCGATAATCCGCCGGCGCCGGCTGGAGGCAAGCGGACCCGGCCGTTCGACTTTCAACAACACCTCTACAACCAGTCGCATCCCGACATCGTCAATTTCCTCGAGCGGCTGCGCCGGCTGACCGACAGCTATGGCGAGCGCTTCACACTCGCGGAGGTCGGCGGAGAGCATCCGCTCGCCGAGATGCGGGCATTCACCGCCGGGGACGCGCGGCTCAACAGCGCCTATGGCTTCGACTTCCTCTATGCCGACAGGCTGACGCCGGAACTCGTCGCGCGCGTGGTGAAGGACTGGCCCGAAGGCATGGGCTGGCCGAGCTGGGCATTCGAGAACCATGACGCGCCGCGCGCCCTGTCCCGATGGGTCGGCGAAGCACAGCGCGATGCCTTCGCGCGCATGAAAATGCTGCTTCTGTGCAGCTTCCGCGGGTCGATCATTCTTTACCAGGGGGAAGAACTCGGGCTCCCGCAGGTCGAGGTGCCGTACGCGCGACTTCAGGACCCCGAGGCGATCGCCAACTGGCCGCACACCTTGAGCCGCGACGGTGCACGTACGCCGATGCCGTGGAGCGCCGACGCCCCTCACCTTGGATTTTCGGTCGTCGAGCCGTGGCTCCCGCTTGGAAAGAACCATCGAGCGCTTGCTCTTGATCGGCAGGAGCATCAACCCGCTTCGCTCCTTGCGTTCACCCGCCAATGCCTTGCATTGCGCAAGGCGCACGCGGCGCTTCGCCACGGACAGATCACGGTCGTCGAAGCCGGACCGCAACGGCTGATCTTCGATCGCGCGAGCGCCGGCGACAATTTGCGCTGCACCTTCAACCTGTCCGATTCCATCGCGCCGTTTCGAAATTCGGGTCGCCTGGTCGTCAGCACGGGCGAGGTAACGAAAGACACGCTTGGCGCCTACGCTGCGCTCATCGAGGAGATCGCATGAATCTGCGCCGACTGCTTGCCGCCTTCGCCCTCGCGACGACCCTTTCAGCACCCGCGGTCGGCGAACCGACGCAGGCCCCAACCGCCTCCGGGATTCGAGCGCTTCCGAACGGCATCGAGGCAAGCAATGGCGAGGCGACCATCATGGTGACGGCGCTCACCGATTCCATTGTCCGCGTCCGGATCGCGCGCGGGGGCCGGTTCCCCGAGGACGCGAGTTGGGCGGTGCCTACAGAGGTGCGCCATCATGAAGTC
>CBJLMA010000082.1:0-8481 GCA_966424035.1 uncultured Sphingomonas sp. | reverse complement strand
GCAGCGCCGCCGTCCGAACCCTCGCCCCAGGCGAGATCGAGCCAGTCGGCATCGATCCCGCTCGCAAGCGTATCGCAGCCTATGACGTGGACCTCGATCTCTTCGTCCTCGCGACGCAGGCCGACGATGCGATCGCCCGGAATAGGATGGCAACATTGGGCGAGATGATAGGCGACGCCCGGCGTCAGCCCTTTGATCGAGATCGCTTTGCGCTGGCCGATTGGCCGGGGTGCGACGTCGCCGCCGGCTGAGCCGGGCATCAAGGCTTCCATCAGCGCATCGTCGCTCACGCGCTTGCGGGCGATGGCGATCATCAGCTCGTCCTCATTTTCGATCTTGAGCTTCTTGAGCGAGCGCTTCAACGCATCCTTGTCGAGCTCCGCAGGCAGGCGGGCGACGATCTCGTCGTAGATCTTTCGGCCGAGCTGGATGGTCTCGTCGCGTTCCTTGTGACGGACGAAGCGGCGAACTCCGGCGCGGGCCTTGCCGGTTGCGACAAAGCGCAGCCAAGAAGGCTGGGGATGCTGCGCTTCGGACGCGAGGATTTCGACCTGGTCCCCGTTTTCGAGCATTGTACGCAGTGGAACCACCCGTCCGTTGACCTTTGCCCCCACTGTCCTGTCGCCGAGGTCGGTGTGAACCGCATAAGCGAAATCAACCGGGGTCGCGCCCTTGGGCAGCTGGATGAGCTCGCCCTTGGGCGTGAAGGCGAAGATACGGTCCTGGTACATCGCCATCCGAGTGTGCTCGAGGAGCTCCTCGGGGCTCTCGGCATGCTCGAGAATCTCGACCAGATCATCGACCCAGGGCACATGGATATCGGCGGTGGGCTTGCCCTCCTTATATGCCCAGTGGGCCGCCAGACCTCGCTCGGCCTGCTCGTGCATCTCCTTGCTGCGGATTTGTATTTCAATCCGCATTTTAGAATCATGGATGACCGATGTGTGCAGCGACCGGTAGCCGTTGCGCTTGGGTGTCGAGATATAGTCTTTGAAGCGCCCCGGAACCATTGGCCATCGGCGGTGAATGAGACCGAGCGCGCGGTAACAGTCGCCAACGTCGTCGACGATGATCCGGAAGGCCATGACGTCCGAGAGCTGCTCGAAGCTGATGTGGCGCTCGGCCATCTTCTTCCAGATCGAGTAGGGGTGCTTCTGGCGCCCCAGCACCTCGGCGGCAAGACCATTGTCGGCGAGATAGAGTTGCAGGCCGAGGCCGATCCGGTTGACGAGGTCTCCACCAGATTCGGTCAGTTGATTGAGCCGGCGGGCGATCGAGGCAAAGGCGTCCGGCTCGAGCTCCCGGAATGCAAGTGTCTGCATCTCGGTCATCATCTCGTACATGCCGATCCGCTCGGCGAGCGGAGCGTAAATGTCCATTGTCTCGCGCGCGATCCGGCGGCGCTTCTCCTCACTCGGAATGTGGTGGAGCGTCCGCATGTTGTGGAGACGGTCGGCGAGCTTCACCAGCAGAACGCGGATGTCGTCGCTGAGCGCGAGCAGGAACTTGCGGAGATTCTCCGCAGCGCGCTCATTTTCCGACTGCGCTTCGATCTTGCTGAGCTTGGTCACGCCGTCGACGAGTCGCGCGACGTCTTTGCCAAAGAGTTTCTCAATCTCCTCAGGGGTCGCGACCGTATCTTCGATCGTGTCGTGGAGGATCGCAGTGGCGATCGTCTGATCGTCGAGCTTCAGGTCGGTGAGGATTCCTGCAACCTCGATCGGGTGGCTGAAATAGGGATCGCCCGACGCGCGCTGCTGGTCGCCGTGCGCCTTCATCGAGAAGACGTAGGCGCGGTTGATCAACCCCTCGTCCGCATCGGGATCATAGGAGCGGACCTTCTCGACCAGCTCATACTGTCTCAGCACGCCTCTAAGATGGGGCGAGGCGGCGTAATTGTGCAAGCGCGAAAGGAACGAGCATCAAAGGTGGTCGAAGCTCGCCGGGCTTTTCGTCGCTGCCTTGCGGGCCCAGGGCAATCTATTGCGCTGCAAGTGCCTTGCTGGAATTGGACTTTGCCGAGCTGTTGCACTGGTCGAGTTCGGCAGCGGCGAAGGCGCGGCCGTCGACGAGGAAGCTTTCAACTCTCCCGGCCCGCTTTGCGAGCGATTGGCACAGAACCACGGGCCGGCTCTCCTGGGTCGAGCCTTGGCATGCGTCGGCGCCGCAGGTCCAGGTGATGTCGCGGGCAATGAAGCGCTGAGTGGTCGGAACTGCGAGTCTTGCCGAATATGAGGCTGCGGCGCCGGGCGCTGTGATCGCGCCGAGCACAGAAAGGAGGAGGACCGGACGGAGCATCGCTATTTACCCCTGTGAAAGTTGCGACAGACAACTGAATAGATAGATCAGTTGCATCTGGCAACTGTTTTTTGGAACGATTGTGTGCTTTGATGAGATTTGACTGGGGAGAGAACGGCTTATGCCGGCAGATACGCTGACGACGCACCTCGACAAATTCAAAGAGGCCGCTTTGTCCTGCTCGATTCCGTCTGCAGTCGAGCTGATCGGCGAAAAATGGGCGTTCTTGATTCTGCGTGGAGCGCTCAACGGTCTCCATCACTTTGAGGAATTTCAAGCCGGACTGGGGATTGCCCGCAACATCCTGTCCGATCGATTGTCGAAGATGGTCGCCGGCGGAATCCTCGAGCGGCATCCCGATCCGGAAGACGGCCGTCGGGTCATTTATTCGCTGACGCCCAAGGGCGAAGGACTGCTTCCGGTCGTTCTGGCGCTTCGCCAATGGGGCGAGGAATGGGGCTATGGCAATATGCGGGTGGTGCTTGCCGACCGCCGCGACCGTCGGCCGGTACGCAAGATCTGCGTCGTCTCGCACGATGGCCGAGAGCTGAGGCTGCAGGACCTCACCTGGATCGACAAGGACGAAGCGGCGGGTCTGAAGGCTGCCGCCGAATAATCACTCCAGTCCGACGATATGATCGCGCAACGCACGGGCGTCGTGCAGCGCATTGTGCGGAACCTTGCTGTTGGCTGCGGTGCTGAACCCGAAAAGCGGGCGGAACTGAAAATTGAGCGGCGGAACCTCAGCCATGACACCTGCGCCGGTCACCAGCAGCATGCTGAACTGCGCAATATCCTCGGGCCAATCGGCGATGATGAGCGCATCGGAGTCGCCCGCGAGATAGTGCGCAACTGTGCGCGCGGCATCGGCACGGCTCATCCGTGGCGAGACCAAGGGATCAGGAACCATGTCCAGATAAGGGATGACATTCCGCTCGACCCAGGGCTCAAGCGGACCGTCCCAATCGAGCGTCAGATAGAGCTCTTCGCCCCGATCCGGAACCAGTGCGAGACTGAGGAGCGCGCCGCCCCAGCCATTATATTCGGTGTCGAGAAAATACCTCAGCGCGGCTGGACCACCGCGCCGCAATTATCAGTCGGCAGCGGCTTTCCGTCGCGGCAGCGCTCCTCGCTCAGGCGAATCTGCCTGCCCTGCTCCTCGTCTTTCTTGCGTGCCTCGCGGCCGCGCTTCTCGTCTGCCTTTTTCTGACTGGGCACCACGGCATTGACCCCTGCCGTGGCGACATGGACCGGAACCATCGCGACGTCGACTGCCGTCTTTGCGACCGAGCAGCCGGCAAGGAGAAGCGGCAAGGCCGCGATGATTGGAGACATTTTACGCATGTGCCCATCCTCGCCTGCCCGGCCGCCGGTGGCAACCGTCAAAGCGACGAAAAGAAGCTCCACATCAGATCGTTAGCGCTGATTGCCATCGATGGCTGCTTGCGCCCCTGCTGAGTGCCTCCGCCGGGCCAGCTGTGGCCGCCGGTATCGGTCACGCAAAGTTCAACCGGCGCACCCCCTACCCCGGCCGGATGCAGGTCGCAGTGGGCGCCGGCAACGCTCAGCACGCGCTTCGCCTCGGCATTGGCGCGATCGATCCGCACCCATTTTGCCTGGGTCGCCGGGACAGATATGAAGTCGGTGTGCGACGGACCCACGCCGGCCCCTCCCCCAAATGGCACATTGGGATCGTCCGCGGCGTGGAATTCTATCACTGCAACCGGATGTCTTGGACTGCAGCTACGACTATTGTCGGTGCCCTCGACTGGGGCAATCGCTCGGATTTCGGGCGCCTCGCAAGCGAGCCGCCAACTCATCATCGCACCGTTTGACATGCCGGTTGCAAAGATGCGCTTCGGATCGACATGCGCCTGGCGTTCCATCCGCCATATCACCTCTCGAATGAAGCCGACATCGTCGATCTTATTCTCCTCGGCCTTGCCGCAGCAGGTGCCGGCGTTCCAGGTCGCAAGGATTCCGCTCGGGAACCGGCTGTAGCCGTTAGGAAAGACGGCGATAAAACCCGCCTGCTCGGACTTGGAGATCAGTTTGTAATGCGATTCATCCGCCTGAAAATCGGCGTCCCCGCCGCCTCCGTGGAGTGCAATCAGCATTGGCGTCGGAGCGCCGCGATAGCTCTTCGGCACATGAACGAGATATTCTCGGCTGATCCCCCCATGAACCAGGCTAAAGCGGTAATCGCCGGGGCCGGAAATCGGGCTCATGTTCGGATCGTCGGCCGGTTTTGAACGCCGCTCCTCGATATGTTGCATGATCCGGCCCAACCTTCCATCGCCGAGCCGCTGCGCGACCGCGGCGCCACCGATCGTCACGCCGATCAGGGCAAGCAGCGCAATCCCGGGCTGAAAACGAGACTTCATCGACTGACCCCATTCGTAGATTCACCGGTCGCCGATTGTCGTTACGGCTGTTGAACGAATCCTGATGACGCGATTGAACCGCCGTTCAGCTTCGTTGCAAAGCCTTAACCAAGGCTCATCGCTTCCTCGGCGAGCGCCTCCGCTTGCCTCAGCAGGGCCTCATCGGCCTCGGCCCCAGGCGGAATCGCCTCGCGGCCGACGATGACCATCAGCGGCACCGCCATCGGAGTGATTCGGTCCGTTTGAACGTGGAGCATGGTTGCTTCTGCGCGTTCGACGAGCCGCACGAGACGCCCGAGCTCGGTCATCCGCCGTCGAGCGTCGTCCCAGGCGGCCCGCAGAAGGAGATGCCGGGGTTCATAGCGGCGCAGCACATCGTAGATGAGATCGGTTGAAAAAGTGACCTGCCGACCGGTCTTCTTCAAGCCGGGATGCTGGCGCTCGACCAGCCCGCCGATCACTGCGACTTCGCGAAAGGCAGTCTTCAACAGATAGGAGCTTTCGACCCAGTCGACGAACTCCTGCTCGAGAATATCGGCGGAAAAGAGCGACTTAGGATCGGTGACCGGCTCGAGCCCATAGCAGGCCAGCGCATAATCATTGGCTACGAACCCCAAGGGCTTCAGTCCCGCTTTTTCCATTCGTTTGGTGAGCAACATTCCCAGGGACTGGTGCGCATTCCAGCCCTCGAAGCTGTAGGCGACCATGAAATGCTGCCCCTCGTGCGGAAAGGTTTCGACGAGCAGCTGGTGCGGTTCGGGGAGGAGGGAGCGTTCGGACTGCACTTCCAGCCACTCGCGTACGTCATCGGGGAACCGGCTCCAATCGTTCCGGTCAGCGAGCATCCGACGGACGCGATTGGCAAGGTGCGTGGACATCGACATGCGTTGGCCGCCGTAGGTGACGATCTGTCCCCGCTTCGAGGAGGCGTGGACGATAATGTCGGTGTCCTTGAACTGTTCGACCTCGAGGCTGAGTCCAGCGAAGAAGAAGCGGTCGCCGGGAGCCAGCGCCGATGCGAATCCTTCTTCAACGGTGCCGAGCTTCCGGCCGTTGCGGAAACGCACGTTCATCAATGGTTGTTCGACAATCACTCCGGCATTCAGCCGATGCTGCTGGGCGACGGCGGGCTTGGCGATACGCCAGCTGCCTCCTGCTTCGGGCACCAGGCGACGGAATCGGTCATAGGCTTTGAGCGCATAACCACCGGTCGCGATGAAATTGAGTATCTCGTCGAACCGCCCTCGCTCGAAACCGGCATAAGGCGCTGCGGATCGGATTTCCGCGAGGAGCTCATCCTCTTGGAACGGAGCTGCGACGGCCATTGCAAGAATGTGCTGGGCAAGGACGTCGACGGCGCCGGGCCGGAACAGTTCGGGGTCGAGCTCCCCATCGCCAATCGCGTCCAGTGCGGCGCGGCCTTCGAGATATTCGAAGCGGTTGCCGGGGACCAGAATGCCCTTGCTCGGTTCGTCGAGCCGGTGGTTGGCGCGTCCGATCCGCTGCAGCAGTCGCGAGGAGCCCTTGGGGGCACCCATCTGGACTACCAGGTCGACGTCGCCCCAGTCGATGCCGAGGTCGAGGCTCGCCGTTGCAACGAGACCGCGCAATTTGCCCGCGGCCATCGCCGCCTCGATCTTGCGCCGCGCCTCGACGGATAGGCTGCCGTGGTGGATTCCGATCGGCAGCGCTTGCTCGTTTTCGTCCCACAGCTTCTGAAAGATCAGCTCGGCGAGCCCGCGTGTATTGCAAAAGACGAGCGTGGTCTTGTGCTGCTCAATGAGGCGCATCACGTCGCCGATTGCATGATAGCCCGAGTGACCGCCCCACGGGATCTTGTTCTCGGGGATGAGAATCGACAGGTCCGGCTCCGCCCCTCTCTCGCCGGTCACGAGATCGATCAGGTCCATGTCCGCGTCGGGCGCGAGCCAGGAGCGGTAGGCGTCAGGGTCGCTGATCGTCGCCGAGAGCCCGACGCGCCGCATCACAGGTGCGAACTTCTGCAATCGCGCAATCGACAGCGACAACAGGTCGCCTCTTTTCTCCTTCGCGAAACCATGCAGCTCGTCGACGACGATTGTCCGCAGGCTGGCGAACATCTGCGGCGAGTCCGGATAGCTCAGCAGCAGGCTTAAGGATTCGGGCGTCGTCAGGAGCATTTGCGGCGGCTCGACCCGCTGCCGCGCCTTGCGGTTCGACGGAGTATCGCCGGTGCGCGTCTCGACCCGGATCGGAAGCCGCATCTCCTCGATCGGGCCGATCAAATTGCGCTGGACGTCGACTGCAAGCGCTTTCAGCGGTGAAACATAGAGTGTGTGGAGGCCCTCGCTCGGCTGCTCGGCAAGCTCGCAGATGCTCGGCAGAAATCCCGCGAGCGTCTTGCCTGCACCCGTCGCTGCGACCAGAAGCGCACTTCGACCGGACCGCGCCAGCTCGAGCATCTTCAGCTGGTGGCTGCGTGGCTGCCAGCGCTTGGATCGGAACCAATCGCTTATGACCCGAGGAAGCGCGTCACTTCTCAGCTTGGTCAGTCCCCTCCCGCCGGCGCTGCTCTTCGTCACGATAGAGTTCGCGTGTCGCCGCTTCTGTCCCGTCACGCGAGCCTTCCGTCAATTCGCTCTGGCTCCGGCTCGAGCGCCGCTTCATGACAAGCCAGATCAGCACGATCAGCAGAATCGCCGGGAGGACGATGTCGATGATCCACCATTGGGTTACGTCAAATGGCATGGCTTCCTCCCGCCTGGACGCCCATTCAAGCAATACGTCTGATGAGGCCCGGGAACTCTGTTGTCGTTACACTTATATAGCTCCCGATGACGCGATTGGGTTCCTGGGTTAAGGCGCATCCGGAGGGCATCTATGTCCAGCCCGCCGATGCGTGGATCGACCCGTCGCAGCCTAGACCCAGAGCGCTGATCACCCACGGCCATAGCGATCATGCGCGCGGCGGGCATGGCGCTGTCCTAGCGACTGCCGAGACGCTGGCGATCATGGAGGTGCGCTGCGGGCCGCAGAAGGGGCAGTGCATCGCCTACGACGAGACCATCCGCATCGGCGCGGTCGACGTGCGCTTCGTTCCCGCCGGACATGTGCTGGGGAGTGCGCAAATCGTGCTCGAGCATGCGGGCGAGCGGGTGGTCGTTTCGGGCGATTACAAGCGACGCCCAGACCCGACCTGCCATTGCTTCGTTCCGGTGCCGTGCGACATATTCATCACCGAGGCGACATTCGGCCTTCCGGTATTCCGTCATCCGGAGACCGGAAGCGAAATCGACCGGTTGCTGCACCGCTTGCACTTGGACCCGAGTCGCTGCGTGCTGGTTGGCGCCTATGCGCTCGGCAAAGCACAGCGGATCATCGCCGAACTGCGCGCGCGGGGTCACAAGCAGCCAATCTATTATCACGGCGCAATCGAGCGCTTAAACCAGCTCTACGAAAACTTTGGCGTGGCGCTCGGCGATCTTCGCCACACCGCATCGGCGACAAAGCTGGAAATGGCCGGCCATGTGGTGATCTGCCCGCCAGGCGCGCTCAACGACCGCTGGTCGCGGCGCCTGCCCGATCCGGTTACCGCAATGGCCTCGGGCTGGATGCGCATCCGCCAGCGCGCGCGTCAGCAGAATGTCGAGCTTCCGCTCATCATCTCCGATCACGCCGACTGGGACGAGCTCACATTGACGATTCGCGAGCTTGCGCCAAGCGAAGTGTGGATCACCCACGGCCGCGAGGAAGCGCTCAAGCATTGGTGCATGACCCACCAGATCAAGGCCTGCGAGCTGAACCTCGTGGGCTATGAGGA
>CBJLMA010000081.1:0-8768 GCA_966424035.1 uncultured Sphingomonas sp. | reverse complement strand
ATGACCAGCACCAGCACACTTTCCGACCGCCGTGGTTTTTGGGTTTTCGTCCTCGGCGTAATCCTGGTGACGTCAGGAGTGCTGCTGCACCTGCCGATGTTCCTGATGGGCCGGATGACCCATTTTCGGCTCAGCGGCATGCCGATGGGCAACGACATGATCGCCGGCATGGCCGCGATTATCGTCGGCGTTGCAATCGCCGCCTACGGGCTCCTCCCCAAGAACATCTCGCGCCAACTCGCCGCAAGCCAGGAGATCGTCGTCACGCCACCGGAAGACGCTCCGCTGTCCAAGGCTCATTGGACGTTGATGAGCGTTCTGGTCATCGCCCTGATCATCGACATCATGAAGCCGGCGAGCCTCGGCTTCACGATTCCAGGCATGGTCAGTGAATATCATGTCACCAAGGCGACAGCGTCTCTGGTGCCCTTCTTTGCGCTGGTCGGAACCGTCGTTGGCTCGATCATCTGGGGAGTCGTCGCTGACGTCTACGGGCGAAAGGCTTCGATCCTTCTCTCTTCGATCATGTTCGTCGGGACATCGATCTGCGGCGCGATGCCTTCGCTCGCGTGGAATATCGGCATGTGTTTCATGATGGGCGCTGCCGCGGGCGGAATGTTGCCCGTCACATATGCGCTGCTCGCCGAGATGATGCCAAGCAGGCACCGCGGATGGGCCTTGGTGTTGGTCGGCGGCCTCGGCGCTGTTGGCGGCTATTTCGCCGCAAGCGGTTTCTCCGCACTGCTGCAGCCAACTTTCGGCTGGAGAATCCTGTGGCTTCTCAATCTGCCTAGCGGACTCTCGCTAGTGCTTCTGGGCGGGCTCATTCCTGAATCCGCCAAGTTCCTGCTCGCCCGAGGGCGCCGCGAGGAAGCGAGGGCGGTGATGGCGCGCTTCGGATCAAAGGCGCGACACACCCGCCCCGCCGAGCAGGTTGCGCTCGAGCGGGGCCCTGCCGTGGCGCTCACTGGTCGTGCCTTCTTCGGCAAGTTATTCGCGCTGAGCCTCGCGGCCATTTGCTATGGCCTTATCAATTTCGGACTGTTGCTGTGGCTTCCTGCCGATCTCGTGGCAAAGGGTTACAGCGTTGCGTTGTCCAGCAAGTTGCTGGCGGAGTCTGCCCTTATCGCCTTTCCGACTGTGTTCGTCGTTGCTCTCGCCTACAGCAGCTGGAGTAGCAAATGGTCAGTCGTGGGCTCGATTGCCATCACTATCGTCGGCTTGCTGGGGGTACTGCAGCTGGAATTTACCGGGACCGGAAGCCCGGTGGTCCCGGTCGCGCTGTTGATTGTCGGCACCAACGCGCTGATCGCAATGCTCCTGCCCTACGCGGCCGAGAGCTTCCCGTTGCGCATTCGCGGCCGCACGACGGGAACGGTGGCAGCGTGCACGAAGGCTGGGGGCATGTTCGCGCAGTTCCTCGCGATCCTTGCACTCGTCCCGCCGCTCGGTTCGATGTCGCTGATCATCATTGTGCCGACGATCGGGGCGTTGATCCTGGTCGGCTGGTTCGGCAAGGAAACGCGCGGGCGCGACCTGCGCGAGCTCGACCCCGACGGTCACACCTTCGCTGCAACGGGGATCTGACCCCGCGCGCTCAGTGCTGCGCCTGCAGGTTCATCAGCTCCGGCGCCATGCCCACGTTCATGTTCATGT
Source organism: uncultured Sphingomonas sp. (assembly GCA_966424035.1). Lineage (GTDB taxonomy): Bacteria > Pseudomonadota > Alphaproteobacteria > Sphingomonadales > Sphingomonadaceae > Sphingomicrobium. The sequence goes on along the minus strand of CBJLMA010000081.1, from coordinate 7,112 downwards.
GCGCCATGATCCAGATGGTGCCGACCATCACAAGGAAGACGATGAGAACGCCGAACGCGAGTGCAAGCACATTGTTGGTATTGTCGGGGCCGCTGGTGATGTGGAGGAAGAAGACCAGATGAATGCCCATCTGTGCGACGGCCAGCACGACCAGCCCAACCGCCACTCCAGGCCCCCAAAGCACCGAAGTCGAGGCAACCCAGAATGAAATGCCGGTGAGCAGCAGCGCCAGGGCGAGACCGATAATATAAGCGACGGCTTCGCTGAGCAGGTTGCTGTGCGGCTGACCCGGAGCGACGTCGAGCAGATGGTTTTCGTCTTCGGTCATGGCAGCGTCCCGATCAGATAGACGATGGTGAAAATGGCCACCCAGATGATGTCCAGGGCATGCCAAAAGATGCTGAAGCAGAGCAGGCGGCGGACGATATCCTGCCGGAACCCCTTGGCCCAGATTTGCGCCATCATCGTGCCAAGCCACATCAGGCCAGCGGTGACGTGCGCGCCATGGCAGCCGACGAGCGTGAAGAAAGCCGAAAGGAAGGCGCTACGCTGCGGCGGCGCCCCTTCCGCGATCATCGAGGCGAATTCGTGCAGCTCTATCCCGAGGAACACCAGTCCGAGCGCGCCGGTCAGGACCAGCCAGACCTGGGTCCACAACATGTTTGCCCGCTTGGCGGTGATCATCGCCAGGCCGCAGACGAAGCTCGACAGTAGCAGCGCAATCGTCTCGATCGCGACGAGGTTACGGTCGAACAGCTGGTTGGTCGTCGGCCCGCCATCAGTCGCGTGGACCAGCGACGCATAGGTCGCGAACAGCGCCGAGAAGAGCACCATGTCCGAGAGGACAAACAGCCAGAAGCCGTAGGGGACGACGATGCTCTTGGACTGCGGCCCGCGGTGGCCGAGTCCGGTATCCTCCGAACCGCTGTGGGTTAGGCCGATGGTTGCAGCTTCGGTGGTCATGTGGATTGGCTCAGACTCTGCAGATGTTCCATGCGGATGCGCCGACGCTCACGCGCGTTGGCCCTGACCTCTTCGATCGGGATCACATGCTCGTGCTCGTCGCGCCACGCATACCAGACGAACACTGCGAAGGCGCCGATCAGGCCGACGATCGCAAGCCACCAGATGTACCAGATGATCGCGAAACCGCAGACTGAGGCGAAGAAGGCGCAGATCACGCCGGTTGGCGTGTTGATCGGCATTTCGATTGGCTTGTAGTCGGGCTCGTCGATCAGCCGGTCCAGCTTGATCGCGGTTTGCTTGCGGGTCCAATAGGCTTCCTCCCCGTGAACGTCGGGAAGCACCGCGAAATTATAATGGGGAGGCGGCGACAAGGTCAGCCATTCGAGCGTGCGACCGTCCCAGGGATCGCCCGTAATGTCGCGACGTTGCTCGCGCGTCCTGATCGAATAGAGCAATTGCACGACGGTCAGCGCGATTCCGATTCCGATGATCACGGCACCCACGAGCGCGACGTTCAGCCACGGCGCCCATGTGGGATCCGGTATATGCTGCATCCGCCGGGTCGCACCCCAGAAGCCGAGCACGTAGAGCGGCATGAAGGCGAGATGGAAGCCGATGAACCAGCACCAGAAGATCGCTTTGCCGAGGCGCTCGTCGAGGGTGAAGCCGAAGGCCTTGGGGAACCAGTAAGTGTAACCGGCCATGAGTGCGAACACGACTCCGCCGATGATCACCTGGTGGAAATGGGCAACCAGGAACAGGCTGTTGTGCACCACGAAATCGACGGGCGGTATCGCCAGAAGTACGCCGGTAAGTCCGCCGATCACGAAAGTGAGCATGAAGCCGATCGCATAATACATCGGCACGTTGAAACGGACCCGGCCGCCGTACATCGTGAACAGCCAGTTGTAGATTTTGACGCCCGTGGGCACGCCAATGATCATGCTCGCGATCCCGAAGACGGCATTCACGTCCGCGCCGGCGCCCATGGTGAAGAAATGGTGCAGCCAGACCATGAAGGAGATGATGCAGATCGCGAGCGTCGCGAAGACCATCGAGCGATAGCCGAACAAGGGCTTGCCCGAGAAGGTCGAGACGACTTCCGAGTAGATGCCGAATGCCGGCAGGACCAGGATATAGACTTCCGGATGCCCCCAGACCCAGATCAGGTTCATGTAGAGCATCGAGTTGCCGCCACCGTCGTTGGTGAAGAAGTGGAATCCGAGGTACCGGTCGAGCATCAACAGTGCCAGGGTCACGGTCAGGACCGGAAAGGCGGCGAGGATCAGCAGGTTGGAAGCGAGAGCAGTCCAGCAGAAAACCGGCATGCGCAGATAGCTCATTCCGGGCGCACGGATCTTGAGGATGGTGGTCACGAAATTGACGGCTGTCAGCACGGTACCGACGCCGGATATCTGAAGCGCGACGAGGTAGTAATCGACTCCGACCCCCGGCGAGAAGGCCTTCTCGCTCAAAGGCGGGAAGCCGAGCCAGCCGGTCCGCGCGAACTCGCCGACGAACAGGCTGAGGTTCACGAGCAAGGCTCCCGAAGCCGTGAGCCAGAAGCTCACATTGTTCATCGTCGGGAAGGCGACGTCGCGCACTCCAAGCTGGAGCGGCACCACGAAATTCATGAAACCGATCACGAACGGCATGGCGACGAAGAAGATCATGATCGTGCCGTGAGCAGAGAAGATCTGGTTGTAATGCTCGGGCGGCAAATAGCCTTGCGATGCACCGATCGCGAGCGACTGTTGCGCGCGCATCATGATCGCATCGGCAAACCCGCGCACGAGCATCAGCAGCGCAAGCACGATGTACATGACGCCGATGCGCTTGTGGTCGGTGGAGGTGATGTACTCGTGCCAAAGATAGGGCCACCAGCCCTTGCGCGTGATCCATAGCGCGAGCGCTGCCAGCGCCATGAGAATGACGAGCGACGTGATCAACGGGATCGGCTGGTTGAACGGGATCGCGTCCCAGCTGAGCTTGCCCAACATCTTCAAGCCCCCGGCGTTTTTGGAGAGACGTGCAACGCCGGCGGCGTCGTTTGCGGCGAGGTTAGCGGCGGAGCTCGGTTCGCGACGATTGCATCGAACAGCCCCGGTGCAACTGCGCCATAGGTCATCGGTTTGACATAGCTGCTCGGCCTGGAAAGCGCGGCATAGCCGGCTCCATCCAGCTTTAGCTGCGATGCGTGCGCATTTTGCGCCCACATGGCGAACTGATCCGCCGGCAGCGCCTGCACCTGGAACTGCATGCCGGGGAAGCCGTCCCCGCTGAAGTGCGACGACAGGCCGTTAAAGGTTCCGGGCTTGTCGGCTTGCAGGTTCAGCCGAGTCGTCATTCGCGGCATCGTGTAGATCATCGAGCCCATCTGCGGGACGAAGAAGGCATTCCACACAGTTGCCGAGGTCAGCCTGAAGCTTACCGGAGTGCCGGCCGGAACAACCAGCTGGTTGACAGTCGCGACGCCCTGGTCGGGATAGATGAACAGCCATTTCCAGTCGAGCGAGACGACATCCACCTTCAGCGCGGATGAGTTGGAGGGGAGTGGCTTGCTCGGCTCCAGGTCGTGGCTTCCGATCCAGGTGATCCCCCCAAGAAGCATGATGGTGAGCGCTGGGATCGCCCAGACGACCATCTCGATCGCGCCCGAATATTCCCAGTCGGGACGGTAGGCCGCCTTCGCATTGCCTCGCCGGAACCACCAGGCGAAAGCGATCGTCGCGAGCATCGTTGGAATGATGATCGCGAGCATGATCGCGGTTGAATTGATGAGGATTGTTTTCTCGGCGCCGCCGACGGGGCCGACGGGATTGAGAATGCCGCGGTTGCACCCGGACGACAATGAGGCGACGAGCGCCGCAGTCGCGATGCGCTCCTTCCCCTTCCAGCCATGCCAACTCAATCTATTCACGAGCCCCCGTCGCTTGCGGTCGCAAGCGCCTAGACGAATCCCAGCAGCGACGAGTTCCGTAATATTACGTAACTCGGACCCGCAGCTCTCTTTGTGGTCCACGAACGGCATTTCGTTCCCCGAATGCCCAATCATGGTGACCCCAACGGGACTCGAACCCGTGTTTTCGCCGTGAAAGGGCGACGTCCTAGACCGCTAGACGATGGGGCCGCTCAAGAAGCGGTGAGCGCGTTAGGCGAGGGGTGCCGGAGCGTCAAGCAAGTGCCGCGTCCTCGAGATGCATCTCGGCCGCATTGCCGCCGTTCCACTCGTCGCGCTTGATCGTTCCGGCGAGCCACCAGCGACGGTCTGGCGGCGAGGACAGGAGCGCCTGACCGAGCTCGGTCGCGACGCTGCGAAAAGCGATCCATTTGAAGCTCTTTCCATCGTCGCCATAGCCGACGCCCCGGACATGGCTCTCGCCGACGATACCGGTTTTAAGCAGCCTCACGGGCCCAGCAGCGACGTGCGGCCCAGGCCAGCCGGCGCCATAGGGGCCGGCCGCCGCGAGCGCGTCGCAAAGGGTGCCCGCGATCCCTCCCGGAGCGAGCAAGGCGTCAAGCAGAAGCGCTCGATCGCCGCGGGCTTTCTCAACGTCGGCCGCAAGCCGCTCGTTGACGAAGTCGCGGAAGCGCTCGAGACCGCCTGGCGCAAGCGTCAGGCCGGCAGCCATTGCGTGCCCTCCTCCGGCGATGAGCAGTCCGCTATCCTTGGCAGCAAGCACGGCCGCGCCGAGGTCGACTCCAGAGATCGAGCGGCCGGATCCCTTGCCGGTCCCGTCCTCGATTTCGGCAATGACGATGCTCGGCCGGCCGAACCGTTCCTTGATGCGGCCGGCGACAATGCCGATCACGCCCTGGTGCCAGCCGCTGCTCATCACCGTGATGACCGGCGAATCGCCCTGAAGCGCCGCCTGCGCTTCGGCCTGCTCGCAGACCAGCATCTCAATCGCCCGCCGCTCTTCGTTCAGTCGATCGAGCTCTGCGGCGAGCGACCGCGCCTCTTCCGGGTCGCCAGTGGTCAATAAGCGAACGCCGAGATCTGACTTTCCCACGCGGCCGCCGGCATTGATCCTCGGTCCGAGCGCGAAACCCAGGTCTCTGCAGGAGGGCGGCTTTACCAGACGCGCCGCTTCGGCCAGCGCCGAAAGGCCGACATTCTGTCGAGCGGCCATGACCTTGAGGCCCTGTGTAACGAACGCGCGATTGAGGCTTTTCAGCCGCGCAACATCAGCGACCGTTCCGAGCGCAACCAGGTCGAGGAGGTCGAGGATCTTCGGCTCGGCGAGCGCTTCGAAAAAGCCGCGGCTTCTCAACTCGCGAAGCATTGCAACGCCGAGTAGGAACGCCATTCCGACCGCAGCGAGATGGCCGTGCGCTGCCCCGTCCTCGCTCTCGTCGAGCCGGTTCGGGTTGATCAGTGCATGGGCGGCAGGGAGAAGGCTCGCGCATTGGTGGTGGTCGACCACAATCACGTCGAGGCCTGCTGCATTCGCTTGGTCGATCGCGTCAAAGGCCTGAGCGCCGCAGTCGACGCAAATGGCGACGCTTGCGCCGCGCGCCTTCAGTGCGGTGAGCGCCGTGCCCGACGGGCCGTAGCCCTCCATCAGGCGGTCGGGAATATAGACAATCGGTTCGCTGCCGAGCCTTCGAAGCAGAAGCACCAGCAGCGCAGCACTGGTCGCTCCGTCGACATCATAATCGCCGAAAATGGCGATCGTCTCGCTTCGCTGAATCGCATCTGCGAGCCGCTTCGAGCCTTTGTCCATGTCCTTGAAGCAGCTCGGATCCGGGAGGAAATCGCGGATGCGCGGGTCGCGGTTACGCGGCAGCTCGTCTGGAGGCACTCCGCGGGCGAGCAGCAGCTCGTCGATCAATGAATTCAGGCCAAGGTCAGCGGCAGGAGATCGCCGCCAACGCCACGGCTGTCCGGTGACCGACCGCTCGATGAAGAAGCCGGACCCAGTCATCCGAGCTCCTTTACGTATCGGCGGAACGGCGTCACCTCCGCCACGCGATCATAGAGCTTGCGCGCCGGATTATTCTCGTGCGTTTGCCAGTAAATCCGGCGAACGCCCGCTTTCAGGGCTTCATCATAAACATGTTCGATGAGTGCTCGGCCCGCTCCCATCCCGCGCGCCTTGGGAGCAGTGAACAGATCCTGCAGATAGCAGACGTGTTGAATGCTCGTCGTGCTCCGATGGTAGAGATAATGGACGAGGCCGACGAGGTTGCCGTTGAACTCCGCGACCGCTGCGAACATCGGCTCATCGGGGTCGAGGAAGCGTGCCCAGCTCGCCTCGGTGATTTCGCGCGGCAGACTGGGCCGATCGTAGAAGAGATTATATCCATCCCACAGCGGCTGCCACTGCTCGCGGTCTTCGGCTCGAAGCGGACGGACGATCATCCCCATGCGCCCACAAAGCTAGGAATGCCGGATTCCGAGGTCCAGAGGCGGCGGCGCCTGAAGTTGTGATATTCTGTGGATAGCCAGCACAGCGCTCCGGTCCTGGCCCTAGTGTTTGTCGGCCTTCGCCGGTGCAGGCTTGGGATATTTGTCGTTAGCCGCTTTTATCTTCTGCATCATCTCGGGCATCAGCTTCATCATTTCTGGCAGAGTCCCGAAAAACGAGCGCATCGCATCCGGGTCGAGCCAGAGCTGCATATATTGGCTCGCCAATGCACGTCCGCTCGGAGTCGCGAAGAAGCTGTTGATTTCGGTGAGCTGCTGCGCGTCGAAGCGCCGTGCCATGGATCGGGCGAGGCCCTCGCGCATGCGCGGATCGATGATGGTCGAAATCTTTCCGACCTCCTCGTTCAGTACCTGGCGAACCGCACCCATGCGTTGATCGAAATAGGGATCCTTGGCTGCGGCCTGGTCATGGACCGTAACATCGGTGCTGCCTGCAGGACTGATCTTCGTGGGCTTGGTGTCCAGTGCCGCGAGATCGGACTTCTTCATTTGCATCACTCGGTCGAACAAGCCGCCCATGAATGTGGACATCATCTTGGCATAGGCACCCTCGGGCCAGATCGCCTGGGCCGACGTTCGGGCCAGCGCCAGCCGCGCTGGATCCGGGTCGGGCTGCGGCGGAAACAGCTTGTCGAACATGCCGAGGATCGCGTCGAAATTGGGCGGTGTCTTGGCCGGACCTGAAACGACCACGACAGCGTGCGGTCCTGAAGCT
>CBJLMA010000080.1:0-8797 GCA_966424035.1 uncultured Sphingomonas sp. | reverse complement strand
CGAAGCTCACCAAGGCGAGTGCAAGCAAGGACAGGATGACCGTAGCGGTCACCCGCCCGCCAGCCCTGGTGACGGTGCGGATATCGACGCCGAGCCCCAGCGCAGCCATTGAGATCACGGTCAGGATCGTTGCCATTTGCGCGATTGGCGCAAGCGCCGCGGCCGGCAGAAGATTCGCCGAGCGAAGCCCAACCATCACCAGAAAGCCGATGATGAACCACGGCACCAGCTGGTGAATTTTGGGATGGCCGGCTTTTGGCCGGTCGCCCGCAGTCACATGTCCGGCCGGATCGGTTTCCCCTCTGAGCCCAGCCGTCATCAGTGACAGCGCAAGGCATACGGGACCGAGCATCAGCACGCGAATGAGCTTGACGAGCGTACCGACCTGCACCGCTTTCGCGCCCAATGGAGTGGCTGCGGCAATCACTTGGGGAACGGCATAGACGGTCAGGCCTGCAAGCGCCCCATAGCCGACCTGCGTCATCCCAAGCAGGACGCCGAACAGCGGCAGTACGAGGACGACGACAACTCCGAGCACGGCGGTGAAAGCAATCGATGAGGCGATATCGTCTCCATCTGCGCCGATCACCGGCGCAACCGCTGCAATCGCCGAATTGCCGCAGATCGAATTGCCGCACGCGACCAGGATCGCGAGCCGTTTCTTGAGGCCGAGCATGCGCCCGATTGCAAAGCTCAAGAGAATTGTGCCGGCAACAATCCCGAGGATCGAGGCCAGAAGCACCCAGCCGGCGGACAGGATTGTCGCTGCGCTGACCGATGCGCCAAGGAGCACCACTGCAATTTCCAAGAGCAGCTTCGCGCTGAAGTCGATCCCTGGTTTCCAGCTCTTGCCGGGATTCCAGAAGGTGCGGATCGCCGCCCCCACGAGGATTGCAATCACCAGCGCTTCTATCCATGCCCGTCCGGTTGCTGCGAGTTCGACCTGCTGCAGACCGTAGCCGACGGCGGTGATGGCGCCGCAAAGAATGACGCCCGGCAGGATCCCGCTGACCAATCCGAACCAGGGCAGCCTGACCTTGAAGGGCTCGGCCGCCCCAGCGCTCGGCATCCGAGCTATTGCGGAGACGTTCATTTGCTCGCCTCACGAGCGTCTCTGGCAACCGATCGGGCTGCCCCACCTTCGACCGCCATTTCAGTGGGCGTAATCAACGGAGGCGCCGGGTACCTTGGGCGAACGGCGATTGACGACCATCCTGTCATGGAGGCGATTGATGGTGTTGCTGCCAGTCCTGGCGAACAGCGCTGGAACGAGACCGTGAATGAGGCAGGCGACGCCACTCGCGATCATCGCAAAACCGAACCCCGACGCCGCCTTCAAATGCTCAGAGTAAGTCTCGCCAACGCTTGCCGGATGCTCAGTGAAATAGTTCATGGACGAACGCTCCTGTCGCATCCATCATATCTCCCAGCAGGCTAAATTTTTTCCCAAATGTTTCGGCTACGATCGGATTTCGGGAAAAGTCATTCGCTTGATAGCCAAAAGCCAGGGAAAATACTATCCTAGCCATCGTTGACAGAGACAGGGGGAGACCAGGTGGGAAAGATCGACAAGCTGGACGCGAAGATCCTCCGGGCGCTTCAATCCGACGCGTCGCAAACGATAACCGACCTTGCCGAGAAGATTGGTCTGTCGACGAACGCCTGCTGGAAGCGTGTCAAACGGCTCGAGGACGATGGCTTTATCGTGAAGCGCGTAGCGTTGCTCGACCGGTCGAAGATCAATCAGCGGGTCACTGCATTCGTCGAAATTCGCACCGACCAGCACGAGGAGAAATGGCTCGAACAGTTCGCCGACGCGGTGCGTGCGATTCCCGAGATCGTCGAATTTTACCGCTTAAGCGGCCAGGTCGACTACATGCTGAAGATCGTCTGCTCCGATATCGCGGACTATGATCGCATCTACAAGAAGCTGATCCGCAACACGCGTCTTCGCGACGTGAGCTCTTTCTTCGCAATGGAGCAGCTTAAATACACAACCGAGATTCCGGTCGTTGACTGCTAGCACTCCGAGCTTTTGTCGCGGAGCCCATCGGTGAAATTATCGACGCTTCGAGACATGGCACCGCGCGGTCCGGGCCGAAGCGACCGGCCATTCGCGAGCAGGTGGAATGCATCAGCTGACGTCGAGACGAGCGTTGAGCTTCGCGAGACGCTCCTTGAGCGCGACGATGTTTTCGGGGTTGGTGGCCTGCAGCTGGCGCTGGTCCGATTCATCGACGTGCGTGACCGCGCCGGACTCAATGGCTTTCAGCAAGCGTACGAGCCTGTCGCGCTCCTCATGCCAATTCTCCGAGCTCACGACAGCCTCAACCTACCACAGCGGCTTCACCGGCCTGAACCGCTCGCGCCGCACATCGCCTTCGATGATGCGAGCCTTGAGCTTCGAACGGATCTGTGCCGCGCCATAGTTGCTCATGCACACCAGCCGGACGCCTCCGTCCGGTAGGGGTTCGAGCGCAGAAATGGCAACGCCATTCTCGCGGCAATGGCGGTCAATTTGGGCCACTGTCATCGAAAGATTGAGAGCACGGCTCATTTTCGCCCTCTCTTCGCCGCCGCGATGGCGTCCAGCGCATTGCTGTAGCGATAGCCGCCCCAGTCATACACCGTCTGAAGGACGACAGCGATGTCATAGCGGTCCAGCTCGGCGCATATTTGGGCAGGTCCTGCGGCAGCGTGCGGAGGCCGGGATGCCGCAAATTGTTCAAGTTTGAGCTCCAGCGCGCGGTCGGGAACGGGATCGGCGAGTGGGCGGGGCCCGGAGTGATCCATAGAAATGCTCCTTCGCTGCAAGCGGGAGCACGATGCGGACTCTCAGCCATCGGCGCCTGCGGAAGAATTGCCGATGATGGAGACGCCTTTAGCACAGAAGGCGGAGATGGGCTCGAAAATTCGTATAGATGCGGCGTCCATGAGCATCGCCAAATAGCCCGCTCGATGCGTCCCCTGGAGCTACATTGCGGTCGGCGACGCATAATCCGGCGCTGCGGCTAACCTGCCCAAATGCGAGCGGCAGTTCCCGTCTCAATCATGGTCGATGGTTGATGGGCCGAGTTCGGGGCGTGGGTCCACCCAGCCGCGGGGCCTAATATCGTTGAGGCTCGCAAGGGCGCTGACAAAATCCTGAGGCGTGCTCAGGAACGGTCCCGACAACCCCTCTAGCCGCACGATCGCCGGTCATCTCGGCAATGTACCGAAAAGCTGCCCCTCAGGCCGGAGACGCGCTCCGATGTGAAGCGATGCGACGATCGAGCAACTCCAGATCGCGCTGCAATCGAGAGAGTAGCTGCTCTTCGGGCTGGTCGCTGTCCTTGAGCAGGCTGATCCGAATCGCCAAGTCGGTGCGCTGGTCGCGCAAATCGATCAAGGTGCGATCTGTTGATTGAGAAATTCGCATGTTCACTCCAATAGTGTGGATCTCGGATAAGTGCGGCCGCAAGCAGATGCGTGCAGTCTCAGCCTTCTCCCAGCGCTTTGAGCAGCGCGAAATGCTGTTTGATGGCAGACCGGAAGCTACCTAGATCGTGGCAGGGCAATCCATGGCGCTGCGCCGTAGCGCTAACGATCGGCCGCAGGCGCGGATAATGAGTATGCGCGACTTTCGGGAACAGATGATGTTCGATCTGGTGGTTCAGGCCGCCGGTCAACCAGGTCGCGACGCGAGATCCGATAGCAAAGTTGGCCGTGGTGCGGATCTGGTGCATTGCCCAATCGTCACCGGATCGCACTCCGCCAAACTCCATGCCAGGCGTGAGGTGGGCGACCTGAAAAACGATCGCCAGCACCCAGCTCAAGACGACATGAAACAGGATGAAGGCGGCAGTCGACCAGAGTATCGGCAGGACGAGGAACGAGGGCGCCACAAATAGCGCAAGGTACAGGCCCTTGCAGACGAGCAGTTCGTTTCGGTCCTGTTTGTTCAACGTGACCGGATGCCATTGGTTCAAACGGCCGCGCGCCAGGCAAAGGAAGTCCTTCCAGAACAACCACTCAAGAGTGTTCAAGCTATAGTAGAGAAGTGCCTTCAATTCCTGTCGGCGGAAGCGGGCTTCCCAGGCGCGGGCAGGGGAGAGCCGCAGCAGGCCACGAGTTTCCAGGTCGTCGTCCCAGCCAAAGACGTTTGGTTGGCGGTGGTGCATCCCCTGATGCTTGTGCACCCAGAAGTGGCGCGAGGGACCAAGGAGCACGGAGCACAGCCGGGCTACCCAAAGATTTCCCGTTGGACGTCGGAACAATGTGCCGTGATTTGCATCGTGGAAAACGCAAAAGCCGATTGCGGAAGCCGCAAGAGCGAGTGACAGCGCCGCAAGCAAGGCCGTGGATAGCGATGCGGCGCATAGCAAGGCCCCGTAGGAGAGGCCGAACCAAATCACGATGATTGCGGCTTTCAGCTGCAGGCGCGGATCGCCGACCGACGGCCGACCGCAGCTCGCCTCTGCAGTAAGATGTTCGTTCGCGGCGATCTTCAGCTCACGCCAAAAGGCGGACTTCGCAGCGAAGCTCGGCATCTCGCCGATTGGCTTGGCGCTCGTGCTCCTTCGCACCGGCTTGTTCACCGTCGGAAGCTGCGCCGTCTCTGCCCTGGGGACTGTCCGGCAAGCTTCTCACGATAAACGATCCTGCCTTTCGAAAGATCGTAAGGGGTCATTTCGACGTGAACTCGGTCGCCGACAATCGACCTGATGCGGTAACGGCGCATCTTGCCGGCCGTGTAGGCGATGATGCGGAAATCATTGTCCAGCAGCACGCCAAAGCGGCCGTCGGGCAAAATCTCGTCGACCACCCCTTCGATGGTTAGCAGTTCTTCTTTCGCCATGGCACAACATCCTCGTTCGCCGAGCTGACCTGGAGCGGGCAGCTCGTGGCTAGCTGGCGTTAAGGATGGAGAGGGCACACAAGCGCCTAAGACCGTCGATATCGGCTGGTAGCTCTCGCATGATAGGCGCGTCCTGGATCGAAAGCTACGCCGATCGTTCGAAGCCCGGGATCTTTCCGGTATTTCTCGACGATTGGCGCAAGTCCTTGGGATGGATGAGCCATAGGCTCACGCGCGATTTCTGAAGACCCTCGCTCGAAGCCTAACGAACTCGTGCGCTCGCCAACTCGCTCTCCAGCTGGGTAACCAGCTCCGCTACTGGCTCGCTCACGGGTCCGGCCGCGACACGGCGCCCGTGTTCGAGCACTCCTTGCCAATGGGTGATGGTGTCCCGGTGCACGGGTCGGCCACGCCAGCGTCGAGCGCTGTTGATGGCCGAGATGAGGTTGGAGCGAATGCTCCCTTCGATTTTCATGGGCAGCTTATCCCGAGTAGTTTCTTGGATGGGTTCGACGCGTTTGGCTTCTTAGGCGGTTTGGCTTTCGGCTTGCGCGCTTCTTTGTTTGACCGTTGTTGCCCTTTAGCCATCGATCCGGCCTCCCGGCCTGCGGCGTCCCAGGTCGTCCAGCCGATTGGCTGCGGCGCGGGTGTTGAAGTCTCTCTCGATCCGCTCGAGTAGTCTCGCGCGGGCCGACCAGGCTTCGGCGCTGCGTTCAAGGACCGCGCGCATATGTTCACTAGTGATTGCCGCGGCGCGCTGGCGACTATCTCGTTCGAGGTCCCGGCAGCCTTGCGCCGAATCCTCGGGTTTGCGCTTCGCCGAACTCATCTCGCGCTGCGCTTCGCCGCGGCAAGCGGCTCATCGGGGCTGGGATAGCGGAACATCTCGGCAGGGACGCGTTCGCTCCCGTGCCGGTTCTGCTCGGCCTGCTCGACTTTGTCCCCTTCTGGCATTGTGGACCTCGCTCCTGCTAGCGCTTGAATGTGGTGGGATCGATCCGGCGTGCATCGTCGTCGAATTGTTCTGCGACGGTCACCAGTGCGGTCGAGCCGCTTGCTGTCCGCGCTCTAAGCGCGAGCTTGCGGCAGGAAGCCGCCTGCTCCCGCAGCTCATTGGCCGCTTCACGGCGCGTCAGCTCCTCGATCATGGCGCGCTCTCAGTAAGTTGCTGAAGCTTCGCCTCGGCAATGCACGAGGCGTAGCGCTTGCAAAACTCCTCATGGATTCGCCGCGCTTCCTTCGAGTCGGCGTTCTCTGCCATGAACAGGGAAACTTGATGACGCTGGTAAAGGTAATTGAGATCCATCTGGCTGCTCCACGATCGTAAGCGGGAGCACGTCGGGGCTCTCAGCGCGCGACAGCCTACCTGGAGTTTTTCGCGCGATCAGCACTTGTAACACGTCTGCAACCAAAAAACGAGCGCTTTGACCATATGGTCGATAATGAATGGGCGTTGCTTTCTGAAGAAGGCAAAATCCAAAGTCGCGAAACCGAAAAAGTTCGTGAGATCATTTACACCAGCAATACAAATCAGATATTTCGATCATACGGACGCAAGGACTAGATTTTTTAAACTTTGCGCACGAACTTTCGCTTACAATTGCGGATTCATGCGCCTATATGCCTCGCGCTACTTGTCGCAAAATGACGGTCTCAAGGCGCTTTGCGGCTCCTTCTTCCTTCTCTTGTTGCTCCTAGCATGAAGCGGCCCGGACCCTCGGGCCCGCACTTGGAAGGAAAATCCAATGACTATCGGAACCGTAAAATTCTTCAACGAAGGCAAAGGCTATGGCTTCATCCAGCCGGATGGCGGCGGAAATGACGCCTTTGTCCACGTGACAGCAGTCGAGCGCGCGGGAATGCGCACGCTGCGCGAAAACCAGCGCGTCAGCTATGATCTTCAGCAGGACAATCGCGGCAAGATGAGCGCGGTTAATCTGCAAGCTGCCGAGGATTCAACCCGGGCCGCGCCGAGTGGCGAACAGCCCACGAACGATGAGGACGCACCCGCCGCAAACGACCAGCAGGCGGAATAGCTTGCCGGGCACGATTGTCCGAAGCACCAATCTGAAATTCTTCCTCGCCCGCGTCGATCAGGCGCGGGCCGAGGCGGAAGCGGCGACGCTCGAGCATGTGCGCGAGCGTTGCCGTCGGTCGGAGGCGGCTTGGAACGCGCTCGCCGCCCAGGCGCAGCGATCCGAGCAGCTGCGCACGGAGGAAGCGGAGCGAAAAGCAGGGCAGGCGCTGGAATAGCGTCGATTCTTAACCCACAGGCTGATACAGAAGCGCATCGCGCGCCCATCCACGTGTAGGCACCCGCGCGACTGAGAGACAGCGTTGCGCTCCCGCTTACCGGAGGAGCACTGTCCTTGGACTTCGAACAAGATAGCGAGCCCCACTTAAGCCGGAGCAACTTCGCCGAGAGTCTGCCCGAGCAGGCCGCGCCGTACGGGCGCCTGGCCGCAGTGGCGTGCACTGGGGCCGGTACCAAATCGCTCGGTGAACTTGCCCATAATTTCGACGGGCGAGCGCGAAAGCTCGACACGTCAAGCCATCGTCGATGAGCCGGGTCATCAATCTCACTCTCGACGAAGGCATTGTCGTGATCCGCTGCCTTTCCGAAAAGGTCGCCATCTCAGCGATCGAGCGCCTCCCCCAGGGCGGCGTTCGCCTGGTGTGCATGAGCAGCGAGGGCGCGGAACTCATCCGCCGCAAGCTCAAGCGCTATCTCATCGAAGGTGACGCGCCGCGGGAGCGACGTCGGCCCCTGAAGCCGCTTTGGTAGACGGCCGGCGGCTGCCCGCTATTCCTCACGTTCTGCACCCTACGGCGCCCCACCAACTTAGGTCGTGAACTGCTTGAGCATACACTTTTTGCGGGCTCGGGGGTTTTGCGGCACCGACGGCACGGCATGGACCGGGCAGCCGGTCCCTCAAGGGGCCAACGCGATGTTCAAACGGAGAAGCGTTCCCGGTCGCAACAAATGCAGGATCGGGAGCACTTCTCCGCCGGGCGGATCAGGGGCAACTGGACCCGCCGTCCAGCTGCATATTCAGCGCTGAAAGTCCTGGCGATTAACGCCAATCAGCTATCCACAGAAAGATTGCGCCGGTCAGGCGGCGATAACGATATGGAACGTTGCACGCCGCTTCTTCACAGCCAATTCCTTCAACCGACGTTCGTATCCCGCCGCGAGTTCGGAGTGGCACCTGCGCGCCTGATGGCTCGCTGCGGTCATCCCCGCCCGACGCTCTTCGGCAGCCCTGCGCCTGTGGTACGCCAGATCTTCATCCATGCTCGTCCCCCAACGCACCGCCCCGCAGACTGCGCGGCCAACCAGGAGTTATCCACATAGAGCGGACTCGTAAGCTATTGGAATCACTTGGATCAATGTGAGGAACAAACGAAAATCAGGTAGCTCTAATGTCCTTCGTGACGGGTGTCGCAATCAGGGATGACGTCGCACAATGATGTCCGCTGATTGGTGTAGCTCAGTCAGAGTTTGCTCGTTTGCCGAATAGGCCGGCGCACTCATTTTCATGATCCAACAGACTAAGACAAATCAGGCACCACGGCGACAGACTCGCAACCACCCACTCCGGAGGATCGTTCGAATGAGCCGCCGCGCTGTTTCGCAAGCAATCGCACCAAGCGCGTGCCCAATCCCGAAGCATCGTCGGCGCACCCGGCGCCATTGTCTGTTACCCTGATGATAAGCCCGCCCTCGTCACGCGGCGCGATCTCGACTTCGACGATGCCACCCCTTTCCTCCGGATAGGCGTATTTGAGACTGTTCGTCACGAGCTCGTTGACGATCAGGCCAACCGATGCCGCGACCGGACCCGGCAGCACCATGTCCGTGCAGCGAACGCGAATGGCGATCGGCCGAATTCCGCGCAACATCTCGCCCGAGGCCGTCACACAGATTCTGTATGTAGCTCGGCAGGTCGACGGCCCCGC
>CBJLMA010000079.1:0-8982 GCA_966424035.1 uncultured Sphingomonas sp. | reverse complement strand
GCACGATCATCGTGTCGACCCCGCGCGGCGTGCTGTCGGACGCCGAGGCGCGCGAACAGAATGTCGGCGGCGAAGTGCTTGCGGAGGTGTTCTGATGTCCCGCATTGGCAAGAAACCGGTTCCGATGCCCGCAGGAGTCACCGCGACGGTCGAGGGTCAGGTCCTTACCGTCAAGGGTCCCAAGGGTACGCTCACGATGCAGCTGCTCGACGATCTCGTGAAATATGAGATTGGCGAGGGCGAGATCCGGGTCACTCCGCTCACCGACGCGCAGCGCAACCGCGCAGCCTGGGGCATGACCCGCACCAATGTGCAGAACCTCGTCACTGGAGTGACCGAGGGCTTCACCAAAGTGCTCGAGATCACCGGCGTCGGCTATCGCGCACAGGCGCAGGGCCGCAAGCTTCGGCTGCAGCTCGGCTACAGCCACGACGTGAACTACGACCTGCCCGATGGCGTCGAAGTCAAGACTCCCGACCAGAATACGGTCGAGATCAGCGGCATCGACAAGCAGAAGGTGGGCCAGGTCGCGGCCGAGATCCGCCGCTGGCGCAAGCCCGAGCCCTACAAGGGCAAGGGCATCAAGTATCGCGGCGAGTATATCTTCCGCAAAGAAGGCAAGAAGAAGTAAGCCATGGCGAAACTCTCTCTCTTCGATCGTCGTCGCCGCCGGGTGCGGACCGCGCTGCGCGGACGCGCTTCGGGCAAGCCCCGGCTCTCGGTCCACCGCTCGGGCCGGCACATCTATGCCCAGGTCATCGACGATGCTGCAGGCAAGACAATTGCTGCCGCTTCGAGCCTGGACAAGGATCTCAAAGGCAAGGCCGGAGCCACCAAGGATGGCGCTGCCGCGGTCGGCAAGACGCTTGCCGAGCGTGCCAAGAAGGCCGGCGTCAGCAAGGTCGTGTTCGACCGCGGCGGCTTCCTGTTCCATGGCCGGGTAAAGGCCCTCGCCGACGCTGCCCGCGAAGGCGGACTGGAGTTTTAAATGGTGCAAGAAACTGAAACCCCCGAAGTGACCGCTGAAGCCGCAGTCACCGAAGCTCCCGAGCAGCAGCCGCAAGAGCAGCGCGCGCCGCGTGGCCGCGGCCGAGGGCGCGGCGGCGATCGCGAGGGCGGTGGCCGCGGACGTGGTCGCCGTGACGATCGTCGCGGACGCCGCGACGACGAAGAGGGCGGCGAGGAGCTGATCGAGAAGCTCGTCCACATCAACCGCGTCTCCAAGACGGTCAAGGGCGGCAAACGCTTCGGCTTTGCAGCTTTGGTGGTGGTCGGCGACGGCAAGGGACGCGCCGGCTTCGGCCATGGCAAGGCCCGTGAAGTTCCGGAGGCGATTTCAAAGGCCACTGCTGCGGCCAAGAAGGCGATGATCCGCGTTCCGCTGCGCGAGGGCCGCACGCTCCATCACGATGGGCTCGGCCATTTCGGCGCGGGCCGGGTGACGATTCGCACCGCACCGGCCGGTACCGGCATCATCGCCGGTGGTCCGATGCGTGCGATCTTCGAGAGCCTCGGGGTCGCCGATGTCGTCACCAAGTCGGTCGGGACGTCCAACCCCTACAATATGATCCGCGCGACCTTCGAGGCGCTGAAGGATCAGTCGAGCCCGCGTGCCGTGTCGCAGCGCCGCGGCAAGAAGGTCGCGGACCTGCTCGGTAGAGGCGGCGCGAGCGCTGTTGAAGCCGAGGCTCAGGCCGAAGCGATCGCGGAGTAAAGATGATGGCCAAGATCAGGATCACCCAGACCGGATCGCCGATCCGCCGCGACAAGACGCAGCGCGCGACGCTCGTCGGCCTCGGTCTCAACAAGCTTCACCGGAGCGTGGAAGTGGAGGGCACGCCCGAAGTGCTTGGCCAGGTCCGCAAGGTGCAGCATCTGGTGAGGGTCGAAGAGGCGGCATGACCGCAACGATGCTCCTGCGAAGACTGGAGCATGGACCATTTTAGGACTGGACCTCGGCCTTGGCCGGGGACTGTGCGACAAAAGCGAAAGCGAGTGCAGGAATATGAAGCTCAATCAGATCAAGGACAATAAGGGCGCGCGGCAGTCGCGCGTTCGCGTCGGCCGCGGCATCGGCTCGGGTCTCGGAAAGACCGCGGGTCGTGGCCAGAAAGGCGCAAAATCGCGCTCGGGCGTCAGCATCGCCGGCTTCGAGGGCGGCCAGATGCCGCTCCACATGCGGCTTCCGAAGCGGGGCTTCAACAATATCTTCGCCCGCGACTATGCCGAAGTGAACATCGGCGCGGTGCAGAAAGCGATCGATGCCGGAAAGCTCGATCCCAAGGGAACTCTCGACCATGAGGCGCTCAAGGGTGCCGGGCTGGCACGCGGCGGCAAGGACGGAGTTCGGCTTCTCGGCAAGGGTGAATTGAAGGCGAAGCTCGCATTCAAGGTCGCCGGCGTGTCCAAGGGCGCCCGCGAGGCAGTGGAGAAGGCTGGTGGGTCGATCGCGTTGATCGAGCGCAAGAACCCGGCCGAGCTCGCCGCAGCAAAGAAGGGCTCGCGCAAGGCCGCCGCTGCCAAGGCTTAAGAGGCCTTAGACAAGCGGCCTGGAGCCACTATATCGGCGGCGGGGGAGGCTTTCAGCCTTAACGCCGCCGTTTGTTTTTCCGGGGAATTGATAAGTCGATGGCATCCGCAGCCGAACAACTCGCCTCCAGCATTTCGCTGGCCAACTTCCAGAAGGCGACCGAGCTCAAGAAACGGCTGTGGTTCACGGTCGGCGCGCTGATCCTGTTCCGCCTCCTGTCCTTCGTTCCGGTTCCCGGCATCGACCCGGTGGCGATGAACGCCCTCTACCAGACCCAGAGCGGCGGCATCCTCGACGTCTTCAACACCTTTTCCGGCGGCGCTTTGTCGCGCTTCTCGATCGTCGCTCTGGGGGTGATGCCCTACATCACCGCGTCGATCGTGATCCAGCTCGGCGCAACACTCTACGGACCATGGCAGCAGCTGAGGAAAGAGGGCGAAACCGGGCGCAAGAAGCTCAACCAATACACGCGCTATCTCACCGTCGCGATCACGCTGGTGCAGGGCTATCTGGCGGTGAAGGGGCTCGAATCGCAATCGCTCCGCCAGGGCATTAGCGCCGTCGTCCAGCCGGGCCTCCTGTTCGAGATCGCAGGCACGGTGAGCCTCGTGGGCGGTACCCTGTTCCTGATGTGGATCGGCGAGCAGATCACCAGCCGGGGAATCGGCAATGGCGTCAGCCTGATCATCATGGCCGGAATCGTCGCGCGGCTTCCGCAGGCCGTCGCCGAGCTGCTCGAGGGCGGCCGCACGGGTTCGCTCAACGGCGTCCTGGTCGTCGGCATCGTCGCGCTCAGCGTCGTCCTGATCCTGTTCATCTGCTTCATGGAGCGGGCTCAGCGCCGGGTGTTGATCCAATATCCCAAGCGCCAGACTGCACGCGGAATGCAGCAGGAGCGATCGCACCTCCCGATCAAGCTCAACACTGCAGGCGTGATCCCGCCGATCTTCGCCTCGTCGCTGCTGCTCATGCCGCTGACGGTCCTGCAATGGGCGGGCAACCGGGCGACGGCCGAAGGTGGGGCGAGTGACTGGCTGATCACGATCACCTCCTATCTGCAGCATGGCTCGACTGCCTATGAGCTCCTTTACGGTGTCGGAATCGCCTTCTTCTGCTTTTTCTACACTGCAGTGCAGTTCAACAGCGAGGAGACCGCCGACAATCTGAAGCGCCACGGCGGCTTCATCCCGGGCATCCGTCCGGGCAAGGCGACCGAGGAATATTTCGATTATCTTCTCAATCGGATCACGGTAATCGGCGCGGCCTATCTCGTGCTGATCTGCCTCATTCCGGACATTCTCTCGACCCAGGCCGGGCTCAACATCCGCCTCGGAGGTACCAGCCTGCTGATTGTCGTGAACGTGACGATGGACACCGTAAGCCAGATCCAGAGCCATCTGATCGCGCATCAATATGGCGACCTGATCAAGAAGGCGAAGCTCAAGACCACGCCTCGACGGCGCTAGACCAACCGGCGACACGAGGGGAGAGCGCCGCAAATGTTGAACATCATTCTCTTGGGTCCGCCAGGTGCGGGCAAGGGCACCCAGGCCGCAAGACTCCAGGCGAGCCGCGGAATGATCCAGCTGTCGACAGGCGACATGCTGCGCGAGGCACGCGCAAGCGGTTCGCCTATCGGCGAAAAGGTCAAGGCGATCATGGATGCGGGCGAGCTGGTCAGCGACGCAATCGTCACGGCTCTGATCGCCGAGCGGCTCGATGCGGCCAGCGACCAGGGCGCGATTTTCGACGGATTTCCGCGCACGACCGCGCAGGCGGAGGCGCTCGACATGCTCCTCGCCGAACGTGGACGTAGGCTCGACCATGTGATCGAGCTCGCAGTTGACGAAGAGGCGCTGGTGGAACGCATCACCGGCCGCTTCACCTGCGCCAAGTGCGGCACCGGCTATCACGACAGCTTTCGTCCGACGCAGGTGCCGGGCGTCTGCGACGCCTGCGGCTCGACCGAGTTCAAGCGCCGTCCCGACGACAATGAGCAGACGGTGCGCACGCGCATGGAGGAATATCGCTCCAAGACCGCGCCGATCCTGCCCTTCTACGAGGCGCGCGGGCTGGTCCGACGCGTGGACGGCATGGGTTCGGTCGAAAAGGTGGCGGCTGAGATCGACGCCATCCTCGATTCGTCTGGCTAGACGCGCTCCAGGCTGACGAAGCGGAAGGCCGGTCGGCCGCCGACCGCCGGATGATCTTCCCGGAAGGTTTCGCGCCACTCCCCGCGGTCACGCGGATCGTCGATGAATGTGTCGCCGGGCACGTCGTCGAGGATTTCGGTCAGCTCGATCCGGTCGGCAACGGGCAGGAAGAAAGTAAAGACATCCGCTCCGCCAATGATTGAAACGGGCCCGCCGGCGAGCCTCAGCGCCTCCTTCGCGTCATGGGCGACATCGGCGCCTTCGGCTCGCCAGGCCCGGTCACGAGTGAGGACAATGTGCCGCCTTCCGGGAAGCAGGCCGGGCAGGCTCTCGAACGTCTTGCGGCCCATCACCATTGCGCTCCCCATGGTCAGCGCTTTGAAGCGCTTGAGGTCGTCGGGCAGGTGCCACGGCAGCTTGCCGTCGCGGCCAATGACGCCGTTCAGCGCTCGAGCTACGACCAGTGTAATCTGCGGCTTGTTCATCAGCCCGCTTTGACGCGACCGGGCGGTCGTGCCAAGCGGCGCGGAATGGATGCGCGCGCTCAAATGATTGCTGCCGCCGAGCGCAGGCTCGGCCCAAAGGCTGTAATCACCGACCCCAGCGAGATCGAACCCTGGGTTACCGACTGGCGGGGCCGGGTTCATGGTGCGGCACCGGCGATGCTTGCACCCGCTTCGACCGACGAAGTCGCCGAAATTGTGCGTCTTGCGGCCGAACACCGCGTGCCGCTGGTGCCGCAGGGCGGCAATACCGGAATGGCTGCCGGCGCGACCCCACCGGCCGATGGGTCCGCCATTTTGCTGTCAATGCGGCGGATGAACCGTATCCGCTCGATCAGCGATGAAAACCGGCTTGCGGTGGCGGAAGCCGGAGTCATCCTTGCGACATTGCACGACGCTGCGGACGAGATCGCAATGCGCTTCCCGCTGACGCTCGGAGCGCGCGGTAGCTGCACGATCGGCGGACTCACTTCGACCAATGCAGGCGGAACCCAGGTGCTGAAGTTCGGCACGATGCGCTCGCTTGTTGCGGGCGTCGAGGCAGTGCTTCCCGACGGCTCGATCCATGATGGTCTTTGGGGCCTCAAGAAGGATAATCGCGGCTACAGCCTCGACCAGCTGCTGATCGGCGCCGAGGGGACTTTGGGCGTGGTTACAGCGGTTGCACTGCGCCTGGTGCCCGGCGTCGCGTCGCGCGGAGTTGCCTGGGTTGGGGTCGAGTCTCCGCAGCGCGCGCTCGACCTGCTGCGCTTTCTCGACGCGAGGACCTCAAGCGTCGAAGGGTTCGAGCTCATTCCGGAGGACTGCCTGCAGCTCGTCCTCAAGCATGTCCCAGGCACGCGTTCTCCGCTCCGGGGCAGCCACGCCTGGCACGCGCTCGTCGAATCAACGACCGCCAAGATCGCGATCGACGTCGGCGGGCGATTGGAGCAGCTGCTCGGCTCGGCGCTTCGGGAAGGCATCATTGTCGACGCTGCAATTGCGACAAGCGAAGCGCAGGCTGAGGCCTTCTGGAAGCTGCGCGACGCAATTTCCGAGGCCGAGCGCGCGGAAGGGCAGACGCTCGCCCACGATATTTCGGTCACTGTCGCCGATATGCCCGCGTTCATCATCGATTCCGCAGTGAAAGTGGAGCGGGCTTTCCCAGGCGTGATCGCCACCGGTTTCGGGCATTTGGGCGATGGCAACATTCACTTCCATGTCCGCGCCGGAAGTCGCGCCGCACCCGACTGGTACGAGACCGAAGGCAAGGAAATCACGCGCATGGTCGACGATCTCGTCACCGCCGCTGGCGGCTCGATCTCCGCCGAGCATGGCATCGGCCAGCTGAAGCTCGCCGAGTTCGCTCGCCTCGCGCCGCCGGGGCGGATCCATGCGCTGCGTGCAATCAAGCAGGCGCTCGACCCGCTCGGAATCATGAACCCCGGGAAGCTCGTCCCTTAAATTGAATTCACTTCAGCAACGCGGCGAATGCGTGGAAACGGTTGTGCATGGAAGTCGAACTTTCCGCCGAAGCCAAGGACAAGCGAATCAACCGCCTGGTCGCGCTGACCGTGGTAATCTTCTCGGTTGCTACGGGGCTCGGCAACATCAAGGACGGCAATATCGTCCAGGCGATGACCCAGGCTCAGGCCAATTCGCTCGATCGGTGGAACGAATATCAGGCGACCAGGACCAAGCTGCACATTGTCGAAACCGCGCGCGCACAGCTTGCCGCAGCGGCACCAAATGCCGGAGCCCAGGAGACCATATCGGCTTTCGACCGCGACGCGGCCAAATATCGTGCGGAAAGTCCCGGGCTCGCGAAGGACGCCAAGGATTTTTCGCAGCAATATGACGCGCTCAACGTCCACGACGACCAGTTCGACGCTGCGGAAGCCTCGCTGACGACTGCAATCTCGATCGCAGCCGTTGCAGCGCTTACCGAGAGCTGGATGCCGCTGGTTGCGTCCTGGGTGATCGGCGCCTTCGGATTGTTCATGACGATCTGCGGCTTCGCAGGCTGGGGATTTCACCCCGACGTGCTCAGCACCCTATTGGGTTAGGATAGGGCGTTGTTCGGCCGCCGCTGACCTCTGATCGTGACGCCAATGCCAAGGAAGCCGAGCAGCATCATCGCCCAGGTCGAAGGTTCAGGGGCGGGCGAGAAGACTGCAAACACGGCGTAGTTCAGCGGTGTCGTGCCGTGCGCGGATGAATTCCAATAGAATGCCGTATAGCCCAAACTGTCGGATATGGGCGGCGCCTCATTATATGCTGCCATCGTGTCGGCGGTGAAATTGTAGGGAACCGCCACGATACAGAAGGTCGAGTTTCCGCAGCCGAACGTAAGCGCCGGATTGGTATCGAACGCACCGTCGGGCCCATCGATGAGCACCTGATCCAAGAGGGCTTGAGCTGCAAGGCCAGCACTTGCCTGCGTCGTAAAATAGGGCGTGCATCCGGAACTGAAGCCGCCGGCGCCAATATCGCACTCCTGGAACGACACATTGTAGAGCGAACCGCCCACATCGACATTGGTCGCGCCGACCAGCTGGCCGCTGCCATTCACGATCAAGGTCGCGGCCAAGCCTATGGATGAAATGGAAGATGCGAGACCGGCGGCGACGACCCGCACCAGAAGCCCTTTACGCACGCCGTTTGCCCCCTGTTCAACGACTCCGCATGAACAGATTAACGCCAACGCGCTCGGCTGACCATGCACAATGTTTCGTCACGAGGGCATTGGGCGTCGCTGCTCGGCATTCGCGTTTGAGGCGTGCCTGCACGACAAGTAAACTGACCGTCAGACCACCGATGTGTCCGTCGGGCGCATGTCGAGGCCGCCTTAGCTGCTCCCGCTTCCGTGAGATCTGGCCTCGCTTGTTGGTCGGAGCGGCAGGGAGCAGCGCGAGGAACTGCGGTGATGCGGAAACGTTGCCGATCAGTCCGTTGGAGCAAGTTGCGCAGTCGGTGTGAACGGAATTTCGAGGTGGCCAATGCACATGTCGAATGAAAGCCTGTTGGTCATATTGCTCGTAGGCGTCGTTGCCGGCTGGTTGGCCGGCAAAATCGTGCGCGGGACGGGATTTGGAATCCTTGGCGACCTCCTGATCGGAATATTGGGTGCGTTTATCGGAAATTGGGTCTTGCCCCGAGTTGGTATCCATCTGGGCACCGGAGTGATCAGTGCAATCGTGAACGCAACTGTAGGTGCGGTATTGCTGCTCCTCCTTGTAAGACTTCTTCGAGGAGGCGGCGGTTGGGGCTGGGGTCGGCGTTGGTAGCGCTTACCAAATCGTTCTCAACCATATTCGAGATATTTCCGAGATAGTCCTACCGGCGCGATTGAAGGAACATTCGGGCCGTCGCAGGGCGCCTGGCCGAAATTCCCTAAGCCGGAGAACGACCGCCTGGGGGCCGCGCAAGCAATTCACGTCCCGAATGGTTCGCAACTCATCCTCGCCTCACCCAGTGCAGCGAATATTACGTGGGCTGAACGGCGAGTTCAGAACGGTGCAATTCGCCGAAGCGCACAGCTCTCTCATCAGCCGATTTTCGGCAGTGAGCGAAGGGAACGTCACATGTTCAAGAAAACCGCCCTTGTCATATCAGCGCTGTCGATGATCGCAGTTCCGGGCATGGCGGACGCGCATCATTATCGTGGGTACTACGGCGGCTACGATCAGGGTTACGAATCGCCCTATTATGAAGGGCAGCAGGGCTATTATCAGCAGCCGGCATATGGCTACGACAACGGTTATTATGGTGCCGGTTACCGCTATCGCCGCCATCGGTGCAGCGGCACGACCGGAGC
>CBJLMA010000078.1:0-9060 GCA_966424035.1 uncultured Sphingomonas sp. | reverse complement strand
CCGGCCGTGAACCTTCGATGGAGGACATCCTTGCGTCGATCAAGAAAGTGATCGCCGAGGAGAAGGAGTTGCGCAGCTCGGCTCAGGTCGTCGAGTCCGTCGAAGACGAGCCGCTGCCCGAGGAAAGCTCACCCAACGAAGAGGACGTGCTGGAGCTTGATCAGCCCCTTGCTCCGTCGATCGACCTCGGTCCGCCACTGGTCGACGAGCAGGTTGCCGGCCAGAGCCGGCAGAGGCTGGAAGCACTGCAAACCGTCGCCGCAGCCATTCCGCCGGCACCGACGGTGAACCCGCTCGAAGAAATCATCCGAGAGATGCTCCGGCCGATGCTCAAGCAATGGCTTGACGAGCATCTACCGCAAATGGTCGATGAGCATGTAAAGCGCGAAATTTCGCGCATTACCGGACGGCAGTTGTAGTCTTCCCCGCGAAGAGGGGCGCGAACCGTCCGGCGGACCTGAGCGGGTTCCAACCGTGGCCCACCTACAACAATCGATGAGCCTCTCCACCACGCTTCGCTTCGTCCGACTCCCCAGGGCGGGGAGGAATTGCTACGCCTGCGGTATGACCAAACCGACGCTCCTGATCGTTGCCGCGACTGCGGCACTCGCGGCTTTTCCGCTCGCCGCGCGCCCGATGACTGCGAACGACATGCATTCGATGCATCGCCTCGGTTCGCCCCAAGTTTCGCGCGACGGCCGCTACGTGGTCTTCACCATCTCAACGACCGATTGGGCGAAGAACAAGCGCGTCAATGTGCTCTCCCTGCTCGACCTCTCCAGGCCGGGTGCTGCGCCACAGCCGATTGCAGGAGCACAGAAGGGTCATGACGCAATGTTCGGGCCGGATGGCTCATTGTGGTTCCTGATGGCCTCCGGCAACCAGGATCAGCTGTTCCGGATGCGGATCGGTGGCAAGCCGGCGCAGGCCAGCAGCTTCAAGGGCGACATTGGCGGGTTCCGGATCGCTCCGTCGGGTGATCGCGTCGTGGTCTGGGCCGACAGGGACCTGAGGTGCCGCGACCTCAATTGCGTCAGTCTGCCAGAGAAGCCGAAGACTGGCTCCGGGCGCACCTACGACCAGCTCTTCGTCCGCCACTGGGACACTTGGGCGGAGCCGGGCGTCAAGTCGCGGCTGTTCACCTTTCCGGTGGCTGGCGGCAAGCTCGCGGGGACCGGTGTCCCGATTGAAGGCGATCTCGTCGGCGACACGCCGTCTAAACCTTTCGGAGGCGCCGAAGAGATTGCTTTCTCGCCCGATGGGCGCACCGTCTATTTCGCGCTTCGCGAAGCCGGTCGGATCGAACCACTCTCGACCAACCTCGACATCTTTCAGGCGCCGAGCGACGCAAGCACTCCGCCGGTAAACCTCACCGCGGCAAACCACGCGACAGACAATCTGCCCGCCGTCTCGCCCGATGGGAGGACACTCGCTTATGCGGCGATGAAGCGGCCGGGATACGAGTCAGACCGGATGGTGGTTCAGCTTCGCGATCTTGCCAGCGGCCAGGTCCGTGCGTTGACGGAAGGGTTCGACCGCTCGGTGGGGTCGATCGAATGGTCGCGCGACGGGAGAAGCCTGCTCGTCACTGCGGACGACACGCTCGAGCATCCGGTGTTCCGGGTCGATGTCGCGACTGGCCAGGTCACGCGCCTGACCGGCGATGGGCATTATGACAATGTCAAAGCGCTTCCTGGCGGAGGAGTGCTGGCGACGATGAACAGCATCGCTGCGCCCGACGATCTCTATCGCATCGAGGGCGGCAGCGTCGTCAAGCTCACCGACCTCAATCGCAGTTTGCTCTCCCAGCTCGACCCGATCGCACTGCAGAAGTTCAGCTTCACTGGCGCCAATAACGACCGCGTCTGGGGCTGGGAGCTGAAGCCGGCGAACGCGACCGGCAAGCTGCCGATCGCCTTCCTCGTTCACGGCGGTCCGCAGGGCAGCTTTTCGAACGGCTGGTCCTACCGCTGGAACCCGCGCCTGTTCATCTCGCCGGGCTATGCAGCGGTCAGCGTCGATTTCCACGGGAGCACGGGCTACGGCCAGGCTTTCCAAGACGCGATCAACCGCAACTGGGGCGGCTGGCCTCTCGAGGACCTGCAGAAGGGCCTCGCTTACGCGACCGCGCGCGACGCGCAGCTCGACGCGGCCAACGCTTGTGCACTCGGCGGCTCCTACGGCGGCTATATGATGAACTGGATCGAGGGAATGTGGCCCGATCGGTTCAAGTGCATCGTCCAGCACGACGGCGTCTTCGATGCCCGCGCGATGGCCTACGAGACCGAGGAGCTATGGTTCGACGAGTGGGAGCACGGCGGGCATCCTTATTATGAAGCGCCGGAAGAGTTCGAAAAGTGGAATCCGGTCAACCATGTGACCGCCTGGAAGACTCCGCAGCTGGTGATCACGTCCGAGAATGATTTTCGGATCCCTTACACCCAGGGGATCGCGGCCTTCACAGCGCTCCAGCGCCGCAACATTCCGTCGCGCCTTCTGATCTTTCCGGACGAGAATCACTGGGTGCTGAAGCCGAAAAATTCGGTGCAATGGTATGATGAGGTGCTCGGCTGGATGAGGCGCTACATCGGCGGAGCGCCGGCTGCCGCGCCCGCCGCCGGACCACCCGCCTCGCCAGGACGTCCCGAGCGAGGTTGATGCTGCAGCGCGGCACCGCTAACCGCGCCCCAGCATGACCGACCTTGCCAAGACCTTCGAACCCCGCGCGATCGAGGATCGCTGGTATGCATATTGGGAGTCCAAGGGCCTGTTCCGCCCGGACCGGGGGGACCGCGAACCATGGACGATCGTCATGCCGCCGCCCAACGTTACCGGCTCGCTCCACATCGGCCATGCTCTCGACAATACGCTCCAGGACGTGCTCACCCGCCGAGAACGGATGCTGGGCAAGGATGCGCTCTGGGTGGTCGGCACCGACCATGCGGGCATCGCCACCCAGATGGTCGTCGAGCGCAACCTCGAGAGCCAGGGCCTCAAGCGCGCGGAAATCGGTCGCGACGCATTCCTCGAGCATGTCTGGGAATGGAAAGCGCAATCGGGCGGAGCGATCACCCGCCAGCTCAGGCGCCTCGGTGCCTCGTGCGACTGGGCTCACGAGCGCTTCACCATGGACGAGCGCTATCAGCGCGCTGTCACCTACGTCTTCGTTGAGCTCCACAAGCGCGGCCTGATCTATCGCGACAAGCGGCTGGTGAACTGGGACCCCAAGTTTCAGACCGCGATCAGCGATCTCGAAGTCGAGACGCGCGACGTTCAGGGCAAGTTCTGGACGCTGAGCTACCCGCTCGCGGACAATAGCGGCGCGATCCAGGTTGCGACGACGCGGCCCGAAACGATGCTCGCCGACATGGCAGTCGCGGTCCATCCCGAGGACGAACGCTACAAGGCGATTATCGGAAATGCCGTCCGTCACCCGATCACCGGTCGGATGATCCCGATCATCGCCGACGAGCATGCCGACCCCGAGCTTGGATCCGGCGCCGTGAAGATCACACCGGGGCACGATTTCAACGATTATGAGGTCGGAAAACGCGCAGGCATCAAGCCAGGCGACATGCTCAACATGTTCGACGCAGAGGCCTATGTCGTCCAGACGCAGGACGGTCTCATCCCCCAAGAGCTGCTCGGCCTGACGCGCGAGGAAGCGCGCAGGGCGGTGGTCGCAAAGCTCGAGGATGAAGGCGCGCTGGTTGGGGTCGAGGACCGCGTGATTCCGACCCCGTTCGGCGATCGCTCGGGCGTGGTGATCGAGCCGTGGCTCACCGACCAATGGTATGTCGACGCCGCAAAGCTCGCGCTGCCCGCACTCCAGGCGGCGAAGAAGGGCGACATCCGGATCGTCCCTCAGACCTGGGCCAAGACCTGGTTCAACTGGCTCGAGAACATTCAGCCCTGGTGCGTTTCGCGCCAGCTCTGGTGGGGCCACAGGATTCCGGCCTGGTATGCCGAGGACGGCCGCGTCTTCGTTGCCGAAAACGAGGAGGAAGCGCGCAAGCAAGCGGGCGACCAGCCGCTCCGCCAGGACGAGGATGTTCTCGATACCTGGTTCTCATCCGCGCTGTGGCCGTTTGCGACGCTCGGCTGGCCCGACGAGACGGAAGACTTGAAGCGGCACTACCCCAACGACGTGCTCATCTCCGGCTTCGACATCCTGTTCTTCTGGGATGCGCGCATGGCGATGCAGGGCATCGAGTTCATGGGCGAGGCGCCGTGGAAGACGCTCTATCTCCATGGCCTGGTCCGCGATGCGCAAGGCCAGAAGATGTCCAAATCGAAGGGCAATACGGTCGACCCGCTCGGCCTCATCGACACTTATGGTGCGGACGCCTTGCGCTTCACGCTTGCGGCGATGGAAAGCCAGGGACGCGACATCAAGCTCGATGAGAAGCGCGTCGAGGGCTATCGCAACTTCGCGACCAAGCTGTGGAATGCCGCGCGCTTCCTGCAGATGAACGGGGTCGGCGGGTCGGACAGCATTTTTGCGCCCGAGGCCAGGCTTCCGGTCAACCGCTGGATCATCGGCGAGGTCGTCGAGACTCTGGCCAAGCTCGATCGCGCCTTTGACGAGCTGCGCTACGACGAGATCGCCGACGCTATCTATCACTTCGTCTGGGGCACCTTCTGCGACTGGTATGTTGAGCTTGTAAAAGGTGCGTTCGACGAGGAGACGAAGGCCGTCGCCGCCTGGGCATTCGACCAGATCCTGGTGATGCTCCACCCTTTAATGCCGTTCATCACCGAGGAACTGTGGCATGCGATGGGGAGGAGAGGAAGCGAGCTGATCGTCTCGAACTGGCCTGATCCGAGGGCGCAGGTGGATCCTTATGCGAAGGCTCAAATCGAGTGGCTGATCGATTTCGTCCGAGAGACGCGCGCAATGCGGACAGAACTCAACGTACCGTGGAGCGCCACGCTCGAGCCGATCGCCATAGGCGGATCGGTCGATCAGCTGAACGGCCAGACCGCAACGCTTGCACGTCTTGCCAAGCTCGGTCCGGCACGAACCTCAGATGCGCCGCCGTTCGGCTCCGCACAGATCGTCGTTCGCGGTCAGACTTACGCTTTTCCTCTCGCGGATCATATCGATCTTGAGGCCGAGAAGGCACGCCTGTCGAAGGCCGCTTCGGCCGCGGAGAAGGAACGCGACAGCCTCGCAGCCCGTCTGGCGAACCCCAACTTCACCGAGCGCGCCAAATCCGAGGCGGTGGAGAAAGCTCGCGCGGACCATGGGGCAAAAGCTGCTGAAGCCGAACGGCTGCGTGCGGCGCTGGAGAGATTGGGCTAATTGCAATCGCAACGCTGAACTGGTTTCGGCATCCATTGCAAAAGCCGAAGCTGCACTTCACGAGACTGCACCCTGAATACGTTCGGGTAACGGGAGACGATCGTGCGTGACGCTGGAGCGAGACGAGGACCGCCGCCACGCGGCAACCTGACGCAGGGGCCAATTGGCAAGACTCTGCTCGCTTTCGCGCTGCCGACGCTCGCCTCCTCAATCCTCCAGTCGCTCAACGGCACGATCAACGCGATATGGGTCGGCCGCTTCCTCGGCGAGGGGGCGCTCGCCGCGACATCCAACGCCAATATGGTGATGTTCCTGCTGATGAGCTTCGTCTTCGGTCTTGGCATGGCCGCGACCATTCTCATCGGTCAGGCCTTCGGCCGGCGCGACATCGACTCGGCGCGGCGGGTCGTCGGAACAGTCGTGGGCGCTCTGCTCTTCCTCTCTGTCGGGCTCGCCGTTGGTGGATGGGTGCTTGCCCCGGCACTGCTGAAGCTGCTCGCGACGCCAGCCGGGGCCGCTCCGCTGGCCCTCGCCTATCTTCGAGTGATCTTTCTCGGAATGCCTCCGATCATGCTCTCGGTCCTGCTCGGAATGGCCCTGCGCGGATCTGGCGATGCAATGACGCCGTTGTTCGGAATGATGCTGGCAGTCGTGCTGGACAGCGCGCTCAATCCGGTATTCATTCTCGGATTAGGTCCGGCGCCGAGGCTGGGAATCGCGGGATCGGCAACCGCGACGTTGATCGCGAACACGATCAGTTTCATCGCTTTTGGCGTCTATATCTACGCACGCGATCTGCCATTGCGGCTGCGCGGGCGGGAGCTCAGCTATTTCCGTCCCAATCGCGCGATCCTTATGACCGTGATCGCCAAGGGGCTGCCGATGGGCATTCAGATGATCATCATATCGATTTCCGCCCTGGCGCTGATCGGGATGGTCAACCGCGAGGGCGTCGACACCACCGCTGCATTCGGCGTTGCGCTGCAGCTCTGGACCTATGTCCAGATGCCCGCGATGGCACTTGGCGCGGCAGTCAGCGCCATGGCGGCGCAGAATATCGGTGCGGGCAAGTGGGATCGGGTAAGCCGCATCACGCGCATTGGGGTGTTCCAGACGGTGGTGATCACCGGAATGCTGATCGTTGCCCTGACGCTCGCGGATCGCACCGTGCTGGCCCTGTTCATGGGCGGAGACAGCCCTGCGCTGCCAATCGCTCGACACATCCACGTTGTCGCAACCTGGAACTTCCTGTTGTTCGGCGTCATGATGGTGCTGTTCGGCACCGTCCGAGCGAATGGTGCGGTTTGGGTGCCGTTAATCGTGCTGACGATCGGTCTCGTCCCCGTGCGCTTCGGCTACATTTTCGCGACCTATCACTGGCTCGGCGCCGACGCGATCTGGACCAGCTTTCCGGTCACTTCGCTCATCAATCTCGCGCTTGCCACGGCTTTCTATCTCCACGGCGGATGGAAGAAGGCGCGCATGCTCGTGCAGCCGAGTGCGGATGAGTGTATCGAAGAAGCGGAGGCAACGCGTGAGCCTGGCGGGGCCCTGAACCCCGCCGGCTAAAGCCTTCCCTTCGCTCCGCCTGACGCGCTAGAGCCCGCTCATGACCGCCTCCTTCCCTTACCTCCGCATGCGCCGCGGTCGATCAAGCCCGTGGATGCGCGCAATGCTCGCTGAGAACCGGCTTGACCCCAGCGACTTCATCTGGCCGCTGTTCGTCTGCGAAGGGCGAGACTGCGAAGAGCCGATCGGCTCCCTACCCGGGGTGAGCCGCTGGAGCGTCGACCGCTTGGGCGCCAAAGTGAAAGAGGCTGCAGCGCTCGGCATCCCGTGCGTCGGGCTTTTCCCCAACACGCCCGAGAGGCTGCGCACCGAGCGAGCCGAGGAAGCGCTGAACCGCGATAATCTGATCTGCCAGGCAACACAGGCGATCAAGGAGGCGGCACCGGAGATCGGCATACTGACCGACGTTGCGCTCGATCCCTACACTGCACACGGGCACGACGGCGTTATCGACCTTCAAGGCAATGTCATCAACGACGATACGGTCAACATTCTTGTCGAGCAGGCTCTCGTGCAGGCCGAAGCCGGTGCGGACATCGTCGCTCCGTCGGACATGATGGACGGGCGCGTCGCTGCCATCCGAGAGGCGCTCGAGCGGAACGGGCACGAGAATGTCGCGATCATGGCCTATGCTGCGAAATATGCGTCGGCTTTCTACGGTCCGTTCCGCGAGGCGGTCGGCTCCGTGGGACGATTGAAGGGCGACAAGCGCGGCTATCAGATGGACCCTGCGAACGTCGAGGAAGCGCTGCGCGAGGTTGAGCTCGATCTTGCCGAGGGGGCGGACTTCGTGATGGTGAAGCCGGGATTGCCCTATCTCGACGTCCTCGCAAGGGTGAGGGATGCGTTCGGCGTTCCGACGTTCGCGTACCAGGTCAGCGGCGAATATGCGATGATCGAGCACGCCGCCGCGGCTGGGGCAGGGGACCGAGATTCGCTCATTCTCGAGACGCTGTTGGCTTTCAAGCGAGCCGGCGCGACGGGCGTCCTGACCTATCACGCGGTGGATGCGGCCCGACTGATCAATGGCTGACGTGATCGCCGAGACCGAGCGGCTGGTCCTTCGCAATTGGATGGATGAGGATCGTCCCGCTTACCTCGCGACCTGCAATACGCACGCCGTCACAGCATTTCTGAACGGTCCGGCGAGTGAAGGTGAGATCGACGCTTCATTCCGCCGCATTGCCAAAAGCCAAGAGGAGCAGGGCTTCAGCTTCTGGGCGGTCGAGCGCAAATCCGATGCTGCATTGCTCGGATATTGCGGCCTCAGGATCTGCGACGATCCCGAACGGCCGGTCCATGGCGAGGTGGAGATCGGCTGGCGCCTGCGCGAGGATGCCTGGGGGCACGGTTATGCTTGCGAGGCCGCACGGGCTGCGCTCGACTGGGCCTGGGCCAATCTGAACGCCGCCCGAGTGATATCATTCACGGTTCCAGCAAACGAGCCGAGTTGGCGGCTGATGGAGAGGCTCGGGATGGTTCGCAGGCCGGAACTCGATTTCGCGCATCCGCGGTTCGCGCCGGACCATCCTCTCAGCTGGCATATTACATATGTGGCGGATCGTCCGACGAACTAAAGCCCAAGGCGCTGCTGCAACGCCGCGATCCGTTCGGCTTGCCGCTGGTCGAGCGACGCGACCTCGGCAGCGGCATGTTGAATTGCGGCGAGGTCATTGGGAGCGATGCCGCGCTGGGTCTGGAGCGCAGTGGCGGCGAGCGTGTCAATGTCGCCAAGGGCAGTTGCGGTGGTCTTGCGCGCGGCGATGGCGGCGGTCAGCGCCTCCTGCGCAGCAATCCATCCT
Source organism: uncultured Sphingomonas sp. (assembly GCA_966424035.1). Lineage (GTDB taxonomy): Bacteria > Pseudomonadota > Alphaproteobacteria > Sphingomonadales > Sphingomonadaceae > Sphingomicrobium. The sequence goes on along the minus strand of CBJLMA010000078.1, from coordinate 384 downwards.
TCACTCTTCGGCGGCCCTGCGGATGCGGCAAGTCGCTCGGCTTGCGCTGCAGCGGTGTCGAAGACCGCATTGCCGCTCGTCGCGGATTCCACCATCGCCGCGAGGCGTTGGGCCAAGCTCGCACTAACCGGGCGATCGTTCATCGGACGTACGACGGGCACGCGCGGGTCGATAGATTCGGCCGCGCGCGGCCGTAGCGACGGATAGGGCCCGCCCGGCGCCGCGCAGGCGCTCAGGGCAATAAGCGTCAGGAAAACGGCGCACCGCATGACTGCCAGCTCTAGGAGCGGCCCGCGTTACTGACAATGTTCAGGCCGGCCCGCAAATGCCGCGAGTCTGTGCAGTGGCCGCTTCGCGGGTACGGCTAAGGGATTGGTTTCGCTT
>CBJLMA010000077.1:0-9183 GCA_966424035.1 uncultured Sphingomonas sp. | reverse complement strand
CCGACGCGGGCATGCTCCTCGACATAGTCGCGGACGGTATCGATGCGGCTCTGCAAGCCGAGTGTCAGGCCGTAGCCGGTCGCGTTGATCTCAGCGACTACCTTATCCAGCCGTTCGCCGTCGAACCGAATTACATGCAGGATCGGGCCGAAATTCTCGCGATTCAACTGACTTAGCGACTCGATCTCATACATTGCAGGAGCGACGAAACTGCCGCGACCAGCCTCGTCTGGAAGCGGCAGCCGGCATATCCGCTTTCCGTTGCTCTCCAGCCAGGCGAGGTGCTCGTCCAGCAGGCGCTTGGCGTCATCGTCGATCACCGGACCTACGTCGGTGGCGAGGGCGCTCGGATCGCCGACCTTCAGCGCATCCATCGCGCCGGCGATCATCTTGATCATTACGTCTGCGACATCGTCCTGAACGAAAATGACGCGGCACGCGGAGCAGCGCTGGCCCGCGCTCTGGAAGGCGGAGGAGATGACGTCGCGAGTGACCTGCTCGGGCAGTGCGGAGCTGTCGACGATCATGGCATTCTGCCCGCCCGTTTCAGCGATGAACGGGACGATCGGTCCGGCACGATCGGCGAGGGTGCGGTTGATTAGGCGCGCCGTTTCCGTCGAGCCGGTGAACGCCACTCCGCCGAGGAGCGGATGCGCGGTCAGCGCAGCGCCGACCCGCCCGTCGCCCGGAGCAAGCTGGACCACGTCCTTGGGAAAGCCGGCCTGGTGAAATAGGTCGATTGCGAAAGCGCCGATCAGCGGCGTCTGCTCGGCAGGCTTGGCTATTACGGTATTGCCGGCGGCGAGCGCGGCTGCAACCGGGCCGGTGAAGATTGCGAGCGGGAAGTTCCAGGGCGAGATGCAGGCGAATAGCCCGCGGCCGTGGAGGCGGAGTTCATTCTGCTCGCCGGTCGGTCCCGGCAGCGGAAGCGGACCTACAAACTGGCGACGTGCTTCGGACGCGTAGAAGCGAAGGAAATCGACTGCCTCACGCACTTCGAGGATCGCATCAGGAAGCGTCTTCCCCGCCTCGCGGATGCAGAGCGAATAGAATTCCTCGCGATGCTCCTCGTAGAGATCGGCAGTGCGGTCGAGCAGCCGGGCCCGGGCCTCGCCACCAATGGCGTCCCATTCGACCTGCGCGGCATGGCCGGCACGAGCCATTCGGTCGACCTCTTCTGCGTTGGCCTCGAAGACAGTGCCAACTTGGACGCGGCGATCCTGCGGCGAGGTGACCGCCCTCGCCTCTCCTGTCCCGAGCGTCGGCTTCGCGGTCCAGCTGCGGCTTTGAAGCGCCTTCAGCCGCTCGAGCACCGGCCCCCGCTCAAGCGGATCCGACAGATCCAGCCCCGCACTGTTGCGGCGCTCAGAACCGAACACGTCGCGCGGCAGGATGATCCTTGGATTTCGCTTGGGCTCCAGCGCTTCGAGCTCAGCGACCGGATCGCGGACAAGCTCATCGATCGAAACCTGTTCGTCGGCGATTCGGTTGACGAACGAGCTGTTGGCACCGTTTTCGAGCAGCCGCCGAACCAGATAGGCGAGCAATTCCTTGTGGCTGCCGACTGGCGCGTAGATCCTTACCGGCGTCCGCTGCTCCCCGATCCCGTCTTCCAGCTTCGCCAGCTCGTCGTACAATTCCTCACCCATGCCGTGGAGGCGCTGGAATTCGAATTCGCGAGTGCCCGCGAGCGCTTTCACCTGCCCGATCGTATTGGCATTGTGGGTCGCGAAGGCGGGATAGATAGCATCACTCGCGGCCAACAGCTTTCGGGCGCAGGCGAGATAGGAGACGTCGGTCGCGACCTTGCGCGTCCACACCGGATAGTCGCGGAGCCCGCCAACCTGAGCGAGCTTGACCTCCGTGTCCCAATAGGCGCCCTTCACCAACCGGCACATGAGCTTGCGCCCGTGCGCGCGGGCAGCCTCGACCACCCAGTCGCACAAGGGTGCAGCCCGCTTCTGATAAGCCTGAATAGCGATCCCGAAGCCACCCCAGCCGCTGTCGAACAGTGAATCTTCAGCGAGCAGCGTCTCGAAAACGTCCATTTGCAACTCGAGCCGATCGGCTTCCTCGGCGTCGATCGTGAAGTGGACATCGGCCGTGGATGCCTTCAGTGCCAGCTCGCGAACCACCGGAATGACCGCTGCGAGCGCTTCCTCGCGATGCGTATATTCGAAGCGCGGATGGAGCGCCGTCAGCTTGACCGAAATGCCCGGCGACGTCTTGAAACCGTCCTTCGCTGCCTTGGCGATACGGTCGAGTGCACCGCGATAGGCTTCGGCGTAGCGTTCGGCGTCGTGTATTGTCTTCGCGGCTTCCCCCAGCATGTCAAAGCTGTGGCTGAGCCCCCTCGCCCGCTCCGGCTTCGCGCGCTGGAGAGCCTCGTCGATCGTGCGGCCGAAGACGAAATTGCGGCCGAGGATCTTCATCGCCTCTCGCACCGCGGTGCGGACGACGGGTTCCCCCAACCGGCCCACGGCCCGGCCCAATGCAGCTTTCCAATTGTCGGAGCGGTCCTGCGCGCTTCCGAGCACCTTGCCGGTTAGGAGCAGCGAGAAGGTCGCGGCGTTGACGAAAGCAGAATCAGACCGCCCGAGCTTCTCGGACCAGTCCGGTCCTGAAAGCTTGTCGGCAATGAGCTCGTCAGCGGTATGCGCGTCGGGGATGCGGAGCAAGGCTTCGGCGAGACACATCATCGCGATGCCCTCGTCCGAACCGAGATCATAGGCGTGAAGGAAGGCGTCGACCCCCGTAGGCTTATGTGCGCGCACCCCTTTGACGAGCGTCCGTGCAGTCGCCGTCGCTTCGCCCAACTGAGTCGCGCTTAGCCGCGCCTGGGAGATACGTTCGAGCGCAACTTGCTCTTCATCAGGCCGGTACGCGCGGCGCAGCCCTGTGCGGTCGATCGGCACTACCGGCGAGGCCGGCGTTACGCGGGCTGTCCGTGGCAATGCTTGTACTTCTTGCCTGATCCGCAGGGGCATGGTGCGTTACGGCTAATCGGCGCCTCTGCGACATTGGCGCTGCCCTCACGCTGGGGAAGCGGCGGCTGCGGAATGTTGAGCAGCGGAGTGACGCCAGGCATCAGGCCCCGCGCTGCAGCGTCGATGTCAGCCGTGTCATCGTCGGCCGTGAAAGGATCAAGGTGCTGGGTGATAAAATCCGGCAGCGGAGGCGGCGGCGCGGGCTCGAGCTGGACCTGAGCCCGCATGAGCACCTTGGTGACTTCCTCGCGAATCGAGACCAGCAGCCGTTCGAACAGCAGGAAGGCCTCCTGCTTATATTCGTCGATCGGCTTCTTCTGCGCATAGCTACGCAGGTGGATGACCTGGCGCAGCGCATCGAGCGTCGCCAGATGCTCCTTCCAGTGATGGTCGAGGGTCTGGATGAGAATCTGCTTCTCGACCTCGGCCCAACGCTCCGGCTCGACATGTTCGAGCTTGGTCTTCATCAACTCATCGGCGAGCTTCTGCAAACGCTCGGTGATCATCTGCGGATCAACCGCTTCCTCCTGCAGCCAATTGTCGACTGGCGGCTGTAGCCCGAACACCTCATCGATCGCTTCCTTGAGCGTCTCGATGTTCCACTGTTCGGGATACGTGCCCTCGGGACAAGTGACGGCGACGATCGCAGCGGCGGTTTCGGCGCGCATGTCGCTGATGGTCTCGCTGACGCTCTCGGCATCCATGATATCGGCGCGCTGCTCGTAAATGACCTTGCGCTGATCATTCATGACGTCGTCGAATTCGACGACCTGCTTGCGGATGTCGTAGTTGCGCGCCTCGACCTTCTTCTGTGCAGTCTCGATCGCCTTGCTGATCCACGGGGAGACGATCGCCTCGCCGTCCTCGAGATTCTTGTTCATCAGGCGCGCGAACATCGTCTGAGGTCCGAAGATCCTTAGCAGATCATCATCGAGGCTCAGATAGAATTTGGATAAGCCGGGGTCGCCCTGGCGGCCCGAACGGCCGCGCAGCTGGTTATCGATGCGCCGGCTCTCGTGCCGCTCGGTGCCGAGCACATAGAGGCCGCCAGACTCGAGCACGCGCTGTTTTTCAGCCGCGATCTCGGCCTTAATCTCCTCGGCTTTCGCTTCATATTCAGCTGTTCCAAGGACCAGGTCAGGATGTTCATCCTGCATCCGGAACTCGAGGTTGCCGCCAAGCTGGATGTCGGTGCCGCGGCCCGCCATGTTGGTGGCAATGGTCACTGCGCCAATTCGGCCCGCCTGGGCGACAATATGCGCTTCCTGCTCGTGAAAGCGGGCATTCAGCACCGAGTGCTTGATGCCCTCGTTCCGGAGATACTCCGAGAGCATCTCTGATTTTTCGATCGATACGGTGCCGACAAGAACCGGTTGGCCGATCTCCTGCTTGGCCTTGATCTCCTTGGCAATCGCTCCGAATTTCTCCGGCATCGTCTTGTAAAATTCATCGTCTTCGTCGACGCGCTGGACCGGGACGTTGGTCGGAATCGCCACGACATTCATCTTGTAAATGTCGAAAAATTCCGGGGCTTCGGTCATCGCCGTGCCGGTCATGCCCGAGAGCTTCGGGTACATTCGGAAATAATTTTGGAAGGTAATCGAGGCGAGCGTCTGGTTCTCCGGCTCGATCTCGACGCTTTCCTTGGCCTCAACCGCCTGGTGAAGCCCGTCGGACCAGCGTCGTCCTTCCATCATCCGGCCGGTGAATTCGTCGATGATGACGACTTTCCCCTCCTTGACGATATAGTCGATGTCCTTCTTGAACATCACATTGGCTTTGAGTGCCTGATTCAGGTGGTGGACGACCTGGGTATTGGCGATGTCGTAGAGATTACGCCCCTCGATGAGGCCCGCTTCCTCGAGCATCCGCTCGGCTTTCTCGGTGCCTTCCTCCGTCAGGACGACGCTCTTCTGCTTCTCGTCCTTGTCGTAGTCCGCCGGCTGCAGCGTTTTCACCAGCCCGTCAACCTTGATGTAGAGATCGGATTTATCGTCGGTCGGGCCGGAAATGATGAGCGGAGTGCGCGCCTCGTCGATCAGGATCGAGTCTACCTCGTCGACGATCGCGAAATTGAACGGCCGCTGGACCATCTGGTCGCGGCTGTATTTCATATTGTCGCGCAGATAATCGAAGCCGAGCTCATTGTTCGTCGCATAGGTGATGTCGCTGTTGTAGGCGTCACGCTTTTCCTCGTCGGTCATGTTGGGCACGATGACCCCCACGGACATCCCGAGGAAACGGTAAATCTGGCCCATCCAGTCGGCGTCGCGACGGGCCAGATAGTCGTTGACAGTGACGACGTGGACTCCCCTGCCCTCGAGCGCATTGAGATAGACTGCGAGGGTCGCGACAAGCGTCTTGCCCTCACCGGTCTTCATCTCGGCAATCTCGCCGCGGTGGAGCGCGATGCCCCCGATCAGCTGGACGTCATAGTGGCGCTGACCAAGGGTACGGATCGCCGCCTCGCGGACCGTTGCGAACGCCTCGGGAAGCAGATCGTCGAGCCGTTCACCATTGGCAAGCCGTCGGCGAAGCAGCTCGGTCTGGCCGCGCAGCTCATCATCCGAAAGAGCCTGAATGTTCGGCTCCAAAGCGTTGACGGCCTCGACATACTTGCCAAGGCCTCGCACATAACGGTCGTTGGCCGATCCGAAGATGCTCTTTGCCAGTCCGGCGATCACATGAATTCCCTTAAAAACCCGCGCGCTCAGGCGGCAAGAAGACCTCTCGCCGACGCTCTGGGAAACTGTCGCGGGCGATGTAAGGAGCGCCCTAGCCGTAGTCAATTAAGGGCAAGTGCATGAAACTGACCGGCGGATGCATGTGCGGTGCGGTGCGGTACGAGCTCAACAGCGAGCCGTTCGACTGCGGCTGGTGCCATTGCCGCACCTGCCAACTCAACAGCGGCGCTCCGGCGATGGTTTTTGCGAGCGTTCCTTATGACGACTTCGTCTGGATCCAGGGCGCCGACAAGGTGAGGTCGGTGCGCTCGTCTGCCTTCGGCCATCGAGCATTCTGCGGGACTTGCGGGACGCCGCTCCTCATGATGGTCGATCACCATCCCCGCACGGTGGATTTCAGCGTCTCAACGCTGGATCGGCCCGAAGCCATTGCTCCCGCATTCCACATCTTCTGGGGCAGCAAAATCAGCTGGTTCGAGCCCAAGGACGAATTGCCGCGCTACGAGAAGTTCCGTCGGGAAACTCGAGGGCTCGAGCCGACCGAAGGTCCGGAGTGAGCGCTTTAGAGGTTACCCTCGAGCCACTGCTGGATCTGGCTGCGCGGCGCTGCTCCGACCTTTTGCGCGACCGGCTGACCACCCTTGAACAGAAGCATCGTCGGAATTCCGCGGACGCCATAACGGCTCGGCGTATCGGGATTCTCGTCGATATTGAGCTTGGCGACGGTCACCTTGTCGCCGAGCTCGCCTGCAATCTCTTCGAGCGCCGGCGCAATCATCCGGCACGGCCCGCACCATTCCGCCCAGAAATCGACAAGGACTGGACTCTCGGAACCGAGGACGTCGGAAGCAAAGCTCTGGTCGGTGACGGTCTTGGTGGCCATCGGGCGAATCTCCTGGCGAGCGTTCAAAAGTTAACAGGCATATGGGCGCTCCGATCGCGCCCCTCAAGGCATGAGTTCGATGAGTTTCGGGCCAGCCGTATAGAGAAGTGCAGCGCTGATCCGCCGCCCAGGGAAGATTACTCGAAGCGCCTCGGCATAGGCCGCCATTTGCGCACGATGGGCATTGGGAACGTCGGTTTCGGATTCCGGCACTTTTCCGGTTTTGAAATCGATGACCGAGACTTTGTGATCGTCGACGCAAAGCCGATCGACAGTGCCGGCAATCACTCTGCCGTCCGCCAGCGTTGCGGCAAGCGGAGCTTCACCGAGCGAGCCGGCGCCAAACAGCGCCGAGAAACGACTATCCGAAAGAATATTGCAGACCTGCGCGACAATATCTTCACGAAGGGAAGCATCCGCCAGGCCCGCGGAGCGCTCCAGCCAGCGGTCAGCGGCTTGCGCGCGTTTGCTCGCAGCGACAGCAGGCAGCCGCTCGAGCAGCTGGTGGATCCAGGTACCTCGCAAAGCCGCAGCGCGCATTGCCTTGCTGGGAGGCGGCGCGCTTTCGTCGTCAATCGCGATCGCCGAGGGGGCGAGCGGCCGCGGCGGGCGCGCTTCCGGCGGTGCGGGGCGCAGCGCCCAATCCGGAACGACCGTCGGCGGTAGTTCGACGCGCCTTTTCGCGCGTTTCTCTCGGGCTCTGCCCGTCGCTCCGTGACGCAGGACGATATGATCCGCACCCGGTTCCGCCCCCATCGTGACCATCGCCCGCTCGACGATCCCGTGCCAGCAATTGGCGGGGCGCGGATCGGAGCCGTCTTTTTTCGCCTTGGGCATCACGCCGCTGATGATCAGCCGGTCCGCTGCTCGGGTGAGCGCGACGTAAAGTAGGCGCAGATGCTCCTCGAGGTCACGCTTCTCTTCCTCGATGATGGCTTCGGCGAATGGCGGGCAGCGCTCGTCCCTCTTCGGCCTGAGAAGGGGTGCCACGTCGGCTTTCTCAATTTCGACATCAAGTGTCAGCGGCGTACGGCCTAGCCGCGCGGGGTCCGCGGTCGCGTCGGCGAGGATCACAACCGGCGCCTCGAGGCCTTTGGCACCATGGACTGTCATGACGCGAACTTCATTGGCCGGCTGTCCGGGATCTCGCTGGACATCCACTGTGCCCCGCAAGAACCAGGAGAGGAATCGGTCGAGCGAGGCGGTCTCGCTGCGCTCGAACTCGAGCGCGCTGTTGATCAATTCGTCGATTGCATCGCGCGACGCCATGCCCAACCGCGAGTAGAGCCTGCGACGTCCCTGCATCGGCCCGGTGAGGATTGTCTCGAGAAACCGCGAGGGTGTCGTGAAATCGGCAATTGCGAGCAGTTCGGCAAGTGCGTCATGCGCATCCGGGAAGTCTCCAGCGCGCTGCCGGAGCTCCCGCCACAAAGATCCCTTTCGCCCGTAGGCCAGATCCCGAAGCCGGTCCTGATCCCAGCCGATCAGTGGCGAAACCAGCAGGCAGGCGAGGCTGAGATCGTCGTTCGGCTGAACCGCGAACTTCACAGCTGCGAGCAGATCCTGGACCGCGAGCGGTTCGTGCAAGTGCAGCCGGTCGACGCCGGCAACGGGTACGCCTGCCGAGAACAAGCGCGCTACGATGAGAGAGGCAAGTTCGCCGCGACTACGCACCAGAACCAGCACGTCTCCGGGCGTCAGCGGGCGGCCCGTAGAAGCAAGCACCGGCGCTTCTTCGATCATCGTCCGGATGCGCTCGGCAAGTTCAGTCGCATATCTGCGATCGCGCTGCTTGATCCAGCGCTCCTCGCCCTCGTCACTCTCGTCAGGCGATGCCTCTACGGCGAAGGGCTGCCAAAGCTCGACTGAACCGGGCCTATCCTGATGGTGCGCGTAATGGGGCGGCGGCGGTTCGCTAAGAGCGAGCGCGGCCGGTCCGACCGTTTCGATAACCGCATCCACGACGTCGAGCACCGGCTGCGCAGAGCGGAAGCTTGCGGCGATCGACAAATCGCGAAATTGCTGCGGCCGGCGTCGGTAGCTGAATAGGTCGTCTCCCTCGGCCAACGCCGCGGCCCGGCGCTTGAACGCTTCGCGCGCCTCTTGGAATCGCCTTGGGTCGGTGCCCTGGAAGCCGTAGATCGCCTGTTTGAAATCGCCGACCATGAAGAGAGTCCGGACTCGCCCTTCAGCTTCGCTCGACCCGCTGAAGAACTCCTCCACCAGATGGTCGATGATCTCCCACTGCGCGGCATTGGTGTCCTGGGCTTCATCGACGAGGACATGGTCGATCTGGCGGTCAAGCTTGTAGCGAACCCAGTCGCCCATTCCGGGCTGTCTCAGAAGATGCCGCGTCCACTCGATCAAATCGTTGAAGTCGGCGACGCCCGCCGCGCGCTTGGCCAGCGCATATGCCTTGGCGAATGCCTGTCCGGCACGGAGACCGGCAGCAATGTCGGCCGCCAGCAGCGCACCATTCTGAAGACGAAGCAGTTCACCGATCAGGATTGCGAGTCGGCCGGCGTGCGATTCATAGTGCGGCTCCGCCTTTGTCTGACCGGTCGAAACGCGGATCTTGTCATTCTCGGTCAGCACGACCTTTCTCAGCTCCGGCAGCGCGGCCGCCCTC
>CBJLMA010000076.1:0-9243 GCA_966424035.1 uncultured Sphingomonas sp. | reverse complement strand
CGTCGGCGTTCAATCCGTTCGACGACTTCGTGAAGCGAGGGCGAAGCTGATGGCGGCACTGCCGCAGCTGCAGTGGGAGCCGTTTCGACCTTCGCCGGCTCTGGCCCAGTGACCGACGGCTCGACGTGCGGCTCGATCCGAAGCTCGGGATGCAAGGTGCGAATGAACCGGCGTGTCTCCTCGTCGGCGGCAGCGTGGAGGACTTCCCACTGGTGCGCATCCAAGGTTGCTGCAGCAAGCACGGGTGCCGAGACCGCCAGAGCGTCGGTTGCAAAATATTCAAGCAAGGCAAGAGGCAGCGGGAGGGCCGCGATGGCCCTCGCTGCGGCTGCGCGCAACGGCTCCTCGACGCGCGATGCTTCGCGGCGAATTGCGTCCAGCGCCTCCGCAACAACCGGACTTGCACTATTTGCCCCGGCGCGCGCGACCAGATCCACCAGCTGCCGCCAACGGACCGCCGCATCATGGCGGTCCTCGGCCGGTTGGTTGAGGACAGTCAGCAGACGATCGTCGAAGCGCACTGGCAATCCGTTTCCTTCGAACGCACCCTTCCTGTCGCTCTATGCGACCATTTACAATGCGCTAAGAAGGAACCGATTAACTGCCCCGTAACGGCACAAGTAGAACAAAAGTGCCGAAAACGAAAAGAGGGGCGCCGACACCGGGCGCCCCTCTCCTTTTTCTTCGCCGCTGTCAGGCCTTATGGTTGACGTAGGCCAGCCAGAATTTGGCAATGTCGGCCTTCGGGCCGGTCACTGCATTGAGCGCTGCGACGGCTCCTGGTTTGTCTCCCCCACGCGCCAGCGCCATTCCGAGATGAAGATTGGCCACATTCTGATCGACTCCCGGCTTGCCGAGCGCTTTCTTGTAAACCTCGGCCGCCTTCGCAAACTGGCCCATTGCCGAGTAGCTGTCGCCGATCCGCACGTAGGCCTTGGCGTTTTGCGCTGTCTTTTCGGCGGTCTCCAGGTCGGCTAGCGTGGCCTTGTTCTTGGTCTTGAGGGCGGCGAGGATTTCGCGAACCGTCGCATTGGCGGGGTCGAGCACCTTCGCGTTGAGACCGGCATCGATTACCGCTTGCGCCTCATTAAAGTTCGACTGGTCGGCCGCAGAAGCGGCATAGAGTTCATAGTCGCCCGCCGTGGTCAGTGACCCGGTCGCCTGCATCAGCCGAAGTAGGTCGAGTGTACCCTCCGCGTCCGGTTGGTTGAGATTACGATAGACTGCGATCGAATTGCGCCAGCTGTCGGCGCTCGGATAAGCTTCCAGCCATTGGCGCGCGAGGCCGCTTGCTTCCGGCATTTTCGCGTCGAATGCCGACTGGACGGCAATGCGGTAAGTGTCTTCGGTCGGTTTTTGCCCCGCCGCGCTACTGGCCTGAATATATTTCTGGAGCGCCGCTGCGGCCTCCGCTTTCTGGCCTTGTTCAAACAAGGCGATACCGAGCATGCGGGATGCTTCACCGTTTCGTGAATCGATCGCTAGAGCCTTCTGATAGGCCGCAGCCGCCTGGGGAAACTGCTTCGCGTTGAAGAAGATTCCGCCGAGGTCCTGGTAGAGACCACCGACCTTTGCCGTATCGAGATAGCCTGACGCGGCAATCGTATCGATCGCTGCGATAAGTGCCGTATTGTCATTGGCAGCGCGCGCAGCGTCGAGCTGCAGTTTTCCGATCAGGTAACGGTCTTCCTTGGTGCTCGCGACCGCTTTTGCCGCTGCAACCTTTGCCGGCACATTCGCGAAATCGTTCTTTTTGACTGCGTCCTGCAGGTCGATAATCGCCTTCAGGGCCTTAGCCGAAGGCTTGATCTGCGGTGATGCCTGCTTCGCCGGCGCAGCCTGCACAGCGGTCTGTTGCTGTTGAGCAGCGGCGCCATATTGCGCGGCCGCAGGTGTCGCGGCAAAACCGGCGACAAGCGCAAGCGCGGTTGTTGTGACGAGCTTCATGGGGCTAGCTTCTCCTGTTGCGGCCGAACGCCCGGCCGCGAAAATGACGGCGGCGCCTTAGACCCGTAATCGTGCAAGGCCAAGCTCATTGGCGCATCCCCCCTGAATATCCTTTGAACCGCTTGATTTCATAGGAAAAAATAGCGCGCAGTCCAGACTCGTCAGATGAAATTTCCTCGCGCGCGCGGGCGCGCGGGGTGGCGCTTGGCTCAAACAGCCACTAGGTAGGGTCTGAACGGGGGGCAAGCGGCTCAGGCCGCACTCCCAGACGCACATCCATTAAGCAGGACTCTTTCTTGGCCAGTCAGCCTCCGATCGACGACCACGGTACATCGCCCAATCCGCCCTCAGGCGACGGTGACATCGCGCCCATCTCCATCGTCGAGGAGATGAAGACCTCCTATCTCGATTACGCGATGAGCGTGATCGTCAGCCGCGCGCTGCCCGATGTGCGCGACGGCCTGAAGCCCGTCCACCGCCGAATTCTGTGGGCCTGCCAGGAAGGCGGTTTCGTCGCTGGGCGTCCTTATCGCAAGTCCGCCAAGATCACCGGCGACACGATGGGCAACTATCACCCGCACGGAAATCAGGCGATCTACGATGCTCTTGCGCGCATGACCCAGAGCTGGTCGATGCGCGTTCCGCTGGTCGACGGCCAGGGCAATTTCGGCTCGATGGACCCCGACCCGCCTGCCGCCGAGCGATATACCGAGGCGCGGCTCGCGAAGATCTCCAACTTCCTCCTCAATGATGTCGACAAGGACACGGTCGACTTCACTCCCAACTATGATGCGACGCGCTCCGAGCCGATGGTGCTACCGGCGCGCTTTCCGAACATTCTCGTCAACGGCGCCGGCGGAATCGCGGTGGGAATGGCGACCAATATCCCTCCCCATAATCTGGGGGAGGTTCTTGCCGCCTGCCGCGCCTATATCGACGATCCGGCGATCAGCTCCGAGGGGCTGATGGAGCATGTGAAGGGCCCGGATTTTCCGACCGGCGGCTTCATCCTCGGGCAGGCCGGCATTCGCGGCGCCTACACGACGGGTCGCGGATCCATCCTGCTTCGCTCGCGGCATCACGTCGAGGAAGGACGCGGCGACCGCCGGTCGATCGTCCTCACGGAAATTCCCTACCAGGTCGGCAAATCGGGCCTCGTCGAGAAGATCGCCGAAGCCGCGAAAGACAAGCGCATCGAGGGCGTCTCCGACATTCGTGACGAATCGAACCGCGAAGGGGTCCGAATCGTCATCGACCTGAAGCGCGACGCCACGCCCGAAGTCGTTCTCAATCAGCTCTGGAGGCACACGCCCGCGCAGTCGAGCTTTCCGGCGAACATGCTCGCGATCCGCGGAGGCCGGCCTGAAACACTGACGCTGCGAGACATCATTGAGAGCTTCGTCCGCTTCCGCGAGGAAGTCATCACCCGGCGCTCCAAATTTGAGCTGTTGAAGGCACGCGAACGGGCCCACATCCTGCTTGGCCTGGTCGTCGCAGTGACCAATCTCGATGAAGTCGTGAAGTTGATCCGCGGCTCTGTCTCGCCTGCCGAAGCCCGCGAGAAACTGCTCGGTCGCGAGTGGCCGATGGAGGAGATTCGCTCCTACATTGCGCTGGTCGAAGCGGTGGAACCCCAGAAAGCTGCAACCGCCTACCGACTGAGCGACGCCCAAGTGAGAGCAATCCTCGAGCTTCGCCTGCATCGCCTGACTGCGCTTGGACGCGACGAAATTGGGAACGAGCTCGAAGGTCTCGCGAAGAATATCGGAGAACTTCTTGAAATTCTGGCGAATCGCGCTCGCCTTTATGAGGTGATGCGGGAAGAGTTCGATGAGGTCGAGCGCGAATTCGCGACGCCTCGCGTCACCGAACTCGCTCCTGCCGCAGACGGCATCGAGGACGAGGACTTGATCGAGCGAGAGGACATGGTCGTGACCGTGACCGTCGCAGGCTACATCAAGCGCACCCCGCTTTCGGTGTTCCGGGAACAAAAGCGCGGCGGCAAGGGCCGCGCTGGAATGGCGACCAAGGAAGAGGACGCGGTCACGGCTCTGTTCGTGACGTCGACCCACAATCCGGTGCTGTTCTTCTCCAACCTCGGCCGCGTTTACCGGATGAAGGTATGGAAGCTGCCCGAGGGCGGGCCAAACACCAAGGGTCGCCCGATGGTGAACCTGCTGCCGCTCGCCGAGGGCGAGACCATCTCGACCGTGCTTCCGCTCCCCGAGGACGAGACCGAGTGGGGCAAGCTCCATATCATGTTCGCGACCGCGCACGGCACGGTGCGCCGCAACAGCATGGCGGCCTTCACTAACATTCCGACCGCGGGCAAGATTGCGATGCGCTTCGGGACTGGTCCGGCCGAAGAGACCGAAATTGGCGACGACAGCGACGAGCAGGCCGATCCGACCGACCGTTTGATTGGAGTGGAATTGCTGACCGAGGGCGACGATGTGCTTCTCGCCTCCCGCAACGGCAAAGCGATCCGCTTCATGGCCACCGACGTCCGTGAATTCCAGTCACGGACCTCGACCGGCGTCCGCGGAGTTCGGCTCCAGCCCGGCGACGAGGTCATCTCGATGTCGATCCTGCACCGAGTCGGGACGACACAGGAGGAGCGCGAGGCCTATCTCAAATGCCCGCCGTGGCGCGACCGCGAGGACGTGGAATGTGCCCTCCCAGCCGACCGCTATGCCGAGCTCCAGGAGAATGAACAGTTCATCCTCACGGTCACCGAGAACGGCTACGGCAAGCGCTCCTCGGCCTATGAGTATCGCCGCACGAATCGCGGCGGCCAAGGCATCACCAACATCGACACTTCAGAACGGAACGGGCGCGTCGTCGCCTCCTTCCCCGCGCGCCAGGGCGAACAGCTGATGCTGGTCACCGACCAGGGCAAGATGATCCGTACGACGGTCGGCGACATCCGCATCATGGGCCGCAACACGCAGGGTGTGACGATCTTCCGAGTCGGCGAGAACGAACATGTAGTTAGTGTCGCCAGAATCGAGGAAAGCGAGGAGGAAGAAATCGAAATCGAGGGCGGCGACGAGATCGCGCCCGAGGAAGGCGCGGTGGTTGGAGAAAGCGAGCTTGAGAAGCCTGCCGATCCGGAGCAAGATTAGCGGGCGTCGGTCCGGCGCGGACTAACTGCGACGAGCAGTGGAAACCGGGCGGGGCCGGGTCGCGTTCTCCTGAGCACCTAGTTCAAGGAGTGTCTCCATGCCCCTTCCCCACAATGCGCTGGTTCTGGTCGCCGATGGCCGCAAAATGCTGTTCTTCCGCAATCACGGCGACGAGAATCAAATCGACCTCCGCACCGAAAGCCATGACGCGAGGCGATACCAGCGCAAGGACCGGGAAATAAAAACGGATGCTCCGGGGACGACCAAACAGAGCTTCGGCTACGGACGGTCGACCTATGAGGAAACGGATTTCCAGCAACAGGAAGAAGATCGCTGGATCAAGGACGCCGCCGAGGAGCTCAAAGCCCGCGTGCTTCGCAACGACTTTGATGCCTTGGCCATCGTCGCTCCGCCAAAGGCGCTCGGCGTCCTCAAGAAATGCCTGCACAAGGAAGTGCAGCGCAGGATTGTCTGCACCGTCAACAAGGAAATGAGCGGCAGGCCGATCCCGGACATTGAGGCGCTACTCAACGGCCACACCGCGCCTGAAGAGCTTCCGGCAGTCTGATGAAGAAACCGAAGGGCCGGGAAATGCCGGCCCTTCGCCTCACAAGCGACTAACCGCGCTCGCCCGACTTCCGCACGGGCGGCGGTGGCGGAGGCGGCGGTGGCGGAGGCGCTGGAGGAGCGACCTGGAGCGCCTGAGCCATCGCAAGATGGCTTTGGATCGTCGGCACCGCCTGACCTGCGGCAGTCCGGATCGCCGGCACGTCGCCGCTGGTCGCATAGTTCTGGAACAGCGTCAGCGCGCCCTGATGCGCGGTGATCTGGGCCTGCTGATAAGCCATATCGAAGGCCGAGCCGGTGCCGGCTGCCCGAAGCTGATCGAGCGCTGCCTGCTGTGCGGGCAGAAGCGTGGGCGGTGGCGGCAGCAGTCGCGCGGCCGCGGCCGCCCCGCCAATCGCCTGACTGAGTCGCGTATGATCGCTGATCATGACATTGGCGAAATTGCGCACTGCGGCATTCTGCGACGCCGTAAGCGCCAGCTGGCTGGACTGGATCTCGAATTGGCCACCGCTCGCGGCCTGGGCGAGGAAACCCGGAGCCAGCAACGGATTGTTCAGATCGGGCGGTGCGGGCGGGGGCGTCCTCGCGCAGGACGCGATCGCAAGCGCTCCACCGAGTAGAATCCCCAGCTTTTTCATCAGGGTTTCTCCCTCTCCTGTGATTGTTCCGGCGGAGAAACCGGCCAGCAGGCGCACGGTTCCTAAAGTTGATGTTGCGATCAGGCGAAGAGATGAACGACTTGCGCATCGGGTGCTACAGCTTCGAGCAGCAGGCTCCGATGGCAGTGCGCGGGCGCTCTTTCCATGCATAACAATGCACTCGGCTTTTCGCGCGCGAGCTCCAGCATCTGCGCCGATTGCGCAATCGCTTCAGGGAGCTCGAGCTGCCCGGCGTAGATACGCTTCAGCTCGCCATGCTGTCCGGCGCGCGCGGCCGCCCTCCCTTGCGCCGGAGTGCCGAGCGCCTTGAGGTGGACATATTCGATTCCAATCTCATCCAGTGCCGCCCTGAGCGGCGATTTGGAAAAGCCGGGCCGCCGCGAAAGGGGAAGCGCGCGAACGTCGATCACCCGCTCAATGCGCGCATTCATAAGCGCAGCGATGAACTCCGGCACCGTCGCGCCCTCATAGCCGATGGTAAAAATGCATAGCTTCTTTGTCATTGACGAGCCTGTTTCCTCGCGTCCCGCGATGGGCGATTGTAGCAATAGTCGAAAATGGATCCTTGAATCCCAAGACGACCAACGGACAAACAAGTTCAGGATGACGGCTTCGCGGGAGCGGATTAGGTGAGCCGGCATGTCCTTTGACATTCAAGTCGTCGGCGGCGGACTTGCCGGCAGCGAGGCGGCATGGCAGCTGGCCGAAGCCGGCCTGCGCGTCCGTCTCAGCGAAATGCGCGGCGGCGGCGACGCCACGCCCGCGCACGAGACCGACCGCCTTGCGGAAATGGTCTGTTCGAACAGCTTTCGCTCGGATGATTCCGATCACAATGCCGTGGGACTGCTCCACCAGGAGATGCGTGCACTCGATTCGCTGATCATGCTCGCCGGCGACCGGCACCGCGTTCCTGCCGGTTCAGCGCTCGCAGTCGATCGGGAAGGTTTCGCGGCCGAGGTGACCCACCGGATCGAGCAGCACCCCAACATCGAACTTGTTCGCGAGCGGGTCGACGAGCTTCCCCATCATCCGACAATCATCGCTACCGGTCCGCTCACCGGTTCAAGCCTCGCACAAGCGATTGGCGCCGAAACAGGGACAGACTCCCTCGCCTTCTTCGATGCGATCGCACCAATCGTGCATCGCGACAGCATCGACATGGATATCGCCTGGATGGCGGCGCGCTGGGACAAGGGAGGCAAGGATTACATCAATTGTCCGCTCGACAGGCGGCAATATGAGGGCTTCGTCCAGGCACTAAGCGGCGGCGACAAGATGCCATTCCACGACTGGGAGAAGGACACTCCCTACTTCGAGGGCTGCATGCCGATCGAGGTGATGGCTGAACGCGGACCCGAGACGCTTCGCCACGGACCGATGAAGCCGGTAGGTCTCGACAATCCGAGGACCGGGCGCTGGCCCTATGCCGTCGTCCAGCTCCGGCAGGACAACAAGCTTGGAACGCTTTGGAACATGGTCGGCTTCCAGACCAAACTGAAGCATGGCGAGCAAGTCCGCATCTTCCGCACCATCCCCGGTCTCGAAAACGCCGAATTCGCACGCCTCGGCGGAATTCACCGCAACAGCTTCATCAATTCCCCGCGCCTGCTCGACGCCGAGCTCCGCCTGAAATCCAAGCCAAATATCCGCTTTGCCGGCCAGATCACCGGCTGCGAAGGCTATGTTGAGAGCGCTGCAGTTGGAATCCTGGCCGCGCGATTTGCCACTGCCGAGCTTCGCGGCGGCGCACTTCCCCTGCCTCCGCCCGAGACGGCCCTTGGCGCAATTCTGGCTCACGTAACCGGGGGGGCCCAGGCCGAGACCTTTCAGCCGATGAACGTCAATTTCGGGTTGATGCCGCCGCTTCCGGGCCGCTTGAAACGCGCAGACCGAAAGCAGGTGTACACCGATCGGGCACGAGCAGCGCTGGCAACCTGGTTGCCATCGACCCGCAGCCCCGATCTTGCATCGGAATCGGCTTTCTCTTTCAAAACCGGCCAAGAGAAGACGGATGTCGGCTCGAGGCTCGCGTGACGACGTCCCCAAATCGATCTTGATACGGTCGTCTTCCTTGCCTGTTGCTCATGCCCGCTCCTGCACGTCAAATCCGGGGGAAGCTCCCGAAAAGCCGGTGCCAGACCGCGGCTGAGAGCCGACCCAAACCGCTATTCTCGCGGACCAGTTCGGCTGCCGCCAGCGCTGCAAGGACGGTCAGCGGCCGAACGCGCAAAGGAAGCTTTCCAGGTGCTTGCGAGAGCAAGTTTCGTGCCTCAGCCAACAAAAGAAGACGGGATTGCGCATCGCTGCAATGATGTGCCCCATCGACGAGCGACCAGAGCTCACCGGCGATCCGACCTTCGCCGGAATCGATCCCAAACAGGCGAACGCCCACACCGAACAGAATGCGCCCACGAAGCTTCAGCGCGTCCGCCTGCTCCCTCTGCCATGGGAAGGGATGCAGGAGTGGCAGCCACGCATCTTCGAGCTGCGACAATTCTTTTCCGCTCACCTGGTGTGTTAGGAGCGTGCGTGAAACCGCCTCTAGCCGCGGCTCTGCAGGGCTTATCCCCCCGTCCAGCTCTTCCAGCCGGTCTCGCCACCAACACAGGCGTATTGCGCCCAATTGCGGGTCACTGCTCGTTGCCACGACATCGGCGAACGCCAAGTCCAAGGCCCACAGCGCCGAAAATGCCGGCCTCAGCTCCCGCGGCAGCTGCTCGAGCGCGACCCTGCGGTCGTGGTCGAGCTCGCGCTCAGCGATAGGTGACCGCCTTCACCGCTTCGACCACGTCTCCTGCCTTGATCAGCGCCAGCTTTTCGAGATTGGCGGCATAAGGCAAAGGCACATCCTTATCGGTCACGCGCAGCACCGGAGCGTCGAGATCGTCGAAGCCTTCGGTCATCGCGATTGCGATGATCTCGGACGCGATTGAGCAGACCGGCCA
>CBJLMA010000075.1:0-9386 GCA_966424035.1 uncultured Sphingomonas sp. | reverse complement strand
GCCGCCAAGGCCGCGCTCGACCAGGCCAGGCTCGATCTCGAGCGCACGGTCATCCGGGCGCCGATCGATGGCGTCGTCACCAACCGCCAGGTCCAGGTGGGTCAGCGCGTCGCTGCCGGCAATCCGGTGATGACCATCGTTCCGGTCGGCACCGTCTATGTCGACGCGAACTTCAAGGAAGGACAGCTCACCCGGGTCCGTCCCGGCCAGCCTGCCGAGCTCACCAGCGATCTTTATGGCAGCGGCGTCAAGTTCCACGGCCGGGTGATCGGCTTTGCCGGCGGCACCGGTTCGGCTTTCGCGCTCATTCCGGCCCAGAATGCGACCGGCAACTGGATCAAGGTGGTTCAGCGCCTGCCGGTCCGGATCGCGCTCGATCCGAAGGAGCTCGCAGCGCACCCCTTGCGCGTCGGCCTGTCGATGGAAGCTGACGTCGACGTTTCGGGCAAAGGCACGCGCTGATGGCCGGCGCCGCCTCCGCCCCTGCCTCCTCCGAGTTACCGTGGGGGACGGTGCTGCTCGCCGGGCTGGTCCTCGCGCTCAGCAATTTCATGGTCGTGCTCGACATCACGATCGCCAACGTCTCCGTGCCGCATATCGCGGGCGGGCTTGGCATCTCGCCGAGCGAAGGCACCTGGGTCATCACTTCCTATGCGGTCGCCGAAGCGATCTGCGTGCCTTTGACCGGCTGGCTCGCGAGGCGCTTCGGCGAGGTGAAGGTGTTTGTCGCCGGAATGGTCGGCTTCGCCCTCTTCTCGTTCCTGTGCGGGACCGCTCCCACTTTCAGCGCGCTCGTCGCGTTCCGCGTTGGGCAGGGCCTCTCGGGCGGCCCGATCATGCCGATCAGCCAGACCTTGCTGCTGCGGATCTTTCCCAAGGACAAGCATGCGATGGCAATGGGCATCTGGTCGATGACCACGATCACCGCGCCAATCTTCGGACCGATCCTCGGCGGAACGATCAGCGACAATTGGGGCTGGAACTGGATCTTCTTCATCAACGTTCCGATTGGGATCGCCTGCTCTTTCGCCGCCATTGCGCTGCTGCGTCGCGCCGAATCGAAGACCGAGCGGATGCGCGTCGACGTCGTCGGTCTGGGGCTTCTCGTGACGGCCGTCGGTGCGCTCCAGATCATGCTCGACCTGGGCCGCGAGCGCGACTGGTTCGGAAGTCCTTTCATCGTCACGCTGGCGATCATCGCATCGGTCGGATTCGCCTTCCTGATCGTTTGGGAGCTCTTCGAGCGCGAACCGATCGTCGACCTGAAGGTGTTCCGCCACAGCGGTTTCACCTTCAGCGTGCTTGCCTTGGTGTTCACGTACGGAGTCTTCTTCGCAACCCTCGTGATCATCCCGCAATGGCTGCAGAGCCAGCTCGGCTACACTGCCACCTGGGCCGGCTACGCAATGGCCTGGAATGGCGTCGCCGCAGTATTCATGGCGCCCGTCGCTGCCATTCTGTCGCAGAAGGTCGATCCGCGGATCCTGGTCTCCGGCGGGATCCTGTGGCTGGCGGTCACTTCGCTGATCCGTGTTGTCTGGTGGACCAGCGGTGCCGATTTCTGGACGCTCGCGCTGCCGCAGCTGATCCAGGGCGCAGGAATGCCCTTCTTCTTCGTCCCGCTGACGACGCTCGCCTTGGGCGCGGTCGAAGAGAATGAGGTCGCCTCCGCAGCCGGGGTGATGAACTTTCTTCGCACCATGTCCGGCGCCGTCGCCACCGCCATCGGCGTAACCATGTGGGAGAATGGCGCGCAGAGCACGCGCGACACGATGACGGGCGTGCTCAACGGCACCGGGTCGACGATGCAGGCGCTTCAGTCGCGAGGCCTCAGCGTCGAACAATCGCGACAGTTCGTGAGCCAGCTCGTCGACAGCCAGGCGATTGCCGTCACCACCGTCAACCTGTTCGAGCTTTTCGCCGCGATTTTCGTCGTCTCCGCGGTGATCATCTGGCTCGCCCCCAAACCCAAACATGCCGTCGCAATGGACGCGGGCCACTAGGAGGACTGCATATGTACATTCTTGTCGCCATCGCCGTCGTCGACGTGGTTCTTCTGGCCGGCACGATCTGGTCGACGCGCCGCAGGCTGGCGCGGCCGTACCACGCAATCGCGCGCGGCGACGGCAAGATCCCGCACGCGCTTTGAGTTCGCTTAGCGGCTGCTGGATTCTCCCCTCGTCCCCGAGCCAGCAGCCGTCGGCGCGGCTGACGTTTCGCTTCCCCTCCCGGACGTCGGCCGCGCCCATTTCTCAGCCGCGATAGCGCAGCGCCCCGGCGAGCAGTGCAAAGGCAGGCGATGTCCACTCAGTCGCCAAGTCAACAAATGGGATGAGCCGTCAATATTGCGCGAGAATATGCTCGCGAGCAGCGCGATATTCGTCCGGAGTGATGCGGCCGTCGTGGTTCGTGTCCGCAATCCGGCGGAACCTGTCGGCAGCGGCCTGCGCCTCTGCCGGCTCGAGCAGCATATCGCCGTTCACATCGAAATATTTGAGCGCCCAATTCATCAGCACCCAATCGCGTTCGAAGATCTCCAGCGCTGCAGGTGTCGACGGACCCCCCGATTTGCCTTGCTCAGCGAGCGCTGGCGTCGTCCAGGCCAGAAGCAAGATCGCAATTGTCCAGATCACGTGGGCCAAACGCTCGGACGAGCCGCACGTTCAAGCTCCGGGCCAGGGTCGCGTCTGGCGCCTATCCTGCGTGCGCGAGAGCGCGGCGGACGGCTTTTTGCAGGACCTCGGCACGGAAGGGCTTGGCGAGCAGAGGGGCATCGGGGGCAGTGCGCTTGATGGCCTCCGTCTCGCTATAGCCGGAGACGAAAAGAATCGGCTGCTCGGGAAATCGATCGAGGATCTGCCGCGCCACATCCGCTCCGGATAGTCCCGGCATGATGAAATCGAGCACGACCAGGTCGGGCAGCTCGCGCTCCAGGGCGGCCAGGCCCTCGCGCCCGTCGCTCGCCTCGCGGACTCGGTAGCCGAGTTCCTGGAGGCTTGTGACAATGAACGCCCGCACGTCAGGATCATCATCGATGACGAGAATCGAAACCGGCGCCAGTGGGACATTGTGGCTGGCTGGCTCGTCGGTTACGACCGCGACCTCGTCACCCGCATCCTCGGCCTTGCGGAACAGGAGCTTGACCGAAGTACCCTTTCCGGGCGTGCTTTCGATCCGTGCCGCGCCGCCCGACTGTCGCGCCATTCCATAGACCATTGATAGACCAAGCCCCGTGCCCTTGCCGACTTCCTTGGTGGTGAAGAAGGGCTCAAAGGCGCGGTCCAAGACTTCCGGGGGCATCCCTGGTCCGGTGTCGCTGATGCAGAGTTCGACATAGTCGCCGTCCTCCAATTCGGGGTCGCCGCTGATCTCGACCTTGTTGGTGACGAACGTCAGCAAGCCCCCCTCGGGCATCGCGTCGCGGGCATTGATTGCAAGGTTGAGGATCGCGACCTCGAGCTGGGTTGGGTCGGCCATCACCGGCATCATCGCCTCATCGAGGTCGAACTGCTTTGTGATTCCGGGGCCCAGCACATTGCGCAGCAGCGGCCGCATGTTCTGGATCAGCGGCGCAACGAAGGTCGGTCTTACCTCGAGGCGCTGCACTCGGCTGAAGGCCAGGAGCTGGCCGGTCAATCGTGCCCCGCGCTCCGCCGCCGCGAGCGCGTTGTCGGCATATTGTTTCAGTTTTGGGTCGTCGGCGCGCTTGGCGATGATGTCGAGCCCGCCTACCACCACCGTCAACAGGTTGTTGAAGTCGTGGGCGATGCCGCCGGTCAACTGGCCCAGGGCTTCCATTTTCTGGCTCTGGCGGAGCTGTTCCTGCGCGGCCTTGAGCTCGGTGATGTCGCGCGCTTCGAACAGCAGATAGACCAGTTGACCGTCGGGCCCGCGCACCGGCTGCACCGAAACGTCGAGGTGGGCCGCCGGTGCGCCCTCGCGCTCCAGCCGGACCTCCTCAGCGAACAGCTTTCCGGCGGCCGCCTCTTTGACCGCCTTCTTCATCAATGCCTTGTGCTGCGGGTAGAATTCGAAAGCCGGTGCATCCCACACCTTTCTGCCGATCGCGTCGCGTGCATTCTCGGCCCGCCAGGGAGCCTGTTTGCGGTTGAGCTCCACGACGGTGCCGTCAGGTTCCATCAACACGAGAACCTCGAGCACGGTGTCGAATACTGAGCGAAAACGGGCCTCGCTGAGCGCCAGCTCGCGAGTCTGCTCCTCGACCTGGCGCCTGAGCTCCAGCTCGGCTTCCTTGGCGACTGTAATGTCGCTCCCGACCCCGATGAAGCCGACCAGCTCTCCGTCGGGGCCGAAGCGCGGCTGCGACACGGTCCGAAGCCAGCGATACTCCCCGTCCCAGCGTCGGTAGCGCCCCTCGAGCGTAAAAGGTTTGGCCGATGCCTCTCCAGCAATGCTCTCGGCAACGATCCGCGCCATGTCGTCGGGGTGGATCCGCTCCCGCCAGTCCAGCGTCCGCGCCTCCTCGAAGTCGCAGCCGGGGCCGCAGGCGAACTCGGCATAAGTCTCATTGACGAAATCACGTGTCCGGTCGATCCTGGTCACCCACATCAGTGCCGGGGCCGAGTTGGCGATCCGCCGGAATCTTTCCTCGCTCTCAAGGAGCGCGCGCTCATAGACGCGCTGCTCGGTCACATCCTCGAACAGGATGATGATCCCGCGCACCTCCCCGCTTGCGTCCGCCCAGGGGACATAGTCGCTCTGCACTGCGACATGCCCACGCGTCGGATGATCGAACTCGCTCGCATAGAAGGTCCGTTCGCCCTTCAGCGCAGCCTCGTACATCGGCCAGCGCTGGCTGAACGGCTCCTCGCCGATGATTTCGGCGATCGGCTTGCCGAGAATCTCTCGGCGCGGTCGGCCAAGCCATTCGGCAAGCGGCCGATTGACGAAGCGATAGGTGAGCGTCCGGTCAATATAGGCGACCATGACCGGCAAGATGTCGGCGATCGCCAGCATTGCCGGAAAGTCGAGATTGCCTCCGACCGCAGTAACCAGCGGCTCGAAATCCTTGGGAGTGCGGGGGGAGCCGATCGGATGGTCGAGCAACAGTTCCGGAGCTCTCGCGGCCCGGCCACGATCCGCGGGCCGGTCGCGCCGCGCTCCTTTCCCGTTGGACTTAACCCCCTCGGCCATGACTCCATGATTCCGGTTAAGAAGGAAAGAGTCGATTCCCCCGCGCCCGATCGAGCATGGTTGATTTACGTCCGTAACGAAGTCCGGTTCCACGACCGTTTCGATCCTGGACGGTTCGGACAAGCAAGTGGAGCAGCACAAATGGAAAGGGCGGCCCTTCATTGGTAATGAAGGTGCCGCCCTTTTGCTTCAACGTGAGTGCCGCTTCAGGGGGGTGAACGGCACGTCGGTCATAACCCCTGCAACGGCAATGGGTTCCTATTGCTGTTTGCTGGTGCGCCGGTTTGAAAATTGATCAAATCACATCGTGCGACGGGCAAAGACGCCTGCTCTCCTATGGTCGGGCAGGAGCTGGGAGACGGTCCACTTTCCGGGCGCTCGCCTTTTCGTCTCAACGGGCGCGCCGATTCAGGCGTCGTCGCCCATGCGCAGCGCGGCTATGAAGGCCTCTTGAGGGATTGATACCGATCCATATTCTCTCATTCTCTTCTTGCCCTCCTTCTGCTTCTCCAGCAGCTTGCGCTTGCGCGTTGCGTCACCCCCGTAACATTTGGCGGTGACGTCCTTGCGTAAAGCCGCAATCGTTTCGCGCGCGATGATCTTGCCGCCGATTGCCGCCTGGATCGGGATCTTGAACAGGTGACGGGGGATCAGCTCCTTGAGCCGCTCGCACATGCTGCGGCCGCGCGCTTCGGCGTTGCCGCGGTGGACGATCATGGAAAGCGCGTCGACTGGTTCATTATTGACCAGGATGCTCATCTTGACGAGGTCGCCCTCGCGGTGGCCGACCTGGTGATAGTCGAAGCTCGCATAGCCGCGGCTGATCGACTTCAAGCGGTCGTAGAAGTCGAACACCACTTCATTCAAGGGGAGCTCGTAGCGGAGCATCGCACGGGCATGGCTGCCGGTGCCGACATAGGTCAGGTCCTTCTGGATTCCGCGCCGGTCCTGGCAGAGCTTCAGGACTGCTCCGAGATAGCTGTCGGGGACGTAGATTGTGGCGTCGATCCATGGCTCCTCGACTGCCTCGATAAGCGACGGGTCGGGCCAGTCGGCGGGATTGTGGATGCTCTGCACCTCGCCGCCGCGCAGCCGCACCTGGTAGACAACAGATGGGGCAGTGGTGATGAGGTCGAGATCATATTCGCGGGTGAGGCGCTCCTGAATGATCTCCAGGTGGAGGAGGCCCAGGAAACCGCAGCGGAAGCCGAAGCCCAGCGCCGCGCTGGTTTCCATTTCGAAGCTGAAGCTCGCGTCGTTGAGGCGAAGCTTGTAGAGGCTATCACGGAGCTTCTCGAAGTCGTTGGCGTCGACCGGGAACAAGCCGCAGAAGACGACCGGCTGGACCTCCTTGAAGCCGGGCAGGGGGTCGGGCGCAGATCGTTTGGCGTCGGTGATAGTGTCGCCGACGCGGGTCTCGGCAACTTCCTTGATCTGCGCGGTAATGAAGCCGATTTCGCCGGGACCGAGCTCGGCGAGGTGCTCGATCTTGGGACGGAAAACCCCGACTCGATCGACCAGATGGGTCGTGCCGGCCTGCATGAACTTCACCTGCTGGCCTTTGCGGATCGCGCCGTCGATCACCCTGACAAGGATGACGACGCCAAGATAGGGATCGTACCAGCTGTCGACCAGCATCGCCTTGAGCGGTGCCGACGCGTCGCCCTTGGGTGGCGGTATCTTGGCGACGATGGCGTTCAGCACATCTTCGATGCCGATGCCGGTCTTCGCGCTTGCGAGGACTGCATCCGAGGCGTCGAGGCCGATGATCTCCTCAATCTCCTGGCGCACCCCTTCCGGATCCGCGGCCGGGAGGTCGATCTTGTTGATCACCGGCACGATTTCATGATCGTGTTCGATCGATTGGTAGACGTTTGCCAAGGTCTGTGCCTCGACACCCTGCGCAGCGTCGACGACGAGAAGCGCGCCCTCGCATGCCGCGAGGCTCCGGCTGACCTCATAGGCGAAATCGACGTGGCCTGGCGTATCCATCAGGTTGAGCTCGTAGCCGTCCCATTCGAGCCGCACCGTCTGCGCCTTGATCGTGATCCCACGCTCGCGCTCGATGTCCATATTATCGAGCACTTGGGCGGTCATCTCGCGCGCGCTGAGCCCGCCCGTCGCCTGGATCAGCCGGTCGGCGAGCGTCGACTTGCCATGGTCGATATGGGCGATGATCGAGAAGTTTCGAATTCTGCTGATGTCGGTCATTGCAGCGGCGCGTAGCAGCAAGCCCAGAGCGCAGCCAGCCCGGGAAATGGCACGCAACAGCCTCTTGCGGGCCGCTGCCTGGAGGGATCCTCGGCTCGATTTTCCGCATCCATAAGAGGCGGGTCAGGAATGCGCGGGAACAAGGCTTGGCGTGGCCCTCACGCCTTTCGATCGAGGTAAATTCCTGTTAAATGAGAGAGCTTAACTCGAGGGGCGTTCAAACATGATCAAGATCGCGTATGTGGCGGGCGCGGCGCTTGCGCTCATTTCAACGGCGGCTTTCGCGGACCCGAGCTCAGGCCGCAAAGACCAGACCCGGGGCGAGGCGGAGATCCCCATCTGCACCCATAAGATCGGAACGCTGGCGATCGTCCCGCCGGACAAGGAATGGTGGCGCGAGCTGAACCTCGGCAGCCCCGAGGCGATCATCAAGGTTTTCGTCCAGCAGTCGGGCTGCTTCAGCATGGTCAACCGCGACCGGGCGATGAACAGCCGCGCAATGGAGCGAGCGCTCGCCGAGCAGGGTGAGCTTCAGCGCGGATCGAACTTCGGCAAGGGCCAGGTCAAGGCGGCTGACTATTTCCTGCAACCCGATATCGTCAGCACCAACAAGAATTCGGGTGGCGGCGGCGCCGGAGCGGCAATCGGAGGTCTGCTCGGCCATTTCGGCGGCTGGGGCGGCGCGGTCGGAGCGCTGGCCGGTGGGATCAACGTCAAAAAGGGCGAGGCCAATGTGACGCTGTCGCTGGTCAACGCCCGCACTACCGAGGAAGAAGCGCTGACCGAAGGCTATGCCCGCAAGACCGACGTCAGCTGGGGCGCCGGCGGCGGCGCCGGCTGGTGGGGCGGCTTCGCGGCGGCCGGCGGCTATGGCTATCAGAACACGGAAATCGGCCAGGTCATCGTGCTTGCCTATCTCGATGCCTACAAGAAGCTGGTGACCCAGCTCGGCGGCGTATCGGCCGTTGCGCCGGCAGCACCACCGCGGCGCTGAGGCTCGGGATATCCAAGAAGGCTCCCGCGAACGACTGCGGGGCCTCCTGCCCAGTTGAGAAATCCCTGCTCACGCAAGCGCGGTACTTGGAGTGCATTCGGGTTGGCGCTTCCCGAAAGGCTGCGCGGTCGTATCAGCTTTCGATCGCCGCGCGCGCGGCAGCCTCAAGCTCCTTCATCAGCGCCATGTGCGGGAAGGGCCCATGGCTGATGCGCGCGACACCTGCGCGGGCGACCTCTGCATTGGAGGGGCAGCCAGGATAGGTCATGAAATTGACCGGGATCGGCGAGCCCGCCGCGACACGTTCGAGCAGCCGCAAATCGCCCAGCATCGGCACGAAATAACCGCTCGCACCGGAATCAGCGTAAGCCCGTGCCCGTTCGAGCGCCTGATCGACCAGCCTGTCGTCGTGCGCCTCCTGCGGCGCTTTTAGGAAGATGTCGGTCCGTGCGTTGATGAAGAATTGCTCGCCCGCACTCCGCCGAACGGCGGCGATCCGCTTGGATTGCTCCTTGATCGAATAGAGCTGGTCGCTGCCGACAATCTGATCCTCGAAATTGCAGCCGACTGCTCCGGCCTGGGCGAGCGCCGCAATATTGGCTTCGAGTGCGTTTTCGTTCGCCGCATAGCCGCCCTCGAAGTCGACCGTCACTGGAAGCTCGACGGAAGCCACGATCCTTGCTGCATTGGCAATCGCGAATTCCATCGGCACCGCTTCGCCGTCGGCAAAGCCGTTCGCCATTGCGACCGAGGCGCTTCCGGTGGCGATCGCTTCGGCACCCGCGGCCGCGACCGCGCGCGCACTTGCCGCATCCCAAATATTGAAAAGGACGATTGGATCGCCCGGAACGTGAAGTGCTGCAAACTTGCGGTAAAGATCATCAGCCCAAGTCATGACTTATTCCTTCTTCACAGGCGGATCGAAAGTGCCCGGCCGCGCCATACAAAATGATCCGTCTTCCGGGCATTGAGCAACACCTGTATGATACAGACCTGTTCGTTTCTTTCGAATGCTACAGGTCTGTAT
>CBJLMA010000074.1:0-9444 GCA_966424035.1 uncultured Sphingomonas sp. | reverse complement strand
GCTTTCGATCCCGCGCAAACTCAACGACCTCGGCCAAATGATTTCGCGGCAATACGCGTCCGGCGAACGTGTTCTCGATCGTGACCAGACGCGTGATCGCGAAATGTGGATCGTCGTCTTTAACCGCAGCGTGAAGGTCTTCGACGGGGATCGTGCCGTCGGCTCGGACCGGCAAAGGCTGCGGCTGGACCGAGCCCAGCACGGCAGCGCCTCCAGCTTCCCAGAGATAGGTATGCGCGCCGCTTGCACAGAGAAATTCCTCGCCGCGCTGGCAATGGCTCATGATTGCAGCGAGGTTGGCCATGGTACCGGTCGGCAGCAGCAGTCCCGCTTCCTTGCCGAGCAGCGCGGCAAGGCGCGCCTCGAGCGCCTTGACCGTGAAATCGTCGCCAAGCACATCATCGCCCACCTCGGCAGCCGCCATCGCCGCCCGCATCTGCGGTGTTGGGCGGGTGACCGTATCCGAGCGGAAATCGAGGCGGATAGCATTGGACGGCACGATTGAGATCCTGTCAGCTTGGCTGTGTCGGTGATACTAGCGAAAGGATAAGCGTCGGCCCATCGATAAGGACTGACAGATTCTGGTGATGCGGGATCACCAATGAAGCTATCCGATGGCCCTGCGCTGGATGATTTGCGCGAAGACTGTCCCACATACTGGACATGAGCGCGCCATTGTTGCCGACGTCATCCGGTCGCTTGCGAAGCGGGTGCGAACAAGGAGGACGTTGTTCCCGTTGAAACCGGCCAGGACTGACCGAGCGACATGCGAGTGCCTCTCTCGGCAACCGAAAGGCCACAATGCTCCGCAAAGGCGGCGAGCCGGCTGCCATCGTCCCAGAGGTCCATACGTAGGAAACGCCCGCTTCGCTCTGCAACCAGTGGGTGAAGAACCCTGAGCGCGTCTTCTTCGCTTCCTGCAATGATCGGCCCAGCCACCATTCCGCGGCCGAACGGCCGCATCAGGGCGAAAGCTTCCACTTTACCGAAACGGCTGAGCACCATTCCACGTGATCGTGCCACCAGCGCGTCGATCAGCGCGCGACGGTCCCATCCGGTGGCCGCCCGGTCCAATTCTCGGATGGCGGACAGGTCTGAGTGACTGAATTCTCGTAGCTCCGCATCACCAATCGGCGGCATTTGCGGGAGCGTGCCGACATAGCCTTCACGCTGATAAATCGTTCCTTCGTCCTTAAAGCCAAGGGAAAGGAACAATCGATGCGACTGGCTGGTGGCATGGAGGCCGAGCGTGCGCCCCTTCGTTTGCTCCAGGACATGGCGCATGAGCCACTGCGCTCCGCCGTGGGCCTGTAGTCGAGGTGTCGTGATTAGCATCCCGATCGTCGCGCACTTCTCGCCGAACGGGAACCACATCGCGACGCCATGAACCCGCCCACTCTCATCCATTGCAACATGCCCGCGCCCGACCTCACGCATGAACTCCCAGTCTTCCGCACGGTGGGACCAGCCGACGCCGACCGACAGCGCGAGCAACCATTTGGTATCAGCATCTGCAACGTCGCGAGCGGCCACCGTGAAAGTGTCGAGGAGGAATGTCTCGCTAACCATGTGTTATATCCTGCCGATCATCTCTTTCTTGTAGGGTTAGATTATTCTTGAACACGGCAGAGACTGGTAGTTGTCTTGGCGGGATAGGCGTCTTGAATACTACATAGCTGAAGTATTTCTTCATCCCTACATTTCCCTCCAGAAGTTTTTCAATTATGTTCTGATATTCAGCTATACCGCAGGTATTGAATTTCACGAGATAGTCGTAGCCGCTGGAGACGAGATGGCATTCCACCACATTGTCGATTCCGTCGAGCGCGGCAACAAAGCGCTCCAGGTCCTGTGGCCTGTGCCTCGCCAGCGTTATTTCGGTGAAGACAGTCAGCAGATCGGCAAAGCGCGTCAGGTCGATCTCGGCGGCAAAGCCCCTTATGAAGCCTGCGTTTTGCAGCTTCTTAAGCCGCATGAGGCACGGACTGGCCGAGAGATTGACCCGGTCGGCAAGATCAATATTCGTCAGGCGACCGTTGTTCTGCAGCTCTGACAGGATCTTTATGTCGATTGGGTCAAGTTTCATTTGCTGACTCGGTCTGAAGCCTCATCTGCCTTTTCAGTCTTCACCTTATCCCAAATCTGGAAGGAGTCGCAGGCACGGGCATTGCGACCTCGTTACCAGCTTAAGACCACCTTGCCCGACATCCCCGAACGCATGGCGTCGAACCCGGCCTGATATTCGTGGAAAGGCAGGCGGTGCGTAATGAGCGGCCCCATGTCGAGCCCGCCGTGGACGAGGCCGAGCATCTTGCGCCACGTGCCGAACATTTCCCGGCCGTAGACGCCGCGGATGGTCAACGCCTTGAGGATAATCTCTCCCCAGGCGACCTCCATTGGCCATGCGGGAATGCCGAGCATCGCCAGTTTTCCGCCCATGACGAGCGCATCCACCGCCTGCCGTATCGCAGGTTCCGAGCCCGACATCTCGAGCGCCACGTCGAAGCCCTCGACGATGCCCTCCTGCGCCATCACGTCCCAGAGGTCTTCCTCGGCAACGTTGACCGCGCGCACGTTTGCGATCCGCGTGGCCAGGTCCAGCCGGAACGGATTGACGTCCGTGATCACAACCGAGCGGGCGCCGGCGTGCCGTGCAACCGCCGCGGCCATGATTCCGATCGGGCCAGCGCCGGTCACGAGCACATTCTCGCCCATCAGGTCGAACTGCTGTGCGGTGTGCACGGCATTACCGAACGGATCGAGCAATGCTCCGATTTCGTCGCTGACGTCGTCGGGCAATTCGATCACGTTGAATGCGGGCAGGCACACATATTCAGCGAAGGCGCCCTGCCGATTGACGCCCATCCCGATCGTTTCCGGGTCCAGGTGAAATCGTCCCATTCGGCAAGCGGGACTGTTGAGGTTGACGATATGCCCCTCCGCAGAAACGCGTTGCCCAACGCGAAGGTCACGCGTGACGGCGGAGCCGATCTCCGCGATCTCGCCGGAGAATTCGTGCCCGACAATCATCGGAACGGGCACTGTGCGTGCCGCCCAGTCATCCCAGTTATAGATGTGAATGTCGGTCCCGCAGATCGCCGTCCGCCGAACCTTGATCACGACGTCCTGAGCGCCGGGTTGAGGAACGGGCGCATCGATTTGCCAGATCCCCTCGCGCGCCTTGGTCTTCGCCAGCGCCTTCATGGTTGTCGCCGCGATCTGGGTTTCGCGAGCTTCAGTCAGCGTTTCCATCAGATGATCTCGATTTTTTGGCCGGTCGAGATGACGATGTCGGCGGCTTGTTGGACCTCGTCCGCAGTGAGCGCAGCGGACATCTGCATGCGGATCCGCGCCTTGCCCTGGGGTACTACCGGGAAGGAGAATCCGCTCGTAAGCACGCCGGCCTCGAGAAGTTCGGCCGCCATCCTCTGGGCGCGCGGCGCCTCGTAAAGCATCACTGGGATGATCGGGTGATCTCCCGGGAGGAGATCGAATCCGGCTGCGGCGAGGCGGGCACGGAACGTTTTTGCGTTCGTCTCGATCTGGGCACGCCGCTCGTCTCCTTCCGAAGAGCGGGCGATTGCTATAGCCGCCAGGCTCGCCCCGCAGACTGCAGGCGTCAGGGAATTCGAGAACAGATAGGGCCGCGCACGCTGACGCAGGAGGTCGACGACCGGCTTTCTTGCGGCAACGAATCCGCCCATGGCACCGCCCAGTGCCTTTCCAAACGTACCTGTGACGATATCGATCTGCCCCGCCACGCCGCATTTCGAGGGGGTGCCCTGGCCCTGGATGCCGACGAAGCCGGTGGCATGGCAATCGTCAACCAAGGTCAGTGCATCATAGCGCCTGGCGAGCTCAACAATCGCATCCAATTGGGCGATGGTGCCGTCCATCGAGAAAACGCCGTCCGTGGCGATGAGGATCGTGCGCCCGCCATCGGCACGGGCCTGTTTGAGCGACCGCTCGAGATCGTCCATGTCATTGGTGGCATAGCGATAGCGGCGTGCCTTGCAGAGCCGAACTCCGTCGATGATCGAGGCATGATTGAGGCTATCGGATACGATCGCATCCTCCACGCCGAGCAGCGGCTCGAAGACGCCGCCATTGGCGTCGAACGCAGCTGCAAAGAGGATTGCATCCTCAAATCCCAGATAGGCCGCGATTTCGTGCTCGAGTTCTTTGTGGATCGACTGGGTTCCGCAGATGAACCGCACGGAAGCAAGCCCGGCACCCCAGGTTCGGCTGGCCTCGATCGCTGCACCGACAATGCGCGGATCGTTTGCGAGACCAAGATAATTGTTGGCCGACAGATTGAAAACGGCTCGGCCATCAATCTGCACCGATCCCCCCTGCGGTGAAGACAGGACGCGCTCCGGCTTCAGCAATCCCGATTGCCCCAGCGCCTCAAGCTCGCTCTCAATACGTTGGTAGAAGTTCACATCCATGTCCGGTTGCTTTCAGACAGCCAGCGCTGCTCGGCGTGGTTTGGCGTGAGCGCCGATATATTGGGCGACGGCATTGAAGGTCGCAGGAAGCGTGACGCTAAGCTCCTCCATATCCATCAATCGTGCGATTGGAGGCGGAAGCTCGGCTTCCACTCCGAGCGCAGCGGCGACCGCGTCGCCGAACTTCGCGGGATGCGCAGTGGCAAGGGTTATGATCGGCATATTTTCGGGCAGGTCGGAACTTCGTGCCGCAGCGAGGCCGACAGCGGTGTGCGGATCGATGATCTGACCGCAACCATAGGCCCAGCGCATCGCCTCGGTCATTGCGGAATGATCGATGCGTGCGCTGGTGAAGTCGGCTGCAGCGCGATCGCGAGGCTCCCTGGACAGACTCATGCGGCCATCAGCCTCGAAGCGCTGCATGACCTGCCCTACGGTGGCGGAATCCCTGCGGAAGAGATCGAACAACAGACGCTCGAAATTCGAGCTCACCTGGATATCCATTGACGGGCTCGCCGTCGGCGTGACCGCGCAAGTCGAATAATCACCCTCGGCCAGAGCTCGGTGAAGGATATCGTTGACGTTCGTGGCGACAATGAGCCTGCCAATTGGCAAACCCATCTTCTTGGCCACATAGCCTGCATAGACGTCGCCGAAGTTTCCGGTCGGGACGGAAAATGCCACCTCCCGGTGTGGTGCGCCCAGGCGCACGGCTGCATAAAAGTAATAGATGACCTGCGCTGCGAGGCGCGCCCAGTTGATCGAATTGACTGCAGCGAGCTGGAAGCGTGCAGAAAAAGCGCGGTCATTGAACATGCGCTTCACCAGCGCCTGAGCGATATCGAAATTGCCGTCGATCGCGATATTGTGGACGTTGGGCGCAATGACGGTCGTCATCTGCCGTCGCTGCACTTCGGATACGCGACCCTTTGGGTGGAGCATGAAGATATCCACATGAGCGCGATCTGCGATCGCCTGGATGGCGGCCGATCCAGTGTCTCCTGAGGTTGCACCGACGATCGTGAGATGCTGGTCGCCCTTGGCCAGGAAGCGCTCGAACAGCAGCCCAAGGAGCTGCAGTGCGACGTCCTTGAATGCAAGCGTCGGCCCGTGGAACAGCTCGAGCAAATAATGACGCCGATCGACCTGCAGGACTGGCGTCACGGCTGGATGGTCAAATCGGCTCCACGCCTTTTCGCAAAGGTCCACGAGCTCGGCTCGGTTCATTGAACCAGCGACGAACGGCTCGAGTATGCGGATTGCGGTGTCGGCGAACGACAGACCTGAGAGTCGCTCTATGTCCACTGCACAAAGAGTTGGCCATGCCTCCGGCACGTAGAGGCCGCCATCGGATGCGAGCCCGGCAAGGGTCGCGGCTTCAAAACCCAGAACGGGCGCATGTCCGCGGGTACTGATGTAGCGCATGTCGTTCACTGCGCTGGTGTAGGTTCAGCGGCAGAGAATTATGCTTCGAATCGCGCTTTGGTATCAGACGTTCATTGTGCGTTTTGAAAGCGACATTTCGCGGCCGTGCCGCCGCTTGTTGCGCTCAAGAGCTACTGAGCAGGGCGGTAGGTGGAGTAGATCTTCTTCACGTGCGAGCGACTTTCCCACGAAGCAGCGCCGCCCTGGACAAAGAGGACGACATCGCCGGCGCCGAAGATACCCGAACGGCCATGCCGGTCGACGAACGTGACTTCGCCCTCCAGGAGCCGCATCAGCTCAAAGTGCCGGAATTCCATCAGCCGACGATGATAAGGGGTCGAGTCCCAGGTCCCGCACGCGAATTCACCGGTCGCGGAACGAAAATCGCTGTGGTTCCGGCAGGCGGGCGTCGGGCCCACGAGCAGGTCGGCAAGCGGCGGGTTGGACGGAGAAAGCGGCGCCGCAGTGTCTATAACGACAGGTTCCTCTCCGCTGCCGCCGGCAGTGCAGCGCATGACGATCAGTTCCGCCGGCTCGTCGGCCGCCCACTCGAGCGACTGATCGCGCACGAGAACGCCGGCCTCTCCTACACCGAGCTGAAGCCCGCGCCCTTTCTGAAGGAAGCGGACAGCGCCGGTGACCACCAGGACGAATTCGTCTCCGGGCAGCATGGCTCGTCCGCTGCGACCGGAGGAGAGGGTTACGGACTCGATTGTCACCGGACCAGCCGGGAGCGGCAGCCGTCGGCGGCCGGTGAGGTAGGATCCGGCCACGCTATCGTCGGTCGCCGGCCATTCTGACCTCGAGCTGAGCACGTCGATAAAACCGTGCACCTGCTGGCGCGAAAGCGCGTCCTGCATAATCGTGCTCATGTGCGCTGCCTCCCTTGTATGGACCGGCAAGAGCTAGGCTCAAGTGCCCAGCGATTGCATCGGTTCAATGGTGGTGGCCCAAGCCTGATCTGCTGTTTTTCGGCTGCCCCGCGGCAATCGCTACTGCAGGCTGCACGGGCGCTGCGTGTCGGTATGCCGCTCAGTCAGCCGAGAGATAGATCTCGATGCGCTGCCCGGCAATTGTCGAAAGGCGATTTCGGCCGATGGCATGTGTCGCAACTTCAAGAAAAAGACGCAGCGAACTCAGCCCTTAGCCATTGAACAAAAGGTCCGGCTTTAGCTTCCAGCTCTTCTGCTGCCGGCCAAACAAGCCCGTAGCCGCTTCCATCTGGATCGAAGCCGGCGGGCGCAACCAACCGGGATCGGCCGAGATCGTCCGTCGCGAGCACTCGTGGGCTCAGCGCGACGCCAAGTCCGGCCAGTGCCGCTTCAAGCATCAGGAAGTGATGATCATAGTATCTGATATCTTGCGGCCGACGAAATTCCGGGTGGGTTGAAAGCCAGTCGGACCAGGCATGCGGGCGCGTCTTTGAACCCAAAGCGACATAATCTGCGTCCTCGAACGCTGAAAGCAGGCTTGGGCTCATGACCGGACCCACCTCCTCGGCAAAGAGGCGTTCGACATGCCAAGTGTCGGGTATCGCGAAGTCCAGCCTGCGTATCGCGAGATCGATGCGATCGCGACGGAATTCTATCGGACCACCCCCGACCGACAGGTGAATTGCGAAATCGGGAAAGGCGGCCTGGAATGCTGCCAGTCTTGGGATGAGCCAGCGCATCGCCACCGACGGTTCGCAAGACAGGACGACGGCGTCCTGTTGCGAATTCGCGCGGCGCAGCTTTTCGACCGTTTCCGCTAATTCGGCGAAGAACCTCCCAAGGGTCAGATTGAGCGTGTCGCCGGCTTGCGTCAGACGCAGGCCACGGCCGCTTTTCTCGAATAGCTTGAAACCAAGTTCCTGCGACAGTTTCGTGATGCGCCGGCTTACCGCGCCATGGGTCAGTGCGAGGCGGTCGGCTGCCAATCGGACGGAACCAAGGCGCGCTGTCGCCTCGAATGCACGCAAATCGTCCAACGAAGGAATTTCGGACCGTTTCATTGGTGATCAAATATCACCGAAGAGCGGCAAAAACGATCGCTTTTAACTCTGCCCGGCTCTTGTCATGTTTGATCTATGCAGACCGAAACGCGACCTTGCGTCAGGATTTTCGCTGGCGATCTGAGCAGCGCGGCAAATGCTGTCGCGCTGCGCCTGCTATCCCTTGAAAGGATGGCTGGCGCAGTACCAGCCCAGCTTTCGTCATGACCGTCTCCGCGCCTCTCGCAGTGACCATGGGCGATGCTTCGGGAATTGGCCCTGAGATCGTGGCGAAAGCGCTCGCCAACGGAACTGAACCCACGGTCGTCTTCGGAAGCGTGGTGGTGATGGCAGACATTATCCGTTGTCTGGGTCTTGATGTCGAAGTGCGATCCCTCACGGCCGTCGAAGAAGCCAGATTCCAGCCCCGTCAGATCGAGGTCGTCGAGACGACAGAAATCGGCACCCTGCCGCCAATTGGCGAGGTCAGCGCTGTTTCCGGCAGGGCAGCGTTCAATTCGATTGTCGCGGCCGTCGAAGCGGCAAAGGAGGGCAAGGTCGCCGGTATCGTCACTGCCCCCATCAACAAGGAGGCATTGGCGTGCGCCGGTGTTCCCTATCCGGGTCACACCGAGATCCTCGCCGAATTTGGCGGAGGACGCCGTGTCGCGATGATGCTCGCAAACGATGAGATCCGGACAGTTCTCGTGACAATCCACACCTCTTTGCGAAACGCGATCAGCGAAGCCGATTTCGACGCGCAAATGTCCGCCATTCGCCTCGCGCACGAAGGCGGGAAAGCGTTGGGCATAGCGTCACCGAGAATAGCGGTCGCCGGACTCAATCCTCACGCCGGCGAAGGGGGACTTTTCGGCGATGAAGAGATCCGGATCATCAAGCCGGCCATCGAGACGGCCCGTGGGGAAGGCATCGACGCAAGCGGCCCCTGGCCCGGCGACACAGTATATATGCAGGCGCGAGCCGGGCTCTTCGACGTCGTGGTGGCCCAGTATCATGATCAGGGACTCATCCCAGTGAAATATCTCGGACTGACTAAGGGCGTGAACATCACGCTGGGCTTGCCCTTCGTCCGGACAAGCCCCGACCACGGAACGGCATTCGACATCGCAGGCCAGGGAATCGCTGATCCCGCGAGTCTGGAGACGGCCTTCGCTTATGCCCGGCGGCTCGTCAGTGCACGAGCGACGGCGATTGACGTTGAGAGGACCTTCTAATGGGGCTTCGTTTCATTTTCATGCTCACGCGCCACGACCGCACCGTCGAAGACGCGTCGCAGCACCTACGAACCGCAATCAGACTCGGTGTGCGGCACATCGGGTTCAAGGATATTGGCCTGCCGCTGGACCGGTTGAAGGCGCTCGGCAAAGCCATCAAGAATGGCGGCGCGAAATCCTACCTCGAGGTCGTCTCGCTCGATCGCGAGAGTGAGATCACATCGGCGTCGGCCGCAGTGGAAATCGGCGTCGACGTGCTGCTTGGCGGAACGCGTGTCGATGATGTCCTTCGGGTCATCAGCGGTACGAGCATCGAATATTGCCCCTTCCCTGGCCGAATTTCCGGCCATCCGAGCGTTCTTGA
>CBJLMA010000073.1:0-9633 GCA_966424035.1 uncultured Sphingomonas sp. | reverse complement strand
G
Organism: uncultured Sphingomonas sp.; assembly: GCA_966424035.1. Lineage (GTDB taxonomy): Bacteria > Pseudomonadota > Alphaproteobacteria > Sphingomonadales > Sphingomonadaceae > Sphingomicrobium. Next base: position 9,632 of record CBJLMA010000073.1, on the reverse strand, counting down.
GCGAGGATAGCGAGGCGGCAGCTGAGAGCCTTTTACGTGTCGTCGAGCATTGCGTGCGCGCCTGGGCCTCCACGAGCAAGCGGCCACTGCTCGGTCTTTCGGGCGGTCTCGACTCCTCGATCATCGCGGCTTGTCTTGCCAAGGCTGGCCGCGACGCCGTTTGCCTCACCATGTTCGCCGATGATCCTGGGGGCGACGAGCGTCTGTTCGCTCGAACGATCTGCGCGTCCACTGGCCTGCCATTGATCGAGCGTAAGTTTCGGCTCGAGGATATCGACATTGAACAGCCTTTAGCCGCTCACCTGCCAAGGCCGAGGGACCGGACTCAGGCGATCGCTGCAGAGCGCATCCGCCAGGCAGTCGCGTCCGAAATCGGCGCGGACGCATTCATGACTGGAAATGGCGGCGATAATGTCTTTGGCTATTCGCAGTCCGCCGCATCGATCGCAGACCGCTACCTGTCGGAAGGTCTGGGGTCGGGGATCATCGCGTCGTTGTTCGACGTTTGTCGTCAGACCGGCTGCAGCATGTTCGATGCGTTCCGCAGCGCCTGGCGCCTCGCACATGGTTCACAAGGCTATCGCGTCCAGCCGAACGCCCTCTTCCTCAATCTTGAGTTCGTCGCGTCCCTGGGCGCTGAAGATCTCCATCATCCATGGCTGGCTCCGCCTGCAGGCGCACTACCCGGCAAGTCCGCGCACATCGGCAACATCCTTCGCATCCAGCCCAATCTCGAGCCAATCAGCGGCACCCAATATTCGCTTCTCAATCCATTGATGTCGCAACCGATTGTCGAAACATGCCTTAGCGTCCCGACATGGGAATGGCGGGCTGGCGGGCGCGATCGGTCGTTGGCGCGGCGCGCCTTCGCGCGCGATCTTCCTCCAATCGTCATGAACCGACGCAGCAAGGGCGGTCCGAGCCGTTTCGCAGCCCGCTTGCTCGATCACTTTCGCGGACCCATTCGCGACCGGCTGCTCGGCGGCCGGCTCGCTTCGCACCGGGTCATCGATGCTGCGGCGTTGGAGCAGGTGCTCGCTGGCGATCGCCCTGTTCCGGATCTCGAACGCGTGCGAATTCTCGAGCTGGTCAATGCCGAGGCATGGATCGACCACTGGTCTTTGAGGAGCGACATCAAATCGGCCGGCCATGGCCTCCCTCACGTCGAAGCCGGTCCCATTCCTTGAGCTCCTGCTGGCGATCAGGCGCGTCGGACCGAACATCGCGCAGCCAATAATCGAACCAATCGAGCGAGCGCCGATAAACGGCCAGTCGATGGGCGGGCTGCCATTTCGCGTGATATTCGCCCGGATATTCGAACAGGTCGACGGGTACGCCAGCCTCCCGAAGGGCGGTATAAGTGATGAGCGTGTCCGAAAATTCCTCTTCCGACGCGTTGATCAGCAGCGGCGCGGATAGACGGCGCGCGTTTACTGACAGCGCGACATCCTTCCAGAATGGATCGTCGCCTTCCAGAACATTGGGGTAGCCCTCGTCCAGAAAGTATTTTCCGGCAATCGGGCCCTCATCGGCGATCATCATTGGATCGAAGCAGCAGCTGCTGATCGCGGCCGCCGAGAAGATCGAGCTGTGGATGAGCGCCCAGGCGACGGTGCTGGCGCCGTCGCTCAAGCCCGTGATACCGATGCGCATCGGATCGGCAATGCCGCGCTCGATGGCGAGTCGCACGCCGGCTTCGAGCGAGGATTGCACGCTTCGCCGATCGACGAATTGCTCCAGATCGAGCCGGCCAGCCTCTTCGTAATTCTTTGCACCGCGCTTCACAGAGGGGAACGCGGGCCGCTTTAAGCTCAGCACCGCATAGCCGCGATTCGCGAACGCCTGGATTGGATATTCGTCGTCGGTTCCACCGCGGAGGAACCCACGAGTATCATATTGCACGATCACCATCGGATATTTCTGGCCCTCACGATACCCGACCGGGAGAACGAGATCGGCGATCGTGTCGATCCCGAAAGAGTTTCGCCAATGGAGGCGCTGCGGCTGTCCGAGCGTCAGGTGCGCGAATTCCGGATTGGGATCGAACAAGGTCTCGCGCCTTCCGCTCGCGGGATCGAGCCGCACCAATCGCCGCGGCTCAAGCGACGAATCAACCAGGCAGATGAGCTCCCTGCCCGAAGGCGTGCAGCTCGAAAGCACATCGTCCGTGAGATAAAGGCGTCTGACGACGCCGCTCTCCAGATCCCAGTCGTAGATCGCGGTTGAAGCATTCGCCCATCCTTCCCAGCGAAAGAAGCGCACATGGGCGTGACCGGGCATCCACCACGGCTTGATTGCCCCAGTGCATGCCGCGGGGCGGCAGGTTGCGACCGAGCCGTTCGCAAGCCGCGCATGAAAGCTCTGCGTTGCCGCTCCGCCGGCAAGATTGGTGGCGGCGATTTGCAGCCCTTCGGCATCGATGGATGGCGCGGCGCCCGCTACGGCAATGAGCTCATCGTCCTCCGCCACAAGCGCATTTTCGTGCGGAGTCGGCCCGCGAAGCTTGCCGCTGGCAAGGTCGAGCACCTGAACCACGCGCTTGACGGGTGCCCGAGGCAGTGGTCCTTTCGACAGCCACGGCACAAACCGGTCATCATAATGCCAACCGTTGAGGCCTTCCTTTTCGTTCGCGCGCCCTTGCTGTTCGACGCCCGGCCTCGTCGCGTAGATGATCGACGCACCGTCGGCTGCGATGCGGAAATCGACGATATCAACGCCCGAATGCGTGACTGGTGCGCTGCCGCTCCCGTCGACGAACGCCCGCCAGACTTGGGTCGTCGCGCCTGAGCGCTTGAGGAACGCGATCCATTTGCCGTCGGGCGACCAACGCGGCGTGACGGCCCTCATCAATCCGATCGGAAAGTCGGTAATGCCGTGGAAGTCGTTCATGGTCAGGAGCAGAGGATCGTCTCCCTCGTCCACGATCCTTGGCAGTTCTTTTCGCGAAAGATCGAAGACCACCATCGCCAGGCAATATTTGTTTCGCGGGGGATCGCCTTGCCGCAGCTGGAATGCCGCCCATCGGCCGTCGGGCGAGACGGTGAAAAAGGGCGCGGCATAGTAATTTGGGTCGATCGGGCCGATGTCGCGCAGCCGTGCCAGATCCTCCGGCACGAGTGGCCGCTGACCTGTGGGCAGTTGCTGGGGCGGGAGAATGTTGGCGCATTGCGGATGCGCGGATTGGGCATGAGCGGCGCCGGCCAGTGAAACCGCCGCAAGCCCGGCAACGAGAGCAGGCCTCAGCATCACCATACCTTCCGGATCGAGGCGCCGAGGAAGCGGCCCACCGGCGACTGATTGGTTGAATCGTAAGGTGCCCCGCCAAGAGAGCCGACGCGGATGAAACGCGGTTTTGCGTTGAGGACATTGAGCGCAGAAAGTCTCAGTTCAATGTTGCGCAACGGACCCACGTCCTCGCCCGTCCGGAGGCCCGCATTGAGGTCGAGGGTGACGAACGACCCGACCTTTTCGGCGGTCGTTAATCGATTGTCGGTCGTCGACCCGACGTAATTGACGAAGGCCGATAAATTGCTGCGATCACTGTCGAAGACTGCGCCGGCGCGGCAACGCCCACACGGGGGATTGCAAACCGTGCCCCCCCCCGCAACAAACCGCCTGCCGGCCGCAAGCCGCCGGTTGCTTGCAAAATAGCTTGCCGAGCCAGTCAGCAGTAGCCGCCGGCCTGTTCCAAGATCGAACCGATAATCGCCGCTGAGGTCGACACCGTGGATCCGTTGACGCGCCGTATTGCGGATCGAGGCGTCGATGATCGCCCCGACGGCCGCCGGATCGAACGGCGCTCCGGTCTCGTTGACCAGGCCCCCGGGCAGCGTCGCGATGACCCCATTCACTACGGCTGCCGAAGGATTGTAGGTGATGAGATTCGAATAGAGCGGATTGCCGATTGCCGTCAGCACGCTTGCGATCGGCTCCGCGATGCGATCGCGATAATCGACATGAAAGTAGGTCGCCTGGAGGTGCAGCCCGGCGAGCGACCGCGGCGCCAGTTCGAATGTGGCGGACCAGGTTGTCGCGTGCTCAGGCTTGAGGTTCGGAGCACTTCCATTGACCACCAGCACGGGCGAGCCGTCCGGCTGGGGCGCCGGCGTGAAGTAGAATCCCGGAATGAGATCCCCCTCCTGGATTTGGTTCACCTGGATAAGGGTCGGAATCTTGAACGATTTGCCCCAGGTTCCGCGCACCGTCACGTCGGCGATGGGTTGATAGATAACGCCGAGCTTCGGTGTCGTCACCGACGCAATCCGGTTCCAATGCTCGTACCTCAGCGCTGCGCTCAACGTCAGCCGGTTGAGCAAGGGAAGGGCGAGGTCCGGGCGGACGAGCGGAAGCGAGAGTTCGCCATAAGCGAACTGGACGTTGCGGCTCTGCCTTGAGTTGGCCGTAGTGAAGCTCTGCCCACCGCTGGCGATCGTCTCATTGAGGCGGAGCGAAATATTCCGAAGGCCACCGCCGAACGCGAGACGGGCATCGCCGCCCGGAAGGGAAAACAAGGGTCCTTCGGCGGTTGCCTCAACGCCGCTGAGCGTGTCCGCAAAGAGATTATGCCCGGTGCGAGGGATGCCGTTCCAGTAATTGCTGAAATCGAGCGAGGTCCGGCTCTTGGCGCGCGTCATGCTCAATGAGGCCTGCCAACGGCCAACATCCGCCCGGAGGGTCGGGGTCAGCGCATAGGACCGAACGCGGTTTTCCGAGACTATCCCAGCCACGAGCACGCTCACGTCAGGAAGGAACGGGTCCTGTAACCGCGACGCCCGGGCGGTAGCGTAGCCGTCGAGATCGAGCTCAAGGTTGCGCGCAATTTGCTGATGAAGGCTCAGCACCCCGCTCGATTGCCGGATTCGGTCCGTCAGGAAGAATGAAGGGTCGAGGCTCTTCGTATAATCGCGCTCACCAGCGGTGATCGGCGTCGAAAGGCTATTGTCGAGGGCCAGCATGAACCCGCCAGATGACCAGCGCTTGCCGCCGACGAGGCTAAATTGCCGTTGAAAATTGCCGCCATCGGTCGAGCCGCCGACCCGCGCCGTGGTTTCCAGCCCCTGATAATCGCGGCGCAGGATGATGTTCGCAACGCCGGCCACGGCGTCGGAACCGTAGAGTGCGGATGCGCCGTCGCTGACCACCTCGATACGGTCTATGGCGGCAAGCGGTATTGCCGAAATATCCACGCCTTGATCGACTGCGTCGTAAGAAAGCCGATGCCCGTTGAGCAAAGTGAGCGTGGCATCGGGTCCGAGCCCGCGAAGGTTCAGCGCCACGGAATCGTTGAGGTTCAGTTGGCCGCCTTGTTCGCCGCCGCCGGCGACGCCGCGGTTCTGGCCGCCGGTATAGTTCTGGGGCAGGATGCGGCTGAAATCGGCAAGGTCGCTGATGCCGGCCTGCTCGAGTTCCCGGCGCGTGGTTACCGTTACGGGCGAGGCCGAGCCGGCGCCGCGGATTCGCGTGCCAGTGACGGTAATCGATGCCGGTGTGCCCGCCGCGGACGGCTCCTCGCCACGGACTGAAGCATGCTCGCGGACGACCACCGCGCCAGCGCGATATTCGACGATCAGCCCGGTTCCGGAAAGCGCGCTGCGGAGCGCTTCGTCGAGACTGTAGCGCCCCTTGATTGCGGGCGCCTTGCGGCCCTTGACGTCATTCGATGCAAACAGGATCTCGCGCCCCGACACGCGGGCAATCGCGCGAAGCGTGTCGCCAAGATCCTGCGACGGCAGGTCGTAGTCGATTGCGACCTGGGTCTGGGCCGCGGCCGGCGACGGCATTGCCGCCGCGCCGCCGGCGAAAGCGACGCTAGCCAGAGAGGCGGCTCTGAAAGCTGATTTCCACTGCATAATCTCTCCCCCTCGGGTGGCCGGCCGAACGGCCGGCCCAAAAGGGATTGACGCAGCGGTGCGCCGACTACGGGGTCGGCTTGAAAAAAATTGTGCCTAGGGTCGCTTGAGGACGATCATCGATGGGTCGCTCCGGTCGACTGCAAGGCCGAACAAAGTCGCAATGCGCTCCGCGAGAAGGCCGGGGTCATCGATCCGGAAGCGTCCCGACACCCGCCTGTCGGCAAGTGAGGGGTCGGCCAGGCGGATCGGGCGCGAAGCCTTGCTGTTCGCATTGGCAATCAGGTCGCCAAGACGAATCTGATCATAATCGCGCGCATCCAGCCGCGATGCCGAAGCGCTGGGAGAAGGAGCTGCGCCCGAGACCTCCGCTGCGCCGGTTGGCGCGGGGCCGCTCGCGGCGGTAAAGCTCAGGGCCTCTCCACGATGCATTTGCCGGACCGCCTGTCGACCTGCGCCGCCGCGAGACCCTGAGGGGAGCGCCACGTCGACCACGCCCTCGATCAGCCGGACCGAAACGTGGCGGTCGCTTGACAGCGCGACCTCGAAAATCGTCCCATGGGCGGTCACCGATCCGCCGCCGGCATGGACCACGAAAGGGCGCCTTTCGTGCGCGACTTCGAACCGTGCCTTGCCGCCCAGCAATGTCAGGCGCCGCTCCGTCGAATCATAGGCAATGTCGAGCCTGCTGCCGCGCTGCAGAATGATCAGCGAGCCGTCGGCGAGCCTGACGGAACGGGCAATGCCGCTGGCCGACTCCGACAGCTGGAATTCCGCCTCGCGCGTGGATTGGGCGGTCATCGAGCCAGGGAAACGCGCCGGCGCGAACATGATCCAGGAAGCGGCAATCGCCGCCAGGGCGGCCGCTGCAAGCACCGGCATCCACTGCCTCGTGCGCCGTTGCGCCGCAGGCTGACCGCTGGTCCCGGTGTCGCGCTCGTCGCCGAGCACCTTGCCCATGGCAAAGATCTCGGCAGCCCGATTATAGGCTGCCCGGTGAGAGGCACCGCGGGCGAGCCACGCCTCGAAATCGGCGCGGCTGGCCTGCCCATCGGGTGCGCGCATACGCGCGAACCACGCCGCTGCCTCCTCGAACAATCGGCCGTTCGCCTGGGAATCGCGTTCGGGCTTGCTCATGGGTTGTCCAGTCCCCTGCCGATGCGGACAATCGCTTCGGCAATATGCCATTCGACCGTGCGCACGCTGATGTCGAGCCGTAGCGCGATCTCGCGGTAGCTCAGACCTTCGATCCGGTGCAGCACGAAGACCTCGCCCATTCGCGGCGGCAGCGAAGCGACGATTGCACGGTACCGATCGCGCATCTGCTCTAGTTCGATTCCGTCGGCCTGGTCGGGCGCAACTGCAATTTCCAAGTCAGGATCAAGCGGCAGGTGAACTGGCCGCGCCTTGAGACGCCGCGAGCGGTCGATGAGCAGGTTGTGGACGATGCGGCCGAGGAACGCCCCTGGATTACGAAGCGGCGCAGCTGTCCGAGCGCCGACCAGGCGGGCGAAAGCTTCGTGGACGAGGTCATTGGCTTCCTCGGCCGACCCAACCTGCGCGAGCACGCGCCGCCTGAGCGATGCCGCCTGGCTGCGGTAGACCAGCTCGAGACTGTCCTGCGGGTCGGCTGCCGGAGCGCCGGCCATGCGCTCGCTTTCGGCGGTGCTCGCCATGTCACGCCGTGGCCGAGCCGGGCAGCAAGGCCGCGCTCGGCAAAAATGAAGGTCGCACGGGAAGCTCATCCCTGCGCCGGGGCGATTTGCCGAAGCTGAGATCGTCCGACCTTGGCGGCCGGCCGCGTTTGATGCCTGGCGGTTAAACTACCGCAGCCCGTTGCCGGCATGTGCCGGACTGCCCGACAATCCTGCTTCAGTTCGCTCTTCTGATCAACTCCTCGGCGCGACTTTCAATTGCGAGCCGTCTGGCTTCGCCATGAGCAGAGCTAACGTCGCCACCACAGGTCAGGTGGGCGCGCGCCATGCTTCAGTTGAGAAGTTCCCAGAACCGGTCGGCAGCCATTCGCTTCGCCTCCCTCGACAGCCGCTGCGCTTGCGAACGAACGCTCGAGGAATGTGCCCTCCATCGTCGCCGTTCTAAATCGCTTTGCAGCAGCGTCGCGGCAATCTCGGCCTGGCTCGCACCCGCCCTCAGTGCATCGAACGTACGCAGCAGGAGAACAAGCCGCGCCGCTCGCTGAAACTGCGGCGAGGTCTGCGATCGGAAGCAGCCATTGTGGCAAAGCGCGCGGAGACGCTGAAGGAGGATCAATGAGCGGTCGAGGCCGGCGTTCCCCTGGAGCTGGAACGTGAGGCGCACGGGACCTTGGTCGAGCCTCGCGCCATGAACGTCGATGCGGATGCTCTGATAGCCGTCGGAAAGGAGCAGCCGTTCGGCTTCTTGTGACCGGACGATGGTCCTGAAGCGTTGAAGCCGCTCAAAGTCGATGCAGTCATCGCCTGGCAAGCATGGCCTTGCGAATGCGTTCACCACCCACTTGCACGCGGGCGAAGCCCACACTGGGCGCGCAAGCGGCGCCGGAACGCGCGGGTCTTCGAATGCATGAAGGTTCCAGGCAAGCGCCTTGCGCTCCTCGCAATTGCTGCAGCGGCCACTTTCGACGGCGTGTAGCGCGGCCGCCTGGAACTTGGGCTGGCGGCGAAGCCATTCCCAGGCAAGCGACGTCCGTTCAACCAGCAGAAGCGGCCGATAGGCGGCGGTGTTGCGCCAGTCGGGCCATGGGTGGCCGTGGGACACGGCCGTGCCGAACTGTGGGCCGGCGCGCGCCGCATCTTGAGCATAGGAAAGGTCGATCCAATCCATCGGAGCGAAGAAAATGAATGAGCGACCGCGTCTCTATTCACCCGTCTTGGGGGATGGACAGGAGCGAGCCGTGCTCAAGTGCGCGGTTTCAACGCATCGTCGAAATCGAGCCAATGATCGCGCAGTGCCAGGGCAACGAGCTGAGCCCGGGTCACCACACCATAAGCGCGGCGCGCACGTTTCAAATATTGGCGCGCAGTTTCGACGCTGATCCCGAGGATCACGCCGATTTCCCAATCGCTCTTCCCGGCGGCTACCAGGCGTAAGCATTGCACTTCGCGCCGGCTGAGGTGCGGACGCGGCGCGGCAGCCGGGAGGCCCGCAATCCGCCTTGCTGCCGCAAAAGCGAGGACTCCGACGCTGCCTGCGCAAATGAGCCTGTCGCGAGGCAGTTCGGATCCCATGGCAATTGCAAAGGAGCAGGAGCCCGCCGGTTCACCAGGGACGTTCACCGGCACTGTAAGACCCTCGCCAATGCCATGGTGGCGGCTTCGTTCGAGAATGTGCAAGTGTCTGCGGGCCAGCGGCACTAAGCGGTCAAGCTCCGCCCATTCGAAGCTGAATGCGGTCCTCGAGCTTGCGAGATGAACCGGATCGTCATCGATCAGCCGATGTTCGATAAGCTCTCTCACCCACTCCTCAGGATAATTGTCGAGCCGGAGCCGGTAGCGTGGATCGGCGAGCGCCGAATGATGAAGAAGAGCAACATAACGGAAACCAAGCTCGCTCGCTGCATCGACAAGCAGCAAACGCAATTCGGCCAAGGAGCGGCAAGCGGCGGCGGCTTCGCCGAAGCGGTCGGCCGGCCCCCTCACCGGGGCGGCTTCTTCACACGCGGTCTACGAACCCAGGAACGCAAGTGAGCACCTCGTAAACTTTGCGCACATAGGTTGATCGAAAATAATTTGCGAATTTGTGAATATAATTGAACCGCCGCCTGCGGCGCGCTTAGACGCCTCT
>CBJLMA010000072.1:0-9735 GCA_966424035.1 uncultured Sphingomonas sp. | reverse complement strand
GCCGACGGCGGCGAGGTCAGCATGTTCTACGACCCGATGATCGCCAAGCTGGTCAGCTGGGCACCCACGCGCGAAGAGGCGATCGACGCGCAGGTGGACGCCCTCGACCAGTTCGTGATCGACGGCATCAGCGACAATGTCGACTTCCTGTCGGCCCTGATGCAGCACCCGCGCTACCGCTCGGGCGATATCACCACCGGCTTCATCGCCGAGGAATATCCAGACGGCTTCGAGGGCGCACCTGCGGATGCGCAGCTCACCAGCGACCTTGCGGTCATCGCCGGAATGGTCGCAGTCATCACCGACGAACGAGCTGCCCAAATCGACGGCCAGCTCGGGCCGCAGATCCACGTCCTGTGCGAGCGCGTGATCAAGATTGCCGGCGACGAGCACAAGGTTCGGATCAAGCCCTACAAGGGCGGTACGCTCGCGGTGCTCGACGGCGGCGAGCTGATCGACATCATCGGGCGGTGGATCCCCGGGCAAAGGCTGCTGTCGGTCAGCATCGACGGGCGGCGGCGCATCGTCCAGGTGCGCCGCGCCGGCCGCAATTGGGAGCTTCAGACGCGTGGGCGCACCCACCACGCGCAGGTGTTGCCGCTGCATGTCGGCGAGCTTGCCAAGCACATGATCGACAAGCCGCCGCCTGACTTGTCGCGGCTGCTTCTGGCACCGATGCCCGGGCTGCTGACCAAGCTCGACGTCGTCGTCGGCGATCAGGTCGAGCCTGGTCAGTCGGTCGCGGTGATGGAGGCGATGAAGATGGAGAACATCCTCCGCGCGCCCAAGGCGGCAACGGTCAAGGCGACACTTGCAAAGGCGGGCGACAGCCTCGCGGTCGATCAGGTGATTGTGGAGTTCGAGTAAACTTCGACGAACTTCAAACGCCACTCACAGGCTCTAGGGCAGCGCTGAGCGAAAGATTCGTCGAACGCGTCGCCACGCCGACTTTTCGTCGATTGGAGCCCAACCGGATAATCACGTGCATACGCATTCTGAATCGAGGGGCCGACCTTCTCTTTCCAGAGCAGTTGACCCACACACATTCGCAGACGGTAGCGCCTCCGAAAATTACCGGCTCCTCAACTCACTGCGCCTGAGCTTGCCAGTCGCCGTCTTTGGCAGCTCATCCACGAACTCTATCAGCCTCGGATATTTGTAGGGAGCAATTTCAGCTTTCGCGTGCGCCTGAAGCTCGGCGACGAGTGCGTCCGAGCCTTCCACATCGGTCGCGAGCACCACGAACGCTTTCACCTTCTGGCCGCGCTCGGCGCAGGGCACGCCGATGACTGCGCATTCCGCAACTGCCGGGTGCGAGAGCAAGGCATTCTCCACTTCCGGAGCGCCGATATTGTACCCCGAGCTGACGATCATGTCGTCGCTGCGCGCGAGAAACCAATAATAGCCGTCGGCATCCCGGCGATAGGTGTCGCCGGTCACATTCCACCCGTTGATGACATAGTCGCGCTGCCGCGGGTCATCGAGGTAGCGGCAGCCGGTCGGCCCCTTGATCGCGAGACGGCCGATGCCTTCGCTCATGGGATTGTTGGCGGGATCGAGCACGCAAGCTTCGTAGCCGGGCACCGCCTTGCCGGTTGATCCGGGGCGGACGTCGTCGCCCGCGGCTGAAACGAAGATGTGCATCATTTCGGTCGAGCCGATGCCGTCGGTGATTGGGATTCCGGTCCGTTCATGCCAGGCGCGCCAGATTGCCTCGGGCAGATGCTCGCCGGCAGAAATGCAATAGCGCAGCGACCTGAGCGCGGCGTCGAGGCGCGGCTGCGAGAGCATCGCCTTGTAGGCAGTGGGCGCGGTGCCAAGGTGGGAGACGCGGTGCTTCACGATCGCCTCCAGCATGGTCGGCGCGCTCGCCTGCTCGATCGTCGCAGCAGCCGCTCCGAAGCGCAGCGGGAACAGCAATGTGATACCGAGCCCGAAAGTGAAGGCCATAGGCGCGCTGGTCATGAAGATGTCGCCGGGCCTGGGCCCAATCAGGTGCTTCGCGAACGAGTCGCACGGCGCGATGATGTCGCGGTGGAACTGGACGCAGCCCTTGGGCTCGCCGGTCGTGCCGCTGGTAAATGCGATCAGCGCTGGATCGTCGCGGTCGGTGTCCAAGGGCGCAAGCGGCTGCAGCGAAGTCGTGCGGGTCTCGAGCTCGCCCTTCCCGTAATCGCCATCATATTTGACGATGTGCTCGAGCCAGTGCGCCTGCTCGACGGCCTTGCGGAAGTCGCCGATGAACCGGCTGTCGACGATTGCGTGAGATATCTGTGCCCGGTCGACGACCGTGGTGATTTCGCCCGGACGGAGCAAAGGCATCGTTGCGACGACCACGCCTCCCGCCTTGAGAATGCCGAGCCAGGCAGCGAACATCGTGTATGTGTTCGGGCCGCGCAGGAGGACGCGATTGCCGGGAATCAGCTCCTCTTCCTCGACCAAGAGTCGGGCGATGCGCCCACTGAAATGGTCGAGCTCGGCATAGGTCCAGCGGCCGTGGTCGTTGACAATTGCGCTTGCGTCCGGCGCTCCGCCCTTCAGCAGCTCCGCAGCTGCATTCAGCCGCTCCTCGTACTGCAGCTCGGGCAGATCGAAGCGGAATTCCGGAAGCAATCCGGGCGGCGGCAGACGATCCTCGACGAACGTGTCGCGCATCAGTCCTCGACAACGGCAGTGGTCTCGATCTCGACCTTGGCGGCGCTTTCGACCAAGCCCTTCACCTCGACCAGCGCCATGGCGGGATAGTTCGGGCCCATGATCTCGCGCCAGGCGGCGCCGATCTCGTCGCGCGAATTCAAATATTCGTCTCGGTCGGTGACGTAGACCGTCATTCGCGCAACATGCTGGGGCCCGGCGCCGTCGGCAGCGAGGATCTCGAGCGTGTTGACGAGCGCACGAGCGAACTGGCCGTGGAGCGTATCATCCGGGAAGCGCTCATTCCCATCCCAGCCGACAACGCCTGCGGTGAAGATCATTCGTCCTGAAGCACTGATGCCGTTCGAATAGCCTTTGGGCCGCGGCCAGTTCGCCGGCTGCAGGATCTTCATGTGGGGCTCCCCTTGAGCAGGTCCTTGGCGATAATCTGTCGCTGCACCTCGCTCGCGCCTTCGTAAATGCGCAAGGCACGGATGTCGCGGTAGAGCTCTTCGACTTTCACTCCCTTGGTTACGCCGGCGCCGCCATGCATCTGCACCGCCGCGTCGATGACCGATTGGGCGGCTTCGGTCGCGTGGAGCTTGGCCATTGCCGCTGCCCGGCGGTGGTCGCTCCAGCCCTCATCCTGCTGCCAAGCGGCGCGGTAGACCAGAAGCGCCGACGCATCGACTTTGGTCGCCATGTCGGCGAGCCTTTCCCTTGTGACTGCATTGTCCGCGAGCGTTCCGCTGCCGAGCCTGCGCCCCTTTGCCCAAGCGAGCGCTTCGTCCAGCGCCCGCCTCGCAAATCCCAGCGCCGCAGCTCCAACGGTCACGCGGAAAAGGTTCAGCGTCTCCATGCCGATGCGGAAGCCTTCGCCAGTCTCGCCGATGATCGAACTCGCCGGAATGCGGACATTGTCATAGCGGAGCCGAGCGAGCGGATGCGGTGCGATCACCTCGATGCGCTCGGCGATCGTGACTGCCTCAGCCGGAACGATGAAAGCGGAGAGGCCGCGTGCACCTTCACCTTCGCCGGTGCGCGCGAAGGTCACATAGAAATCGGCAATTCCGCCGTTGGAGATGTAGCTCTTTTCACCGACGAGCACCCAGTCTTTGCCGTCACGCATTGCCGAAGTGGACATGTTCGCTGCATCGGAACCGCATTCGGGCTCGGTCATTGCGAAGGCCGCAATCGCTTCGCCGCTCGCGACCCTCGGCAGCCATTCGCGCTTCTGTTCGACCGTGCCGAACAGACTGATTGCGCCCGAGCCAAGCCCCTGCATCGCAAAGGCGAAATCGGCCAGCCCGTGATGGCGTGCGAGGATCTCGCGGCAGAGCGCAAGGCTGCGGACATCGGGCCGCTCATAGCCATTTGAAACGCACAATTTGAGCAAGCCTGCGCGGCCATATTCCGCCACCAGAGTGCGGCATGTCGCATCGGGGTCGGAGGGGTGCGCGCCGGAGATCCACTCCTCGCACCAAGCTTCGAGCCTCGCCGCCAACTCGCGGTGGCGCTCTTCGAAGAACGGCCAGGCGAGAAAGCTCCTGTCGGCCATCAATTCCCCTGGAAAACCGGCTTCTGCTTGTTCGCGAACGCCTGATAGGCCCTGCGGAAATCGTCGGTGTCCATGCAACGCGCCTGTGCCCGCGCCTCCATTTCGAGCGCCTCGTCGATGGTGACGTTCCACTCCGCATTGAGCTGGCGCTTGGTGATGCAGTGCGCGATCGACGGACCATGCGCGATCTCGCCGGCGAGCGCATGAGCTTCCGCCTGAACATCCTCGACAACGCGATTGTAGAAGCCCCAGGCCACGCCTTCGTCGCTCGTCATCTCACGGCCGGTGAATAACAGCTCGGCCGCGCGGCCATGGCCGATCAGTCGCGGCAGGATTGCGCAGGCGCCCATGTCCGCGCCGGACAGCCCGACACGGGTGAACAGGAAGGCGGTTTTGCAGCCCGGCTGGCCGAATCGAATGTCGCTGGCCATCGCCAGGATCGCGCCAGCGCCCGCGCACACCCCTTCCACTGCGGCGATGATCGGCTGCGGGCAATGACGCATGGCCCGCACCAAATCGCCCGTCATGCGCGTGAACTTGAGCAGGCCATCACTGCCCATTTTGGTCAGTGGACCGATGATTTCGTGGACATCGCCGCCCGAGGAGAAATTCCCGCCCGCGCCGCAGATCACCACCGCTTTCACTATTCGCGTGTGGTTCAGCGAATGGAAGGTGTCGCGAAGCTCGTCATAACTCTCGAACGTCAGCGGATTCTTCCGTTCCGGCCGGTTGAGGGTGACGGTCGCGACCCCGTTGCTGAACTGCCACAAGAAATGGTCCGGAGCAAAGCTCGCGGGATCGAAGGTCACGCGCTCGTTCCTCCGTCGATCGTGATCGCCGCGCCATTGATGTCGCTGCTGAGGGGCAGGCAAAGCATTGTGATCACATTGCCGATTGCCTCTGGGTCGACGAGCCGTCCACTTGCGTTCATGCTGGTAATCACCGATCGTGCGTCGCCTTCGCTGCGACCTGTGATTTGCGAAACGCGGGCAACGGACTGGTCGGTCATCGGCGTATCGACATAGCCTGGGCAGACCGCGTTCACCGTGAGCCTGGTCTTCGCATATTCGGCGGCCAGGCTGCGCATCAGGCCGAGCAGCCCGTGCTTCGAAGCGGCATAATGCGCTGCATAAGGAACGCCCCTCAGGCTTGCGACCGAGGCGACGAACACCAGCCGACCGCTATCGCTTTCCAACAGGTCGGCAATGGCCGCGCGTGAGCATTCGAACGCGGCGGTGAGGTTGGTTGCGATGATCCGATCCCAGCTTTCGCGCGTCATCTTGTGGAATGGCGCGCTCTCGGCGATTCCGGCATTGACGATCAGCAGGTCGACCGGGCCGCTCAGCGTCCGCGCCTCATCGAGGGCTTTGTGGATCTGGTCCGGTTCTGTGACATCGCAGCCGATTGCCGAAGCGCCGATCTCCTCGGCAACCGCAAGCAGCGGCTCCATCCGCCGTCCGAGCAGCGTCAATTTCGCACCTGCGGCGTGCAGGTGCCGGGCGGCGGCTGCACCGATACCCGTCCCGCCGCCGGTGATCAGCGCGTGACGGCCCTCAAGCTCTCTCCCCATGAGTCCAGCTTGGCCCAAGGCCGGTGAGGTGGCAAGGCAGCGCGGATGAAGGTTGCAGTCCTCGAGACCGGCCGTCCGCCCGCCGCGCTCGCCGACGAGTTCGGCGACTATGTCGCGATGTTCAGCCATATGCTTGGTCCTCAGTTCGACATTGAGCGCTTCGACGTGACGGCCGGAAAGCTTCCGGAGAATGCGGACGAGCACGGAGCGTATCTGGTCACCGGCTCACCTGCCGGAGTGTACGACCCGCTGCCATGGATCGCTCCGCTCCTGGCGTTCATCCGCACTGCCAGGCACAGCAAATTGGTCGGCATATGCTTCGGCCATCAGGCGATGGCCGAAGCGCTCGGGGGTCATGTCGAGAAATCGAGCAAGGGCTGGGGGACGGGCCTGCACCGTTACACTCTCGTTCGCAATGAGCCGTGGATGGACGGGGCGGGCGATATCGCCGTTCCGGCCTCGCACCAGGATCAGATCGTCGTCCAGCCGCCGAACACGCTGATCCTTACTCAGTCATCGTTTACGCCCTACGCCGGGCTCGCCTGGACCGACCGTCCGGCGATCTCCTTCCAGTTCCATCCCGAATTTTCGGCCGAATTTGCCAAGGCGCTGATCGCGAAGCGCTATGACGCGGTGCCCGACCCAGATGCTGCGATTGCGTCGCTCGATGCGCCCAACGACAATGCGCGCGTGGCGGGTTGGATACGGCGCTTCTTGCAGGCATAGGCGCCGGCAACAGCAGTGGAGACGATAAGATGAAGACCCGCGCCGCCGTCGCCTTCGCCCCCAAGCAGCCGCTCGAGATTGTCGAGGTGGACCTTGAAGGTCCCAAGGCCGGCGAAGTTCTCGTCGAAATCATGGCGACGGGCATCTGCCACACGGATGCCTATACGCTTGACGGGTTTGATTCGGAGGGCATCTTTCCCTCGATCCTCGGTCATGAGGGTGCGGGCATCGTGCGCGAAGTCGGAGCGGGCGTCACGAGCGTGAAGCCCGGCGACCATGTGATCCCGCTGTACACCCCCGAATGCCGCCAGTGTAAGTCCTGCCTCTCGGGCAAGACCAACCTCTGCACTGCAATCCGTGCGACCCAGGGCAAGGGCCTGATGCCCGACGGCACCAGCCGTTTTTCCTACAAGGGCGAGACCATTTATCATTATATGGGCTGCTCGACCTTCTCCAACTTCACCGTGCTGCCCGAGATTGCGGTCGCCAAGATCCGCGAGGACGCGCCGTTCAACACCAGTTGCTACATCGGTTGCGGAGTTACCACCGGCGTCGGCGCGGTGATCAAGACTGCCAAGGTCGAGCCGGGAAGCAATGTCGTCGTATTCGGTCTCGGCGGAATCGGCCTCAACGTCATCCAGGGCGCCAGGCTCGTCGGCGCCAACCAGATCATTGGCGTCGACGTCAATCCTTCCCGTGAACAATGGGGGCTGAAGTTCGGGATGACCGACTTCATCGACGGACGCAACAAGGACCGCCAGGCGATCATCGACGAAGTCGTGAAGATCACCGACGGCGGAGCGGATTATACGTTTGACGCAACAGGCAACACGGAAGTGATGCGCACCGCTCTGGAATGTTGCCATCGCGGCTGGGGCACCAGCATCATCATCGGCGTCGCCGAGGCCGGCAAGGAGATTGCCACGCGGCCGTTCCAGCTCGTCACCGGCCGCAACTGGCGCGGTACTGCATTCGGCGGTGCCAAGGGCCGGACCGATGTTCCCAAGATCGTGGACTGGTACATGGACGGCAAGATTGCCATCGACCCGATGATCACCCACACGCTCAGCCTCGAAGATATCAACCAAGGCTTCGATTTGATGCACGCTGGGACAAGCATCCGCGCAGTGGTGGTCTACTGATGGCCGACAAGGTGAATATCCCCGAGAAGCTGGCAAGCTTCTCCGATCATTGGGCACCGCGGATCGTTGCGCGCTACAACGATAATGAAGTGCGGCTGGTCAAGATCGAGGGTGAGTTCATCTGGCATCGGCACGATGACACGGACGAATTGTTCCTCATCCTCGACGGGATACTCGATATCGAGCTGCGCGACCGCACAGTCACGCTCAAAGCCGGCGAGCTGTTCGTGGTTCCCCGCGGGACCGAGCATCGGCCGTGCGCGCGCAAGGGTGAAGTCAAGCTGCTGTTGGTGGACCCAAAGGACATGCCCAACACCGGCGATCCGGCGACTGCTACCAAGGCGGTTGAAATCTAGTGGGAGGCGAGATGTTCAGTCACATCATGGTCGGCAGCAACGATATCGAACGTTCGCGGGGATTCTACGACGCACTGTTCGGAGCGCTTGGCGGCGAACCGGGGCGCAAGGACCACAAGGGTCGCCTCGCCTATCTCTACAATGGCGGCATTTTCATGGTCAGTCCTCCGATCGACGGACAGCCGGCAACCCACGGCAATGGCTCGACAATCGGGTTTACGATGGAAAGCCCTGAACAGGTCCACGCGTGGCAGGAAGCGGGCGTCGCCGCCGGCGGCAAGGCGATCGAGGATCCGCCGGGCGTGCGTCAGGGCAGCTATGGGCCGCTCTATCTCGCATATTTGCGCGACCCTGACGGCAACAAATTGTGCGCGTTGCACCGTCTGCCCGCGGAATAGGTCATTGGAGATAGTCTCGGAAAACAAGTCGCACGGGGGACGCCAGCTCGTCGTCCGCCATTCTTCCAGTGCGACCTCGAGCGAGATGACATTTTCGATCTTCCTGCCGCCGCAGGCGCAGCAGGCCGGCAGGTTGCCTGTGGTCTGGTACCTGTCAGGTCTGACCTGCACGCCTGCCAATGTGACTGAGAAGGGCGAATATCGCGCGGTCTGCGCGGAGCTCGGCCTGATCTTCGTCGCACCGGATACGAGTCCGCGAGGCGACGACGTGCCCGACGCCGAAGGCTATGACTTCGGTAAAGGGGCGGGCTTTTATGTTGACGCGACCCAAGCTCCCTGGGCGAAGAATTACCGCATGTGGACCTATGTGACCGAGGAACTGCCCTCGCTCGTCACGAGCGAGTTTCCGGTTGACGGGTACCGCCAGGCGATTACCGGCCATTCGATGGGCGGGCACGGCGCGCTGACCGTGGCGCTCAGGAATCCCGGAATGTTTCGCTCGGTTTCGGCTTTCGCTCCAATTGTCGCTCCGTCGCAGGTGCCGTGGGGCGAGAAGGCGCTGACTGGATATCTGGGCGATGATCGCACGACCTGGCGCAGGCATGATGCAGTGGCTTTGATCGAGGACGGCGCCCGCCTTCCTGAACTGCTCATCGATATTGGCGGTCGCGACCAGTTCCTTGAGAAAGAGCTTCGACCCGAGCTTCTCGAGCGCGCCAGCGCCGAAGCCGGAATCGCGCTGACGCTGCGCCGTCAGGCCGGATATGATCATTCTTATTTCTTCATTTCGAGCTTCATGGCCGACCATCTGCGTTGGCATTGGGAGCGGCTCAGCTGAGCGCTGACATCTATTCGCAGGCCCTGAGTGTTGCGACTGCGCTCGCCTGCGGACTGCTGATCGGCATCGAGCGCGGCTTCGACCTGCGGGCCTTGACCGCCGGAACTCGTGTTGCCGGAGTGCGCACCTTCACGCTGGTCGGCCTGGTTTCCGGTCTCGCCGGTCTTGCGGCACGTCTCGGTCAATCTTCGGCCGCAGGCGCGATCATGGCCGGTGCGGCGGCAGTGCTCGCGATCGGATATGCGCACCGGCCGGGTTTATCGCGAAAGCCCGACGCAACCACGCCGGTGGCGGCAGTTGCAACGCTTGCCCTCGGCTTCATGGCCGGCCTCGGCCAGAGCGGATTCGCAATTGCCGGAGCGACCATTGTCACGCTCATTCTGGCGCTGAAGTCGGAGCTCCACGGCTTGCTCGAAAAGCTCGACGAGGACGATGTCAAAGCGCTTGCTCGTTATGCGGTCATTGCCGGCGCGGTGCTGCCGTTCCTGCCCAATGGTCATTACGGACCGCTCG
>CBJLMA010000071.1:0-9813 GCA_966424035.1 uncultured Sphingomonas sp. | reverse complement strand
TATTCACGTACGCAGTCCCGGCATTCGGACCGGACAGCGGCATGATGTAGCCGCTCAGCGAATAGGTCGATGTCGAACAGGACAGCGGCCCGTCCTTGCCCGACTGGAGCAGCTGGCAGGCCGACGTGGAGCGTGCGTCATAAGGCACGAGGTCGGCGCTCCGGAAATTGATGAAACCCGAAACGTGAAGTGCATCGTTGAGCAGCTTGGTTCCTGCCGTCAGCGTGACGTCCTCGCGCCCGCCGTCGGTGGTCATTCCATGCGGGATCGGGAAACCGTAGCCGCCGGCCGTGACCGTCTGGGTGACGACGTTCGACCTGTTGTTGTGGTTGTAGAAGCTGTAATTTCCGTCAATCTGGATGCCGGTGAAATTCTTCTTGAGAATGAAGTTGACGACGCCCGCGATGGCGTCCGAACCGTAAACCGAAGACGCGCCGCCCGTCAGGACGTCAACACGTTCGATCAGCGAAGGCGGGATGATGCCGACGTCCTCGCCGTTCTGGGTGCCGAGCCTCTTGCCGTCGATCAGGACGAGGGTCCGTTCGAAACCGAGATCGCGCAGCTTGATGCGCTGGCGACCGTCCGAATCCTGATAAGTCTGCTGGGCATCGGGAGCGACCTGCGGAAGGCGGTTGAGCACCTCCTCGATGGTGACCGGCGACTGGGCCTTGATGTCCTGCGAAGTCACCGTTGTGATCGGGGCGGCGGAAGTGACGTTGGGCCGCTGGATGCGCGTGCCGGTAACGATGATGCCACCCTGCTCGTCGGCGGGCTTTTTCTGCCTGGCCTTGTCGGCCGCGACCTTGGCGTTCGCCACCGCATCGCCGGTCTGGTCGGCGGGCGAGCTCGGCGCGACCTGCGCGATTGCCGGCATGCCAAATCCCACGAGCGCCGTGGAGATGAGCAGATGATGAAGCCTCAGTTTCATTATTTTCCCCTTGTCCTTTTTCTGCCGCCGTCCGGGGCGGCCTTGTCGACGATTAGCTTCGGAAGCTCGGTGAAGGCCGAACTTCGGTCTTTCCGGACGAATCGGTGACGGCGAAGGTGAAGCCGGGCTGGAGCGCGAAGGCGCCCACGACCCCATCGGCTGAAAGCGCCAGAAATCCGACCTGGACGTCCTTGACCGCATCGCCCCGAAGGTGCGCGATATGCTCGACTGCCTCCCGGCAGGCTGCAGCCGGCGAAAGTCCGGCCCGCATCGATGCGACCACTCGCGCGGTTCCGGCAATTCGGATGACCTCCTCGCCGACGCCGGTCGAGGTCGCGGCGCCAACGCCGGCTTCGACGAACAGCCCGCAGCCGGCCTGCGGCGAATCCCCGACGCGGCCGTGCAGCTTGAACGCCATTCCGGAAGTCGTGCAGGCGCCCGCAAGGCGCCCCTCGGCGTTTCGCGCGAGAATTCCGATCGTATCGTGGTCTCGCGCCGATCCGGGCGACGGCGTGCGCTGATTTTCGATGTTTGCGACCGGCTTGTAGCGCGAGCTCTTGAGCCATTCGCGCCAGGCCGCTTCCGCTTCCGGTGTCAGCAGCTTTTGCTTCGGAAAGCCCTGCTCGCGCGCGAAGCGCGTTGCGCCGTCCCCAACCAGGAACGTGTGCGGCGTGCGCTCCATCACCGCCCGCGCAACCGATATTGCGTGAACCGTATCCTCGAGCGCAGCGACGGCGCCGACGTGGCCGGCGTCGTCCATGATGATCGCGTCGAGCGTCACGACGCCATCACGATCTGGGTATCCTCCGAGGCCGACCGAATGGTTCGCAGGATCGGCCTCGGGAACCATTGCTCCGGCTTCCACGCCATCGAGCAGGGTTCCGCCCGAGCGGATCCGGTCGAATGCTGCGGCATTAGCTGCTGCGCCGAAATCCCAGGTCGAAACGATGACTGCGCCGCCTGGCCCTGCAGCGCCGAGCGTGGATGCGGTTGCGGCAAGGCCAATGCCCCCGAGCAGCGCTCCGCGCCGCGTGGTCGCGATCATTGCTGAAGCCCCCTAGGCAAGAAATCCCCGCTGCACGCACCGCCTCCAAATGGAACGGACGGGTCGCGCCGGTTGCATGGCGATCAGATCAATTCAATACCAAAACAACGCCTTCATATGCTCCAACCACGGAGATGCAGGCATGAATAACGTTTTCATTAGTGGTGTGACCCGGAGGACACAATTTAAGTGGTAACTTTTTGGTCCTAACGACCGAGGAGGCCGAATCGGCCAATGTCCAGCGCCATTTCGGAAGCAGTGGGCCAGCCTAATATTCGCCGTAGCGACCCTTCACCGACTGGAGCAGCCTGGCGCTGTCGTAACCCACTCCATCTTTGAAGACGACGATGACATTCTCAATGTCATTGATGTTGGCCGCGGGATTTCCTTTGACGATCATGAGGTCGGCATTCTTGCCCGGAGCAATCGAGCCGGTGCGGTCGGCGAGCCCGAGGTAGGTCGCTCCATTGAGCGTTGCGATCCTGATTGCCTCGACCGGCGTAAATCCTGCCTCGACCAAGAGCTCGATCTCGCGCTGGTCGCCGAAGCCAGGAATTACGCCGCCATTTCCAGTCGGATCGGGCCCGGCGAGCAGCAGTCCGCCTGCAGCGACGAATTGCCGCTCCAGCCCAAGATCATTCTTGTACGCCTCGGCCGACTGTTGCCCGCGCGCAGTCCCGGCACGGCTCGCAGCGAGATTGCGAAGATAGAGATAGGACTCCCTGGCCTGGGGCGTCAGCACCTGCATCTGCCGCTCCTGAAGCGGCGCATGCAGCGGCACGCTCTGCTCGAACACCGGCAGGGTCGAGGTGATCGCCACGCGATGATCGACCAGCAGCCTGATCAGCGCATTGGCTTGCGCGCTGCCGGGCTTCATCAGCAGCAGGGTCGGCGTTCCGGCCGTATCCGTGCATTTGTCGGGCCGCTTGCCCGGATCGAGCTGGGTGTTGACGAAGAATCCGTGCTCGAGATTGTCGATTCCAAGCGCGACCGCCTCCGGATAAGTGACCGAGCACAAATGACCGGTAAGCTTGAGATGGTGCCGGTGTGCCTCGTCGATCGCAGCTTTGAGCTCGGCCCGCGTGATGTTCATATAGGCCTTGAAGCTGTTGACGCCCTGGTCGGCCCAGAAGGCGACCTCGCGCCTGGCATCCTCGGGCGAACTGATCTGATGGTTCTGGATGAAGAAGGCGCCGGGACCTTCGAGATAAGGTCCAGTCACATCGAGGTGGGGGCCGACGAGACGGCCGGCGTCGATTTCCCGCTTGAGGCTGAGATCCGTGTACGGTTCGACGCTGCCGGTGGTCCGCATGGTCGTGACGCCGTTGGCAAGA
This sequence comes from uncultured Sphingomonas sp., assembly GCA_966424035.1. GTDB lineage: Bacteria > Pseudomonadota > Alphaproteobacteria > Sphingomonadales > Sphingomonadaceae > Sphingomicrobium. The sequence continues at coordinate 6,506 of CBJLMA010000071.1, read as the reverse complement.
TAGAGCCGCGGTGCGCTGAACGTCATTTGCGGAACGATGATCGGCTGCTCGAACTTGCCGGTCGCGTCGATGTTCGGCCGCTGCAGGTAGAAGAGGTGGTTGTGCATTCCGACAAGCCCCGGCAGCGCCGTCTCGCCCGTTGCGTCGAGGGTCCGATAACCCGCTGGAACTGCCGAACCCGAAGGGAGAACCGACTTGATCGAGTTCCCGTCGATCAGCAGCGTCGCATCCTCGACCGGAGCCGCCCCGGTGCCGTCGATGATCCGCAGATGCGTGATCGCGATCTGGCCCGCGGGAATATGGACGAACGCCTGAACTTCGGGACCGAGCTCGGCCGGCGGAGCGAGGATGGGCGCGCCCCGCGCGATCGACGAAATCGCAACTGCCGCAGCGGCAGCGAAGAGCTTGAAGCGCATTGTCTCTCCCTCTCGCGCCAAGCGATATCGATTGAAGGCCTTGGCTGCTAGGCCCCTTGCGGCAGTTTGGCCGCTCTCAACTTCCGTTGAAGATCCACAGCATCAGGATGGTCCCCGCTCCAAAACCCATGAGCGCCCAGATCAGCGCGTTTGCAGTTGCTGCGAACCATCTCATGTTGCTGAAAGAGGTTCCACGAACTGGCCTTCCGCATAATCGCGTGATCGACAAGCAGCCTGGCGTCGGGTTGGTCCGCCAGGCCGCTTGTCGCTTACGAACAAGCCCGCCGGACGGAGGTCTGGGGAGAGCGACGAAGCGGGCACGCGGGTGGCTACGCGCGTCAAACTGTCGCGCAGATTAACTGGAACGGCGACCTCTCAATTTGACCCTTGCGCTGGCATGCGAGGCTTCGAAGCTTGTCCAAAAAGTCGCTGCGATGCACCGGTCGCCGGCGGTTCAGCTTGCGCTTTCGTCAGATGGCCTGCTCGACTTTGCGGCGACGCTTTCCGACGAGTTCGAACCATGGCGGAGTTCCAGATCCCTCAGCCCGATAATCCCTGAGGATCAGGAACGGCCGCTCGACCGCCCAATAGAGCAATGCTCCAATGAGCAACGCAAACGCCATTGCCAGCATGAACGCCGCATAGCCGCTGGCGCCGAGCGCTGGCGAGATCCAGGCTTGCACCGCATGAAATGCCATCTTGTGGCTGAGGTAAAGGCTGTAGGCGCCGGTCGCGAGTGCTGCGCCGCCGGGGATCCGATATTTGCCGATCAGCCCGCGGCCCGTGCTCGCACTGGCAACGATCAGCCCGACCGATGCCGAGAGCAATGGAAAGCCGATTCCCACGCCGACGAGCGCCGAAATCGGACCGCCGAAGAGCAACATCGCAATTGCAGTTCCGGCAAGCCCCACCGCGAGAAGCAGGTTCGGCCGAGCGACCAAATGTTCCCAGGCCGAAGGCCGGAAGATCTTCAGTGCGGCGAGAGCGATACCCGCGACGAGGCCATCGAGCCGGCTCCAAGTCGGATAATAGATCAACCTCACATAGGCTTGCCAGTTCGACCCCGAATGAATGTCGAAAGGCCTGTCCGCGACTAGAGCGAGCCACAGGAGCGCTCGAAGGACGATGCCTGCAACCAGCATTGCAACAAGGACGATGATGGTCCTGCGTGCGGAGGGCCTGATGGCCATCAGGCTCAGCACCAGCGGGAACAGCAGGTAGAATTGTTCTTCGACGCAAAGCGACCAGACCTGATCGAACGCCTTTGGCCCGCTGGGGTTGAACAGCAAGTTCTCGGTGAACGTGGCGAACTGCCAGAACGGCTGAATGTCAGGCGTTTCGCGAAGCAGCGGGAATAGGAAATAGAGCGTCACCACGGCTGCAAAGGCTGGGATCGTGCGCAGCGCCCGACGAATGAAGAATCGCGGGTAATCCGGCCTGGCTCCCCTTGCCAGGGGCTTCAGCAGCTGGCTCGCAATCAGAAAGCCGCTCAGCACGAAGAACAGGTCGACACCCATCCAACCGAAGCTGATCAGCCAGGGCGCCGGACTGGGCGCCAGCATCATCGTCTTTGCGTGATAGAGCATCACCGACGCGATGGCAGCCGCACGCACGAGATCCAGACCATGCTGTCGAGCGGCTGGAGCAGCGCTCAGTTTCTCTAGCTGCATGATGCCCTCGTCCGCTGGGGTTGGGTGTCCCCCAAATCTGTCACCCGGTTCGCCGCGGGCGATGCTAGGCTGAAATCATTAAGAACGGGCTTCGATGCCCGGATGCTGCCGACACATTGCCGACAAAAGAAAAGCGGCGGCGCCTCGTGGGCACCGCCGCCTTGTCGACTAGAACGCGAGCGCGTCTTAGCTCAGGTGGTTCGACACGTTGTTGAACGTCGTGTTCAGCTTGTTGCCGATGCCCTGCATCGCGCCAATCGCCGCAACGGCGATCAGAGCTGCAATCAGACCGTACTCAATCGCGGTCGCACCCTCTTCGTTCTTAATCAGCTTCAGAAACTTGCTCATGGTCTTCGCTCCTTGGTTCCAAGTGCAGAGGCGTGGTCGCCCCACCTGCAAGGGTCCACATCGCAGGATGCGTGAAACCTACCGCCCGACCCGTTGAGAAAGCGTTACTCGTAAAGGTTGCCCAAAGGTTAAGGCGGCAAAGCTAAGTAACTGCCCTCAGGCGATTTTTTGCCCGGTCGACTCCCAATCCTTAAGGAATGAGGCGATGCCCGCGTCGGTCAGCGGATGCTTGAACAATTGCCAGATGATCTTCGGCGGTGCGGTCATCACGTCGGCACCGATCTTCGCCGCCTCGACGACGTGCATCGGGTGGCGAACGCTCGCGACCAGAATCTGCGTCGCAAAATCATAATTGTCGTAGATCAGCCTTATGTCGGCGATCAGGCTCATGCCGTCGAAGCCGACATCGTCTTGCCTGCCGACGAAGGGCGAAATGAAGGTAGCGCCGGCCTTGGCCGCAAGCAGCGCCTGGGCCGGAGAGAAGCAGAGCGTCACATTGACCATCGATCCGTCGCCGGTCAGCGCCTTGCAGGCTCGCAGGCCGGCCGGCGTCAGCGGAACCTTGATCGCAATATTGTCGGCGATCCTTCTCACGACTTCGGCCTCGCGCATCATCCCCTCATAGTCGAGCGCGACCACTTCGGCGGATACCGGGCCCTTCACCACCTCCGCGATCTCTTTAACCACCTCGAGGAAGTTGCGGCCCGACTTGTGGACCAAAGTCGGGTTGGTCGTGACCCCGTCCAGCAGCCCGGTCTCGGCGAGCTCGCGGATTTCTGAAATTTCGGCAGTGTCAGCGAAGAATTTCATGGAATTGCATCTGTCCCGGCTATGGTGGAATTGGCCGGCAATAGCCGGTGGGACGAAGCGCGTCATCCGATTCGGGAGGCCAGGCCAATGAGCGAACATGTGCGGGTCGCAAAGGAAGGCGAGATCCTTGCAATCACCCTTGCCCGGCCCGAACGCCGCAATGCGATCACCGTCGCTATGTACGTCGCCCTCGCCGACGCGATCGAGGATGCTGGTAAGGACGAGCGCATCCGCCTCATTACCTTGCGCGGCGAGGGCCAGGACTTCGCCGCGGGGAACGATCTTGCCGATTTCCTCAACGCGGCTCCGCGCCTCGACGAAGAGATTCCGGTCTGGCGCCTGCTTCGAGCGCTCGCCGCCTGCGAAACTCCGCTGGTTGCGGCAGTGCACGGCAATTGCGTCGGCATCGGCACCACCATGCTGCTCCACTGCGACCTTGTGATCGCCGACGAGAGTGCGCGTTTCTCAATGCCGTTCGTCGACCTGGGCTTGGTGCCGGAAGCGGCGAGCTCGCTCCTGTTTCCTCGTCTTGCAGGCCGGCGCCGAGCCGCCCGCTACCTCTTGTTGTCCGAGCCTTTCGGACCCGACGAAGCCGAAGCGATCGGGCTCGTCAGCCATCGAGCGGCAGCCGGCGAGCTGGACGAAAAGCTCGGCGAAATTCTCGGTCGCCTGCTCGCCAAGCCTGCCGAGGCGCTGCGCCAGACCCAGCGGCTGCTCCGCCACGGGGCTCGCGACGAGATATTGGATCGGATGAAGCTCGAAAGCAGCCTCTTCGCCGAGCGGCTCGGCTCAGCCGAGGTCAGTGTCGCGATCGCTGCCTTTTTCGCGAAGCATAATAAGGAGCGCAGCCCGGTCGAATAAATGCCGTGCCGCCCTTCACTCGCGCCGGCTCGCCGCTCCTAATTGTAGATCGCACAGCTCGCGGCAGCGTTCGAACCAGCGCTCGTGCAAGTGCTGCTGCTGGGCGGCGTGTCGGCGAGATATACGCGCTTGGACCGCGTCAAGGTGACGGTCGGCCCAGTGAAGAGCAGGAAGTTCATCGTCTGGTGATAGACGGTGGTGATCGTCACATAGCCGCTGGTCGCTGCGGTCGTGTCGACCGTGGGCGTGTCAAAGGTGCCGTTTGTCGTTCCGAAGAGCTTGCTGTTGACCCGAGCCTTCAGCTGCGTGGAGGTCGGCGTTTGGCAGACATAGTTCGAAACGCTGAGGCACAAATTGCCGTAGCGCGCAGCTTCGCCCAACGCATGCTGCATTCCCGCGTTCGCCTCGAACAATTGCCCGAGAGTGAAGATGCCGTAGATCATCGACACGAGCACCGGCACCGCAATCGCCATCTCGATTGCAGCCGCGCCCTGCTCGTCTTTGCGGATTTTGCGCAGGCCAGTCATTGCATCCTTACCTCGGCATAGCCCGTCACCGTAATGTTGCCATTGGCGTCGGCATTGGGCCAAATCCGCGACGAAAACATCGGCGTGTACGAACGCTGAATCTTGATGCTCGCGTAGCGCGCTTCCGTCTGTCCGGTCGTGCAATCGGTGTTGAAGCCCGTCGTTCTCGTCCAGGTCGTCCCGTCTGAGGAACATTCGACCCAGGAGTCGGGCGTATAGGTGTTGCCGGTCGCATAGCCCGCATCGCTCATTGCGTTGGTCGCTTCGGTGGTCAGAGCCGTGTTGTAGCTGCTGGTGGAAACCGTCTTCTGCTGCTCGACCTCCTCTACGGTACGTTGAGCGGCCTGCTCGCAAAGCAGCTTGAGCGAATATGCGTTCGCAAGATCGGACATTCCGATCAGCAGCGCAGCCATGATCGGCGCTGCAAGCGCAAGCTCGATGAGCGCAGCGCCGCGCTGGTCGCGGCGAAGTCCAGGAAGAATGCGCCCGATCATGCGACGAGCTTTATGACAGTCGCGTTGAACCCCGGCGGCGGTCCACCCGGGCAAACGTTGTTGATCGTCGTATTGCCGGTGAAGGTGACCTGCCACGCGACCAGCTGCACGCAATTGGTGGTCATCCCGCTGGTACCGTTGAAGGTCACCGAGGTCGAAGGAAAGTAGAAGGCGCCCTGATATGAGGACGAGCTGTTGCCGTTGATCAGGTTCGACTGTCCGTTGCCATTGGCGAGCTGCGCCCGCCGATCCTGGTAGAAGAGCATATTGGCGTAGGTTCCGCTGGTCGAATCGGTCAAATTGACCGTCGCGCCACCATTGATGCTGACGCTGCCGATGGTCGCAGTGTTGCTGGTGCTTCTGTTCGTCAGGATGAACGCGCAACCGGTGCACGAGACAACCGCCTGCGAACCGATCGAAAAATTGCCGCCGTCGATCACATAGACACCCGAGGGGAGCGTGACGGTCCCGTTCAGCGTCATGCTGCTCATGCAGTAGTAATTCGAAAGCCCCGTCATCGGCTTGTAATCCGTGCCGGAGTTGATTCCGTTCTGCGTCTTGTTCGAGTTCACCGAGAAGTTCGGGCAATTGCCCGAGGGGTACGAAGTCGACGATGGCGCGGAGACGCTTGCGAACGGGTCGGCCTGCGGCGGTGAATAAGGCTGGAAGACCGTACCGGTCGCAAAGTTGCCGCCGTTGGCGATTTGCCCGACCGCAGCGACGGGGCTGCCCGTGATCGTCGAGGAGCCGGTGCCGTTCACGGCCGACGAGCCCTTTGCGTTGGACTTCAGGCCGCAACCCAGGTTCACGCTTGCGCTACCCGAGAAGCTGAGGCCGGTGTCGACCGTATTGTCGAGGCTGATCACGCAATATTGGCCGGTTTGAACCAATGCTGCAGTAGCCGAAGCGGAAATTGTCGGGGGGCTCGACAGGAACAGGCCCGAGAAGGCCAGAGGTCGGGTTGCCGACATCGTAACCTGCACAGCTTCATAGGCTGCGGCGCTCCAGGCGCCCGTCGGCTGGGTCACGACCGTGCAGGTCGGGGTCGTCGCAATGCGATTGGCGATATCGCCGTTCGTCATGTCGCGGGCGATCGCCTGGTTCGAGCTGCAGGTGCCGCTCGTGACCGTCTGCGACGCTTGCTCGCCGTAAACGGCGGCAAGCGCAGCGCTGTCGGCGCCGCGCTGGAGCTGGCGCTTCATCAAGGCCCATTGGACCGTGTCGCTTGCAAGACCGGCAGAACCGATGATCAGCGGAAGGGCGGCGCCGGCGATCACCAGGGCATTGCCGCGCCGGTCTCGCCATAGCTTCTTCAAGAGTTTGACCATGCCTGCCCCGGATCCCCCCGACGGTGAATGCGCGTTTGGACAGCGGTCTAGC
>CBJLMA010000070.1:0-10008 GCA_966424035.1 uncultured Sphingomonas sp. | reverse complement strand
GTGCCGATCAATATGCCCTTCATCGGATTGCCGATTGCAAGGCCAAGCGGAAAGCCGGCAAGGATGGAGATGGTGAGGAAACATCCTCCGGCTCGGGTCGTCGGGCGCGCTTGCATGGAGCGCCCCATGCCAATCCTCTGCCAAAAGGCCAAGCGATCTTCCTGCCGGCTGAAGCCAAAGGATCGGGCGATGCAATATGGTCAACGAGCCGTTGACGACATTTGTCGGCAGTCGGGAAACGGGCGCTGCCGTAGATGCGCGACATGGACAGCCCATTCATCCATGGCCGTCTGGCGCTCGCCGACGCTGCCGACCTCATTGAACGCTACGGCGACGACGCAGGGTTCGAGGCCGCAGTGCGCGCAGAGCGGAGCCGCGACGACGGCAATGTCCTTCGCTTTTGCCATTGGCGACAGATCGAGCGCGTGATCGCTACCCTCAGCAGCGACGAAGTGAGCGGGACCGTCCACTAATCGAGCGGGAATGACGACCGGCCCACGGTGAAGGAGCGCCGGCGACTGCAAAGCGCCTTTGCTCCGGGCCAAATTCGCATTTCTCATACTGGCGCGGTTCAGGAGCGCTGGTTAAGGCTTGCAGCTTGATGAGCGGGCGGGGTTCACGGGTCGGCGCCGCGCGGCTGCTGTGCGCGGTCGGCGCAGTTGCATTGGCGTCGATCGCGGCCCAGGCGCAGGGCCAGACTTCCCCACCATCGCCGCCCGCGCAGCAGCCCCAGCAGGACCCCGCCGAGCTGGATCCCAGCGCACCGCTTGCTCCCTTGCCCGACCTCGGCGTTGGTTGGCCCGAGCTCAACCCGAAGGAGGCAACTCCAGCGGCGGCTGCACCCTCGACGCCGACCGCCTCGTCGAGAGCCGTTGCGAAGAGCCAGGCGAGCGCGCCGACGACCGACTCTGCCGGCAATATTCGCTACACTGTCGAAGTCGAAGGGATCGCCTCGGTCGGAAGTGCCGAGGATCTGCGCCGGACATTCCGCCAACAGTCGGCGCTGGAGGCGGAACGAAAGAGGCCCGCGAACGCAGCCCAGATTGGTCGCCGCGCGAGCGCAGACGCGGATCTCCTTGCTCAATTGCTGCGGTCGCAGGGCTATTATGACGCGTCGGTCGAGCCGAGCACGGAAAAGGCAGGCGACGCGCTGCGGGTCGTTCTGACCGCGGATCCGGGGACTCAATACCGCTTCGCCTCGGTCGAGCTTCCGGGTCTCGGGGCTGCCGGGTCCGATGCGGCGAGACTGCGCAATGCCTTCGCTGTGAAGGTCGGCGATCCGGTCATCGCAACGGACGTGATCGCCGGGGGCGTCGCACTGACCCAGGCGCTTGGAGAAGAAGGTTTCGCCCAAGCCAGGCTCGGCGATCAGGATATCGAGGTCAATCACCAGACTCATCTCGCAACGCTGACCTTGCCGGTGAATCCCGGCCCGATCGCCCGCTTCGGGGCAATCCACGTGAGCGGACGACCGCCATTCAGCGCGCATCATTTGGCGACCATCGCTCGCTTCAAGCGCGGCGATCCGTTCCGGCGATCAAAGATCGACGATTTGCGGCGAGCGCTGATCGCAACAACGCTGGTCGCGAATGCCGATATCCAGCTCGTGCCGGTGGACGGCGGGCGTGTCGTCGATCTCAACGTCCGGCTGGAGCCGGCGCCTTCGCACACCATTGCCGGCGAGCTCGGCTACGGTACCGGCCAGGGGGCGCGGCTCGAGGCGAGCTGGACCGACCGGAACTTCTTCAATCCCGAGGGCGCGCTTACATTGCGCGGGATTGCCGGCACAACCGAGCAGCTGCTCGGAGTGCAGTTCCGGCGATCCAACTTCATCCAGCGCGACCAAACGCTCAACCTCCAGGCTTCCGTCTCGCATCAGAAATTCGCAGCATATCGTGCGCGCACTGTCGATCTTGCCGGCAACATCGAACGGCAGAGCAACTTCATCTGGCAGAAGAGCTGGACCTGGTCTTACGGTGGGGAATGGCTTGCCACGGACGAACGTGGTGTTTTCAGCAGTGCCGGGATCAAGGACACAAAGACGTTCCTGATTGCGGCCTTGCCGCTCGCACTGGCCTATGACGGCAGCGACAGTCTCCTCGACCCGAGCCGCGGATTCCGGCTTGGCGGTCATTTGAGCCCGGAGATTTCCTTTCACGGCGGTCATCTCACCTATGGGCGGCTTCAGCTCGACGCGAGCGCCTATCACCCGCTCTCCGATCGCATAGTCCTTGCTGGCCGAGTCCGCGCCGGCACCATCGTCGGCGCCGGCCTGTTCGATCTTGCTCCATCGCGCCGCTTCTATTCGGGGGGCGGCGGATCAGTGCGGGGCTATGGCTATCAGCAGCTCGGGCCCAAGGATCATGACGGCGACCCGATCGGCGGCCGGGGCCTTGCCGAATTCGGACTCGAGACCCGCATCCGCCTCAAACAATTCGGCGGCAATTTCGGGGTCGTGCCTTTCTTCGACGGCGGTTCGCTGACGACCAAGGCTTTCCCCAATGCCAAAGACTGGCGGTTCGCTGCGGGGATTGGCGCTCGCTATTATTCAAGCTTCGGTCCGATCCGCGTTGATCTCGGATTCCCGCTGAACCGGCAAAAGGGCGACGGACCGTTTGCGGTCACGGTGTCGCTCGGTCAGGCGTTCTGATGGCCGACGTCGCGGTCGACGTCCGAACCGGAGAGCCGCTCGAGCCGCGGCGGCTTAGGCCGGATTGGCGCCGGCGCCTGCTCAATGAGCTGTTCGCGCTGTTCGTCGGCCTGCTGCTTCTCCTCGCAGGCCTGCTCGTCCTTCTCGACAGCGCTCCTGGACACCGGTTCATTATCGACCAGCTCAGCCGTCTCGAGACCGCCTCGGGATTGCGCATCCGCATCGGCCGGATCGATGGTTCCATCTTCGGCAAATCGCAGCTGAGAAACGTGACCGTTTACGACAGCCGCGGCGCGTTCCTGATGTCGCCCAACATCAAGCTCGATTGGACCCCCGGCGCCTGGCTCGATAACAAGCTGTACGTCGATAGCCTGACCGCCGAGCGCGTCACGCTGATCCGGCTGCCCAAGCTCAGGCCGAGCACCAAGAAGGGACCGATCCTTCCCGGCTTTGACATCCACATCGGCCAATTGAGAATTGACCGTTTGGACATTGGACCGGGCGTCGGCGGACGAGCCAGGAGCGGCAGCGTGCGCGGCAAGGTCGATGTTCGTTCCGGCCGGGCATTGGTCGAACTTGCGGCTGCGGTGAACAATGGCGGCGACCGCATTGCGTTTCACCTCGATGCCGAACCCGACGGGAACAAGTTCGACGTGTTTGCACGGATCCTCGCCCCAGCCGATGGCCTAGTTCCGGCAATGATCGGCGCCAAGCGGTCAGTAAGTCTGTCGATCAGTGGGAAGGGCAGCTGGACTCGCTGGCGCGGCGCAGCGGCGCTCGATCTTTCCGGCCGACCGGCGGCCCGGCTTGCCCTCGGGGTGGATAAAGGTCGCTATCGCCTGCAGGGCCAGTGGGCGGCAGCGCAATTCCTCACCGGCAAGTTCCAGCGCCTGACGATGCCGCTGGTGACTATCCGCGGCGAGGCCAGGCTCAAGGATCGACAGCTCGACGGCGAAGTGAGCGCTGCTTCGCCGGAGTTGCGGGCGATCGCCAAGGGAACGCTCGACCTCGCCCAAAACCGTTATCGCAAACTTCGCCTCGGCGTAGATCTGCTGAATCCGCCGGCCTTGTTCAGCAACATGACCGGGAAGAGCGTCCGCATGGTGTGGACCTTGGACGGGCCGTTCGCCAGTGCCGATTATTCCTATCGGCTGACCTCCGATTTCGTGCAGTTCGACAACAACGGGTTTATCGGCCTGAATGCAGAGGGAAGGGGACGGTTCACCCCCTGGCCAATGCGCGTACCGGTCCGTCTTGCAGCCAAGGCGATCACCGGGATCGGTGACGTTGCCGGGGCAATGCTTGCCAATCCGCAGATTGAAGGATGGCTTTCGGTCACGCCGAGGCTGGTTCAGGGCCAGGATCTGAGGCTCACCAGCGCGAAGTGGAACGGCAAGCTCTCGCTGCTGATCGATCTGGTCACCGGCCGCTTCGATGTCACCCTCTCAGGGGCAATGCAGCGTTACCTCATCCCGGGTATCGGTATTGTCGACATTGTCACTGATCTGCATGTCGAGCCGGGTGCAAACAACCACGGCAGTCATGTCGTCGGCACCGCGAAAGCCTGGGTACGGCGGCTCGACAACAGCTTCTTCCAGAGCCTCACCGGCGGCTTGCCGTCGCTCACCACCAGTCTCGAGCGCGCAAACGACGGAATTGTCCACTTCACCAACCTTCAGCTCTATTCGCCCAGGCTGAGGCTGGCGGGCGCGGGCGAGCGCTTCAAGGACGGCACGTTCCATATCTCTGCTGTCGGGAGGCAGGCGAAATATGGGCCAGTCAGGATGATCCTCGACGGCCATATCGAACGCCCGAAGCTCGACCTCTTGCTTTCGAGCCCGAACGAGGCGCTCGGAATCACCAACATGCGGCTAGCGCTCGATCCGATTGCAGCGGGATATGACTATCGGGCTGCCGGCGGTTCGCGGCTCGGGCCCTTCACCAGCAAGGGCCAGATCCTGCTGCCGCACAATGCGCCGACGGTCATCGCAATCGCAGCGCTCGATGCAGGCGGAGCACATGCGAGCGGCGATCTCAAATCCTTGCCGGGCGGTTTCCTTGGCCGTCTGCGCCTTGCGAACGGCACGCTCGGCGGAACGCTCGACTTTTCGCCTGCCGGCGAGGCGCAGCGGATCGATGCGCATCTGCTTGCCAACGATGCAGCCTTTGCGGAGTCCTTCAGCGTCCGCACCGGCCGGGCGGACGCTATCGTCATTCTCGCCGACGGCAGGACGACCATCGAAGGAAGCGTGGATGCGCGCGGAATTAATTCGGGCGCAGTCACGCTCGCGCGGCTGACGGCAAACGCCCGGCTGGTCAACGGCATCGGCCAGGTCCGCGCGGCCTTCGCCGGCCGGCGCGGCGCGGCTTTCGCTTTCTCGACACTGGCCGACGTGGCGCCGAACAGGATCCGCCTGACCGGCAACGGCCAAATCGACCGACAGCGGCTGGTGCTGAACCAGGCGGCAGTGCTGACCAGCGACGGCGACGGCTGGACGCTCGCACCGACCAATCTGAGCTTTGCCGGCGGCAATGCGACCTTGTCCGGCCGCAGCGGCTCACGCCCCGAGGTCCATGCACAGCTCGAAGCGATGCCGTTGCAGGTGCTCGACATCATCTGGCCAAACCTCGACCTTTCGGGTTCGGCAACCGGCGAGCTGGATTACGCCTGGAAGAGCAATCGCAGCGGCCGTCTCGACCTCAAGGTGCATGGCCTCAGCCGCGCTGGCCTCGTGCTTGCGTCGAAGCCAATCGACGTTGCTGTCGCAGCAATCGTCAATGGCAACCAGGCCGGTCTTCGCGCTGTCGCTGCGAGCGACGGCGCGATCGTCGGCCGTGCACAAGCCAGGTTTGCGCCGCTGGGCGGAGGGCCGCTTGTCGCCGAGCTCATGAATGCGCCCCTGTTCGCACAGCTGCGCTACGTTGGTCCGGCCGACACATTGTGGCGCCTGACCGGCAGCGAGGTCATCGATATGTCCGGTCCGCTGGCCGTTGGCGCCGACATTGGCGGGCGTCTTTCGAACCCGGCCATCCAGGGATCGCTGAGGACCGCAAACGGGCGACTGGAAAGCCAGGTAACCGGCATGGTCATCGACCATGTCACGAGCGACGCGCGTTTCTCCGGACCGCAGCTGATCTTCACCCGGATTGCCGGGCAGACACCCGGAGGTGGAAGCATAGCCGGCAATGGCTCGATCACTTTCTCGGGCGGCAAGACGCTGCTCAACCTGGACTTCGCCGCCAACCAGGCGCTGCTGCTGAACCGAGACGATGTCGCAGCGCGCGTCACCGGACCGCTCCGGCTCAAGTCCGATGCGAACGGGGGCGTCATTTCCGGCGACCTCAGGCTCAATAAGGGCCGTTTTCAGCTCGGCCGGGCAAGCGCTGCTTCCGCAGTGCCGCAGCTGAACGTTCGCGAGACGGGCCTTGCCGAAGAGGACGTCATCGAGCCGACTGCGCTCCATCCGTGGAAGCTCAATCTGAAGCTCGCCGGAAGCGACCTTCAGGTCACCGGTCTTGGAATCAACAGCCGCTGGACGACCAATCTGCAGATCGGGGGGCTGGCGGACACGCCCCGCTTCGATGGCCGCGCCGATCTCGTTCAGGGCAATTACGACTTCGCCGGCCGCGTCTTTCGCATCGACCGCGGAGTGATCCGCTTCCGCGGCGAGAGTCCGGTGGATCCTTTGCTCGACATTCACGCTGAAGCTGCAGTGCAGGGGCTGAATGCGACGGTTACGGTCGCCGGCACGGGTCTCAAGCCCGAGATCAGCTTCGCAAGCGTGCCTGCGATGCCCGAGGATGAATTGCTGTCGCGGATCCTCTTCGGCACCTCGATCACCAATCTTTCCGCGCCCGAGGCGTTGCAGCTCGCTTCGGCCGTCGCCGCGCTGCAATCGGGCTCGGGCAGTCTCGACCCGATCAATGCGTTGAGGCGTGCCATTGGTCTCGACCGCCTGCGCGTCGTGCCCGCCGACGTCGCGACCGGCCAGAAGACGGCAATTGGCGCAGGCAAATACATCACCCGCAAACTGTTCGTCGAAGTGGTGACCGATGGCGCCGGCTATTCTGCGACCCAGGTCGAATATCAGATGACCAGGTGGCTCTCCCTGCTGTCGACCGTCTCCACGATTGGAAGGTCGAGCGCCAGCGTGCGCGTGTCGAAGGATTATTGATCGCGCACGGTGCGCCACGAGCCTCACATTGTGCGCCATTGCACAAGTGGATGGCGGCGCAGCGGCTATGCGGCCGATGTCTCCATTCCCAACCGCTCCTTTGCGGCTGCGAGCATCTCTTTGAATCGCGGATCGCCGCGGATCGGGTCTAGGTCGGGATCCACGTCGATGTGGCGCATGTGCGTGGTGCTGTTCACATGTTCGAAAAAGGGCTGCAGCGTTTCGAGTGCGCTCTCCGCATCGTCCAGGTCCTGCACGAGCAGGCAACCGATATTATAGCGCATCCCAAGATTATCCGGGTCGAGGAGCAGAGCCCGCCGGAGCCACTCGCGCGCTCTGTCCGGATCACCAAGAACGGCAAGCGCCGTCGCTCCGGCAATCAACGCGCCGCCGCTGGTCGGGTCCTTGGCGACTGCTTTTTCGGCGCGTTCGAACGCTGTTTTCGCGCTATTGCGCAGCGATGCCTCGTCCCTCGTGGAACGGTAGCAGGTGTGGAGCATCAGCGGATTGTGCCAATCGGTTTCCATCAGGGACGTGGCTTTTTCGAAGAAGGGAATAGCCTCGCGAATATGGCCATGCCTGAACAGCATCCGCGCGACTTCCCGATTGACCTCCCATGAAGATGGGTCGAGTCTCAAAGCCATTCGCATCTGCCGCTCGGCGTCCTCGCGTTTTCCTTCTTCTTCGAGATAGCGCGCCTTTATGCAGTGCGCCTCGGGGAGCGCCGGATTGAGCTCGATTGCGCGCTCGGCAGCTGGGAGTGCGTTTTCTTCTCTTCCGTGCACGAACCGAATCTCGGCCTGAGCAAGCGCCATCAGCGCCCATGCCTGAGCATATTCTGGATCCAGCCGAGTAGCCTGCTGGCACAGTCGGACTATCGCTTCATCGCGGCGCGGATCGCCGAAATTACCGCTGATCCATTGCTGCCGCGCCATGAGGTAGAGATTGTATGCCTCGACGTTGGTGGTTCCACGCTGCTCGATCGCCTTCTTTTCTTCCGGCAGCAGCTTGACCTTGAGCGCTTCCACGATTGCCTTGGAGATTTCGTCCTGAATTGCGAAAATATCATCGAGATCGCGGTCGTAGCGCGCGGCCCAGACGTGGTCGCCCTTGGCTCCGTCAATCAGCTGTGCGGTGATCCGGACGCGGTTTCCGGCCTTGCGAACGCTCCCCTCCAGCACGTGCGTAACACCGAGCTTTTGTGCGACCTCCTTCACGTCGAGCGACTGGCCCTTGAACGTGAATGCGGTGTTGCGGGCGACCACCGACAAAGCGGACACATTCGAAAGGTCCGTGATGATGTCCTCGGTGATGCCGTCGCTGAAATATTCCTGCTCCGACTCGCCGCTCATGTTCGCGAACGGCAGAACGCAGATCGAATAAGTGAGCTTTTCCGCACGTGCCTCGACGGGCTCGGGCGGCTCGACCTTGCGGTCGCCGGTCTTGTCGATCGCCTTGAGGAGAGCGTCGAACTCCTGCGGCTTGCCGTCTCCGGTCCACGCGCCCAGCTCGATCGATTGATATTGACGGAAGCCGAGCGGAGGACGGACGCCATTGAGTACCGCAGGAACGAGCCGGCCCGAGTCGCGCCCCTCGGCTGCCTCGTCCTGCACCCAGGCTGACTTGACCGACACGTCGGTCCACAGCACCAGCACCGCCTCGGCATCCTGCAAGGCCTTGTCGATTTCGCTCGAGAAATGGCTGCCGCCGTGGATTTCACGGTCCCACCAAACCTGATGGCCGGCCTCGTCGATCAGGCTAGCCAATTGCTTGGCGAGTCCAGCATCGTCACGTGCGTAACTGAGAAATACGCGGGCCATGACCGCTCCTACAGGCCGCCGCGCACTTTGCGTCGTTAAATCAACATCTTCAAGAGCTACGGTAACCGAACTCTAACAAGGGCGAGCCGGAAGCGCCCAGTCAATCGAAAGCATCGCGCACGCGATCTTGCCGCCGAGCCCGAAATATCCGTGCGTGCACGCGTTGAGGTGCCAACTTTGTCAACTTCGGGCACTTGGTACCCGCGCGATGCGACAGTCCATTGCGTGTTCGCATCGCTCTTCGCTACGATCGAACTGACGGGGAGGGGGAGCCGAGCGACATGAAGAATTGGAACGTTCGCAAGATCGTGGTGCCCCCCGAGGCAATGCCCGAGGAGCACAGGCTCAAGAAGTCACTTTCCTGGCCGCACCTCGTCGCGCTCGGCGTCGGCGCGATCGTTGGTACCGGCATCCTCACGCTGATCGGTGTCGGCGCAGGAAAAGCGGGACCAGCTGTGATCCTGTCTTTCGCAATTGCCGGCTTGATCTGCGCCTGCGCGGCGCTCGCTTATGCCGAGGTCGCGACGATGATCCCCGCCTCGGGATCGGCTTACACTTATTCCTATGTCGTCTTCGGCGAGCTGATCGCCTGGATGATCGGTGTCGCGCTCATTCTTGAATATACTTTGGTTGTCAGTGCCGTCGCGGTCGGCTGGTCCGGCTATGCTGCCGGGTTCCTCAAGTCGATCGGCCTCGGTTTGCCGGATGCTTTGATCCAGGGACCCGAGCTCGGCGGAATCGTCAACCTTCCGGCGATCTTCATCATTTGGGTCGTCGCCGGACTGTTGATCGCCGGGACTCGCGAAAGCGCGACCGTGAATGCCATTCTGGTTCTCATCAAGATGGCTGCGCTGGCCCTGTTCATCGCGGTTGCGCTGCCGGTGTTCAATCCGGATCACTTTCACCCGTTCATGCCCTATGGCTTCCCGCGCAGCGGCCCCTCGGGGGGCGAGGTTGGCGTGATGGCGGCAGCAGCGATCATCTTCTTCGCATTCTACGGCTTCGATGCGATCGCAACCGCGGCCGAGGAGGCCAAGAATCCGAGCCGCGATCTGGCGATCGGCATCGTCGGCTCGATGGTCGTATGTGTGGCAATCTACATGGCCGTCGCCGGCGCAGCGATCGGCGCAGTGGCTTATACCGGCTTCGCCGGCAGTGCCGAGCCGCTCGCGCTGATCCTTCGCGACATCGGTCAGCCCTGGGCCGCACGGGTGCTCGGCGCGTCCGCGGTCATCGCGCTTCCGACCGTCATTCTCGCCTTCTTCTACGGCCAGAGCCGCATCTTTTTTACCGTTGCGCGTGATGGCTTGTTGCCGAGCAGCCTTGCGCGCGTGTCGCGCCGCGGCACGCCGGTGCGGATCAC